>MWCA01000052.1 GCA_002069785.1 Lentisphaerae bacterium ADurb.Bin242 | reverse complement strand
GCGGCCGTCGAGCAGGGCGTGGATGCGTACCGTGGGCACGCCCTCCTCCTTCGCGCGCAGCACCATCGCCTTGAGGTGGTCGATGTGGCTGTGCACGTTGCCGTCGGAGAACAGGCCGATGAAGTGGATCACGCCCCGGCCGGCCTTGGCACCGCGGTTGTTGCGGTAGATACTTGCGGAGGCTGAACTCCAACGGCATTTTCCGCCGGAGGTTCGTTCGGCTTTATGGCAGGCATCGCACCCGTCGCGGTGGACACGTATTTCGGAGGCTGGGCTCCGCCGCCGGGAACTCCTCCGGGTTTGACGGCTGGAATCGCACCTGTCGCCGTGGACACATATTTCGGGGGCTGCGCTCCGCCGGGAGTCCCTTCGCCCGGCTTGATGGGCGATATCGCACCCGTCGCCGTGGAAACGTATTTCGGGGGCTGCGCTCCGCCGGGAGTCCCTTCGCCCGGCTTGATGGGCGGTATCGCGCCCGTCGCCGTGGAAACGTATTTCGGGGGCTGCGCTCCTCCCATGGGCGCCGAACCTTCTCCCGGCTTGATAGGCGATATCGCGCCCGTCGCCGTAGACACGTATTTCGGAGTCTGAGGAACGGCCGGAGCGGCCGGAGCCACGGCCGCAGCCGGAGGCACCGACGGAGAAATCGGAGGCACCGGAGATGCCGGCTTGACAAAAATGGACGGCTTGATCTTCACTTTTTCCATAGGCTGGGAAGCGGTGGGTGCCGCAGTAAGATTGTCCCCTTCCCTCTTTTCCACCTTGGGTCCGGCTTCATTCACGCCCAGAGAAGAGGCCGGGACGGGAACCACCGGAGCCGGCTTGGCGACATGAGACACGGGGGCGGTCGCCGTCGACATAAACTGCGGAGTGGAGGCGGGCGCGGGTTTCGGCGCACGGGTCAGAAGAATGGTCGGAGCCGGGACCGGCGCGGAGGGGGAAGCGGGTTTCACCGGAGGCGGCGCGGACTGCCCGAGAGGAACGGTTTCCGTCAGCGAGGGATCTTCCGAGGCCTCCGGAGTGCTCCGGGGGGCCAGCGGCTTGAGCTTGATGGTTTTTTTTGCCGCGGAAGAGGCCAGGGCCGGATTCGTCACGGGGATTCGTTTCAGTGTCGCGGTATCCGTATTTCTCAACTTCAGCGGATCGTTGGCGCCGCCGTTACTGTCATTGGGTGTATTTTCGCTCATGATTCAAGCATCCTTATTTCCGCAGTGATTTCCCGGGTTACATGTCGGAAAGCTCCATAAAACCATTTCAGAATATAGCATATAAAACAGGGACGGCAAATTGATTTCATCAAAAAAAACGACTTTTCCGGCAAAAAACGGTTGTTTTTATAAAATCCGGCGAAAAAATCTTGATATTTTGCCTCTCACCGGTTACATTTCCACAAGTTTTTTTTGCAGGAAGGAGAACAACGATCGCATGCCGGACAACAAGCTCCTCGACGGAATTCATTCCCCCGAAGATTTGAAAATACTGAACTCACAACAACTGGTCGCGCTCTGCTCGGAACTGCGGGAGGAAATCGTCCGAACCGTCTCCCGCAACGGCGGGCATCTTGCTCCGAATCTCGGCGTCATCGAACTGACGGTGGCGCTTCACCGGGTGTTTCGCATGCCGTCCGACCAGATCGTCTGGGACGTCGGACACCAGAGCTACGCCCACAAGCTCCTGACCGGAAGACGGGAGCATTTCCACACGCTCCGCCTGGACGACGGAATCTCCGGCTTTCCCCTCCCCGAGGAATCCGAATACGATTCCTTCATCGGCGGACACGCCGGCAATGCGATCTCCGCCGCGCTGGGACTGGCCGCCGCACGGGAAAACCGCCATGAAAGCGGGCATGTCGTTGCCGTGGTCGGAGACGGCTCCCTGATCAACGGCCTTTCGATGGAGGCGCTCAACAACGTGCGCTCCAGCTGTAAAAATCTCATCATCGTGGTCAACGACAACAAGATGTCCATCTCCAAATCCGTCGGGGCGATCCCGAATTATCTGAACCGGATCATCACCGGCCGCAGCTACAACCGTTTCAAGGCTTTCGCCAAAATGGCGGTCAACCGTCTTCCCAGCGGCGAAGGCATCATCGGCGGAATCCAGAAGCTCGAAGGCGCGGCGAAAAGCCTGTTCGTCCCCGGCGTGTTCTTCGAGGAGCTCGGACTGCGCTACATCGGCCCCGTCAACGGGCACAAGCTGAGCGAACTGATCCAGACCTTCGAGCGGATCCGGGATTTCAACCGGCCGGTCATCGTTCATGTCATCACGGAAAAAGGTTCCGGCTGCGAATACGCGATCGAATTCCCGGAAAAGTTCCACGGCATCTCCAGCTTCAACCCCCAGACCGGGCAATGCCGGAAGAAATCCAGTCCGGTGCATTTTTCCTCCGCCTTCGGAGACGCCCTCTGCGCGCTGGCCGAAAAAGATCCCGCCGTGATCGGCATCACCGCGGCCATGGCCTGCGGCACCGGCATGAAAAAATTCGCGGAAAAATTCCCGGAGCGCTTTTACGACGTCGGCATCGCCGAGGGGCACGCGCTGACCTTCGCGGCGGGCATCGCCGCCAACGGAGGGCATCCGGTCGTGGCCATCTACGGAACTTTTTTCCAGCGCGCCCTGGACAGCCTTTTTCACGACATCTGCCTTCAGAATCTCCCCGTGATCCTCTGCATCGACCGTGCCGGAGTGGTGGAGGACGGCCCCACCCATCACGGCATCTACGACGAAACCTTTGCGCTCGAAATGCCGAACCTGACCATCCTGGCTCCCAAAAACGAACACGAACTCAAAGCCATGTTCGAATACGCCTGCGGATGGAAAGCGCCGGTCATGATCCGCTATCCCCGCGGCTCCTCCTGCCAGGAAAGCCTCCCGGTCCTCCCCGTTGAAACGGGAAAATCGGAAGTCCTCCGCCCCGGCTCCGACCTTGTCCTCTGGGCGGCCGGACATGAAGCAAAAACCGCGCTGGAAGCCGCTCTCCGGCTGGAAAAGGAACACGGCCTCTCCTGCAAGGTGGTCAACGCGCGCTTCCTGAAGCCTTTCGACGAAGCGGCGCTGAAGGCGGACGCCGGAACCCTGCCCGTCTTCACGCTCGAAGACAATCTCGCGGGCGGCGGCCTCGACTCAATCGCCGACCGGCTCCTCGTCAATGAAAAACATCATGGAGTGCACCATTTCGCATGGCCATCCGACCGGATCATCCCGCACGGGACTCTCCCAAAGCTGCGGGAAAAATTCGGAATGAACGTGGACTCCATCGTCGCGAAAATACAGACCCTTCTCCGTGAAACCCCTTACCCCTGATGGAAAGACGCTTATGCCGGACGCAAACCTCACTCCCATGATGAAACAATATCTCCAGGTCAAGGCGGAAGCCCCGCCCGATTCCATTCTCCTTTTCCGTCTGGGCGACTTCTACGAAATGTTCTACGAGGACGCCCGGAAAGCCAGTCCGATCCTCGAAATCGCCCTGACGAAACGCGCCGGATATCCCATGTGCGGCATTCCCTATCATGCGATCGACAACTATCTGCCCAGGCTGCTGGACGCCGGCATGAAGGTGGCCATCGCGGAACAGACCGAAGACCCCGCCCTCGCCAAGGGGATCGTCCAGCGCGGCATCACCCGCGTCATCACGCCGGGAACCGTGATCGACACCTCCGTCCTGAACCCGCGCAAAAACAATTTTCTCTGCGCCATGGCCGCCGGAAAAGACACTTTCGGCTTTTCCTGGCTGGACATCAGCACGGGCGAATTCAGAACCGCGGAACTGTCCGCCATGGCCGAACTCGAAGCCCTGCTCTGCGGTCTCCAGACCCGTGAATGTCTCCTGAGCTCCGCCCTGATGAAACAGTGGGAAGAAGAAAAAGCCTTTCCCTTCACCCGCGAAGCGGTTCTCTGGACCCCGCTGGACGACTGGGTCTTCACGATCGAAAACACCGAAGAGCTCCTCAAACGCCAGTTCCATGTGATGACCCTCGACGGCTTCGGCCTGAAAAACCGCCCGTTCGCCGTCCGCGCCGCCGGGGCCGTGCTCTACTACGCGTCCGAAAACCTGCGCCACAACGTGGGCCACATCTCCGGCCTCGGGTTCTACAGCCGGGAAGATTACCTCTTTCTCGATCCCGTCTGCCAGCGCAACCTTGAACTCGTCGATCCCATGTACGGCTCCTCGAAGGACAACACGCTTCTCCACGTGCTCGACCGCGCCAGCACCCCGATGGGAAGCCGCCTGATCCGCGACTGGCTCCTGAAACCGCTCCGCAGCGTCGACCGCATCGTCGAGCGCCAGGACGTGGTCGGCCTCTTCAAGGACGATCCGCTCACGCTGGCCGAACTCCGCGAGACCATGGGCGCCATCCGCGACCTCGAACGCATCGTGGCGCGCCTCAATGTGGGCACGGCGAACCCCCGCGACCTTCTCGCGCTGGCCAACAGCATGGAAATGGTCCCCGCCGTCCGCCTTCTTCTGGCCCATTCCGACCTCCCCCTGATCGAACGGCTGCACAAAAATATCTGCGAACTGCCGGAACTGACCGCGAAAATTCTTTCCGCCCTCGCCGACGAACCGCCCGTTTCCGCCGCCGAGGGCGGCGTCATCCGCGAAGGCTACAGCCCCGAACTCGATGTCTTCCGTTCCGCCGCGACCGACGGGCGCAAGTGGGTGGCCGAACTCCAGGCCCGGGAACAGGAGCGCAGCGGCATCAAGTCACTCAAGGTCAACTACAACAGCGTGTTCGGATACTTCATCGAGGTCACCAAAAGCCACCTGGCGTCCGTGCCCTCCGATTATGTCCGTAAACAGACCCTCGTCAACTGCGAACGCTTCATCACTCCGGAGCTCAAGGAAATGGAAAGCCGTATCCTCGGAGCCGAGGACAAGGCTGTCGCGCTGGAGGTCCGGCTGTTTGACGAACTGCGGACCTTCGCCCGGAGCTTCACTCCGCAAATTCAGCTCACCGCCGCCTCGCTTGCGGAACTCGACGCCCTCTGCTCCTTCGCCGATTGCGCGTCCCGTTACACTTACTGCCGTCCGAAAGTCAATGATTCCGACGTGCTGGAAATCCATGCGGGACGCCATCCCGTGCTCGACTGCGCCATGCAAAACGAGCGCTTCGTCCCGAACGACACCCTTCTCGACGGCGACGAGAACCGCATGATGATCATCACCGGCCCGAATATGGCCGGAAAGTCCACCTACATCCGCCAGACCGCCCTCCTCACGATCATGGCGCAGATGGGCTCCTTCATCCCGGCCGCGTCGGCCGTGATCGGTGTCGCGGACAAAATTTTCACCCGCGTGGGGGCGTCCGACGACATCGCCCGCGGACAGAGCACCTTCATGGTGGAGATGGTCGAGACCGCCAACATCCTGAACAACGCCACCTCGAAAAGCATCGTCATCCTGGATGAAATCGGGCGCGGCACCAGCACGTTCGACGGCCTCTCCATCGCGTGGGCCGTCGCCGAATACCTGCTGGATCATCCCTCCTGCCGCGCACGCACCCAGTTCGCCACACACTACCACGAACTGACCGAACTGGCCCTCACCCGCCGGGGCGTCAAGAATTACAACGTGGCCGTCCGCGAATACGGAGACCAGATCATCTTCCTCCGCCAGATCGTTCCGGGCGGCGCCGACAAAAGCTACGGAATCCATGTCGCCAAGCTGGCCGGGCTTCCGCAGGAAGTCATCAGCCGGGCGAAGGACATCCTGGAGAATCTCGAAAACAATGCGATCGCCGAAGCCGGACAGCCCTCGCTGGTCACGAAATCCAACCCGCTGGTCCGGGAATCCCGCAAAGGCTACCGGAAAAATGTGTCCCCGCCGGACGACGAAAAACCGCTCCAGCCGTCTTTGTTCGACTGATGCCGATTTGCTGTCTTAAGGATAGCAAAAAGTACCATTGGGTTCAACGCAAGTTGTGTATTGCGACGTTCCTGGTAGGTTCGGCAGTCCCTGCCGAACTGAAGCTCCACAGTTCGCGACGGAGTCACGAACCTACCTTGATTTGTGTCAGACCAAATGATTTTCGTGAAGCAAATAAGGAATCTCATAAGAAGAAAAAGAAAACAATTTTTCCTGCTGCGTCATTCCGCTTTCAGGATTTCGTATTGTCCAGCAGGGAGCCTTTCACGCGGACGACATCGGGCATGACCCAGTCGAGGAAGGTGTTGTTCATCATCACATCCACGGCGGCACGCCCCATGAGGGAATAATCCACCGCCCAGGTGAGAATCCCTTCCGGCGGAAAGCCGGTCTTCATGTTGATCCCGTCGAACCCCGTGACAACCGGCAGTTTCCGGAGTCCGCTGCCCAGCAGTTTTTCCCGGAACCGGACCGCTTCGCGGTCGCACGAGAACATCACGGCGTCCGGGCGGGTTTTCGCGCCCGTCACCAAATCCATGAGCTCCGTCTGATTCCCGTCGGTCAGAATCCTGTATTCCAGGGAACGGCGCTCGCATTCGTTCTGAAACGCATACGTCCGCTCGGACAAATTGGCCATTCCGAGATTCACGAAATGCTTGGTGCAGAAGAAAATCCGGCGGCAGTTCCGGGATTCCAGCGCATCCAGAAGCCCCGAGATCCCGTGATAATTGTCGATCAGGACACAGTAGGTTTCCGCGAAATAATTGTTGCAGATGACCCCGCGGGTGCGCCAGTTGGCCAGCATTTGAGTGTACATTTCCGCAATGCTCCAATAGGGGACGATCATTCCTTCGTTCTCCTTGAGATGCAGAATCTTGTTTTCGACTTCCCGGCAATGGAACCGGACGGGAATCCCGAGTTCACGGCTCCGTTCCCGGACCCCTTTCATGATATTATCATTGGTGAAGTTTACCTTGGTATCGGAAGAAAGAATCACGATCCGGTCGATCCGGGCCGGGTGAAGGAAGGGGTCCGCTTTTTTCTTCTTCCGGTCGGGAACATTCCCGAAAAGACCTTTCCCCGGAAGGTTGTAGGCCAGCCCGCGCCGGAGCAGTTCCGCCTGGACACGGCTGGCGGTCACGCCGCTGATGTGATACCCTTTCCGCAGGGCGGCGCGCGACGGAAAACGGTTGCCGTTCTCCTCGTAAAAACCGGAAAGGAGCTTGTCGTAAATATCCAGAACGATATTCATGTAAAGCGAGTTTTCTTTTTTCCCTGTCATCCCGTCTTCCTTTTTGCACCGGTTTCCGGCCTTTTCCGCAAGCCGGAATTATAAATACATTCAAAAAAGGAATTTGTAAAGCATGAAACAGTAAAAAAACACATTTTTTTTGAAAAGTTCTCTTGACAATCCAATGTTTTCCGCTATAATAATGGAAAGGAAAGGCTGTCTACATGTCCACGTATAAAAATACCGACATCAAAAAATGGAAAACAACTCAAAACAAGGAGATACGGAAATGAAGCCAGCACGGGGCCCACAGATTTTTACCCTGATCGAGCTCCTCGTCGTGATTGCGATGATCGCCATTCTGGCCGGGATGCTGCTCCCGGCCCTGAACAAAGCCAGGGAAATGGCTCACAGCACGGCTTGCAAATCCTCGATAAAGCAGCTCTACCTTGCTTCCTACGGTTATCTGGATGACAACAAAGGCTGGGTTCCCGGAACCTATTGGACGTATACTACCATCGGACAGCCGACTTATGCGTCCATCGGACAATACCTCGGTGCAAAAACGCCTTATGACACCATTATTACCAAGGCGTTCGACTGTCCGGCGGCCCGTTTCGAATATAAAGACAGTTCCGGTGTCCGGGTTTCTTATTACAAGATCCGGTATCTCGCCAGCATCGGCGGACACCTCTTTATGTATCCCCGCAACATCAATGAATTCGGGCGGGGAGGAACCCAATCGCCTACGCCGTCTAAAGTCATGTGGTGGGCTGATTCCGGCGACTGCACAGGCTGGAACGGAGCCGGATGCTGGATGTACGGATTCATGGACTGGAGTTGCATTTCCAATCCGGTGGCAGGACACGGCGGCGGTTCGGATGTACGGCAGACCGGATTCCGTCACCGGGATCACGCGAACTTCTGCACCCTCGCCGGCAATATCTCCCAGATGAAAGGCTATCGCGGAATGGCGGCAACCGCCTTCTGGTCCGCCGCGGATATGCCCGCTTACACCCAATGGAGAATTTGCCGGGCCGGTTATGCCTCCCGTAACTGGGACCTGACCCGAACCGGCGCGGCGGTTTACTGATTTCCGCAAGACGGGTTTCGGGAGATTCGGCCCGGCAGCGGAAGGTTTCGTTTCCAAATCTCCTGAAATAATTCTGAGAAAATTTAATCAACAGGACGGAAAGGCGCTCTTGACAACAGAATCTTTTCCGCTATAATATGAGAGGGATATGTTGTCTACATGTCCACGTATGAAATCCGATGACGGAATCATAATTCAGATGAAAAAGTGACAGGACCATGGGAATCCGAGAGGGGAAATTTTATCAGAGAAGAGTCGCTCAAACGGACGAGAGTGGTCAAAGAAGCAGATATTGAACGATCGGAGTCCAAAGCCTTCCGGAAAAGGCTGTGTTCTTTGAACTTTTACGAGGATGCGAAGATCGGACGGCATCGGCAAAAGAATTTCTCCTTCCGTTTTGAGGCTTTTGTGTTGAAAATGAACACATTGACATCAGGCATCAAACGGAAGATCAGCAACAAGGCATACAGAAAATACTTCAATATAGGAGGGTGATTATGACGCAGCATGATCTTTCTTTCGAGCATTTGCAAAGACAGATCGATCTTTCCTGGGCGTGCATTTGGAATCACTTTTATCTGCCGAAGACCCATTTGGTCTATGACCAGCTGACTTCTTTGGAGAAGGGGCATGAATATGACTGCTTTCCCACCCCGGAAGAAGTTCGCAGGAGTGAACCCAATGTTTGCGGCTGGGGGACAGGGATGGATGACTCCGCAACCGGCGGCGGAGTCATGCTTTCAATGATCTGCGATCGGTATGCCGTTGCAGCGGGGCCGGAGATGCATGAGGCGGCGCGGGAGATTTTTCTTGGTTTGAAGGCTTGCGCCGCAATCCACGGAGTACGGGGATTCGTCGCCCGGAGCATTTGTCCGGCCGATGGAAAATCTGTCTATCTGAATACATCCCGCGACCAGTATACGCATTTTGTCCATGGCTTTTGGAAATTATATCGTTCCCCGCTGGCGGATGCCGAGATGAAAAAGACCATTCCGGAAGTCGTTGCCGATATTGCCCTCTCGATGGAAAAACATGTCACCCCGGAGAACGGATATTGCGCGGCCATGCTGGACGGACGACCCGCTCAGGCTGTTTGCGAAATGTGGGGTCTTGACACTCTTTATCCGCAGGAAGCCGCACGTCTCCCCATGATTTATGCCGCGGCATGGCGAATGACAGGAGACCGGCATTTCCGGGAACTCTGCTGTAAATATCTCCGTCCGGCGGCGGAACATTCCTGCCGGCTCTTCCCCGGACCGGCAAACGCGTTCGCATTGCTCCAGATGGCATGTTCCCTTGAACTGCTGCTGGAGACTCTGCCCGAAGAACAGGAATGCATGGATCTCTGCCGCAAAGCGATGTATGCCGCGGCGGAATGCGCCAGATACAATGAAGTAAGGGCCACGGAGATTTTCAACCAGCAGGCGGGTGTGATTCCGGCCTTTACCGACTGGCGGAAGAGCGAACGCATCACCTGTTGCGGGCTTTCCATTCCTGAACAACCCGCCCATAAAGTGCAGCCTGAACGTGACATGGGACAGGCGGCGCTGGTCCAGCTGATGGCTCCAGGCTATTCTTTCCCCGAATCGCAGAAAATCCTCTTGAAACAGATGATCGCTCGAAGCGATTTCGCCTACATTCCCGGAAACGGGCCAATGTATTTGCAGGCGGCCTACTGGCGGCTTTTACGGGATCTGATGTTCTAAGGAATGATCCATGAATAACACCATTTTTCCGAAATGTAGTCATAATTCAAATAAGGAGATGCGGAAATGAAGCCATCCGAACCGGAAAGAAATTTTACTTTGATCGAACTCCTCATCGTGATCGCGATCATCGCGATTCTGGCCGGGATGCTGCTCCCGGCGCTGAACCATGCCAAACAGATCGCTCAGGGAATTTCTTGCAAAGCCAACATGAAACAGCTTTATGTGGCCGCATACGGATACGTTGACGACTACGGCGGCTGGATTCCCGGTTCCTACTGGACATATGCAAAACCGGAATCCAAAGGATCGAATTCTTTTGTCAGTTATCTGGGAAATACGAACAGCATCAACATCGTCTATAAAACGTTCCTGTGTCCTGCGGCTAATTTCAAAATTCTTCGAAGCACTGTCAATACCGTTTCTCCCTTCCACATTAAAGAGAACGCCAAACTGGGAGGAAACCTGTTCAGTTATCCGCGCAATATCAAAGAATTCGGACGCGGCACATCCTCCTCTCCGCCGCCGTCCAAAGTTGAATTCTTCATTGACAGCGGAGACTGCGAAAACGGAAACGGCAAAGGATGTGCTTTCTATGGGTATCATGACGGCTGGAGTTGCGTCGCTTCTCCCACATGGTCAGGATACAGTGATCTTCAGTCCGGATTCCGTCACATCGGAACGGCAAACTTCTGCACACTCGCCGGCAATGCAAACGCGGCAAAGGGATTTTACGGTATCGATCAGACCATCTGGAACAAGCTCGCCGACCTCTCCACCGATCACTGGAGATTGTGCGCACCGGGCGCCGCTTCTAGAAATTGGGATCTTTCCCGCAATACCGCAATTGTCTATGGCTATTAAAAAGTTTTTCATAGTTTCTCTCAAACAACAGAAAAAAGGCACACTCGCGTTTCCTTGCACGAAAAAAATCCATCCATATCATAACATTCAGGAGTAAAAAATGAAACTTTCTCTCAAAAAAGGTGTTACTGCTGCGGCTTTTCTGCTGGCGGCGGCGATCTCGGCGGCAGAGTCACTTCCCCAGATTCGGAAAACCGCGCAGATTCCTTTCAACAGCAACGGAAAACGGGTCGAGGCCGTCTGGAACAAAGCGGACACTTTGACCGGATTCGTCAATCCCCTGAAAGCGTCCGTGGAACCATTCGCCACCCGGGCGCAGATGCTTTATGACGACAACAACCTGTATGTCAGCCTCTGCGGAACGTTCCATCCGGGATGGAAATCGGACAGGTCCGTCCAGCGCAGTTTGTTCAAGGACAACAACTTCGAGTTCTTCATACAGCCGAATCCCTCCGCCGGCACTTATTATCAGATCGCGGTCTCCGAAAACGGACAGCTTTACACGGGCGTCAACCGCAACCAGACGGAGCTTCCGGGCGTCCGCAAAAGCATTGTTTCCGAGAAAGACCGCTGGTATGCCAATTTGACGATCCCGCTGTCGGCAATCGGCATGAAAGCCCCGGCGGAAGCGCAGAAAATCCGCTTCAATATTTGCCGTTATAACATCGACATGCCGAAAAACAAGGAACAGCAGAGCTCTTTTGCCGTGCTGGATGGCTCTCCGAACTATCACTTGCCGGATCAGTGGAGCAGCGCGGCCATGACGCCGGAGGGCGGAACGGCGTCGATCGTTCGCGCTCATTCCGACCGGATCAAGGTCAATATGCTTCCCGATCCCGGATTCGATTTCGTGAGAACCGAATTCAAGAATCCCGATGTCCAAAGAGTCGAAACGGCGCCCCTTTCGGACATCTGGCTGATCCGCGCCACAGGAAACGCTTATCACTTCTACGGGCTCTGGGTGGACAAGCTGCTGGTCCCCGGCAAAGAATACACGCTCCGGGTTCGCGGACGGCGCATCGGAAAAGAGGGGTCCTTCGGCGCGATTCAGCTTGTGAAAACGCCGGACGGAAAATTCCAGCAGGGCGGAACGGTCGCATGGGGCATCCCCTTCACGGAGGAGTTCCAGGAATATTATCTGCCGTTCAAGGCGGTGGAAAACACGGTGAGCCTGCCGCTCTACCGTCTCGGCACCAGAAACAATGAAACCGGCATCGAGATTGAAAACGCCAGCCTGTTTGAAAGCAGGATGTCCTCGTTTGAAATCCGCAAGGTCAGCCGCGCCGGGATCAAGAAAACCATTCCCGGAACGGAGATCCGTCTTCCGGAAAACAGATACGGGAAATCCCCCGCGCCCCTGAACGTCCTCGTGGTCGGCGACAGCCTGATGTCTCTTGCCGATCCGCGGGAAATCCTGAACGGGCTGAATGTCAAAGCGGACATGCTGACCACGACCGGCAATAATGCCGACGTCTACTACACGGATGAGAATCCGAAGGAGATTTTCGACCGGCTGGAACGCGGCGCCTACGACCTTTATATGATCGGAGGCTCCCGCGTCCCGCCCAAAATCGGCAAAGAACTGGCAAAACAGATCGTGAAGAACGTGAAGAACGGAGCCGGACTGTTTCTCAATGCGCCGGCTCCCTACGGCAACCTTGCGGACCTCGTCCGGGATGCCTCCCCGAAGGAGGTCGGCCCGGCGCATTATCTGAAACAGGGGCTGCCCGTCGAATTCCACGTCCGGCCGAGCCAGTGGAGCGCCTGGAAACACGATCCGCTGGCGAACATCCGCGAAGGAACAGCGGGCAAAGGGCGGATCGTCACCGCACACACGGCTCATGTGCATCACCTCTTCCAGATGCGCCAGGAGCCGGACGTCTATGCGTCGGACCGTTTCCCGTGGGCGTCCTTCAACAAAGCGTGGCTTGCGCGCATCCTGTATTATGCCGCCGGCAAGGCGCCGCAGACGTTCGGCCCGGTCGCGATCAACGGCAGCTCCGTAACGGCAAAATGCACAGGCATGCCGGACGGAACACCGGTCGCCTGGGAAGTCACGGACAAAAACGGGGCCGGGACCGCCAACGGAAAAGCCGCCGTCCAGGGAGGGACGGTGTCATTCGGAATACCGGAACCGGCCATGAACGGAAACCATGTCCTGACGCTTCATGCGCTCGACAGGAACGGCGCAACGCTCGACTACACGGCAAAAGTATTTGAAAAGAAAGGTCCCGTGCTGGCCGGTCTGAGCGACAATAAACGCTATTACAAGGGCAAAGACAAGGCGGAGCTCTCCGTTACCGTGCAGGAATTTGCTCCGGGCATGACACTGGAATGGACCTTTGAGGATTTTTCCGGCCGGATTCTCGACCGCGGACGGCTTGCAACGGAAAAGGAATCCCGTTTCCGGGTTCCCCTGGACGCTCTCTACACCAATCTGGGCATTGTCGCCGTGTCGCTGAAACAGAATGGAAAGGTTCTTGATACAAGGCGGATTCCCGTCATCGCGCAGGACCGGGACAAGGCGCGTCTGCTGGATGACTTCACCCCTTCGATCTGGAACTTCGGCGCCGACATTCCGCAGGAATTCAGCGAACAGTGCGACCGCCAGCTCGAGAAAATCGGCTTCCGCTGCTATCTGATGCCGTTCCGCGAGATGGGGGACCTGGCGGCGGGCATGGGCGTCGGCGGACATTTCCGCGGAGGCGGCGACATGTTCTGCGGATGGCCTCAGAAAAACAATATACGCGCCCAGCAGTTCAATACGCAAAAGGCGCACAAGGACCTCGCCGACAGGGCGGAAAAATCCGCACGGAAAGACCGTCGGCTCGGAGTGGTCCATGACGCGGTCTGCGACGAACCCAATCTGGTCCGGCCCGGAACCGGCGCGGAACTGGATGAACATCCCGAGAATGTGGCGGAATTCCGGAAGCGCATGGAAGCAAAATACGGCACGATCGAGCAATACAACAAGCGTATGGGAACCGCGCTCAAAAGTTTCGATGAGATCGCTCCCGCCCGCATGAAGGAAGCCCGGTCCACCGGCCGCTTCGGTGAATTCATCGAATGGCGGAATTTCAATACCGACCGCTGGTGCGAAATCATCCGAACCGTTTCCGACGGAGCCGCAAAAGGCGACCCGAATTCCGCTCTTTCCCTTTACAATTCCTTCGGAGAAGGGGCGCTCGGCGGAAACGACTACTGGAAACTCCTCACGAAAGCCGGTCTCGGATTCTCGCAGGAATATACCTCCATGGTTTACCAGGGAAGCAGTCCGATTTATGAATTCGACGAATTCTACCGTTCCTTTCGCCCGGATATGAGACTCTGGGGATTCACCGGATATTTCTTCAGCCGCGACAAGTCCTTCTTCCAGCCCTGGTGGTTCGCCCTGCACCGTTACGGCGGATTCACATGGTTCGCGGTATTTTCCGGGATGGGTTCCGGCGGAGGCGGCTCCTGGCTGAATATGCTCGATTACACAGGCGCCTATACCGAAGACGCGAAGAACATGCAGGAAAGCCTGGAAAACTCAAAGCTGCTCAACGGGCTGGGCAAGATATTCCTTGCTTACCCGTGGGCAAAGAACGAGGTCGCGCTTTATTATTCCCATGACAGCGTTCTGCTTTCCTTCCTCCGCGGCAAAGAAACAAAAGAGGGCGAGATTCATGCAAGCGGCCCTCTGCGCGATCTCTTCCAGAGCCGTCACAACATCCGTTACCTGCTGGAAGAACTTCTTCATCAATACGACTTCCTGGCTCCGGAACAGATCGTCGGCAGCAAATTGAGTGACCGCAGGATTCTCTTCATGCCGGGTGTGAGCGCGATGTCCGACAAAGAAGTAGCTTCCGTCAAGGCATTCCTGGCAAAAGGCGGCACGGCCGTCGCGGATTTCCTGCCGGGAGAATGTGATGAACTGGGCGTAAAACGGGCAAAGAATCCCTTCGACGGAGAAAAGAATCTTCTGGTAATCGGGAAAATCTTCGACGACAAGGACCCGGCGCAGCGCCAGCGGATTTTCGACCTGCTGGAAAAGGCCGGCGTGAAACAGGTCCTCGGGAATAGCGACGTCGTCACGGTCCCCGGACGCGAAGCCATGCACTTTGTCGATGGCAACATGCACGTGTTCGCCGTGCTCCGGAACCAGACCCGTTCACAGGATTCGCTGGAGCAGACCTTCCGGTTCCCGCTCAAAGGGCACGTCTACGATCTGCGCGCCGGAAAATACCTCGGTGAAACCGATGCGGTCCGGGCGAAAGTACCCCTCGGCGAAGCCTCGGTGTGGGGAGTGTATCCTTATGCCGTGAAGAAAGTCGAGATCGCGGCGCCCTCGTCGGTCAAGGGCGGAACCGATCTTGTCGCAAACCTTTCCGTGGCCGTCAGCGGGGGAATCCCCGGCAAGCACGTCTTCCACACGGAACTTATGCCGCCGGACGGAAAACCGCCCCGTTTCTTCCTGAAGCGCAACCTCCTCGGAGAAAATGGCAAAGCCCGGCTGATTTTCCGTATGGCGGAGAACGATCCTCAGGGAGAGTGGACGCTCCGGGTCACGGACGTCATGACCGGGATTTCCGCGGAACGGAAATTCACTCTGCGGTAAGCGCCCGTCTCATTTCCCGATGCAGAACCGGGAGAAGATTTCGTCCAGCATGTCGGGCGATACCTCTTCCCCGGTGATGCTTCCCAGCGCCGCCAGCGCGCCGCGCATGCACGCCGCCGCCAGCTCCCAGGATTCGGAGGCAATCTCCGGCACGGCCTTTTCAAGAGATGAAAGAGCGTCCTCCAGAAACGCGGCGTGCCGGGCGGAGACCTCGCATTCGCTTTCCGAAACGTCATTTCCTTTCCAGACCCGCGCGGCAAAGAGGTCCAGCAGGGCGTCGAGGCCGTCCCCTTTCAGCGCGGAAATGCGCACGCACGGAAGTCCGGACAGTTCCGGCAGAACTTCCGGGGAAGTGTCCAGTTCGGTTTTGTTCCAAGCAACGATCGCCTCCGCCGGAAACGGAAGATGGGTTTTCAGATGTTCCGCCGATTCCGCGGCCGCTTCGGACGTGGAGGCGTCCAGGACCCAGAAAATGAATTGCGCCGTCCGCATGGAGTCGCGGCTGCGGCGGATTCCCAGTTTCTCGATGGGGTCGGCCGACTGCTCCCGCAGCCCGGCGGTGTCGGTCAGCATGACCGGAATGCCGCGAAGGGAAACGAATTCCTCCAATGTGTCGCGCGTGGTGCCGGGAATCTCCGTCACAATGGCGCGCTCGAAACCGAGCAGGGCATTCAGGAGGCTGGATTTTCCGGCGTTGGGGCGTCCGGCGATGACCACGCGCAGACCGTTGCGCAGGATAGAGCCGTGCTCCACGGATTGCAGCATTTTCCGGAGGGACTCCGCAACGCGCTGGAGTTCGGCCGTCATGCCGGACGGAGCCATCCAGTCCAGTTCCTCTTCGGGGAAATCCATGCGGGATTCGATTTCGGCCAGCAGATGGATCAGGCGTTCGCGCGCCTGCCGGACCTGGCTTCCGATCCGCCCGGACAGCTGTTTTTCCGCGAGGCGGGCGGCGCTTTCGGATTTTGCGGAAATCAGATCGGCCACAGCTTCCGCCTGGGTCAGATCCATCTTCCCGTTCAGGAAGGCGCGTTTCGTGAACTCTCCGGGCGCGGCCAGGCGGATTCCGGATGCAAGAACGGCTTCCAGCAGCCGTTTCGGGGCAAAGGAACCGCCATGGCAATGAAGCTCCACCGTATCCTCGCCGGTATAGCTTTTCGGACCGGGCATGAAAACGGCGAGGCAGGGTTCGCCGGGAGAAGACGGATCGCCGGAATACAGTTTTCCCAACAGCATTTTCCGGGCGTTTTCCCTGGAAAGCGGAACATGCCCCCGCCAGACGGCATTCCCCGTCTCCAAGGCGTCCGGGCCCGAAATGCGGAGAATGGCCAGTGCGCCGCCGGGGGCGGTGCAGAGCGCGCAGACAGTCTCTTCCGCCGGTAAAGAAAAACAAAATTTTTTTTGCATATTTTTTGGCTCGAATACTTATAAAAAAACTTGACAACAGGGAGCTTGTGTTGTATATATACTGCCTATATTGTTAAATTTCAAAATTATTTTCCCGGTTTCGGAGGTTTTTTTTCATTATGGCGATTGATAAAACAAGTATTAGTGAAATTCCAGGTGGAATGCGGAACATGTACACTCGTGCGCTGGATGTGATCAGCAAAAAAAATTACGATTACGGTGTTTCTTTGTTGAAAGATCTCGTGAAGGCTGTCCCCGGTTTCTGGGATGCGCGTGAACTCCTCCGCTCCGCGGAAATCAAAAAAGCGCAGCAGCTTACCGGATTTCAGAAAATCGCGGGACAGGCCAAGGCCAAACTCGCCATTGTCAAAGGCAAACTGCTGCTGTCCAAGGACCCCCGGGAGGCCCTGAATCTGGCGGAAGAGGCCCTGGCCTCCTTTTACTCGAACGAGGGGCTGCATTTCCTTTACGAAGCAGCCATGGCCATGGACACCTCCTACCTCGCCATCGACGCCCTGGAACGGTTTCTGGAAAATGATCCGAACAATGAAAAAGTCATCGAGGAACTCATCGTTCTGCTGGAAGGGATCGAGGATTCCAACCGCGTGCTCCAGCTCCGCCAGAAAATCGTCTCCCTGCGCCCGAACGACCTGAAAGCGCAAGCCAATCTCCGCGCGGCAGCCGCCACCGCGACCATGGCTCAAAACGCGGCCAGCGCGGCCGCGGCGGCGGAAAAGAGCAAAGTCACCACCAAAACCAACGGCACCAACCTGCCCGACGTCAGCGACCTCGAACGGGGCGACCGGATCATCCGTTCCGAAGAAGACATCAAGGAGATGATCCGCCGCTACGAGAAGCTCGTGGAAGCGGGTCAGGGCACCATCGAAATCCACCGGAAGCTCGGGGAGTTCTATCAGCGTGTCAACATGCACGAAAAGGCCATCGAGGAATTCAACCGGCTGGCCCAGATGCAGGGCGTCCTCGACCTCGTGGTCGACAAGGCCATCGAGCGTTCCAACGTGGCCCTGGCCGAACAGCACATCGAAGAGATGATCGCCACCTCCACCCCCACTCCGGAAGAACTGAACGAAGCCCGCAAATCCATCACGAATTACCAGATCCAGTGCGGTCTCGCCCGCATCAAAAATTATCCGAACGACCTTCAGGTGCGCTACGACCTGGCCCTCCTTTATTTTGAACTGGAAATGATCGACAAGGCCCTGGAGGAGTTCCAGCACGCCAAGCTCAATCCGCAGCGCAAGCTGATCTCGATGATCTACATCGGGCGCTGCTTCGCCATCAAAGAGCAATATGACATGGCGATTGATATTTTCGAAGAGGCCATCAAGGAAATGCCTTACCTGGACGTCCAGAAAATGCGCGCCATTTATTATCTCGGGGCTGCCTATGAACGCATGGGCAAAGCCGACAAGGCATTCGAGTGTTTCAAACAGATTTATTCGGCCAACGTGAACTACATGGATGTGGCTGAAAAGGTCAAAAAGCATTACGACCGTCTGAGAAAAAAGGAAGAAGCTTCCGACACAGCCGCCGCGCCCCAGGCCACCGCCACGCACGAGGCCGTCGACATCCAGGAGGATGGAAACGCCCCGGAACTGGATGATACCTTTGCTCCTACGGATGAGGAAATCGCCGCGGGCAATGAATCATCCCGCTCCTGAATCTTTCCCATGCCGGACGGCCTGAAATTTTCCGTAAGGCATGAAAAAGATTCAGGAACCGGCATCGCCTTGAAAACGTTCAGTCAAGAACAAAAACCCGAAGGGCGCGGGGGCCGATTTCCGATTCGATTCTTCCATTCTTCATGTTGATACTCTTTCCGGTCATCAATTCTTCGCCTTTCCTGTTCTTTTCCACTCCGAGCCGACCGGTGTCCACCGTCAGGGAGAGTTTTTCCGTCCTGTCGGAGTCGTTCAAAACGGCAATGGAAACTTTTCCGGGATTGGAAAAAGCGCTTGCCATCAAATGATTTTCAAGAACGGATGGACGAACAGGGGAACTTTCCGGTTTCCAGTAAGGATGGAAAGTCCATTTCCCATTCACGGCGATCCGGTCGCGCGCTTCGAAAAATTCCTTCATCCGGGCGTTTTTCGGGGTCGGAGACGTACCGAGATCATGGATCAGCATGTAGCCGAGGTAATGGCAAATGGCCCGGTCCAGTTCCGGTTCCGCCGGGTTCATGACGGCGAATTTTTCCGGGGCGAAAAGCTGTAAAGCCCGCTCAAACTGCGGAATGAAGTCAACCTCCATCTCGTTATCGCGGGAAGCATAGGCAATCCGCATCAGAGAAGGGGTAAGAACTCCGTAGTAATTGCTCCCGTTGACAATATGGCGGTCATACAGCTCGCCGACCACAAGGCTGTCAAAAAAAACATCCGAAGGCACACGGGCGGAGAGGATATGTCCCCGGAACAAGCCGTCCGGCGTCTTTTCTTTCAGGGTGATGTAAAGACGTTTCATCAGCAGCCGGAGATTCTTCAGGTCATTGTCCTGGTGTTTGTAGCCGAATTCATCGGTCCAGAGGCATCCGTGTGCGGGATTGGAACAGGGGCGGGGCCAGGTCAGGTCGAAGTAAAGGTCCCGCACTTTGTATTCCGGATTCCGGATGAAGCCGCCGATGGAATCCAGTTTGAAGTCGAAGAAATCCGGACTGTTGAGACAGCCGTAGGTCGAAAGATACATGTTGCGGGCAGCCCGGTTCGGGGTATGTGAATCCCGCATATACTCGCCCAGCCGGGGCGGAGAACAATGCCATTCCTTTCCGAAATAATTCCATTCCGGAGAGACCGGGGAAGCTCCTTTCGGCGCGTTGTAGTAAAACACGCGCATCCCCTTTTTCTCCTGCTGTTCGCGGAAATACGTCAGGTGGCGTTCGCTGAATTTTCCCGGACGCTTATGGGCGAAAAAGAGGGTCACGTATTCCCCCCAGCAGATCATGTTCCGTCCGGTCCGGTATTTCTGCATCTCCCTGTTTTTCGGCTTGACGGGCGTGGGCTGAAGATAAAATTCAAGGGACCGCCGGTTTGCAAGATTCAGCGGGCTGTCCACCAGAGAAAGCTCCAGAACCACGGTCTTGTCCTGAACCGAAACCGTCAATCCTTTCGCTTTGTCACGCAGATGCCACCCCCTGCGCGAAGAGGAACCTCCCATCAGGCCGACCTCGTCGCCGCCGCACCAGAAAAAAGGTTTTTCCACAGGATTGACCTGAAAAGAACCGTCCGGCATGTTTGTCAAATCCTTCTTTTCCATGATGGAGGAACCGTCGTCAAATCCGGTAATATTTGTACGGTTGAGTGGAATCTCCAACGACAGCGATTCCAATTTTTCCCGAACATCCGGCAGCAGGGAAAGCGTGAACCAGAGAAGTCCATCGAACTCCGCACGAACAGACACTTCAACGGGGACGCTCCCGTCGCCCGGCACCAGTTTATAGTCCGTGAATCCGGCGCCCTTTTTTTGGACCGTCGCGCGAAAATCCAGGATTCTGCCGTTCCATTTCAGCGACACGGAGGCGGAAAGAAGTTCACGATTCTGCGAACTCATGGACCGGATCAGCCCCTTTCCTCCCAGTTGAATCTTTCGTCCCCAGCATTCGAAGGAATCATCCGTCGTTTTCGGGGCGCTCCACGGGGGTGGAACCACATCCGCAAGCCCGTACGGACAATGGGTCCAGGGGCGGACTTCCGGATATTTCGCATACGCCTCCTGATCCTTGAACAGTTCCCCGCCGTCAGGGGAAAGAAATGCATAGCGGAGCGTATATTCTCCGTCGGGCAGCGTTTGAATGGGGAAACGGACAGGGACCGTGGGCCGGTCATCCGGAATGACTTGCGTACTCTCATAAACGCTTTTCCCCGTTCTGATGTCCTCCAGCATCACGCGAAGCTTATTTTTTCCCGTGAGGAGCCTGGAATTTTCGATCTCCATCACCAGCAACTGTTCCGGGATGTCGGTATAGATGCAAGCCAGACGCACCGGCAGCAGCGTCTTGTAGGAAACAGTATTCTGATAAAGAACGCCGTGTTTCTCCGACAGAACCGAAATCTCCAGATTCCCGTTTTCAGGAACCTTTCCGGCTATGGGGGAAACGGCGCGCTTTCCCGGTTCCAGCCGGTATTCTTTTTCAAAAGTAAAGGGAAATACGGGTGCTTTCACAGACAGTTTTGCTTTCACCGTGTCGGGCTCCGTGCCTGCAAGGGAAAGTTCGCTTTGAATCTTTCCGCTGTAGAGTTCACCGAAAGGAGACAGCTCAAGGGAAGGAACCTGTTTCAAGAGGGTGACCTTTGCATAGGAGGGAACCGCGAAATAATCGCCGGGAGCCAGACAGGTCCAATCGTTGGACTGCACAAAATCCCGGCAGATATTCATCCGGAAATTCCGGCCGGCGGCCGGAACGAAGTCGAAATTTTCCCATGGAATCGCACACTCAAAAGTCCAGACGCCGTTCTTCACGCCGGATTCAAACCGGACGCCGCTGCTTTGCCAGCCGCTTTTCCGGTTTTTGGAGTCATACATCCCCTTCCCGCTGTTGAAAATGAACTGGTAGAGGTCTTTTTTTCCGTCAAATCCCGAAAAAAAAAGTTCTACCGCGTCGTCCTCCCAGAGATTCGCGTCACGCCCGGAATGGGATGCTTTCAGGACGCCGGGAGCCGGCGACTGGAGCCCCACATACAGATTCCGCTCATCCCAGGACAGGGAGCAGCGGGACTGTCTCGGGGAATATTGGACGTTCGCATTCATGGAATTGTTCATCCCGGAAACGGACAGGGCATATTCCCCCGCGCCGATCGTTCCATCCACCGTCACTTTCCCGGCTCCGACGCCCATCAAAACGGGAGCGGAATCGGAAGTCGCTTTCGCCGCATGAAGCAGATAGTCCTTCAGGACTTCCTGTGCAGAAAGTTTTTTCCCGTAGATGCGCAGTTCATCCAGAGAAGAACTGCCGGGGTTTCCCTGCCAGTATTCCCCGAGCTGGAACTTCGTGAAATCCGGTCCCGGAGGCGTTTTCCGCGGGGACTCCGCCGTCTTTTTCCCATCCACATACAGTTCCATGAATTTGGCGTTCCAAACGGCGCAGACATGATGCCAGGAGTTTTTCTCCCAGTTGGAGATATCCGCATGGATCGCTGTCGTAACTCCGTTTCCGCCAAGACGTCCAAGGAGAAATACAAGTTTGGAGTTCTCGTAATATTTATAGAGGACCAGACGCTCGGCCCCGTTCATGGCGCCGAAAAAATGGTGAAAATTTTTATGATCCTTCCCGTCCCAGTCGTTCGGGCGAACCCATAAGCTGACGCTGCCCTCCGTCGCCGACAGCGGAGCAAACGGGATATATTCCACCGTTTGAACCGCTTTTTTGTCACGGCTGTTTCCGAGGAGAAGCGCTTTCCCGGCAAGCCCGTCCGAAAGCATGGCGTCCGGAGTTTTATCCGTCCCGCGGATGACTTTCCCTTCCACACCCCGTTCTCCTGCGGCTCCGGCGATTTCCTGCTTGCCGCCGGGAACGCCTCCGAAATCCGCCCGGGAAGAACGGTCGAATGAAAAATAGATTTCCGGTTCCGCTGCCGACAGCGCCAGTCCGGAGAGAAGAAACAATAAACCTGCGGGTTTCAACATGACATCAATCCTTTTTTAAGAATTTTTTGGAGGGAAAAACGGCGACACTATTTTTTCAGATAGTCCGACGGAAATGCGGAATGATCCGGAAGAAAATAATGCCAGTTCACCCATTGTCCCGGCTGCCAGTTTGCGCGGTACATCGTCGAAATATGGCCGTCCGCCCAGATGATGTTCCCGTTTCCGACGGAATTCCTGTAGTTGGTGATATTCCTGTTTCCATGCGGTGTTGCAAAATTCGACCAGACGGCGTCCGTATTGTAGGAACCCACCCATGCGGCGTTAAAGACATGCAGGGAATAATGCTCGCTGGTCGAAATGATGGAAGTCGTATCGGCCAGGGATTCCATGAGAACCGGTTTTTTATCGGGCATCCTGACGCGGGTTTCCTTGGTCAGCGACTCGATCCCGCAATAGTCTCCGCCGACGCTGTTCCACCCGCCGAACAGCCCGTTGTAGGAGTAACCGACCATCCGCCAGAGCCCCGGGGTTTCTTTGTATTTGACAAAAATGGAACTGCTCCCGGTCAGATGGGACAAAGTATAGACCGGTTTGAGTGTGGGACAGAAAAAGCTTTTCGGGCCGTTGATATAGTTCAGGGAATAAAAATTGTAGGCCCACACATTGGCACTGTCCTCGTTCCAGTTTTTTGTGTACGTCGCCTGGGAGACCGGCACGAACCAACCCGCAAAATCATTCCGGTAAAGGACATGCGTCAACCCGATCTGCTTCATGTTGCTGATACAGGAAACCGCCCGCGCTTTTTCCCTTGCCTGGTTCAACGCCGGCAGCAGCATTCCCGCCAGAATCGCAATGATTGCAATAACAATCAGAAGCTCTATCAGTGTGAAACCGGAATTCCGCCTCATTCGCATTCTCTCGTTTCCCGTTCCCTGCTTTCTCATTTCCTCACCCCTTTCTTTGTTAAAATCTCATTTTTTACAGACGGATCGTTGACAAAAATATTCCCCAGAAGAATTCTTTCTTTCCGGGCGGATGGATTGGTCATTTGCTGAATCAGCATCTGTACCGAGGCGTGCCAGATATCCCGGTCCGGCACCACATTCATTACCCGCGCGGGAAGTTCCTCCAGCTGGCGGAACAAGCCGATGATTCCCATGAAGGGCGGTTTCCGCTCCAGATCCAGCAGCTCTCCCAGAAGATAGATGTATTTGCCGTATTCGACCAGAATGACATCCAGGTCTTCGTGGGTCTTCAGGAAGTTTCTTATCGGTATCCGGGCATTGTTATTTTCCGGAACACAAATCATTGTCTCCACGTACGGCAGTTTATGCGCGGCCATGCCCTCCCGGTAAGCGGCGACCAGCCGCCGGGTAGGCTCATAGAATCCGGCCCCCGTCACCATCCCGATTTTCCGCAATCCGAGCGAAACGAAGAAATCCAGCGCGGCCCGCGTCATGGATTTCCAATCGATGTCCACATGGGCAAACCGGGGAATCTGTTCCGAGTAGATCGATCCTACAAGCACGATCGGGATGTCCAGCCCTTCGAGAAGCTGAAGCCATTCTTCGGTAATGTATCCGGAGATCAGCACGCCCGAAACGTCCCGCAGGGAATGGAGCAGAAAATGGGTCGGGACACGCCGCGCCACCTGATAGCGGATCGCATATCCGCTGTCGGCCACCGAAAGTTCCAGTTGCGCCAGGTCAATCTGGGTATTGCGCAGAACCGGTCCGTCCAGGCTTTCGCGAATGTCCAGATACAATATGATTCCCAGCTGGGATTGCGGTTCGATCACCTTGTTCAGAACAGTCCCGCGTCCCTGCTGCCGCGTGACAATTCCGCGGTCTTCCAGATTTTTCATCGCGCTGCGGACCGTCACCACGCTGACTCCGAACAGCGAAGCCAGATCTTTTTCAACCGGTATACGGTCTCCCGCTTCCAGTTTGCGTTCCGCGATCAGGTTCAGCACCCCGTATTGAACCTGTGAATATTTCGGCAAATTCATCAGCCAGCCTCATTTCCGGAAAATTCATATTATCCTTAATATAATATAATGTTTCAGGATTGCAAGAGCCCTTTTCTGAAAAAAAATCATTTTTTTTAAAACCGCGCCCGATTTGCTTTTTCCACCCCCGGAAATATCGGGAAAACGGAAATGCGGATCTCCTGTTTCGGGATTTGCTCCCTTGAAAAAACATCAATCTCCGTTATGGTAAAATATTCTGCGGGCCTGTTTTCATATTCTTCCCGGAGCGTTCCCGGCAAAGGGAAATCATCATGGAGAAAAAAATGACGGAACTATTATTTCTCGGCACCGGAGCGGCGGACTACGACTGGAATCATTACGGCGAACCGGGGGTTCTCGGAAGCACCGCCACTCTGCTGGACGGCCGCATCCTTTTCGACTGCGGAGCCACGGCGGTCAAAAGCATCCTGCGTTACGGCGTCTCCCCGGCGGAGATCACCGACATTGTGCTGACACACAGCCACGACGACCACTATCACCCGCATCAGGTAACCGTTCTGGCCGGCCAGTCGCGGAAACAGCCGCTGCATTTCTGGGGGTCGCCCCAGGCGTGCGCGCTGGCGGAGTCGCCGAACTGCCTCTGTCACCCGCTGACGGCCGGAGACCGCTTTACCATCGGAAAGTTCCAGTTCACGGTTCTGCCGGCCAGTCATGTGCTGGACAACCCGCAGGAGGAAGCATTCCACTATCTCGTCGAAAGTCCCGCAGGCAATCTTCTCTACGAACTGGATGGAGCATGGATGACTTCGCGGGAACGTCAGCTGATCGGCGGAACCCATATCGACCTCGCCATATGGGACGCCACCATGTCGGCTCCGGGCGACTGGCGGATTTTCGACCATTGCGACATATCCATGATCCGGACCATGCGAAGCGCCCTGACGCAATCCGGAAACCTGGATTCCTCTTCCCGGCTCGTCTTCAACCACCGGGGCCGGACCCTCTGGCCGGAAAACGAAGCCGAACAGGATGCCATCGCTGCACGCGAACAGGCAATCATCGCGCGGGACGGAATGCGCATTTCCCTCTGAACCGCCACGAGGATAATGGAGATTTTTTATAACGATCTGTCCATTCATAAGGATTATTTGTCCAAAAAATTTTTCCGGAGATTTGTTTTCCCCGAAAAGACGGCTACAGTAATAAGGCGCCAGGAAGAGAGATGTAGATATGATGAAGAAAATCAGGGAGCCGTCCGCCTCCATTCCGCTGCTGAAGTTCAACAGCTATGCACGGTTCAGCCCGCAGAAAATCAGCGCGCTCAAAGTGGTCCACCATACCGATGAATGCGTGCGGGAGCACACTCACTCGTTTTACGAGTTGGTTGCGGTCGAAGCCGGAAGCGCCACGCATGTCATCGACGGCGTGAAATATCTTTTGTATACCGGATCCGTCTGCCTGATCCAGCCCGGACAGAAGCATTATTACGAGGACATCACCCATCTTTCCCTGCTGACGTTTCTGTTCGATATCGAATCCATTCAGGGGTTCATGGAGGATTTCACCCTGATGGAGGGGTTCAACCATTTGTTCGGGAACCGTCACAATCCCCGGAAAATGCTGTTCGTGGACGACCTGACGCTCACGAAGCTGGACCAGCTTGTGGTGAAAATCGCCGATGAACAGGCGTTCGCTCGGCCGGGATTCCGGACCGCGCTCTACATCCTTCTCGTGGAGTCCATCCTTCTTTTCTCGCGCCAGACCTATGAGCTGACGCCCGAAAAAGCGGCGGGAGCCGGTAAATTCGCACCGGTGATCTCTTTCATGGAGGAGAATTTCCAGCACGACATCAAGCTGGCGGACCTGGCGGAAGTCGCCGGTATGAGCGTTACGAATTTCAGACGGCTGTTCAAAAACAGGCTCGGGGAATCCCCGATTCAATATCTGCTGATCCTGCGGCTCGCCAAAGCCAGGGAACTGCTGATGACCACCTCGCTGTCGGTCACGGACATCGCCATGAAGGCCGGTTTCAACGACGCCAATTACTTCTCGCGGCAGTTCACCGCCTCAACCGGCCTTCCGCCGCGCGTCTGGCGTGCGGGCGACCACGGACCGGTTCATCTTCCGTCGGGCTGCGGGAAGAACGTCACCGCGCAGGAACTTCCGTCCGGGACGCCTTCCAGCTCCCCGGCGTGAGCCCTTCCATCGCACAATCCGAAACATTGACCGTCACCTTGCATCCGTTGGAGTAGACCGCCTCGAAAAAACCTCTGTACGGCTCGCGGAAGGATTCGATCGTTTCGCATTGCAGTTTCAGTTCGTGGAAACAACGCAAATACGCCTCTTTGAGCAGGGCAATCGACTTCCTATAATTTCCGCCGTTGCCGCCGTTGTCACGATAGGAAACCTCCATGCTCGGACGCGCCCCGAACGCCAGTTCACGCAGCAATCCAAGAACAGGGTCGCGGTATGTGTGAACCCAGTGTCCCTGATACAGGATCAACCCGTGCAGCGCGATATGGAAAAACGGGACCGGAGCAATGTCCAGCGAACGCAGCGGCGCAGGCATCCGGTCCGTAAGAAACGGATCGTCCAGCGGACAATGGATCGTGGAAGCCTCGTCGATGAAGGGGATCGAATATACCGAGGGGCATTCAATGGAAACCGCTCCGTACAGAGTGCGCGGAATCGCGGTGATCGACGCCAGCGCGAGGGCGAATTCCTTTTCCCCCGCCGGATGTTTCGGCGAGTGACAGGTCCACAGCACCGTGGATTGCGCATCCATGTAATAATGCCCCTCGAAGCCAAGCCGGCGGATGCGCTCGAATTCATAGCCCCAGCGCTGGAGGTAAACCAGCGGACACGTCTTGTAAGATTGTCCGCCGCCCCAGATTCCGGCCGCGACGGGCTCCTGTCCTTCGTCGCGGGCGACATACTCGTAGTCGAAGTCGGGAGAACCCCGGTAGATGTCCGTCACGTTGTCGTGCGGGACGATCTGGTATCCGGACTCTTTGGCGTGTGCAATGAGATTCCGCAAGCCGGCCTCGCCTCCGATCGAAGGCTCCACCGGGAAATGCGCCGGATACGCGCCGTCGTGTCCGCCCAGGTTCCACCCGACCAGCGTAATGACGGCTTTGTCGATGCCGGCTTCCTTCATAGCGTCGATGATCCGGCAGGCTTCCTCGCAGGTGGTGTGCACCTTCACCGGAGAGGAGCCGTCCGGAAGATACGGATGTTTCTGCGCCAGGAAGATTTTGACCCGCAGGGCGTCGATGGAATACGCGAGCGCCGGATTGTTTTCCGCCCGGTCGCGCAGCAGCGACGCGCCGCGTTCTTCCAGCAGATATTTCCGGAAGAGTTTGGCGAAATCGCCGTAACCGGCGTCCTCCCCGGCGTCGTAAAAACGGACGGAAAGGTCCTCGAACTTCGGCATGTCCGAAGGCTTTTTCCGGATCAGGAAGGTGGCATACAAACGGTTTTTTCCCGCCTGATTGAACTCGGAATCCACCCGGCAGGCAAAGTCTCCGGAATCCACGACCGCAAAAATATTCTGACTTTTTTTCAGGCACCCGAAACAGTTCATCATGGAGAACTTTTCCCACTCGCGCTGTTCCAGATAAATGCGGTCGGAATTACGGCAGGGCGGACGTTCCCGGAAGTCCGCGAGAGCTCCGGAATACACCGGCAGCAGATAATGCCCTTCGCTTCCGGTGTCGGTCGTCATCAGCTCCGGCAGCACGCTCAAACGCATCAATCGCCAGCGGATGGAATTCTGCTCGACGATCGCGCCGTTTTCGATCTTCACCCGGCAGACGCGGTCCGAACGCGTTTCGAGGGTGAACGGCACAATCAGTCCGTATTTGTCCGAACGGAAAACGAGCTTGCATCCGACGGCAGTTTTGAAAGAAAGCGCAAGGCGGAACTCCGCCACATTCAGTTCCCGTTGTTCCGCGACGTCAAACAGTTCCGCGCGGAAAAACGCGGCCTTCCGGGCCAGGATTCGATTCAGCATGATTTTTCAGGTTCCTTTCTTATTTTGGTTCGGCAACAGCCTTCAGGGTTTCATCGTACAGCTTCTTGAGTTCCTCGTCGGTCAGGGCGCGGTTGAGGATCACGAGCTCATCCACCCGAATCCGCCAGGTTCCTTCCTTCCCGGAAGTGCCGATCCGGAACAGCTGCGTCGGGGACGACATCAGGACTTTCAGCGTGGAGACAGCGGATTTGCTTCCGTTGACCGAGTTAGTGAAAGTCCCCGGCTTCCAGGTGGAGGCGAGCATCCGCCATTCCCCGTTTTTCCACCCGCTGACACGCCCCCGGTCATACATCACGCAGTTCACATGTTTGATCGCGGAGGGCTGATATTGAACATACGTGTTCATGTGCCCGGCGCCCCACGGCTGCCCGCCCATCTTCCCGACGATGAAGTCGTATCCGTAGCCCTTGCCGCTTCCATGGGCATAAAACGCCCCGAAACCGGGCTCCTTGCCATCCGCGGGTTTTTCGGAAGGCCAGTTCGCGGGCGCAACCCACAGGATGACCGTGCCCGGCATGGACAAGTCCAGATTGTCTTTCGCATCGAAAACCGCCTGTCCCGCGGCAAGACACTTTCCGAAGAGTCCCTTGTCATAAACGGGCGTGCCCAGCAGCCGTGTCGGCTCGGCCTTGCCTCCGGCCATCTCGGCGCTGCATGTGCCGTCATTGAAAGAGAGGTGGAACCGGATGTCCGACGGGAAGAGTTTGTATACCGGATTCTCCTGTCCCGCCGCGGGAAACAGCGCCGCGAGCGCCAGAAGACCGGAAAGAAGATTGCGGTTCATATTTCAGTTTCTCCTTCCTTTACTCTTTCTTGACCTGAATGGCAATGAAATCATATTTCTTGAGATCGAACGACAAGGTTTCGTTCTGCATTTTCACCGGTTTCCCGGTTTCCAGGTCGATCGCGGAAAGCTTGCCGGAAAGGCCGATCCTCCGGAGATCAGGCTTTGCCGTGAAGGCTCCGCCGTCCCCGTAATCGCAGACAATCAGGATGGCATCGTCCTTTTTGGAAAGGAGGATCGAAGAGGTGTCGCCGCTGATCCGGACGGGATATCCTTTCTCCCAGTAGTTCCAGACGCGGACGTCGTCCGAGCCGTAGCCGAACTTGAGCATTTTGAGCTTGACGTTCCAGTAGTCTTTGGCCGCGCCGCCTTTCGTCCACAGGAGCTCATGGGTCAGGATCACGCCCGCGCCGGTGCGCAGACACCATTCGATGGCAGCCTTGTCGCCCTCGTTCACCACCAGTCCGAGCACCCCGGGCAGATTCCCGAACTGACGCCCCAGCGAGACCGCCCGGATGTATTCCTTCGTACAGCGCTGCTGGAAAGGATTGGTTCCGAGGTTGTCCTCCCAGTCGAGGTTCTGCTGGGCGAACGAGCAGATCGGGGCAATGGCCGTGTTGGTCATGTGGACCATGTTATTGGGAGTCCGCCCGAGTTCCAATTGCATGACCGCCGTGCGGCGGATGAGTTCGCGCATGTTGAAGAGTCCCACGCTCGGCTGAAGACGCCCGTCCGCCATCACGTAAGCGCCGTCGCGTCCGCTGTGATCGAAATTGGAAGCCAGGAAAATGTCATCCCAGTAGATATTGTCGCACGCGCCGGTCGTGAGCATCTTTTTGTACCACGTCACGGCAAAATCGCGGAAACTCTTCACCGGATCGATGCTGTACGACTTGGCGGCTCCGTATTCGGGCGGATTTTCGCGCGTGCCCTGGAATTCTTCGCGGAACCAGTCGTCCTGGAAGGTTTTCGCGACGGGGATATCAGTCCGCATCCCGCGGGCGTTGGTATAGAAGGTCACGGAGTCTGGGACCGCATTTTTCATGCGGTGGAGACCACTGTTGATCTCCCGCCGATAGGTTTCCATGCGTTCCTTGTTCCGGTATCCCTCACACCATCGATCCAGATACTTTCCCGGAATGTCTTTGGTTTTGCGGATTTGTCCGTACATCTCCCACAGCGAAACGTCCTCATCGCGCGGGAAGAGACAATCCGCATCGGAAACGCCGCCCCGGCATAGCGCGCTGCCGAAGAACACCATGTTGTAATCCAGATACGGAACCGCCTCGGACGGAGTGCCCCAGAAGGCCGATTTCCGCCAGTTCGGAAGCATCGGCTTGACCGGAGTCGCCTGGAACCCAAGAACGATTGTCCGCGGGGATTGGATCTTCGTCGGAGCCGCGATCAGGTTGTAGACCAGATACAGGGTTCCGTCCCGGCGGATCAGCTCCTGCGCCGGCACTTTTTTGTCGAGGGTCCAGCCTTTGTCGTTTTCGCCGAACACGCTGATTCCGGGGCCTTCCGTGCCCAGCCAGATGTAGTTGACGTAGTCGCTCTGGAGATCGGAACGCGCCGCTTTGCGGCTGTTCCAGACCTGTCCTTCGCCTTTGGGCGCGGCACCGCCGTAGTTGAAGCGGAGGCCGTCCGTGCACGCGTGGAACAAAGAGGCGTTCTTCGGGTCCAGGGGGATGACCAGCTTGAGGGAGTCGACCTGTCCGGCGAAGGGTTCCAGCGTGAGGGTGTATTTCATCATGCCATCGTAATCCCATTCGCTGAGGGCGCCGGCCTTGAGAGCGCCCGCGCTCCATTCGGCCTTCGCGGCAACTCCGGTCGCGCTCTTACGGAGGAACTTGAGTTTTCCTCCTTCCGCCTGATACGGCTTGCCGTCTACGACCGCCTCGATGCGCATGCCGCCGTCCTTCAGCAGATTTTCCTTGTCGGCATAAACTTGTTCCCACAAGCCGAGTCCGTTCATCGTGTGTTCGCGCAGAACGGTGAAGACCTGATCGCCTCTTACGCGGATGGGAGTGAAACGAGGCAGAAGCTTGTCGCTTGTGCCGATCCGGTTCCCTTCCCAGTCAAAGAGTTTCCGCTCGAAATTGCGCTCCAGCTTCGCATCGGCAATGCCGTCCGCGATAACCGTGAGTTTATATTCGCCGGACGGATTGCTTTTCTCCGTCACTTCCGCCAGCGGCGGGAGGCTCCAAAGGAATTCACAAACACCGTTTTTGAGCGGAGGAAGCGCGGTATCCCGGACCACGATGTTTCCTTTTTTGTCGGTGATCCGGGCCGTTATTTTCTTTACGGAGGAAAGGTCCTGGATCCCGCTCAGGTCCATCCGGATGAACATCTTGTCCTTTTCCGGATAATAGGCGTATTTCAGCGCGATTTTCTGCTCGTCCCCGCTTTTGGACGCGAAAATCACCGGCGTTTCCAGCCCCCAGCGGAAGGCGCGACGGTAATAAACCTTTTTTCCATCCGCGGAAGTGACAAGGAAAGAAGTGGAGACCGTCTCGTTCTCCGTGACCTGGGCGGTCGGCATGGAAACGGTTTTCGTTTCGCCCGCTTTCAGCACGACGGTTTCCTCCCGCGAAACCGACTGTGAATTGGAGGGCCGGTGAACATACGCGATCCGGAGCGTCATAGGCTCCTCCGTCGGATTGAAGAGGCTTGCCCTCGGATCGGGCTTTCCCCCGCTTTTGAGGCCGAGGAAGCGGACAACAGGCGCTTTTTCATAATAGACGACGACCGGAATCGAATCCGTGGAAAAGAAAGCTCCCCGGTTCTGGCTCCATCCGGATTGAACGCCCCAGTCGCCGCCGAACGCCTTGCTCATGCGCCGCCAGTTACGGCAGACCCGCAGCCCGATTTCCTGTCCGTCCTTCAGTTCGGAAATGCCGAATTCGGAAAGCGGAAAAACCGCCTCGTAATTCCAGAAACCGTCCTGCACTACGCCCCGGAAGAAAAACTTCGGCTCCCAGGCAATGTTGTCCGCCCCGTTCCGGGCGGTCGTATGATAGGAGCCCTTGTTGTTGGTGACGATGTGGTAGATGCTTGGAATTTTCGCATTCGGATCGGGCACGAATACAAATTCAAAGCTGTCGTCCAGGAAGGCGCGCGTCCCGCCCCGTCCCGCCGCGGCCCGGGCCAGAATTCCGTCCGGTCCGACCTCGCAGCAGGCGCCGATGTAAATATTTCTGCCGTCGGTCCCGACATGGAACCGCGCTTCCGCCGGAAACAGTTTCATGACGCCCTGCACCGCTTCAAGACGGCTGCAGAATCCATACATGCCGGTGGTGAACTTCAGTTCCGCGTCCTGAAAAACCCCGTCGACCTTCGCCGGGTCCATCTTCGTGATGGCCGCGCGCGGCGGAGCGGTGTAAAGATCATCTTTCGCCATACAGCATGCTCCAGTTAGCAGCAGCATCGTCAATAGATATTTCATCTGTTTTCTTCTCCCTGTTTTTGATATTTGTTTATAGAAAAATTCAATTTTCATTGCCATGGCTTCAAATTGTAACCGGTCGCATACTCTCCGGCACAAGTCCTGACATCAGGCCGTTTGGCAGAAGAAACATGCCCGTCCATCCAGAAAATATTCGCAAGATTCAGGTGTCGGAAAGCGAGATACCCGCTTTTTCCGATTTCAGCGGCCGCATTGTCATATTTTGCAACAAGTCGATTCGTTGTATAAGATCCGCCGGTATCTCCTCCCATTATAATCTGAGATGCATTGGCAAGTTTTCCAGCCCTGAGTCCTCCCGTGGAATTGTAAATGTAGATCGCAGTTTGATTATAATTATTCAACAGAATATCTCCATATATACCATGACCGTGTTTCTCGGGATTACCGATCAATGCGGCTTCATCGCAAAAAAACATTTTTGCCTCTTTAATGAGGTAACCATTGCTGGAACCGCACCAGTCAGACTTCATCAGTCCGGCAGACTTAAGCAATGCCCATCCGACAGTCAATGAGCCTGGAGCATTCCACACCGCTGTCGGCAGATAATAATCATAGCTCGAAGCATAATTTTCGGCCATCAGAACAATCTGTCTCATATTTCCCGCACAGGTAATAGTTTTTGCCTTTTGTTTTGCCTTATTCAGCGCCGGCAGCAGCATCCCCGCCAGAATGGCGATCATCGCAATCACGATCAGGAGTTCGATCAGCGTAAAACCTCCCGCCCGTTGACTTTTCCATAGACGCCTTTTTATCCGATGTTTCATCTTTTTCACCTCCGGGTTGCATTGATTGTTCATTCAGGATTCCATATTACCGCCATTGAAGACCGCGGGACGGAGTTCTCGGAAGAAACGCGGGGATCACCCATTCGATCCCTTTTTTCTTTTTTGTGACGGCCGTCCCCCACATTTTCGCAAAGTCGAGCTGGTAGGTGGAAAATTCCTGTCCGGGCAGACGCGACCAGATGGAATTATGGCATCCGATCCGCTCCATGCTGCGGCACTTCGGATAAATCGCCTCCAGCTTGCACATCATCTCGAAAAGAATGCTGTCCGAACGGCTGAAAATCGCCGTGGGCGGTTCTTTGGTTCCAAAGATTCGTTGAATCCGTTTCGGGTTGTTTTCAAAGTCGCGCCAGCAGCAGTAATCGAAAGCGCCGGACCCTAACTCAAGGCCGTACAGCTCCCCCGCGCGAGTAAGCTCACGGCGATTGAACGGACGGGGTTCGTCCCAGTGTCCGAGAAACACGATTTTGCGGTGTCCGCGGTCCAGAAAATGTTTCAGGGTGTGACAGGTCATCGCGGTATAGTCCGCAAGAACGCCGTTCTCCGGCAACGGGCCGTCCCATTCGAAACGGTTGAAAAAGAGAAGATTCGCCTCCCGGCAGATGTCATACAGAGTGTCCAGGGGATAATAATACGCTTCCAGGTCCGCCGCCACGCGGAACGGATCGGAATCCAGAAGGCGGCGGAGGTCTTTCTTCCAGTGATCCATCCGGGAGGTCATCGGCAGGGCGAGCAGATGGTTCCGGTTGGCCGCATCCAGAAGGGTGTCGAAATAACCGTCCATGTTGCCTTGCGTCACGGAAGTAAACAGCGCAAAACGCCGCAGGGACGGTTCCGCGTTCCCGGCGACGGTGATCCGGCTCCGCTCCCGCGTGTTGACCAGCCCCTTTTTCTCGAGCTCCTTCACGGCACGGACCAGAATCGTCGTGGAGACATCGAACCTTTCCGCCAGCGCCCGCATGGACGGCAAACGTTCGCCCGCTTCCAGTTTCCCGGAACGGATTTCGCGTTCCAGCGTCTCCAGCACTTCTTCCGTTTTGGTCAGTTCCACAGGCATGATTCCGTTTTCCGTATCTGTTTTATCTGCTTTTTCTGCTTTATCTGTTATATTATATGAAAAATTCCAAATGTCAAGACGGAATCCGAAATATTTTTCGATTTTTTGAAGGAATGCCAACCCCCCGGTCATGCTTCAAGAGAAAGCAAAAGGATTTACCGGGACGCGGGCGCGGCTGCCCCTGCGTCCGGCTGTCAGGCGGACAGTTTCGCGATCCGGCTGAACACGCATTTCCCGTTGACGATCGTCGCGACGGCACGTCCGGTATATTGGTATCCGTTGAACGGCGTGTTGCGCGATTTGGAGAGAAAATCGGAGGAATCCACAACGCCTTTCGCCTCCGGCTCCAGGACCGTGATGTCCGCGGCATGCCCGATTTCCAACGATCCGAGCGGCAGTCCGAGCACGTCCGCGGGCCCTTTCGTGAACTTGGAAATGAGATCGGACAACGTCAGGATGCCGGTATGGTACAGCTCCGTGAAACAGATGTTGACGGCGGTTTCAAGTCCGATGATCCCGAACGGGGCGTAGTCGAATTCCACCGTCTTGTCGGTTTCCGTATGCGGCGCGTGGTCGGTGGCGATCACGGTGATGGTTCCATCCCGGAGCCCTTCCAGAAGCGCCTTGCGGTCCTCCTCCGAACGCAGCGGCGGATTCATCTTGTAGTTGGAGTCGAACTTCTTGATCTCCTCGTCGGTGAGCGCGATATGGTGCGGCGTGGCTTCCGCGCTGACCCGGATCCCCTCTTTCCGGGCGCGCCGGACGGATTCGATCGCATTCCGGCAGGAAATGTGCTGGATATGAACCTTCCAGTCCGCCATGCGGGCCAGAATGATGTCCCGGACGACCATCAACTCCTCGGAGGCCGGGGAAATTCCCTTCATGCCGAGGAAAACGGACCAGTGACCCTCGTGCATGACCCCGCCGCTGGCGAGGATTGAGTCTTCGCAGTGGTCGAGGATCGGGAGGGAAAACGTGCGGGAATATTCGATCACGTGCCGCATGAGTTCGTGATTCTGGATGCACTTGCCGTCGTCGGAGAGCGCCACGACTCCGGCGGCCTTGAGACCGCCGATGCCGGACATTTCCTGTCCTTCCAGGTTCTTGGTCATTGCGCCGCAGGGCAGCACCTTGACCGCGCCCTCGCTTTCGGCATAGGTCCGGATGGAGTGGATCGTGCCGGGATTGTCCGCGCACGGACTGGTGTTGGGCATGGAGACGACCGCCGTGAAGCCGCCCGCCGCCGCGGCCCGGGTTCCCGTATGAATGGTTTCCGCACCGGTCTTGCCGGGCTGCCGCAGATGGACGTGCATGTCGATGAAGCCGGGCGCCAGCACATAACCGGACAGGTCCACGATCTCCGCATCCTTCCAGGCGGAGGGATCGGCAAAGACTCCGTTCTCGACGCCGATGTCCATCACATCGTCGATCTTCCGCGAGGGATCCACGACCCTCGCCCCTCTGTAAATCACTTGATGACTCATTTCAGACACCCCGCCACGAGAAAGAGAACCGCCATGCGTACGGCGAGTCCGTTGGTTACCTGTTCAAGAATGACCGACTGCGCGCCGTCCGCGAGCTCGGAGGAAAGTTCCACATCGCGGTTGATCGGACCCGGATGCATGATCAGCGCATTGGGATTGAGGTATTTCAGGCTTTCCCGGTTCACCCCGAATACCTTGGCATATTCCCCGGTGCTCGGGAAGAAACCGCTGCGCTGACGTTCGTGCTGGATGCGGAGAAGGTTGACCACATCCGCGCCGGCCAGCGCGTCCTTGAGATTGTCGCAGACCCGGACCCCGGCCCGGGTGAACTCGCGCGGAACCAGAGTGGACGGCCCGGCGAACGTCACGTTCGCGCCGAGCTTGAGAAGCCCCCACATGTCGCTCCGGGCCACGCGGCTGTGCAGAATGTCGCCGACGATCGAGACGTTCAGCCCCTTGATCCGCCCGAACTTTTCGCGGATCGTGAAGATGTCCAGCAGGGCCTGCGTCGGATGCCCATGCGCGCCGTCGCCGGCGTTGATGATGCCGCACCTTACACGCGGCGCGAGGAAATTCGGGGCGCCCGTCGCCGAATGCCGCAGCACGATCAGATCCGCCTGGAGAGCCTCGATGTTCCGGACCGTGTCCAGCAGCGTCTCCCCTTTCCGGAGGCTGCTGGCTTCCGCGGACATGTTGATGATGTCCGCGCTCAGGCGCTGTTCCGCCAGCTCGAAGGAGATCCGCGTGCGGGTGCTGGGTTCGATGAACATGTTTACAACGGTCTTGCCGCGGAGGGCGGGCACCTTCTTGATTTTGCGCTGGGAGACCTTTTTGAACTCTTCCGCCGTATCGAGAATGAAGACGATCTCCTCGGGGGAAAGGTCGTACAGACTCAGCAGGTCTTTTTTGTTCCAGGGGTAGTCATTCATAGGGAAGCCCTTATTTTGGGGTTCGGAATGGAATAAACATAATCTTCTTTTCCGGTGATTTCGCTCCAGTTGACGCGGAGGCGCCGATCCGGAGACAGTTCGATGAGCCTGCCCACATAATCCCCCCGGATCGGAAACTCCAGCTGTCCGCGGTCCAGCAGGGCGGCCAGACGCACGATCGCGGGACGCCCGTAGTAGGTGATTGCATCGAGCGCGGCGCGGATGCTCCGGCCGGTTTGAAGGATGTCGTCCACCAGGATGATGGTTTTCCCGTTGATGTCGAAAGGGATGCGGGTTTCGAAGATCATGGGGAGGGTTTTCCGCATGCCGATGTCGTCGCGATACATCGTGATATCGAGGGTTCCGAAGGGGAGAAGACGGCCGGTTTGGTTCTGGATCTCGCGGACAAGCCGTTCCGCAAGGGGCACTCCGCCGCGCTGAATGCCGATCAGCACCAGGCTTTCCTCCGCGGCATTTCTGTTTTCTTTGCAGACTTTCGCCGCAATTTCCCTGACAAGGCTCGCAATCTCCGGCGCCTCCATCAGTCGGGGAGAGTCTTCCCGGGGGGTTGAATCCATATACACCGTAACTTTCCGGATGGTTAAAATGATTGCATCCGGAACTGTAACATACCCCCGTTTTTCCTTTTTTCCAGACGGGACAAAAAAAAGTTCGGGATTTTTTTGCCTTCCGTAAAGGCCTCGTGAAAAATCCGCTTGGCAATATGTTCAAGTTGAACTTCAAAATACGGCCGGGCAACTGAAATCCGGGTTATCGCTGAATTGCCCGCATTTAAAATTTCCATGCGCAAAAGACAGAAAAAACGGTTGAAAACCCAATCCCCGGCAATATATTACATGAATCGGATTGTATGTAATTCTGATATGGCTGATCCATGTACTGTATGCCCGAATTATCACAAGGAAGAAAGGCGGTCAAAAATGAGCCGCAGCCAACAGGAAATGGCGAATTTTGAACGCCGGACATTTGAAGATTTGCGGCACATTGCGGCGACACACAAAAGAGGCGGCGATGGAAGAGAAGCTGATTTTATATTGCGTCCATAAAACGGATGTCATCGTAAACGTCCGGGCAGAAGACGGAAACGTCTGGCTGAACCGGCGGCAGATGGCGGCCCTGTTTGCGCGCGACGTTAAAACCATAGGCAAACATATTTCCAATGCCTTGCGAGAGGAATTGCGGGATGTTCCAACTGTCGCATATTTTGCGACAGTTCAAATAGAAGGGGAACGGAAAATCACGCGGCAGGTGGAATACTATGGTTTGGACATGATTTTGTCCGTGGGCTACCGGGTAAAATCCGCCGAGGGGGTTCATTTCCGCCGCTGGGCGAATGAAGTTTTGCGCGAGCACCTGCTCCGGGGCTACACCGTCAACCGGAAGCGCATGGAGCAGCTTGGGAAAATTCTGGAGATCGCCGAGCGCTCCGCCGCCCCGGAAATCGCGGGACTGGCTTCGATTGTGCGCGAATATATGCCGGGGCTGAATAAACTTGACGCCTACGACCGTCAAACCATTCCGAAGGCGGAAGGCAACAAAGACGGCTGGATTCTGACCTATGAGGAGGCGCGGGCGTTCATTGACCAAATGCGTTTCGGGCGGGAAAGCGCACTGTTCGGGAGGGAAAAGGACAATTCGTTCAAAAGCGCGCTGGGAGCGGTTTACCAGACTTTCGACGGCGATGAACTGTATCCGGGCGTTCAGGAAAAGGCGGCGCGCCTGCTGTATCTGATTGTGAAGAATCACGCCTTTGTGGACGGCAACAAACGAATCGCGGCGGCGCTGTTCGTCTGGTTTCTGGACCGGAACAAGGCGCTCCGGAGTCGGAAGACCGGACGGCCGTTCATCGACAACAACGCGCTTGCCGCCGCCACGCTCATGCTGGCGCTTTCGCGTCCGGAGGAAAAAGAACTTATGTGCCGTCTGGTTATGCAAATGCTGGAGGAACCGCAATGAAAATCACGCTTCATGAAATACCATCCGCGAAATTGCCGAAAGCTGCATCGGCAATGCGGAAGAGGGCGTGACCGGTTATCACGGAAAACTGAATACCCGTCCAAAATGTCATGTGCCGGATGGCTTTTCCGGTTGTTTCGTCCAGCGAATGTTTTATGGGTCAAGCGTCTGCAAAATCATTGCTTTGCAGAATTCCTGTCAGTTGCGGCGGTCGAGGGCGCGGTAGCCGATCGCTTCGAAGATGTGGTCCCGGCGGATTTCCTCGTACCCCGCCAGGTCCGCGATCGTTCTGGAGACGCGCAGAATCCGGTCATAGGCGCGGGCGCTCAATCCGAACTCGTGGATCGCGTGACGGATGATCGTCTCGGTGGCCTTGTCCAGCTTGCAGTATTTGAGCATCTGGGCCGGTTCCATCCGCCCGTTGCAGGTGATTTTCATGGAATGGAAACGTTCCGTCTGAAGCTTTCTGGCGCGGATGACACGCTCCCGCACCGCAACACTGCCTTCCGCCGAACCGCGCGACAGCAGTTCATCTTCCGTCAGGGCCGCCAGCTCCACATGGAGATCGATCCGGTCGAGCAGCGGACCCGAGATCCGGGCCCGGTAATTCTGGATTTGCATCGGACGGCACCGGCATACGTGCAGACGGTCCCCTAGGTGTCCGCACGGACACGGATTCATGGCCGCCACCAGCATGAATTCGCAGGGAAACGTGAAGCTTCCGGCGGCGCGGGAAATGGTGACGCATCCGCTTTCCATCGGCTGGCGGAGCACTTCCAGAACCGTCCTTTTGAATTCGGGAAGCTCGTCCAGAAACAACACCCCGTTGTGCGCCAGAGAGATTTCGCCCGGTCCCGGATTGGTTCCTCCGCCGATCAGTCCGACATCGCTGACCGTATGGTGCGGAGCCCGGAACGGACGGGTTTTCAAGAGCGGCGAATCCGGCGCAAGCAGCCCCTGAATGCTGTGAATCCGGCTGGTTGCGAGCGTCTCCCGCTCCGTCATCGGGGGAAGTATCCCCGGAAGCCGCTTGGCGATCATCGATTTTCCCGCGCCCGGCGGACCGATCATCAGCAGATTGTGTCCCCCGGCCGCCGCAATCTCCATGGCGCGTTTGGCCGCGGTCTGTCCTTTCACCTCCGAAAAGTCCGGGACCGTATTCCAGTCCGGCTCCGCGAACAGGGCGCCCGCGGCGGAGGGATCGACCGGCAGCAGTTCTCCGCGCAAGGCGGCAATCGCTTCCGGAAGGGATGCCACCGGATATACTTGAAGTTTCGAGGCGGCAACCACGGCTTCGGAACCGTTTTTCGCGGGGACAATGAGCTTGCGGATATCCTTCCTTTCCCGCACGGCCAGCGCCACCGACAGAATTCCCCGGACAGGACGCACTCCGCCGTCCAGCGCCAGTTCGCCCAGAATCATGGCGTCTTCCAGCAGGCCGGACTCCACCGCGCCCGTCGCCGCCACCAGCCCGACGGCAATGGGAAGATCGAATGCGGCGCCCTCTTTCTTGAGATCGGCCGGAGCCAGATTGACCAGCGTCGCTCCGGCGGGATGCTCGTATCCGCAGGAATACAGCGCGGAACGAATCCGTTCCCGGCTCTCCTTGACCGCCGCGTCCGGCAGTCCGACGATCGACACGATTTCCTGCTCCCCGCGTCCGGAGGCGTGGACTTCCACCTCCAGCGGAAGCGCCTCGATCCCGGTCAGGGCGGCGGAACAGGTTCTCGTGAGCATCGACGGTCTCCGGTTCGGAAATGGAATTGCTTTTACATGCGGCGTCCCAGCAGGAAGTAGATCGCGGCGGCGGCTCCGGCATAATACCCGATGTCCCGCCGGAGCTCGCTGGCGGTCAGCTCGCATTGCTCCCGGGTCTCCGTCCAGCAGAAGCGCGGCAGATACTTTCGGATCGGATCGGTGTAGATGTCCCCGATGGCCCATGCGAGCGTGCCGAGGATCAGGCGTTTCGGATTGAAAGTGTTGATCAGGATCCCCATCGCCTGGGCGTTGCGCATGGACATCTCGTCCCAGACCTCCGCGGCAAAAGCGTCGCCGGCGCGGTAGGCTTTTTCGAGGGCGAGCATGTCGATGTCCTCGACCTTTCCCCCGGCGCATTCGACGATCTTGTGGTCCGGCCGGTCCTTCAGTTTTTCCTGAAGGAAAAGCGCAATGCTCCGCCCTCCGCAGAAGGATTCGTAACAGCCGTAAAGGCCGCAGCCGCATTTGCGCGTACTGTTCGCTTCCAACACGGTATGCCCGATTTCCCCGCCGTAGAACCCGACGCCGCGGACCAGCGTCCCGCCGGTGACGATTCCGCCGCCGATTCCGGTGCTCATGGTCATGTAAATGAAGTCGGAAATGCCCCGGCCGGCCCCGAAAAATCCTTCGGCGAGAGCGCCGCAATTGGCGTCGTTTTCAAAACATCCGGGCAGCTGGAGCTTCTCTTCCAGATATTTCTGGATGGGAACGTTGCGCCAGTATTGGTTGTTGGGGGGAGCGGTCAGAACACCGTTGGCGATATCGGAGGGGCCGGGTGCGGAAATGCCGAACCCTTTGATGTCTTTCCGTTTCAGACTGGCTTCTTTCACCATGTCGAGACCGCATTGGGCGAGCTGCGGCAAAACATCCTCCGGATGCGTGTCTTTGTTTTTGATTCTGCGGCGGCCGAGGATTTTTCCATCCGAAGAGGCCAGGCCGATCCCGATTTTCGTGCCTCCGATGTCATATCCGACCACAATCTCACTGTCAGCCATATCGTTCCGACTCCATGGTATGAAAGAATGAATAATTTTTGGTAAAGGATAAATATAAAGTCAAATACGGTTTATTCAAGAATATTTCGGAAAAAACATGATTTATACTTGAATTTTTCTTCAAAACAGATTATTTTACCCAAATCAGTGCCGAAGTGGCGGAATGGCAGACGCACTAGACTCAAAATCTGGCGGGGGCAACCCCGTAAGGGTTCAAGTCCCTTCTTCGGCACCATTGATATTCAAGGACTTACGCATAAAAGCGAAAGTCCTTTCTTTTTATTATGATTCTGCTTTTTTCTTGTTTTTATTGCCTGAAACTGCGAATTACAAGAACATAACAAGAAAAATTTTCAGGTTTATTTTATGATGTCAAGACTATTGAATATATGACTCGCTACCGAATAACAAGAAAAAAACGAATAACAAGAAAAAAAACTATTCCCAAGCCTCAACATGATTTTTGATTCAAGCTCTTTCTATTTTTCTTTCGGCAGTTTGAAAAAGAAGCATTACTATTCCTTTCCGATATAAAAAAGAAAAGCCCGGATTGCTCCGGGCTCGCAAAAATTTAAACTCGTTATTTTGTGCCGGACGTATCCGTTTTTGCAGCGGTGTCGGAAGCAGTCGCAATAGTGCCAGTCCCGGACGTTATGGCGTTATCAATTGTAGCTGTTCCATTATCAGACGCATCGTTTTTGTTGTCAGAACCCGTTCCGGTGTTACTGGAGTTCGCAGACGCGGATTCGAGATAGGCGGTCAGTGCGTCCACTCCCTTATCGGCGGCGGCGTTGTCGGCAGATTCCGGCACGGATGTAGACTGTGTTCCTTTTTTGATTTTCGCATCAATAATTTTTTCAGCCAGCTTTTTATCGATTTCGGCAAGGTCGCACAAGTAACCGGTGACCTGATTCCCGATTTCGATTTCGAGGCTGCCTTCATTTGACGCGGCTGAATTATCACTGGAAGTTTCGGACCCGGAAGAAAGAGCGCCGTTTACTTTTCCGGTTCCATTCATCGTGATTTTTACATTTTCCCGCACAACAGCGGAAAGAATTTTTCCATAACGGAAACTCAAGCCGATCGTGTAAGTTTCCGGATTGATCGTTGTTTCAAGCCCGATTCCATCGCTGTAAGTCACAGCGTTGTGACTGCATCCGATAACAAGGCATGTGAGGGTGATTACCAGCGAGATCAACATTGTAAATCTTTTCATTTCGATTCCCTTTCTTTTGAGTTAAATCGGATTTCATATCTGACAATCTGGCGAACCTTATTTTCATCCATCATTTCGGCTTGAATCCGCACGACGGAGAGCTTGATTTCCTGAAGGCTTTTCTGGATTTCCAATGTGGACTGATAGAAGCCCGTGAAGAAAAACCAGAGCACGTATGCAAGGCCGCAAATGACAGTCGTCAATACTCCGACGATAGCCTTGTATGTGATGGACTGCGCTTTTTCGGTCATTTCTTTTTCTCCTTGAGGTTGTAGCCTTCAAGCCCGAAAAACTCGCAGTAGTTTGCCCAGCGGCGGGCCTTATTCAAAAGGGCATATCGCA
>MWCA01000051.1 GCA_002069785.1 Lentisphaerae bacterium ADurb.Bin242 | reverse complement strand
GCCGAATGCATCGAATACAAAGGGCGTTTCACGGAAGAAATCTGCGAAGGAATGTGGCATCTGCTGGGCGAGCCGATATGGTGTATTCCGGCGCACGAAAATTATGCCGGGTCGGACCCGACGCCCCTGCCCGGATTGTACAAGGTGGATCTGTTCGCATCGGCCACGGGCGCGCTTCTGGCGGATATGAAAATGCTGCTCGGCGCCGAACTCAACGCTTTTTCCGCTTCGCTGATGGAACGGGTCGGAAACACCGTCATGGAACGCGTCATTGCGCCCATGGAAACCGCACCGGAACATGCCTGGTGGATCAACGGACGAAACAACTGGTCCGCCTGGTGTTCCTATAACGTCGTGAACAGTGGGTTGAGCTTTCTCGAAGACAAGCCGGAGCGTCTGGCGAAACTGCTGGATTTTCTGCTGACGGTCGTGGACCGTTTCCTCGGCAACTACAGTCCCGACGGAGGATGCGACGAAGGCCCCATGTACTGGGGAGTGGCCGCCGCCAAAATGTTCCTTTTCGCCGACCGCATCAACTGGAAAACCGGCGGCGCGTATGCGGAATTTTTCAAACAGCCCCTGATCCGGAACATGGGGGAATATTACCCGAAAATGAACTTGTGCGGAGACTGGTTCATGAACCCGGCGGACGCATCGGCCCGCATTCCCAAAAAACAAGTCGGGCTGATTTATCGTTACGGAGAGCTGACCGGAAGTTCCCTGATGAAAGAGTTCGCGATTGAAGCCGCTTACGGCATGAAGCCCGAGGAGGGCCGCATTGCGCCGATTCAGGGAGCGAACCGCGCCAACTCGACCCTCACTTTCCTGCTGCGGGATCTTTTCTGGACGCCGGGAACGCTTCCGAAAACGAAAACACGCCGTCCGGAATGCACATTCCTGCCCGACCTTCAATGCATGGTGATCCGCGAGGACACGCTTCATGCGGACCGGGGAACCGTTGCCGCAATCAAAGGCGGACACAACGGAGAAAGCCACAATCACAACGATGCGGGACAATTCACGATTTTCCGGAACGGCGCTCCGGTCATCGTCGATCCCGGAAACATGAAGTACAACCGCCTCACCTTTTCGGAACGCCGTTATGAGTTCTGGCATCTTTCCGCGCTCGGACACAATCCCGCCCAGTTCAACGGCGTCATTCAGCAGGCCGGAGCGGAATATCACGCGGAAGTCCTGGAAAACATCACGGAAGGTTCCCGGCCCGGCCTGCTGCTGGAACTCTCGAAAGCCTATCCCCGGGAAGCCGGAATCGCCTCCTACACGCGCCGTCTGACGCTGGACCGGACAACCGGCATCGTCGAAATCTCCGAAAGGGTACTTTCCGACAAGGAACTGAACATCCGGCTTTTCCTGTATACTCCGCTCAAGCCCGAGGTGAAGTCCGCGGATTCCATCGCCTGGCCTTCCATGCGCCTCGCGGCCTCCGGCGTCGCCTTCACCGGCATGGAGGAAATCGAACTGGACGACTCCATCATGAACGAAGCCTGGGGAAAGTCGCTCTTCCGGCTCATTTTCGACATGAAATCGCGTGAAATCGCGGAATGGAAGTTCCGTTTCCTCCCGGAAAAAGACTGAACCCGTCCCGGAAGTTTTTCTATCCGATTCCGGAAACGGTTTCCCCTTCGAAAAGAGAGACCGGCAGAAGCTCCTGCACGGGGATGTCTTTTTCTCCGCCGATCAGTTTCAGCGCCTGGGAAACGCCATACGAACCGAGTTCGTAGGTATGACTGTCGATCGACGTGATCCGCCTGAAATGATGGAACTCATTGTTGACGAGAAACGCCGCAACGGAAAGGTCTTCCGGGATGCGGACGCCGTGCTCTGCGCAATATCCGCAGAAACCGGCGCAGATGATGTCGTTCTCGAAGAGAATCGCGGTGTATTTCTTCCGGGCGGAATCCAGAAGATGTCCGAACTGAAAGTTGCTTCCGGGCAGATGATACGGAGCCAGAAGTTTCAGGGGATCCAGGCGGATTCCCAGTTCCCTGGCCCGGCCGGAAGCGCCCTTGAAACGGTCCGCCCCCACGGAAATCCCGTTGTTGATCCTTACGAAGCCGATCCGGCGGTGTCCGAGCCGGTAAAGATGATCCAGCATCATTCTTCCCGCCTCGACGTTGTCCGGGTTCACGGTGCGGATGCGTTCTCCTTCCGCGAACGGATAGGTGTCCATGAAAACCGTCGGCACGTCGCGGAGATCGAAGGCGGGAGAGCTTCCGCCGATCAGAATCGCATCCGGATGAATTGCGTGAACATCCTCCGCGAAACGGACCGTGTTGGTTTCCAGCCGAAGGGGAAGAACGCTCAGGAGGATATGTTCATTGTAGGAAGCGTCCAGAATTCCATTCAGCAGTTTTGCATAAAAGGAGTGAATACTCGGGAAGACGCCGGTATAAACGAAATGCCGGAGAGGAAAAACACTGTTCCGGATCAGGATGGTTCCCGCCGCGCCCCGCAGCCGTTTCAGATAGCCGCGCGAGACCAGCACGGAAACCGCGCGGTTCGCCGTTCCCTTGTCCACCCCGAACTTTTCCGCCAGACGGTATTCCGAAGGAATGCGCCGGCCCGTTTTATACTCCCCCGATTCGATCTTGCCCAGCAGATAATCGACCAGCTGTTGTTCCTTGTGTCCGCTCATGGAAGCGCTCCTTCCCTTTCTTCATCCTACTATACATCCAAAAAATAACCCTGTCAATAAATAAACAATTTTTTCTTTCAGCTTATTGACGCAACTGATATTTACACTTATAATATAATCAACGGCACAAAAACATACGACAGGAAAGACAAATAATGAACCAGTCATTATTGACCAATGATATCAAAGGTGTGAAAGCAAGCCCCGTTCCCGGATTCTGGATCACCTCCAACAAAGCGGTGACCGGCTATCTTGAAAAAAATGTCTCCCGCGGCCGGGTGTCCGTCATCGGGCATTCCGCCGGGAAACGCCCGGTTTACGCATACGAATTCGGGGAAAAGGAAACCGGTCCGCAAACCGTCAGCTTTTCCTCCGCATACGCCGTCCGGAAACCCGAACTGTTCTCTCAGCAGGACCGGAAGAAAAAACCTTCGCTCCTGATCTATTCCGCCATCCACGGAGCCGAGGTCGAGGGAACGGCGGCGCTGATCAACCTGATCCATATCATCGAACACGGCTGCGATCTGCGCGGAAAGAAATGGCCCGGACTGTCCGGGATGGCGGAACAGTACCGTCTGGTGATCGTCCCGCTTTCCCAGCCGGACGGACGCGAACGCTATGTGCCGGACAGCATGGTGGGGCAATCCCTGGCAACATTCCAGTATTATGCGCACGGGATGTGGAAGGACGGAACTCCCTGCCTCTATCCGTCCCACAAGGAAACTCTCCCGCTCCCGCTTGAAAGGATCGGGCATCTAGGCGCCTATTTCAACGACAACGGGGTGAACTGCCAGCACGACGACTTTTTCGGGACGGTTCAGCCGGAAACCGCCGCCCTGATCGCACTGGCCCATACGGAGCGGCCGGACTGCATCCTTTCCTGTCATGCGTGCGAGGCGGACCCCGGTTTTTCGGGTCCGCACATGACCAATTCCGCCGCCGCGGAAGCCATGACAATCCGGATCGCGGAAGCGGTTCTGGCAAAGCATCTCGCCGCGCATCTGCGCCCCTACGGGAAACTGAATCTGAACAGGCATTCCTATTTTTATCTTCAGGACATTCTTTCCATGGCGTCCGGCGCGCTGCCGCTGCTTTATGAATTCCCCCACGGGGCGGTCAATGTCCCGTTCACTCACGACGAGATCGTGGACCTCGGCCTGATCCTGTTCGAGGAACTCATGCGCTTCGGACTCAAAACCCGCTTCATGCCGCGTTTTTAACAGAGAGGAAAAACCATGACGATTTCCGCAAAAAACTTCCGGTTTCACATCCGCTCCTTTCCGGCTATAGAACCCCGTTCGCATCATCTTCTTTCAGATATTCCAAATCATCAGAAAAAGGAGCCGTCAACATGAAACGCAAGGTCAAGTTCACATTGATAGAACTCCTCGTCGTGATTGCGATCATCGCGATCCTGGCGGGAATGCTTCTGCCCGCGCTGAACCAGGCAAAGCGCATGGCACAGGGCATCGGATGCATCAACCAGTTCCGTCAGCTCAATTTGCAGGATTTAAGTTACGCCTCCAGTTATAACGACTATGGCATCCCCTATCAGGTTTTCGCTCAAAAAACGGATGGGACGCTGATCGCTTCCAACTGGGGCGACTTCACCAGGGTCGGCATGGGCAGTAATGCGGATACCGTTGCAAGGTCCATCGGCTTCAAGCAATACAAACCGCCGTTCTGTCCGACCGGCGATCCGGGAGAACCGGAATCCGTCAAATACAATCAATATTTCGGGCACAACAATGGGCTGCCCGGACTGAATGAATGCTTTCATTATTTAAACTATACCTACAACGCCGATTACCGGTATGTAATTCTTCCTCTTTCCAGAATCAAAAACGCTTCGAGCGTGGTTCACTTCGGAGAAAGCTGCCGGAAAGAGAACCCGTCGATCGGGAGTTATCCGTTTTCCTATCTTCAGTACCGCCACAGACAGGGAGTCACATGCACCTTTTATGATGGACACATCGAAGTGAGAAAACGCAGTCAGCTCGACAACAATAATTTCTACGCAACCAATTCAGGCAATAAGTGATGACGGCAATTTACCTGAAAAACAACAAATCAGGTGAAAGACAGGAAGGATTTTGAAAATGAGAAAGAAAACGCTGTTGGCAACAGCATTGATCTCGACTCTTTTGCCCTGTCGTGCAATGGAGCGCAAACCCGATCCCAATACAAACTGGATCGAGACAGGAAACGGCATGGTGAAGCAGGAAGGGAAAAAAGCCCTCTGGTCGGGCGATACGGTCCGCTTCACAGTGCAAAAAGACGGAGGCTTTACGATGGAACCGGCCGATCCGGACAAAAAAGGGAGCACAGGCGCATATGTCGATGTTTCCGCGAAATTCCCCTATCTCGTTTTCGAGATGATCCCGACCCTTCAGAAAGGCGGCTGGTTCATCTGTCCGTGGTTTCTGAATCAGGGGCCCGTCTATGGACAGGGAGCCAATGCACAGGGCGGATATTTCGTCATCGACGCCTATCAGAACAGCAAACTGCCGCCGGGCGGAGTGGTTTATCTGCGTTTTGACCTTCTTCATGCTTCCCTCCGGTTCAAATACCTGAAAATGGTGAAGGACCCGGAATATCTGCTGAAAATCGAGGCCCGCGCCTTTACGGAGAAAAAGCAGTTCGGTCCCAACGATGTTCTTGAATTCACTTTCAAAGCCCCCGGCAGACTGGAAAATGTACGTCTGACTTTTTACGCGAAAGGACGTCCGGTCCGGCTCAACAACGAGAAGGAGCTGTTCCTGAAGCAGGAAGTCCCCGCCGAAAATGTCTGGACGGCCAGGCCGGAGGTGGTCTCCTTCTTCCAGGAGAAAACGAAAGGCGGAACGGTTCTGGTCAAAGCCGAGGCGGATGGACTTCCTTTTCCGGTCTTCACATACATCGCGTTCGACTATGATCCGGGAATCAAAACCGTTCGGACAATGCCGGATGTGAAAGTCTGGCTGTCCCGGATACGGGAAGAGCATCCCCGAATCTTCCTCAACAAAGACACCCTTCCGAAAGTCCGGGCGTGGGCGGAGAAAATCGGGTATGCCGATCTTCTGAAAAACGCGGATTCCTTCCAGTATGATCCTTCCTTTACGCGCAAGGCGCGCGGATTCGTCGGAGAGAAATTCCCCTATAAATCCGTGGAGGTGGAAGTCCCGCTGGACTGGAGCGACGAGGCATCCGCATGCGCACTCGCCTATCTACTCACAAATGATAAAAAATATGCCCGGAAAGCGTGGGAATTCCTGAATCATTCGCTGGACGCCTATCGCGCGTGCATGGAGAAACGCACCGCCATCAGCTGGTACGGAATCGGGCGTATCCAGGATATGGCCACGTACGACTGGATTTATGATACGCTCACGCCGAAACAGCGGAAAGACTACATCACCGAGTTCTTCCGCATCAACAAAACGTATGTGAACCACGGCTGGTACGGCCCCTATGCGGGCGTCAACGGCGGCGCCGGCTGGCAGAGCGGATTTTACGGGGACGTCAATACCGAATTCTTCATGGGCCTTGCCGCATACAAGGACGGCCTCTGCGACGCCGAGGCGGCAAAAATGCTGGAATCGGGCGCAAAACGGTATGTGAGCATGCTCGACTACCGCGAAACCCTTTCGGATGACGACGGCCTCCTCGGGTCCACTTGCATGGGATACTCCGCCGGACAATATCCGTGGGCCAGTTACGACTTCCTCTATGCCTTGCGCGGGGCGCTGAAACAGCCGGTTCTTCCGAAGCTGAATCATCTCCTCTATTTTGCCGAATGGTGGCAATGGAATATCCTTCCCGGAAAAGGAAATGTTCAATACCGCGAATTCGGCATGGGCGACAATCCAAGAACGACAATGGCTCTGCACGACATCACCAGCCATCTTCTCACGATCCTCGCCGTCTACAGCAAACAATATCCGGAAGAGTGCATCCATACCGCGCAGATCGTGAAACAATCTCTGCCGTCGCCCTCCTTCAGCGACGCCTTTCGGGAAGACCGTTACAAAGGACTCTACATGAACGGAGGCAAACGCGCACACAAATATGCGTGGGGATATTTCCGCCGGTTTCTTGCCTATGACGTCGCCGACATTCAGGTTCCAGAGACTCCAAAACAGACAACGAAAGCACGTCATTTCCCCAGCGGCGGCCTGATTTTCATGCGCAGCGGAACCGGGAAAGACGATGCATACGCGCTCTTCAACACAGGCAGCAGGGTGGTCTCCCACAAAACCCGCGGAGATGAAAATCACTTCACCATTTTCAAAAAAGGGTACCTGGCAATCGACTCCGGCTACCGCGACGACAGCTGGCCGGCCAAATATTCTTCCATGTCTCTCGCCCACAATACGGTCCTGATCCACGATCCCTCCGAATTCTTCCAGGACGACAAGGATTTCTTTAATCAGAGAAAAAATGATTACCGATGGATGAACAATCCGGAGATCATGAAGATCATAAAAGCCATGGAGCCGTATGCCGGACATCCCGAAGGCGGACAGAACAAGCGCATCGGAGGATGCTGTCTGGCCTTCTCGACCAACCCGTATTATTCCTATGCGGCCGGCGACGCCACCGACACCTACAGCCCCGAAAAATGCCGGAGCTTCGTCCGTCAATTCCTCCACATCCAGCCGGATGTCTTCCTCGTTTTCGACCGGGTGGAATCGGTGAAGAAGGAATTCCGCAAAGACTGGCTTCTCCATTTCCTGAATGAACCCGAAGTCAAAGGAAATCTCACAACGGCTTCCTCCGGAGAAGGCGGAACCCTCCGCTGTCATACGCTTCTCCCTGAAAACGCGGTCATCAAAAAGATCGGCGGCCCCGGCAAGGAATTCATGGGGGAAAAAGTCAACTGGGACATCTATCCTGAAATGAAGAAGAAGGCCGTTTACGCCGGAAAATGGCGCATTCAGGTCTCCCCGAAAATTCCTTCCGCATCCGATTGTTTCCTGAACGTGATCGACGTGGGCGACCGCGCCATATCCAATGTCCGCTGTACACAGGATTCGCAAACGGCCACCGCTTCTTTCGATACGCCGGACGGTAAAAAAGTCACCGTCACTTTCCGCAAAACGGGAAAAACCGGCGGCAATATCCGGATCACGGATTCCGGCGGAAAAGAACAGGTGTCCAAGCCTCTTTCCACCCGGATACTGAACCAGTCCGGATTCGTTCCCTGAGTCCCTTGAACCAAGGCGATTGAACCCGATCCTTTTTCCGCCATCGGAACATCCGTCTTCTTTTGTCGTGCGGCAGAGAAGGCGGATATTCTTCCTTGTGATCGATAATGCTATTTTTTTGTCATTTTTTACCATTTCATATACTCCTTTTTTGAAGTATACTATATCCGAACCAGAACAATCAAGGAGTCTTGCAATGATCCCTGCCGCAATCGTCAAAGAAAAAGCGCGCGAACTGGGGGCGGACCTCGTCGGAATCGCCCCGGTGTCGAGGTGGGACAACGCGCCCGCGATGCTGAGTCCGAAAGCGCATCTGCCGGAAGCCAAAAGCGTGATTGCGATCTCGATCCACCATCCGGACGCATCGGTGGAATGGGGCGGATTGCCGAACAGCAATTACAGCGGTCCGTTTCAGCTCGGAATGATCCCGAAACTGGACACTATTTCCTGGCGTCTCACGCATTTCCTGGAAAAAACGGGATACCCGTCGATTCCATTTTCGTGCACGGGCTTCTGGCGGCACCGTCCGTACAAAAGCATCCCGACAACCAACACCGCCTCGTTCAGCCACCGCCATGCATTCGTCGCGGCGGGACTGGGCGGGTTCGGCTGGAACAACATGGTTTTGAGCGCAGCTTACGGTCCCCGCAACCGTCTGGTTTCGGTGATCACGTCCGCCGAACTCGAACCGGACCCCCTCTACTCCGGCGAACCGCTCTGCGACCGCTGCCGCATGTGCGAGAAACATTGTCCGGGGAAAAACTACCGCGGGGAAATGCTTCTTGAACCCGGATACGACCGCATTCTCATCGAAGGAAAGGAATTCCGCTACGCAAAATTGAACCGCTTCCGCTGTTTGTGGGGAGAACAGTTCGCGCTGGACATGGATCGTCTGGGCGAGGTCACGGAACAGCTCGACGAGGAAAAGATGTACGAGCTCATCCGCTCCGGCATCCCGCGTCCCGGCGGCGAGTTCGGGAACTGTTTCCGCTTCTGCATGACGAAATCGAAACGTTACTGGGACAAAAAATACACCGAAGCGCCGCGCCGGAAAAAGCCCCGGGCGGAGGTCACCCCGGAAACGGTTCTGGAGAAAATCAGGGCGATCGCGCGGGCGGGCGGCGCGAACCGGCTCTGTATTCAGAAAAACGAGTTTCCGGAAGCCGTATCCAGCTTCGTGAAAGGCTTCCCGGTGGAAAAATTCACGGAGCGTTTCCCGTATGTGATCACGCTGGGACGGACCCTTCCCGAATACGGAGACGCGCCGGAATCCAAAGACAACCGGGCGTTTCTTTCCGTCACGACCAAGGTCCGGATCGGAATGGCGGCCATGGACATTGCGCGGTACCTGGACGATCTCGGGTGGGAGGCGACCCAGGACTGGACCGAAACCAACAACGAGGCGGTCAAGCGCGCCGGATGGAAAGCGGACGTCCTGGGACCCGCCCGCGCCACTTCCACCGGCGGCGCCGGATGCTTCGACATCATCGCGGAACGGGCCCGGAACGACAAAAAAAACATTGTCATCGCGGGGATGGCGGCCGGTGACGTCGAACGGAAAAACAATCCGGTATCCACCAATTCCCTTTTCACGGATTTTCCGCTGCCGACGGTCAACGAACCATTGAATTCTTCCATAAAAATCGCATCCCCGGAAGACCTTTCGACGGAGAATCCGCTGTTCCGCGACACCATCGACCGGATTGCGGCCGCTCCCGTTTCCGTGCTGAAAAATCTCCCGGGCCTCGCCGATCCGGAAAAGCTCCTGCCGGATTGTAAAAGCGTGGTCGTCCTGGCGGCGGAAATGCCGGAGCGCATGGTGGAGCTCGCCGCCGACAACGAGGCGGAATGCGCCATGAGCTACAGTTTTTCGCAATATCAGTTGATCCGGGAAACCCTGTGGGCGGCGCACGACCTCTGCGAAGCGCTGAACCGTTCCGGATTTGAAGCGGTTCCGGTCGCCGACTTTTCCGTCGATCCGAAGCGGAATCTGGCCCCCTACTGGGAGTTTGCGTGGTCACGGCTCGGACATCCCGATCTCCGGGCGAACGCGCCCGCGGCCGCGGCGGCCGGACTGGGTGAAATCGGGTTGAGCGGACTGCTGCTGACAAACGGAGCCGGGCCCCGTCTCCGTTTCTCTTTCGTGCTGACAACGGCGATTCTGGAGCCTGTGAAATCGAAAGTCGGGAAGCTCTGCACGAAATGCGGAAAATGCATTGCGGCATGCCCGATGAAGGCGCTTTCCGCGGACGAAACGGAAACGGTGGAGCTTCCGGACGGCCGGGCGGAACAATGCCGGAGAAACGAAGATAAATGCCGCTGGAGCCGTTCGCTCGGAATGTGTCCGGAAAGCGGTGTTTCCCACATCGGCTGGACTATCCGCAAAGGCCCTGTTCCGGAAAAGCTGGATGAAAAAGCCGTGGAGGAGGCCCGGACGCGCAAAGATCCCCTCCAGCTCAAAGGATACCACTATGCGAATCAGATCGACACGGTGGTCGAACGCTGTCTTCAGGCGTGCCCGGTCGGAAAGAAAACAATTGCGGAAAAGGAGGCATAAACCATGAAAATGGAACGAACGTATCATAAAATCGGCATTGCCGGATTCGGGGTGCGCGGACAACAGCTCGCATCCGCAATCATTCATCAGCTTCCCGAATTCGGCAAGGTGGTTGCGTGTGCGGAAATCCGCAAAAATCCGGTTTTTTCGGACGACATCAGCACCCGCTGTCCCGACCTCCGGGTCTATGACGACTATAAAAAATTCCTGAAGGACAGGGAAATCGACACGGTTCTTGTCACCACGTATGAAACGACCCACCGGCAGATCACCGAAGACGCCATCCGCGCGGGCAAGGCGGTTCTCTGCGACAAGCCGGTCGTGCCGTCTCTGGAGGAGGCGGAAGAACTGTACCGATTCGTGACCTCCCGTCCGTGCTTTTTCCAGGTGGGGCTGAACCTGCCGTCGTTTCCCGTGCCGCTGAAACTCAAGGAGCTTCTGGACGCCGGGAAGATCGGACGCGTGATTGCGGCCCGGGGCACCTGCGACGTCGGGGCGGGCTTCGGCCGGGACATTATCCTGAACAAATTCGGGGGGAAGCGCGGTCATTTCATCACGGCCAAGCTGACCCATGACACCGATCTCATGCAGCATCTCCTCGGGACTTACGCGGAAGAGGTCTGGGGAAAAACCGCCAATTTCCTCTGGCGCCGCAACGGGGAAAAACCGGATACGGACGACACCGGAGTCATGGCCGGAGTCATGTGCAGCGGCGTCCTGTTTTCCGAGTGGCTCACCTCGTGCGGGGCAAAATATGAACGGTCGTTCCATTTTTTCGGCACGAAAGGAGAGCTTTCCGCCAACCTTCACTCGGAAACAGTGACTTTCCTTTCCAGTACGGGAGAACAGGAAACAATCCCGGCTCCGAACCGGCACGGCGGCTCGCACTTCGGAGCCGACAAGGCAATGCTCACGGATTTTCTGGATTACGCCGATTCCGGCGTGAAACAGGCCCGGTGGCCCGGACGGATTCTTTCCAGCGTCATGGTCGCCATGGCGGCGCTCGAGGGAAAAACGGTGAAAACGGGCGAGTGGTACCGCCGCATCACCGGGGAGAAATAAAAAAAATTCCATCCCGGATTCCCCGGTTTGCCGCTGGAGACGGAAAAACCTCATAAAGAAAAAACACTTTTTTTTTCCTACAGGGGCGTCCCCTCCTGGAAAACAGAGCGAACGCATGCTACAATAATAAGCAGCGGCAGGTTTCTGAAAACACTTTTCAAAACACAGGGAGGACGCATCATGGCACTGGAAGGCGACAAAAGAATTCTGGTTATTGCGTTTCTGGTGAGTCTGACCGTTTCACTCGTGGTCAACCTCATCTACGTCTACGGCGGACAACTTTGCGGCGGGGGCAAGGAAAACATCCCGATCGTGATTCAGGAAACCCGCGGACCGGCCGGCACGCCCGGCACGCCAACCAGACGGCGCGGCGGCGAGGGCGGCGGCATGGGCGGTTTCGGGATGCGCCAGTCGGCAACGCCTGAACTTCTGGCCCTGTATAAAGAACGCGCTGCGCTGTATGAAAAATATGCCAATACCGTCATTGAAGCCGAAAAAGCCGCGGGCAAGGATTCCATGGATGTTCTCAAAGCATCTTTCGCCCGGGACAAGGCGAAATTGACTTACTGGAGGCGCGAGGCCGACATGAGGCAGATGACCGGTGCGGCGGAGGCGTTTCTCCAATACAAGTTTGCCGGAAAGGTTCTGAAATACACAGACGTGATGTATAAAGCCGGAGTCATTCAATCGGACAAACTCAATCTGGCCAGTTCGGACCTCATCGATGCCAGAATCCAGCTGGAAGAAGCCCTTCTGCGCATCCGGGACAAGGCCGCCTGGGAGAAAGCAACAAAACCGCTGGAAAATTATCCGATCAACGTAACGGACGAGCTTCTGCGCGGACTTCTCGCGCTCGAACAGCCCCGGGCTCCGCGCTGATCTCCCGGCAGAATCCACTCGTGAAGGAATGCCTTTGAAACAAAAACACCAGGGAGGAAAATAGATCATGGCACAGGGGAATCACAGAAAACTATTGTTCACGGTATTTCTGGCAACTTCAACATTTTCATTCACCATGTTTCCTTTTCCCATGAATGGAGGACAGCTTTTCGGCAAGGACCGCGAAGGCCCCCCTGTGAGTATATTATTGAGAGGGAAGGCAGCCGCCGGCAAAGAAACAAGCACGGGGACTTCCGCCGCAACGGCCGACAATGGCGGCCTTGCGATGCGTCCGGCGCCGTTCGAACTTCTCGCCCTGTATAAAGAACGCGCCGAACTGTATCAGAAAACCGCCGACTTCATCCTGCGGCAGGTCGAGGCAGCGGCAGAAAATCCAGCGGAAGCAATCAAAGCCGTTGTTGCGCGCGATGAAGCAAAGCTGGCTTACTGGAGACGGGAAAAAAACATGCGTCCGACAAAAGGAGCGGCGGAAACCTTCCTTCAAGTCAAAGAGGCAAAGAAACTTCTCCAGTTTACGGAAGGACTATATCAAGACGGCACCATTCCCCTGAATCATCTGAACAGAGCCAAAGCGAAACTCCTCGACGCTGAAATTCAGTTGGGGGAAGCCCTTTTGTTCGTCCAGGACAGGGCAACGTGGGACAAGGCGGCAAAGGCGCTGGATAAATATCCGGACAATGTGACGGACGAACTTCTCCGCGCCCTTCTCGATGCCGAACTTCCCGGAAACCCGCGCTGATTTCCGGGAGCCGGACTCATTTCGGAGCAAGAAGGCCTTTTTCCGCCATCCAGACGAAGTTGTCGCGCAATCCCGCCTCCAGAGGAATCTCCGGACGCCAGGAAAGCTGTGTTTCCGCCTTCCGGATGTCCGAGCACATGTGCTGGCAGACGAAATCAAGGCCGTACCGGCTGAGTTCGGGACGGCGTTTCATGAGCGCCTCCCGGTCCAGAAACTCGAAGACGGGGACGGGGGCATTCAGCGTTTTCGCAACGAGGCGGATATAATCCTTGAGCATGAGGCTGGTTTCGCCGCAGATGTTGTAGACTTGTCCGATGGATTCGGGACGTTCCGCGCAGAGGAGAAACGCCCGGCCGAGATCGGCCACATGCCCCGGCTGGAGAAGAGCCCGGCCGTTTTCCGGGATTTCCATGACCTCTCCGCGCAGGAGTTTCCGGAAGTATTCGGGATTGCGCCCGCCCCAGCCGTCGAGCGGGATGTCGCCGCGTCCGTACACATTGCTCATGCGGAGGATCGACGCGGGAAAGCGTTTTTCCACACAAGCCCGCAGGAGGACCTGATCCTGTTTGAGTTTCTGGTTGAAGACGACCTCCTCCTCCGATTCGAGTTCGGACATCGGCAGCCATTCAGGCGCGGGAATGTGCCGGGCGTCGCCGTAGACTCCGATCGAACCGGTATGGATGAAATGTCCGACACCGCTTTTCAGGGTCCCGATCACGAATTCCAGGTCGGCGTCGTTCAGGATCGTATCGACGATCACATCCCAGGGACGGTCCTTCAGGACTTGCGCAAACGCTTCGCGGTCATTCTTGTCACAGCGGAAAGACTTGTCCAGCCCCTCCATTCCCGGACGGGTTCCGCGGTTCATTTCGCAGACACGGCAGCCTCCCTTGCGAAGAAATGCCTGTGCGATGGAAAGACCGAGGAACCGGGTTCCTCCCACAATCAGAACGTTATTCATGCTTCTCTCCCGTTGTTTCCATTGTTTTCTCTTCCTTAGTATATCCAGGGTTCGCGGCAAATGCAAGTCCCGCATGCGGAAAAATACGGATTCCGCTTTTCCGCAGCCCGGCTGTTTTTCATTTCAGGCTCCGCCGCCGGAATTCGCCGGGCGACATCCCGTGTTTCTTCCGGAAGAGGAACGTGAAGTAACAGGCGTCCGGATACCCGCAGGCCTCGCTGACCTCGGAAATCCGCCAGTACGGGGAGAGCAGCATCCGTTCGGCTTTCCGCATCCGCACCCCCTGGAGGTATTGCATTGCACCGGTTCCCACCGATTCGCGGAACAGCGTTTTCAGGCGGCTGACGCTGAGTCCGGCATGCCGGGCGATCTCCTCCAGCGTGATTTGCGACACGCAGTTTTCGCGGATGAAATCCATGGCGGAAAGAACGTGTTCCGGAAGGGCCGCCTCCCGCCGGTTTTTGTTCTCCAGCAAGTCCATCCGGTGGAGGATCGCGGCAATCAGTCCGTCCCCCGGCAACGGCATCGACTGCACGCACAATTCCAGAATATCGCCGAACCAGCGCTCAATCCAGTGATCCCGCCCGGTTTCCTGCGTAAAGGACGAATCCCATTCCGTCCGGCTTTTGCTCTCCCGCGTGCGGAAACGGCAGAACCAGGTTTCGGTCCTCTCCGTGTGCGTCTGATTGTGCGGAATTCCGGGCGGAACGGCATACAGGGTGCCTGGAATTCCCGGGAAACTCCGTCCCTCCATTTCGATTGCGCATTTCCCGGACCGCACATAGATCAGTTCGGCACCTCCGTGCGCATGAAACGGAACCGGACGCTCTCCCTGAAACCGACCCGCATCCAGAAGCTCATATTCCATGAAACGGTCCTTTTCTTATGGAAATTGTCCTTTTTATCATTCTGCATTTCCCTTGTTTCAATCTGAATATCATGGTATAATATAAAAAGAGATTCCCCGGAAATCAAATTGGAAAGGATTAAATAATGACAAAACCGATTCCCGTCATTCTCCACACCGACATCGGAACCGACATCGACGACACCTGGGCGCTGGGCATGATGCTCCTGCGGAAAGAATTGAGGCCGCTGCTGATCCTGACCGACACCGGCGACACCATCGGCCGCGCGAAAATCTGCGCCCGCATGCTGGAAAACGCCCGCCGGACCGAAGTGGAAGTGGGCGCCGGAATTCCGGGCGATCCCGCCAAATGCCCTGTCCACCAGACGGAGTGGGTCAAGAACTATTCTCTGTCCGCTTATCCGGGAAAATACCATGAGGACGGCATTTCCCGCCTCATCGAAATCGTGACGGCCTCCGGAACGCCGGTCACGCTGGTTTCCATCGGCCCGACCCCGTCGCTGGCGGAGGCGCTGCGGCGGTGTCCGGGAATCGCCTCGAAAATCGATTTCGTCGGAATGTTCGGAAGCATCCGGACCGGATACAACGGCGCATCCGGCGCCTGTGCGGAATACAATGTTTTCGCGGACCTGTCCTCTTGTCAGGCGGTCTTCCGCGCGCCGTGGCGCAGCGCCGCGATCACGCCGCTGGACACCTGCGGACAGGTAAAACTGACCGGGGAGCTTTATGAAAAGGTGGAACGGAGCCCCCTCGGAATCACGCGCGACATCGTCGCCAATTACCATGTCTGGAGCGCGGCGCAGAAGCGGACCGTTCCGCCTGTGGAAAGCACGACGCTGTATGACACGGTGGCGGTTCACATGGCTTATTCTCGCGAGTTTCTCCGGATGGAAAAGTTGAAACTTTCCGTACATGAAAAAGCCCTGACCGTGGAAGATCCGTCCGGCGGCATGCCGTTCGACACAGCCCTGTCATGGACGGACCTCGAAGGATATCACCGGTATCTCGCGGATCTTCTGAATCCGAATACCCGGCGATAAGGCTGAATCGCCGGGGGGAAGAAAAAACTCCCGGCGGGTTCTGTCCTTTCAGGAAAAGTTCCGGTCGGCGGACGATTTTGTCCCATTGATGAATTTCCCGTTGGATTCCGGAATGAAAAACACGTTGATGAAGGAGACCAGCGCGGGAAGAATCATAACGGCGAAAAGCGTCAGGTACGCTTCCTTCGGATAGATGACGGGTTTCCCGGCGACCGCGTTTTCCGGAGCGAAACAATCCAGCAGCATTCCGATCAGCAGGGAAACGACCGCCACGGAGATATAGTTGGAACCATTCAGAAGTCCTGTCGAAAGGGTGATTGTTTCCGGGGAGTTGACCTCCTGCATCAGGATGGTGAAGATCACCGCGATGCCGCCGACGACGGCATAGACCATGTAACAGAAGGCGAACACCCAGGCCGGGAGATCGAACTGGATGGCGATGAACATCAGGGATGTATTCAACAGGCAGAGAGCCGCGGAAAAAATAATCTGCGGTTTCCGGCGGTTGCGCATCAGGCGGGAAAGCACGCCGGAAACCAGCAGGATGACCACACTGACCAGCGTCAGGGCGAAGATACACGCGGCGGCGGTTTCAGAGTCCATTTTTGCATAGTCTTCCAGAAACTTCTTTCCGAACACGGTCTGGATCACGAAATAGATCGAGAAATTGACCGCGGAAGAGAAACTGAGCTGCCAGGATAAACGGTTTTTCAGGACGGCAAGGAACGGCCGGAGGGTCAGTTTCAGGTCGGTCTTGATCTTCTCGGGCGGGATGGTCCGCTTCATGAGCAGCATGAACAGATAGGTGGCGACCGTGATGACGCCGATGGCAATCAGAACGTTCCGCCAGCCGAACGCGGCGGACAGACGCTCGAAGGGGAGAGTCCCGAAAAGGCCGCCCAGATAACCGCAGACCAGAAAGATTCCAAGCATGATCGAATAGTTTTTGTGTCCGAAGCGGTAATCGGCCTCCTTGACCAGCGCGAGATAGATAGTGCTGGCGCCCAGCCCCATGACAATCCGGAGCAGATAGAGGATCGTCAGATTGTTGAAAAAAGGAAACAGAATAGAGCTGAGACAGAATAAAATACCGCCCGCTGTAAGCACACGGATGCCGCCGTATTTATCCACGAACATGCCGATGAAAAGCTGGGTCGTCCCATAGACGTAGATGAAAGCCGCGCCGAACGCCGCCACCTGAACCGCGTTGATGTCCAGCCCCGTCTGGAGCTGATCGAAAATCGTCCCGGGAATTCCGGTCCGCTGAAAATAGCTGATGGCGTAAAACAGGAGGACGGGAAGCAGAAAGTAGACTTCCGCCCTCTTCTTCAGAACCGTTCGCAAGAAATAAGACATATCCCATCCTTCAAAAAACAACTCCGTTTCAAAGCGCGGAACGGCGGTTCGCCGGCTCCGGAGCATTCACCGCCGGATTTCCCGGTTTTTTTCTTCCTTCCCCTGCTCCAGGTTCCGGGTTGAAACGACTTGAACATAAAAAATAAACCATTCATTATACTCCCTGAATGAATTTTATCAAGCCGGAATGTCTTTTTTCTCTCCGGCACCCAAACTCCGTGAGAGAAACAGGGAGTGTGAAAAAGCACTCTTTCCCTTGCTTTTTGGACGGTGGGGATGTATCTTGAGGAAATTGTCGGGTTGACGTGTATCGGAAGCAGGAGTAAACGATGAAAAAATGGCTGGTTCTGAGCTGTCTTCTGCCGGTTCTGTTTTCCGGGTGCGCCACCCGTGAAACGGATTCCGACGAGCTGTCGCAGCCGGGCCATGTGCGAACCCCCTCCGCCATTGTGGAGGACTTCGGCGGGAGCGACCCCATCGAACCCTTCAACCGGGTCATGTTCGAAGTCAATGACGCTCTTATGCACTACCTGGTCCGTCCCTTCTCCTGGGTCTACGGCTCCATTCTGCCCAAGGAGGTGATCCAGCGGGTCCAGATGGCCTCCGACAATCTGGCGTTTCCGGGGCGCCTCGTGAGCTGTCTTCTTCAGGCGAAGTTCACGGGAAGCGGCATCGTCCTCACCCGTTTCGTGGCGAATTCCACCGTGGGCATCGCGGGGTTGTTCGATCCGGCCGACGCCTGGTTCGGAATGCCGCCTCGCAACGAGAACATGGGACAGGCTTTCGCCAGCTGGGGAATCGGCCCCGGATTCGTATTGCTTCTGCCGCTGAGCACTTCCATCAACTTCCGGGACCAGGTCGGGCTTCTTTTCGACTCCGTCCTGGACCTGAAAATCATCATTCCCTATGCCGGGACCGTGGCCGGAGTCAACCGGGCCGTCAACCTGTATGACGATTATGTGATCATCACCGAAACCGCCGCCGATCCTTATGATTACCTGAAAATGGGGTTTGTCGCGGCAAGATACGCGCAGGTCAATGAACTGGCGAAAAATCCGCTGGTTCCTCCGTCCGCGCAACCCCTGCCGGGTCCGTGGATTCCCGAAGATTCCACGGGAAACCGCATCCAGAAAATCTCCGGATATTACTGTCCGCAGGGAGGCGAGATCGACACGGTGAAGTTCATCCTTTTCGGAATGCGCAAAAACGATGTCAGCTGGTGGGTGAAATCCTCCCTCTGGAATACGGATTTCGTATCCGCCGCCTGCTCCCGTTCGGTCCGCATGAAGGAAGGCGCGCCGAAACTGCATTATCAGCTGTGGAAGGCGGAGAATCCCGAGAGTCCGCTGGTGGTTCTCCTCCCGGGCGTGGGAAGCTATTACAAGGCGCCCCACCTGAGAGCCCTGGCGGAACTGTTCCGGGATGGCGGCTGTTCCGCGCTCGTCCTGAGCAGCACCTTCAACAAGGCGTTCATCGAAACCATGGACTTCCGCTATCCCGGCTATACCCCGGACGACGCCGCATGCCTCCGGGATGTGCTGAAAAAAGTGATGGAGGATGTCCGCGAAAATACCGGGCTCAAGCCCTCCAGGACCATTCTCGTCGGTTCCTCGATGGGCGGTCTCCACGCCCTTTTCATCGCGGATATGGAGAAAAAGAATCCATCGCTCGGCTTCAGCCGGTACGTCGCCCTGAATCCGCCGGTCGACCTCCAATACGCGCTGTCCCGCTTCGACAACTTCACGGACATCTCGAAAAAATGGACCCGGGAAGAGTGTTCCCGCCAGGTCGGGGACATCATCATGAAATATGTCGACATCCTCTCCCGGAAGCATCCGCCCCTTTCCGCCCGGGAAAACGGCTCGCACAATCACGTCCTCCCTTTCTCAAAGGACCAGGCTTCCTTCATGGCCGGACTTGCCTTCCGCCTGACTCTGCGGGAACTGCTCCTCTCCGCGCGGCGGTGCCAGGGAGACCGGTCCGGAATCAAAACCGAATTCAACTGGTGGAACCGCTCCGACCTTTACCGCGAACTGGACACTTTTTCCGGCATGAAATACGTCGAGGAATGCATCCTGCCGCAGCAGAAGAAAAAAGATCCGTCCGCCACGCTGGAAAAGATGAACCGCGAATCCGGCCTGCGCGCCATCGGGGAAACCCTCCGGAACAATCCCGCGGTGCGCGTGATTCATAATATCGACGACCCGCTGCTCTCCGAGGCCGACAGGTGCTTTCTCTCCGATACGCTCGGTTCGAAAATCATCTGGTTCGACTGCGGCGGACATCTGGGCTGCCTCTTCGTCGAGGAATATCAGAAAACGATCCTGGCGGAAGCCGGCGTCCTCGAAGAACCGGCGAAGGAATCTTTCGTGCCCGGCATCCCCTGCGGCGATATTCCCTGCCGGTCCGAATGTCCGCGGGCGAAATGTCTCCCGGACACACCTCCCTCCGGCTGCCCCATGAAATAATCAGGCGTTGCCCCGGAGCTGCTTGTCATCCATGCCCGTAACACGAGCAGCAGGAAGTTTTCATGACTTTTTTCCGGCCCGTTCGAACCGGATTCCCGACGGTCAGGGCACGCCCGGCATTGGCCAGCGCCAGAAGAGCCACGCCCACATCGGCGAAAATCGCGAACCACACGGACGCGTATCCAAACAGCGCCAGAAGCATGACGATTCCTTTGAAACCAAGCGACAGCATAATGTTTTCAAACACAATACGTCTTGTTTTGGCCGCGATCCGGACCGCGGAGGCGATCGGGGCAAGGTCTCCTGTCACGATGACCACATCCGCCGCTTCGATCGCCGCATCGGACCCGAGCCCGCCCATGGCAATGCCGAGATCGGCACGGGTCAGCACCGGCGCGTCGTTGATGCCGTCGCCCACAAACGCGGTGATCCGGCCGGGCGTCTCCGCCGCCATCAGCGCTTCCAGTTCCGATACCTTGTCCTGCGGCAGAAGCTCCGCTTTCCAGACATCCAGTCCGAGCTCTTCGGCGGTTTCCCGGGCAATGGCCTCATTGTCCCCGGTCAGCATCGCCAGACGGGATACGCCCAGTGAACGCAGTTCCGAAATCGTCTCGCGGACTCCCGGTTTGAGTTCGTCGGAGATCAGGACGCACCCGAGATATTGTCCGTCCCGCGCCACATGGACTGCTGTTTTCGCGTATTCCGGAACCTCTCCGATCCCGATCTCCCGCATGAGCCGGGCGTTTCCCGCGTGAACCAGCAGTCCGGACCGGCTTTTTGCAGCGACTCCAAGCCCCGGCATCTCGCGGATTTCCGGAAGTTCGCCCACCGGTTTCCCGCAGGCCTCCAGGATGGACTTTGCAATCGGATGGTTGGAGGACGCCTCCGCAAAGGCCGCACAGCGGAGGAGTTCCTCTTCGGATATGCCCGCTTCCGGATGGATTCCGGTGACTTTGAACACGCCCTTCGTCAACGTTCCGGTCTTGTCGAATACCACCGTGCCCACCCGGTTCAGGAGTTCCAGATAATTCCCCCCTTTGACCAGCACCCCGTTCCGCGCCGCACCGCCGATCCCGCCGAAAAAGCTGAGCGGAATGGAGAGCACAAGCGCGCAGGGACACGAGATGATCAGAAAACACAACGCCCTGTAAAGCGACGCGGAAAAAGTGTCCGCCCCGAACAGCGGAGGAATCACGGCCACCAGCAGGGCCAGCCCGACCACCGAAGGCGTGTAATACCGGGCGAACTTCGTAATGAACTTCTCGCTTTCCGACTTCTTTGCACCGGCGTTGCGCACCAGGTCGAGAATCCGCGAAACGGTGGATTCCGCAAACGGTTTCGTCACCCGGATTTCCAGCGATCCGTTCATGTTCACCGTCCCGGAAAGGAGGGCATCGCCGGGAACCGCCCGCCGGGGAACGGATTCCCCCGTCAGCGCCCGCGTGTCGAGGAAGGATTCGCCCGACTCCACGATCCCGTCCAGCGGAATCTTCTCGCCGGGCCGGACCCGGATCACTTCTCCGACCGCCACGGTCTCGGGCGCCACTGTTTCCACGTTTTCCCCGCGCCGCACACGGGCAAAGTCGGGACGCAGATTCATCAGCTGCACGATGTTCTTCCGGGACTTCGCCACGGCGGAATCCTGCAGCAGTTCCCCGATTCCGTAAAAGACCATCACCGCCGCCGCTTCCGGCATTTCGCCGATGGCAAACGCCCCGAGGGAAGCCGACGACATCAGGAAATTTTCATCGAAAACCTTCCCTTTGAAAAGGTTGCGGACCGCGGAATACAGCACGCCGCCGCCCGCCAGCAGATACGCCGCGCCGAATCCGGCGATCCGTGCCGCTTCTCCGGGAGCCAGGCACACCAGCGCCAGCATGATTCCCAGCGCCAGCCCCAGCCGGACCACCGTGCCGGTAAATCCGGCCCCTTCCTTCCGCGCACAGCCGGAACAGCAGGAATGTCCCCTGCCGCATTCTTCTTCCTGATTGCCGTTCATTTTTCCAGAATATCCTTTTCTTTTGATACATATACCCGTATATGTATATAATATACTCAAAAAAAATGGATTGTCAAGGGGGTATTGTTGAAAAAAGTCACGACATGCGGGAAAAATGTTCCAATGCCTTGACGAAATCGGAGATGGTTTTTTCCGGATTCCCGTGTTCAATTCCGTCGCGGACACAGTGCTTCAGGTGGCCTTCCAGGATGATCTGCCCGACCTTGTGAAGAGCGCTCTTGGCGGCATTCAGCTGGATCAGGATGTCTTCGCAGGGGACGTCCTTGTCGAGCATTTTTTCGACGGCGTTCAACTGTCCGACGACTTTTCGTATCCGCAGCTGCAAGTTTCCGGGATCCATGCACTTTTTCATGACCGGGGACTCCTTCCTGATTTTTCCTTCATAAAATAGCGTCCCGGAGAGAAAAATCAAGCCGGCGGCGAAGAAATCGGATTTCTCCGAACCCGCGCCGCCGCAGAATTTTTTTAACGGACAGGGGACAGTCCCCCGGTGAATCTCATTCCGGGGAAACCGCCTCTCCGGAAAATCCGGGACACACCCGGTTCCCGTCTCTAGTCGATCCGGACCGCCACAACGCGGTCGCAGAAGACCCGGTTCGGTTTGTCCGCGTCCTCCTTGTAGAATTTCGGCCCCTGGAATTTCAGCGACACATAGAGATCGCAGCGGTTGAAGGAACCGGGCTTGAACGCCTCCCCCACATTGCCTTTCATTTTCCAGCTGCCGATCTGGATTTCGCTGTCTTCCGAAACCGTGACGCGGCCCAGCTTGTAGAAGCTGTATTTTCCGCGCGGTCCCAGATTCTCCCCATTGACGCGTCCGATGTTGGAGGTGTACTTCTTATGAACCGTATCGTAAAACGCCGCCACGAACGGAAACGGCGGTTCCGGATTGTCAAATACGGCGGTCATTCCCCACGCCGCATCGGGGTCCTTCTGCATCCGTCCGCCGACAAACCGCGGAACCGACTGAATCACGGATTCCGGATCCAGCTTTCCGAAAAGCTCCTTCGGAAGCGCTTTGCCCTCCTGTTCCGCCCGGAGCAGGGCCAGTTCCAGACGTTCTTCCAGACTGCGGAGGGAGGTCTGGCTTCTCATCTCGAATCCCTTGTTGTAAAAGTCCGCGATCGTGCGCCGGAAGGTCTTGCGGATGCGTCCGGCCAGTTCGGCGGGAGTCGTCTTGAATCCGGGGAACTTCTGCTTGACTTTCCGGTACTGCTGGAGAAGGGGAAGGTCCAGGTTGATCCGCACCCGTTCCATGTTGAAGCGCCGCGCCGCGTCGTTTTCCAGAAGTTTCTCCATTTCATGGAAACAGGAATCCCACCGGACCAGATTGTCGGGAGTAAGGTATGTATAGGAATTGAAAGCGGCGTCCCATGTCATGCCGGCAGTCATCTTTGAACGGGCGTCCTCCAGTTCATTGAGATACCGGCGCATGACGGGCGCGGCGGCGCCGTATTCAAACGCCATGAATTCGTCGATGAGTTTTTCGGCGTCCTGTCCGGAATCCTTGAACAGCTGGAGGAGCAGGAAACTCTGGAGTTCGGTGAATCCGATCATGTTCGGAACTCCGACATCGTGTTCAAAGGAGGAATGCGTCATTCCCGCATCGACCATGAGGCGGATGTCGTTGACCAGACGGCGGACATTGCCCAGCGCGGGCGTAATATCGCCCGTATAAGGATTCGGATAATACCAGACGGAGAGGTTCTTTGAGATTTTTCCCCACTGTTTCAAATCCTTGCAGGTTTCCCGGTTGGAGGGATGATTCCAGTCGGCGGCGAAATTGTCGTCGATCGGCGCAAAGACGCCCATGAGATTGTCCGGAAGCTTCTTCACATCCGGCGGAATCTGGGTCTGATTTTTCCGATAGACCAGAAAACTGATCAAATTCTCCGGATACTTCTCCTTGACGACGGGCGCCAGTTCGATCAGGCAATCGAAAAGAGGACCGCCGGGAGTGCCGTATTTCTTTTCCAGAGCCACACATTCCGGGCAATAGCAGAAACGGCCGGGAGAATCATGCTGGGAAATCGAGAAAACCCGCTTGTCCGGATTCCGCTTCATATTTTCGAGAATCAGCGAAGTCAATTCCCGGCGGAGGGCCGGATTGCTCAGGCAATGATGCGCCTGAAAACGGCGTTTCCCGCTTTCATCTATGCCGAAAAATTCCGGATGGGTCTTGGAATAGTCCGTGTTTTTCAGCCAGGGAAACGGCTTGTAGACATTCCGGTCCATCTGGCCCGGCAGATAGGATGGCAGCGTATGGGAACCCGGATACGCCGCCGTCAAATCGTCTTCCGGGACTTCGACGCCTTCCCTTTTCAGGAAGAGGGCAAGGTTGATGTTCTGGCGGTTCCGCAGAAAAAAGAGGTGCGCCGCCGGACGGTGGTAAATCCAATATCCCGTGGCGCTGCGGTAAGCCACGGAAAAATTGTTTTTGCGGTCGAGATTTCCGAGTTTGAGGGTCCGGCAGTCGGGCGTCTTCCGTCCGCCCCGCGCGTCATACCAGCGGAAACCGAGCACGTTTTCCAGAAAATCATAGACCGCGAAGAGATCGCCGTGCAGCCCTTTTCCAAACAGAAAAAGGTCATTCCCGACCGTTTTCACACAGTGATCCTGGTCCTTCAGCTTTTGGAGGGGATCGCCGCCGAGAATCTTCAAAGCGGGTTCGGACAATCCCAGGAAAATGCGCTTTTCCCGGGGAGCTTTGGAAGCGGGGACCGCCTGGAAATCCGCCCCGCCCGCTTCTTTGAGAAACATCTGCAACTCCTTCAATGCAAACCGGTTTCCGGTGTCGGGCCGGTCCGGGACGACAATTCGGTATTCCGTTTTCGAATTTTCGAGCAGCTTCAGTTCAGCCGCTCCGGACGATGCCAGGGCGCAGAGCGTCCCGGCCAGCAGAAAGATTTTCTTCATGACTGGTTCCTTGGTTGACTATTGATATCGCTGGGAAGGAGACGTCGTATTCCATACATCGTTATAACAGCACCACCCGTGCCACCACCAACTGCTGGTCGCGGCGGCATTGCCGGGCAGGTAAACCGCGTTCATCCCTCCGGCATGAGCCCGGTTGATTCCAACGTCATACTTCTGCCCCAGGGAGCATTTTTCCAATACATTCGTGTCGGCGAGCGTTCCATACAAGTTTCCGTAGTAGCGCCAGAAGTCGGCGAATACGATCGTCTTGTCCTGATTCCGGCTGGCCTGCGAAAGCTTCTGCAAAGGAGTCCCCGGGGAACATCCGGATGCTTTCAGGTAGTTGGCAATGGCCGGATTGGTGAATCCCTTGTTCATCCCGTAGCTCATGGTCGGAATCTTGATGTATCCGTAGATCATGTTGTTGAACTTGTCCTCGGGACAGGCGAACATTTTCTGCCGGGAAGGGGGAAGCACCGCCGAGGTTTTCGTTCCGAAGTTATCGACCAGGATCCGTTCGGCCCAGTTGCTGCCGGGCATCCCGATGGAGCCCAGGGTGATCTGGAGAACATATTCCGCGTTGTCGTTGGCATACATGATCCAGTAGTTGTAAAGCTGTCTTATATTGGAAAGGCACGAAGTGTTCCGGGCGGTGGCCCTCGCACGGTTCAATGCGGGCAGCAATAAAGCCGCGAGAATGGCAATGATCGCAATCACAACCAGGAGTTCAATGAGCGTAAATAACCGTTTCGGCATTTTCATTTTATGGGTCCCTTTCCTTTTCCGATTTTTATACAATATTCCTTCGGATATTCGGCTTCGATTTCCAGACAGCGGAGGTTGGGCGACGGATGGAATGCCAGATCGAGAAGAGCCTCCGCGATTTTGTCATACCGCGGATTCAGGGAATGGATCGGCGGCGTGGTCAATTTGAAAAACGGATCATCATTCCCGCCGAAAATGACCAGCTCTTCGGGAAGACGTATGCCGCTCGACTGCAACATGTTCTGGATGCAGATCGCATGGGCGGCGTCATCGATGAAAATCAGCTGCGGACGTTTTTCCCTCCGGAGAATCTGGTCCGCGACCCACTCCGCCCTCTCCCGGATGCCCGTCCGTTTTTGCGGATAACCCATTGTCATTTCCGGGGTGCATTCCAGACCGTTCGACCGGAGCGCGGCGGAAAACTCCCGCATCAGCGCGGCTTCGCTGGTCCAGAAAAGATCGGACATCACCGTGCAGAAGCGCTCCATTCCGCGGGCCTTGCAATCCCGGACCAGCTCGGACAGGGCCGTTTCCCGGGAGGAAGAAACATACCGGGCGTTTTCCAGGACCGGTTTTTCCAGAAAAACCATGTCGTCCTCCTTCCCGAATTCGCGCTGAAACGTCTCCAGCATTCCGGGATAGCGGTGCGCCAGACAAAGAACCGCCTCCGTTCCGTGGCGGCGCATGGTCTGGAGGTTGCGCTTCATATCCCCGAGATCATCATGGGTGGAACTGACTAAAACACGGTACCCGCGCACCTTCGCCCGCGCCTCGATCTCCCTCGAAACGGCGGTTGCCCGGTACTGAGCCCAGGAATCGAGCAGCACCCCGATCAGACCGGACGTCCCGCCCGCCAGCATGGAGGCGGCTATATTCTGCTGATAATCCAGCTGTTTTGCCGCGGCAAGAATCTTTTCCCGGGTCGTTTCCGAAATCCGGATCGAGTCGGTCCCGCCGTTCAGGACCTTTCCCGCCGACGCCCGGGAAACCCCCGCCAGCTTTGCGACATCGTCCAACCTGACTTTTTTCAAACTCATTTCCGATTCAACCTGTCTTTGAGAATAGAGCGCTCTATCAAATATTATAAACTCTTTTTTTCTTTTGTCAATACCGGAATAAAAAGAAAAATGGAACTTTTTCCGAGGAAGAGATCGTATCGGTCTTGTTATGCAACGACGTTCCATGAAATCTCCCGCCCAAAAGCTGGAAATCCGGAGGAGTTCTGTTTCTTATGGCGTTCTTCGGAACTCTTTCGGAGGGGCGCCGTGATATTTTTTGAATTCAGTCGAAAAATTAAATTGGGACCGGAAGCCGAGCCGAGCCGCGGTCTCCTTGACTGAAAGGTTCCTGAAACAAAGCATTTCGAGCGCTTCTTCCATCCTTCTGCGGACAATGTACTTATGTACGGACGAATTCAAATTCTTCCGAAAAAGGCGTCCGATGGAAGACGGGGAGCACTTGAATTCAGCGGCCAGTTTTTCGAGTGTAAGTTCCTCGCCGATATGTCGTTCGATGTACTGCCTCAACGCACGCAGAAGAGAGGGGAGATCGAAACTCCCGCAATGGCTGGAAAGCATCTGGAGAAGCTTGAGAGACAAGGCCGCATTCTCTGCCGGAGCATAGGTTTCTTCCGATTGAATGACGGACGCAAGTTCCCTGAAAATTTTCAGAAATGGCGCGGGGTCCTGAATTTGGAGATGGAAACGTTCCGCAAGGCTCGAATGTTCAAGCGCGGGCAAAAGCAGCGGTCCGGAAAAGCAAAGCGAAATTTTATGGCTGAAACGGTCCGGCCCGGTCATGTATTCCCAGTCGTGCATCGGATAGAATATCATCATGTCGCCCGGCTCCATCAGGCAGACCGAATTCCCGTAGCGGATGTATTCCGAACCGTCCAGTACCAGCCGCAGCGCAAGATAGTTCGGACGCAGAAGCCGTATGTGGTGTCCGGGCAGAAGAATATATTCACGCACCGAGAGGCAGCGCAGGGGAAGATCCGCGTGGAAAGAAGAGCTTGTAACGAGCATGATTTCTTTGAAATTCCGTGTTCCGGAGCAGGAATAGCCGTTGGTGCGCGGAGGAGCGAAACGATCCCAGAACTTTTCGGAAAGGAAATTTTTATCCGCTTTTTTCATAAAATGCTCTGAAAAAGAATGTTTTTGATTCATTTCTATATGAAATATAGGATGATTCCAGTTGTTTTTCAAATAAAAGTATATTTTATTATGAAAGAAACCAAAAGGAGGCATCCATGGACATGTCGAAATTCACCCAGAGGGGCGTGGACAACGCGGAATTTCTTTTCGTTGACATCGCGAAAGCCAAAGAAGGGGAGAGCGTTTGTCTGGTGACGGACGATGCCGGCGCATCGGCGGCTTCGCTCCTCGGGCTGTGCGCCCGGAGAATGGGACTGAAGCCGTTCATCATCGATCTGAGCCTATATGGCGCGCCCACCGGCGGCCCGCCTTATGCCGGCATCCCTGCGATCAAAGCGGCGGTGCTGGCCTCGGACATTACTTTTTCGCTCGGTTTCTGGTATTCCTGGCTGTTGAAGGATACGAAGCTGAGCGACGAGGCGCACAGTGGAGTTCAGCGCCGGTTTTTCCTTGGCTGCGCCAATTCCATCACCGAATGGGAATATAATCGCGCCGAAATTCTGAAATCAAGGGAACGGACTCCGCTTCTCAATGCCCTGATCCGTCATTCGAAAGAACTGAGGATAACGACGGAAGCCGGAACGGATCTGGTCTGCGAAATCGGCGACGAAAATATCCATATGATCTCCGACGTGCTCTATCTCGTCCCGTTCTACAGCGAAGTCGCCGTCATCCCGAAGCGCGGAACGGTCAACGGCACGGCGGTCGTCGACGGCCACATCTATTACGTCCGACGGGATGAATTCGGATTCCGCGAACTGGACACGGAACCCGTGCGCCTGAAAATTTCCGGAAACAAAGTGATGGATTATTCCGCGCCTCCCGGACAACTCGAACGACTTGAAAAGTTCATCAACACGGCGGACCCCCGTGCCGACCAGGTGGATGAAATCGGGTTCGTTACCATGACCGATCACGCGTTTTCAAAGTATCACTGGGGCGTATGGGGCGGGGCGGGACACGCCGTCGACAGCATCCATATCGCGCTCGGAAACGATACCGGCGGAAGAGTGCGCCCGGATACGATTCATGCCGCCGCGCACAGTGACTTCGATATCATGCATCCGACGCTGTCTCTCGATGGACATGTTATTTTTCAAAACGGAAAATATGATGACAATTATATATTCGGCGCCCTTGCATAATGTTGCAAAAAACGGTTCCGGAAAAATAAATATCATGACTGTTTTTGAGTACCGCCCAAGGCAATCCGGCGGTATTCCCGCGGAGAAAGACCGAAATACTGTTTGAAAACTCTGGAAAAATGCTGACTGGAAGAAAACCCCAGACGATACGCGATTTCCGTAAGGGAAATGCGTTCCCGGGCAATCTGCCGGCAGGCTTCCGTCAGTCGCAGCCGTTGAAAATAGTCGGCCGGAGTCTGCCCGGTTTCACGTTTGAACCGTTTGCAGAAGGCCGTCGGACTGACCCGGCACTCCCGGGCGGCTTCTCCGACACGGTACCGTTTGCCGATCCTGCCTTGCATATAGGCGGCTGCCCTCCGGGCGAAATCGTCCTTGTCAAGCCGGTTGCTGTTTGCGGAGAAGAACCTTGCACAATTCATCATCACGAGAGAGAATAGGTTGCGGACTTCCGCCTCTTTCCATGGATTTCCAGAGGTGTCCGACAAAGCCGCAATCAAACGGTGGACATAAAAAGCGAAATGGCTGTCCACCGGAACGGTGCAATTTCCGGCCTTTTGCAAAATTTCCCGGAGATTCATGACCTCCCGGACCGAGAAAGGCGTGCCGGTTGCCGCTTTTTCCGCATCGATCCGGCAGTCGACGATAAACCAGAACAGCCAGCAGGGACGGATGACATTCTGTTCGCCGCAATGCGGAACGTTCGGCTGAACCATGCTCAGTGTCCCGCCCGGCTGCAATAACAGACTGCGGGCATCATCCTCCAGCTGCCATCCGGTATTGCCTTTGAGGACATAGGTCAGCTCCACGCCTTCCCCGTGGGAGTGGGTCCCCAACCGGATCGCCGTCGTCCGGTTGTGAAAACCGCCCGCATAAAGCAGGGGAAATCCGAAATCCGTTCCATGAACCATGATGTGCAGTTTTCGCATTGTATACTTTTCTGCCGATATGATTTGTGAAAGTTTCTTCTGTAAAATCAGGTATATTTGTATATAATATAGCCCGGCATGGGCAAAATCAAAACAAAAGGATGGAAAAATGAGTTATTATCTGTCTCCCGGCATCGATTTCGACCGCCACAACGACGAAGTGCGAAAACTGTGGGCCGCCTATGAAAAGAATGAACACCGGCGCATTCCGGTGGCCGTCAACGGCAGTATCCGGAACCTGCTCAGCAATCCGGAACTCAATTCGACCGGCTACGGATTCCGGGACTTCTTCACCCGTCCGGAGGCGCATATCCGCTGTCAGCTGGAATACGATCATTATTGCCGGCATCACTTGATCTGCGACCGGATCATGGGAAACCCGGAACGGGAATGGCAGCTTCTCCGGATGGATTTCCAGAACTCTTTCGACCAGGGCTGGTTCGGCTGTCCGCTGACCTATTTTTCTCCCACCGATGTTCCCGATACCACCGAAATTCTCAAGGAAAATCCGAAACAGTTGTACGACTGGGAAGACCCGGACCCCTTCCTGGGACGCGGCGATTTCATGAAAAACGCATTGGAAATGTATGAACGGATCCGGGAAATCTGCCGGGCCGGTTATGAATTTCAGGGATTGCCGGTCAAGCCGCCGACGGGGTTCCAGCACACCGGAACCGACGGCGTTTTCAGCGTAGCCCTGAAATTGCGGGGAACGGTCGAATGCATGGTGGACATGTATGAAAACCCGGAATACTTCCATGCCCTGATGGACTATATTACCAGAAATCTGATCGCCCGGATCAAAGCGCACCGGGAATGGAACTGGGACCGGCAAGGGATTCCCCTGAAAGCGCATCGCGGCGCGTTCTTTTACGCGGACGATTCCATTGCCATGCTTTCCCCGGCTGAATTTCAGCAATTTGTCGCACCTTACCTGAAACGGCTGTATGATGAATTTTCCGACGGGAGCGGGATCGGCATCCATTTATGCGGAAACGCCACCCACCATTTTCAATATTTAAAAGAAAAATTCCATGCAAAATCCTTTGACACCGGATTTCCGGTCGATCACGGACGCCTCCGCCGGGAACTGGGTCCGGAAATTCAGATTTTCGGAGGACCGACCATCATGCTGGTGAAGGAAGGTCCCCCGGAAGAGATCGATGCCGAAGTCAGGAAAATTTGCGAATCCGGCGTTCTGGCCGGAGGAAGATTCGTCCTGATTGCAGCCAATAACCTGGCGCCCTGCACTCCCGTCGAAAACATCAGGGCGCTCTATGAGGCGGGCAAAAAATACGGTGTCCTGAAGCGTTGATTTTTCCTTCATGACCAAGGGTGGAATCACCAGGGCAGCCCGTCTTTGGAAAGCAGGGTTCCGGCAGACGCTCCGGGCCCGTTTTTCAGAAGTTTTTGATTTTTTTCTGGAAAATTCATGGAAGCATGATATAGTATGCTCATGAAAATTTTAATTCTGAACGGGCCAAACCTGCAACTGCTGGGTCGCAGGAAAGTGGAAGTATACGGAAGGGTGACCCTTGATGACATCGAGACACGCCTGCGGACAGTCGCGCATGAATTAGAGGTGGAAATCTCCTTCCTGCAAAGCAATCACGAGGGGGTCCTTGTCGATGCGATAGCCGATGCCGCCGCCAAAGAGTTCGATGGAATTGTCATGAATCCGGCCGCGTATACCCATACCAGCATTGCGATCCGGGACGCCATCGAAGGAGTGCGTCTTCCCGCGATTGAAGTTCATCTCAGCAATATTCACGCCCGTGAATCTTTCCGGCATGAATCCATGACTGCTCCGGTTTGCATCGGACAGATCGCGGGCCTCGGCGCGGACGGCTACGAGTGGGCCTTGCGCGCGCTGGTCAAACACATAAAAAACAACCACAAAAAAGAACAGGGCTGAAAGATGAAGATTGAAGAAATTAAAAACATCGTAAAGCTGATGTCCGAAAATGACCTGACCGAATTCAAAATCGAAGCCGAAGATATGCATCTGTGCATCCGCCGCGGTTCTTCCAGCTCTGCTTCCGTCGTAACCGCCGGGGCTCCTTCCGCCCCCGTGATTCAGGCTCCGGCCGCCCCCGCTGTCGCCGTAGCCCCTGCGCCCGCTCCCGCTCCGGCAGTCCCCGCTTCCGCCGCCGCTCCCGCGAAAATCGACAAGTCGAAAATCATCGAGTCCCCCATCGTCGGGACTTTTTACCGTTCCGCCACTCCCGGCGCCGAACCATTCATCAAGGTCGGCTCCAAGGTGGATGCGGACCAGACGGTCTGCATCATCGAAGCCATGAAAGTCATGAACGAAATCAAATCCGAAAAAAGCGGCGTCATCAAGGAAATCCTGGTGGAAAACGGCGAACCGGTCGAATTCGGACAGCCGCTTTTTGTTCTCGAATAAGCTCCTGAACCGACTTCGGAGTCATCATGTTTAATAAAATACTGATAGCCAACCGCGGAGAAATTGCGCTCCGCATCATCCGCGCCTGCAAGGAAATGGGGATCAAAACCGTCATTGCCTACTCGCAGGCCGACGAAGACAGTCTGCCGGTCCGCCTTGCGGATCAGGCGGTCTGCATCGGCGCTCCCCCCTCCACTTCCAGCTACCTCCTCATCGAACGCATCATCAGCGTCGGTGAAATCTGCGACGTCGACGCGATTCATCCCGGATACGGATTCCTTTCCGAAAACGCCCACTTCGCGGAAGTATGCAAAAGCTGCAACATCACCTTCATCGGCCCCGGCGCCGAACAGATGCGCGCCATGGGCGACAAGGCAAACGCCCGGGCGACCATGCGCAAGGCCGGAGTCCCCGTCACCCCCGGCAGCACCGGACTGATCAACTCCGAGGACGAAGCCCTCAAGGTGGCCCACACCCTGAAATATCCGGTCATCATCAAGGCCTCCGCCGGCGGCGGCGGACGGGGCATGCGCATCGCCCACAACGACGCCAGCCTTCTCCAGGGGTTTCATGCGGCAAAGACCGAAGCCGAACGCGCCTTCGGAAACGGGGAAGTCTACATCGAAAAATACATCGAGAATCCCCGTCACATCGAAATTCAGATCCTGGGCGATTCCTTCGGAAATGTCCTCCACCTCGGGGAACGGGATTGCAGCCTCCAGCGCCGCCATCAGAAACTGATCGAGGAATCGCCTTCGCCCGCCCTCTCCCCCTCCCTGCGGAAGAAAATGGGAGACGCCGCGGTCAAGGCCGCCAGGGCGGTTAAATACGTCAGCGCGGGCACCATCGAGTTTCTGCTCGGCTCGAACGAACAGTTCTATTTCATGGAGATGAACACCCGTGTCCAGGTGGAACATCCTGTCACGGAGATGATTACGGGAGTCGACATCATCAAGGAGCAGATCCGGATCGCCGCGGGTGAAAAACTCTCTTTCCAGCAGAAAAACATCAATTTCAACGGACACGCCATCGAATGCCGGATCAACGCGGAGAATCCCTACAACGGGTTTTCCCCCTGTCCCGGGCGCATCACGTTCTACAATCCGCCCGGCGGGCCCGGCGTGCGCATCGACTCCCATGTTTACAACGGCTACCGGATTCCGCCGCACTACGACAGCATGATCGGCAAACTGATCGTTCACGGGGACACCCGTGAAGAAGCCATCGCCCGCTGCCGCCGCGCCCTTTCCGAATTCATGATCGAGGGGATCAGCACGACCATCCCGTTTGACCAGTTCCTTCTCGACACCCGTGAATTCATCGAAGGACGTTACGATACAGGTTTCATCGAACGGGTCATCAAAGGCGGGCATTTCGTCAAATCGGCTAAAACCTGAGCACCGCCTGTAAAAAAGGAGACTTACTCCCATGGCAAAACCCAAGGCAAAACCCTTTCCCTCCAGGTCACCTCTTTATCCGGAGGCGATCGTTTCGGGGGATCATCCCCGGGGAGTCATCCGCATCACCGGCGGCGCCATTGCCACGATCGTCCGCAAAGCGGCCTGCTCCGTCGAGGGCGTGACCCGGATCACCGGCAACAGCATTGTCGACAACATTGCCGAATTCGTCGGAAGCAAGAAGATCCAGGACCGTTCCATCCAGGTGGAGATCAAGGAATCCTCCGTCGCCATCGAACTGGCCATCAACATCTGCTACGGGGTCTCCCTTCCCGAAATCGCGGCGAACGTTCAGAAAAACGTTTCCGCCGAAATCCATAACCTGACCGGATTGACCGTTGAAAGGGTCAATGTCATCATTCGTGAAATGGAAGATATTCAGGAAGCCGCTGAAAAATGATTCACGCATCTTCCCGTTCAACTGGAGTCTGACATGAATAAATCTGAAAATGAAAAAACCAGCCGCAGCGTTTTTCCGGACGGAACGTTCGTTCCTTCTGCGGTTTCGGGCATTGTGAAAGTCCATGAAAGCGTGGTGGCGGCCATCATCCGGAAGGCCACCTGCTCGGTCCCGGGAGTCGTCCGGCTGGCCGGAAACATGCTGATGGACAATATTGCCGAATTCGTCGGAAGCAAAAAAGTCTACGACCGGGCGATTTCCATCACCATGGGAGACAACTCCGTGGAAGTGGAGGTCAAGGTCATCCTTTCCTATGGGGTTTATATTCCGGATGTTGCCAAAAACATCCAGGAAACGGTGATCGACGAGATCGGAAAGATCACCGGGATGCAGGTCCCCCGGATCGACGTGATCGTCATTGACCTGGAAGCGGAAAAGGAAGAAACCACAGAGACGGAAGAAGAGGACGAGGACCCTCAGAAATAATTTTCAGACGGGAGCGGAAGCATGAAAGAAATCGTGATGCGTTTTTGGCCGGGAGTGAATGAACAGCAGGTCTATATTTTCCTGCTGGGCGTTTTTGCCGGACTGGTCATCGTTTTTGTCCTTTTTCTGTTGATCGGAGTGCTGTATCTGATCGTTCGGAACTCCCGGAAAGTCCGCGGCATTACCCTGGCCGCTCCCCACGGTTCCCTTTTCATCGCGGCTTCGGCGATTGCCGACCTGGTCCGTTCCCTCGAATCGGAATTTCCCGAACTCCGGATTCTCAAAATTTTTCTGGTCAGCGAAAAGAAATTGCCGGTTCTGCGGGTCAAGCTGGTGTATGCCCCGGGCGGGCATTCCATGATGACGCTTGCGGACGATTTCCAGACCCGGACGCTGGAGATTCTCAAGGACTCCTTCGGGATTGAAAACATTCAGAGAATCGACCTGATTGTTCCGAAAGGAACCGGCAAAATCCGCTGAGAACTTTCCGTTTTTTTTTCAGAACCCGGGTTGCATTTTTGCGATTCCGGGTTATAGTATTGTCCTTGTCCGTAGCGGACATTCCCGTGAGCTGGTAGCTCAGTCGGTAGAGCATCGCCCTTTTAAGGCGGTGGTCCAGGGTTCGAATCCCTGCCGGCTCACCACTTTTCCCCTTTTGTGCGGCAGCATTTCATAATGCCAAAAACGATCTCCTGTTAATGAATTCCGCCGTACCGGGTTCGTGCCGCCATGCAGACGATACGGCTGAAAATCTCTATTCTTTGTCTTTCCGGGGAAGCGCTTTTTGAACGAACTGCCGTTTATATTCACCGGGTGTAACGCCATACTGTCGCTGGAATTGTTCCGTAAAATTGGAAACATCCGTGAGGTTCAGTTGTCCGGCCACCTCGGAAACGGAGTTGTTGTAGGAGAGTAACCGGGCTGCCTCCTGTAAGCGCAGAAAAAGCTGGTACTGTTTGGGCGACTGTTTGAAAAGCTGCGCCCAGCACCGATAAAACGTCCGGCGGGAAAAACCGTGTTTCGAAAGGAGGACATCCAGATTGATTTTTTCGGTATAGTGCCGGCGGTAAAAGGAAGCGATCTGCTGAATTCTACAGACGGGATCATTTCTTTTGAGCCGGCTGTCCGCATTTTTCCCTTTCATGAGAACAACTTCATGAAGGAGGGTCCACGCAAGGGAATCCAGCCGGTCGGCAATTCCGGGCACATGAAGAGATTCCACCAGTTCATTCATTTTCCGGATCAGCCACCGGACAAGATTCAGGTCGACAATCGGCCAACAGATCGCATTGAGGGGAATTCCTTCATTGCGGAACAGGTCGAGGTATTTGCCGTCGTAGATCAGGACAAACACCCGGCGCGGACGGAATTTATTCGTGCGGAAACGGCTTCCCGGCATTTTGATGAACAGATGCGGAAATGTGTTTTCGTATTGAATGGAATCCTGCATGTCGATCGCATACCGCTCCGGGGACTCCAGCCGGAACGCAAATTCGATATTGTCCGGACGGACTCCGTTGAATGTGCCCCGGGCGCTCTCATACGAAACCAGGCTGTCCAACGGGATCGGGAACCCCAGTTCTCTCGGCAAATCGTTCAGATGCAGCAGGTAATTTTCCATGACGACAACTCCGTTTACGTCACACAATATATAGTTTTTATCCGATATTTCAATAAGTTGTGAAGAAAATGGCATAAAAGGCATATTATTTGGCACAAAACAAAGTTGACGATAGGAATAATTACGGTATAATATGTTCTATAAGCGAATAATGGAGGTTATGCATTGTCATGTTCATTCTGGAAAACAGGTATACCCGATTGGAAATCGATGCCGCCGGAGAACTGTGTTCTCTTGTCAACCGGCGGAATCATCGCGAGATTGCCGGACGGCATGGTTTGGCACGTTTCATTCTCGAGACGCCCGAATGTCTCGAATTCGAAGTCTTTCCGGACGGCGCGCCTCAAATTACGCAAACCGGCAATCGCATCGTCTTGCGCTTCGATTCCGTGAAAAACGGAAACGGCAAACGCTTTTCAATTGCGCTTCAGGCGGAAATCGCATTGAAAGGGGATCAAATCCTCTGGAAACTTTCTTTGGATAACCGGACCCGGAATGCCATCGTGAAGGAGGTCTATTACCCGATCATCGCCCTGGCGCACCCGGAACCGCCCGCGGCGTTGCTGAACGGAAACCACGTCAGCACCAAAATATTCGACATTCCATCCTATCTGAACACGCAATGCATTACGGACTACATGGCTCCCGATCAGAAATATCTGCGCGGCAGCTGCGTCTATCCGGGGCGCAGTTGTTCCGTGAATTTTTTCCTCGTTGACTGGGGAGAGGATGGATTCTATTACGGCTGCCATGACAAGGAATTTTCCCTGACTTTCCATTCCGTCGAGAAGGAACAGCGGAACGGCAGCATCAACATTTTCATGGGCCGCCTTCCATTCCTGAAGCCGGGCCGAACCCGGACCGACGATACGGTTGTCACCTCTCCCTATCTCGGACAATGGACCGCCGGAGCGGCCAAATACCGCACATGGGCCGATTCCTGGTTTGCCGCACCGGAAATTCCAAAACACATCCGTCACATGCAAGGCTGGCAGCGAATCATTCTTCATCACCAGTATGGTGAGTATTTTTACAAATACAATGAGCTGGAAAAATTGTATGACGATGGTTTGAAAGCAGGGCTGGACACGCTGCTTCTTTTCGGCTGGACCGCCGAAGGAATGGACTCGGGATATCCGGTCTATTCCCCCGATGAAACGCAGGGCGGATTCGAAGCCCTGCGCGAAAATATCGGGAAGGTACGCAACCGGGGCGGACACGTCATCCTCTACTACAACGGACAACTGATTGATGCGGCGGGCAAGTACTACGTATCGGGTGCGGGCCGCCGCGTCAGCATCAAGAGGGCCGACGGCACGGAGCACCGTGAGTTCTACAATTTTTCCGACACCGGCAATTTTCTGCGCGAATTCGGCAACAAGACTTTTGTCGTGGCGTGTCCTTCCTGCCGCGAATGGCTTGACGTGCTGAAAAAACATGTCGATTTTGCCGTCGCGGTCGGAGCGGATTCCATCTTTTTCGACCAGATCGGTCTGGCTTCCTATCCCTGCTGCGATCCCGCTCACGGGCATGAAGTCCCATTCATCGGTCTGATGAACGAAAAACGCCGGATGCTGAAGGAGCTCTACGAATATGCCAAATCCAGAAATCCGAATATGGGCCTGGGGATTGAATGCACGAACGATGTCATGGCGTCCTATACGGATTTCTATCATATTTGCGGCAATGTCGCGCAGGTTTGGAATTCCGACTGGAAAGACCGCGGAACAGCGCCTCAATTCCTTTCGGATGCCTATCTCAACCGGGCGGCGTTTCCGGAAACGATCATTTCCACCCGGAACCTGCGTGATGACAATGACGTTGAATTGCATGTCAACCGCATGATTCTTCTCGGAAGCCGGAGCGACGTCGAGATCTACCGCTGCCGTTCCAGCATCGCGGCGACTCCGAAATACCAGCATTATCTTGGATTGGCAAACACGCTGCGGGAAAAATACAAGGATGTTCTTTTCGACGGAAAATTTTCCGGGATTCAATTTCATTCCGTCGATCATCCGCAGATTCAGAGCAACGCGTTCGTGCTGGACGACAAGCTGGCGGTGATTCTTGCCCAGAACACGAAAGAAACACTCACGGCAAAATTGAACGTGCCCGGATACAAGTTTCTCGAGTTCAGTTCGGCCCGTTCGGATGTCCGCTTCAATGGCCGGCACACAACCATGCCTCCGGACTCGCTCGCCGTCATTCTATATCGGAAAAAATGATTCTTTTTGCCATACTCAACAAGAGGGAAGATCAAAATGAATACGAAAAACGGCAATGTTCCACAAATTTTCACATTAATCGAGCTCCTCATTGTGATTGCGATCATCGCGATTCTGGCAGGAATGCTGTTTCCGGCTCTTAACGCGGCAAGGGAAAAAGCCAAGAGCATCTCCTGTATCTCCAACTTGAAACAGATCGGCTCCGCCATGCTGAGCTACACGATCGACAACAAGGATTTTTTCCCGCGTCTGCCGAATTTCCTGATCAAATCGCTGGAAGACTATACGGGCGTCAAAGCGCAGAACTCCGTAAGCAACATCATTCCGGTGAAGAGCAGCAGGATTTTCTATTGTCCTTCCGACAAAGACCGTGCCAATGTGCTGAAAAACTATTCGTGTTCCAGTTACGGCGTGAACTTCTACATGGGATCCGAAAATACGAATCTTGCCGCTGACGATCCGGGGCATTTCAAGACCCGCGGCTGGATGAAAATCAGCGCGTGGAAAAAAGATATTTCCAAACGCACGTACATGAACGATACGTGGTCGAGCGCAAATACGAATGTTACTTTCACCACAGGGCTCTATCCCTATTACGCACTGGGACCTCTTACGACCGAGAAACTCGATTTCCGCCACAGCAACCGGGCAAATTCAGTGGCCGTGGCGGGCAATGTCTTCTCGGTCAGCTACGGAGAAGTTCGCAACAAATATGCCGTATATGTCTATTCCACGGATGAAAACAATCCGTAAGAAAAAGTCTTCCATCATTCAGAGGAAAGGGGTTTTTATGAATCGGTCTTGTCTTCTTGTTTCCATTTGTTTCGCACTTTCGGCTCTCGGAGTGTCCGCCACGGAGAACGGTTTCGGGTTTCTCGGAGACAGCCGCCCGCCGCGGAAAATCGTGATTCGGAATCAGGATTCCCTTGAGATTCCCTCGCGCGGAGCCGCCAATCTTGAAATTGTATTGGAGGAAAAGGCATTTCCCGTTACGAAAAATGCCGCGGAAGAACTTCAGGAATATTTGCAGAAGCGGCTTGAAACGACCCTTCCCATTGTGAACGTCCCCTCAGATGGAAAAATTTCCTTTGTCCTTGGAATCAATTCCTTTTCAAAATCGGCGGGGATCGACGATTCCAAACTCTGCCGCGACGCTTTCATCATTCAAAGGAAAGGCCGCGTGATTTATATTCTCGGCAAAGATGATCCGAAATCAGGGTTCCGGAACGCAGAAGGCCGTTATGCCGGAGTCAGTGTACAACTGTATGAACGGGGAACCTTGTTCGGTGTATATGATTTTCTCGAACGCTTTGCCGGTATTCGCTTTTTCTGGCCTGGAGAACTGGGAACCGTCATTCCGACGGGAATGTCCATGCAGATTCCGGAAATCGATCTCTACGACCGCCCGGACTTCGAAGCCCGCTATTATTCCGTTTACAACGGATACTGGGAAGGAGAGCCGCCTCAGAAGTCTCCCCGCGGACTGTATTGCAGTCTGGCAAAAAATCTGCTCGGATACCGGAACCGGCTTCAGACATATGAAGTTCCATGCAGTCACGGTGTGATTCTTCTCCGGCTCAAGGAACGCTTTGCAAAGACGCATCCCGAATACTTCGCGCAGAGAAAGGACGGCTCCCGCTTTCTGGAAGGCAACGGACAACTTTGTCTTTCCAGTCCGGTGACCCGATACATCACGGAAGCGGTGGAACAGCTTCTTCAGGGAAAACTTCCGGAGGGAATCCCGGGACCGTGGCCGCGCCGGAACACGCAGCGGGAATTTTTCGATCATCACTACGAGGATGGGTTCTTCCCCTGTGAATGCCCCTTGTGCCAGGCCCATTATTCCAAAGGGTTGCAGGAAACCGCCGATTTTGTCTGGGGAACGGTCGTCAAAACCGCCGATTCCCTGAAGAGCAAGGGAATCAAAGGATATGTCACCATGATGGCATACTGGCCTTACAACCAGGTGCCGAACCTGGATATTCCGGATAATGTTCTCGTCATGGTTGCAACCATCGGCCCCTGGGGAACCCCGGAGCGGAACAGTCTTATTCCAAAATGGTATCATAAGCTCAAACGAAAAGTCTGGCTCTGGAACTATTCCTGTAAACTGGGAAATCTGGAAATGCCGGGCATTCCATGCACGACGCCGAAAGCCACGGGAAAGTTTTATAAGACGATGTCGCCCTTCATCTACGGTTCCTTCCTGGAAACCGAGGTCGACAAAATGATTTATCATTATCTCGATTATTATATCTACGGAAAGGTCGCCTGGGACAACCATGCCGATGTGGATGCCTTGCTGAAAGATCATTACCGTTCGCTTTTCGGACCGGCGGCCGGTACAATGGAAAAGATTTTCAGCACATTTGAGGCGAAATGGCTCCGAATCGCCGGGAAAACAGTGGAAACCCCTCTGGGGCCGCAATCCATGCCCACGGGAGAATACGAACTTTGGAACGAAATCTATTCGCCAAAAGAGATCGCCGGACTGGAAAATGAATTCAATATCGCCCGGAAACAAGCGGCTGGAGATAAAGCCGCCTCCGCAAGAATCCAATTCATCCGGCAGGAATTCCTCGTCCCCCTTCAGAAACGGATTGCTATATATTCCAGAAACAATGATCGTGCCGCCGCATTTGCCGTTCCGATGAAGCCGGCGGATTCCGGAAACGCCCGGAAAGAGGCCGCCGTTCTTTATCTTCAGCCGTGGGAACACAACGACCCCCTCAAAAGCAAAGTCCAGCTCATGCTCGACAAGGATTTCCTCACCATCGAATTTGACATGGACGAACCGGAAATAAGTCAGGTCACCGCTTCTTCAAGGAAACAGGATGACCTTTCCCTGTGGGAAGACAACGGCGTGGAAATCTTTCTGGACCCGGAGGGGACCCGGAAATCTTACTACCACATTATCATCAACTCCAAAGGGAGCGTCTATGACATGAAAAACGTTGTCCGGGGAAACGTGCCTGTAAAGGATCTCTCCTGGGATAGCGGGGGCAATATCCGGGTGGAAATCCGTCCGGGAGGGTGGAAAGCAACGGCTGTCTTTCCCCGGAAAAATTTTCCGGAATTCAATAAAAAGGGATTTACCGCCAACTTCGGGAGAAATCGGGTGGTGCATTCCAAAAGCACCCTTTTCAGCTGGTCGCCTTTCCTGACGAGGTCCTTCCATGAACCGGAAGCATTCGGCACCCTGATTTTCGACGGCTGTCCTGCGGAAAATCTTGTCAGTGACGGAGATTTCCAGGTGGAAATGAAGCCAAACCAGCGTTTTGGCGCATGGAGTTCCTTCTGGACCCTTCCGAAGGGAGTCTCTGTTGACCTGGACAAGTCAACATTCATTTTCGGGGACCGTTCTCTGCGGCTCGGGTATTCAGGAAATACAGTGGTGCGCGGCTTCCAGGTTTCGCAGTTGCTTCCGAAGATGAAACCGAACACCCAGTACCGTATCCGCTATTTTGTCAAAACCAAAGACATAACCCCCCTTCAGACGGCCGGACGGCCGGGCGTGACGGTAAACGTGTGGAGTGATCAAAATCACTTCTTTCCGCGCGCCCCCTGGACAGGAACCCATGACTGGAATTTCGAAAGCTATGAATTCAAAAGCGGACCGAAAACAAATGCCGATCCGAAAAGTCCGGCCTACATCATGCTCTGGCTCGGAGGAGCTTCCGGACAAGCGTGGTTTGATGGAATCCGTCTCGAAGAACTGCCCCAAACACAAGATCAATAACCACGGAAACAGGAAAAAAATTCATCTGCTTGGGATACATGGACTTGCGCATGAAACCATGATGGCGTTCAGGATTAGGATTCGGGGGAACTCCCGGCCGGAGCTTTCCGGACGCTTTCCAACAAGTAGTCTCACGCCGGGATCAGGATTCCGCCGGAACGGAGGAGGCGTCCCGACTCCAGAATGGAGAGGAGCGTTCTGCGCAGGGAGTTGTCACGCGGATATTCGGAAAAGCGGCTGTCGTCGCGCCCGAAAACAAAATAGAGTCCATCCGTCCCGTGCTGCGATGACCGCACGGGAAACAGGAAACCTCTTTTCTGAAACTCCGCCAGGTTCGATTGTGGCATCCGTTCCGCAAGATCGGTATTCAGGACCCAGGAGACGCACGTGAAAACAGGAACCGGCTCCCGGTAGCGGACAAAAAATTCCCCGGCTTCCGCAAGGGTGGAATCGACGATTTCCCGGGTCATGCCTCCGCCGCCCGGAATATGAATCGCCGCAACCGGCATGTCCGGAGAAACAACCGCTTCCCATTCCTGTTTGGAAAGTTCGACCGGCGGTTCGAAAGAGATACGCCCGTCGGACGTGATCGCAGACCCGCGCCACACGTCAGCCGTTTCGGTGAACTCGGAGATAAAGGCCGCTTCCGACTCCGGATGTTCGTGCCGGACCAGCAGCCCGTCCGCCGCCACCGGACAGCCGGGACCGCAAAGCAGGGCGGTCTCCCGGCTCCCGCGCCTCCGGAAGAAACGGGGATAATTTTCCGGATAGCGGTACTCCTGGAAATCGAAACGCCCGATCCGGAAATGAGTGCCGTTTTTGTAATGCCGCATGAAAGGAAGAGACCGCGGCAGGATGCCGAACGCCCCCTGGCAGTTTTCCGCAAAATAAACCGTCATCGTGCTGAAACGGGTGGCGGCCGCGGCCGCATATTTTGCCGGAATCCCCAGCCGTTCGAGCGCAACAAAATAATCCGGAATGATCGAAAGTCCGACCAGCAGATAGAACATCCCGGTATCCGGACCGAGCGCGGGGATGATTTCCGGCCATCGCGGGAACCGCCCCGCATCTCCGTCCCGGAACACCTGCGCGGCATGCACCGCCAGCGCACGAGCCGCCGGTATGGCCTCCAGTTTCCGGGCGAATGCGGCCAGCCGGTCGAGCTCTTCCGGCTTGAACCCGGCTATCGAACCGTATCGCACAATGAATTCCGGCGCAAGAAATTCCGCCGATCCGGGTTCATCGTCCCATCCGGGTTCGATTTCCGCTTCGTATGTTTCCGGAATTTGCAATTTTTGAAGACAATCTCGAAATTCCAGCATATCTGCACCCTGCCTGGTTTTCTTATGAAATCTGAACTTCCCGAAGACAGCCTTCCCTCCGGTGCTTTTCACCAGAAATGAATGGGGCGAAACCAAATCTCTCAAAAATTCATGCTGGATTCCGGCCAGACCCGGCTTTTGCTGGAAAGAAGACATGAAACTATAGCAGAGA
>MWCA01000050.1 GCA_002069785.1 Lentisphaerae bacterium ADurb.Bin242 | reverse complement strand
TATATGGGCTGGGCGAGATTCCAAGAGTACCGGGAAAAGCCAGCGGCATATATACCACTAATGCAGCCCCCTACCTTATGGCCTGGATGTTGGGTTCGGAGTGGGATCCCCTTATGGTGGACAAAACCAACCAAAACCATCCGGACAAAAAACAGTTTAAAGGCCAGTACTTTTCTACTACAGCTGAAGCAAGCCCTTTTGAAGCCTGGCTAGCCCAGTCTCTGGATATTCTGGCCGATGCTGAAACGAGGCAGGGTTGGCAACACCCGCTTTCATTTGTCAACTGGGTCACCACTGACCCGCTTTCTCACCCGGATGAACCTTTTGAAAAAGAAGATCTGGTCAGTGTAGACCCCCGGCACATTACTCCCAGCAGTGAGTGGGTGGCTGGCTATTTTGCTGCCTATCATGTTTACCCCTACTATCCTGACAGTCTCCGTTATCAGAAGGATTACCTAGATTACTTAAATAAGAACGGGCAAAAAGACCCCTATGAAGCTTACCTCTTGGAATTGAAAGAAAAACACTCCGGTATACCGCTCCTGGTCGCGGAATTTGGCGTACCATCTTCTAGGGGGATGGCCCACCGGGGGCCTCTGGAACGCAACCAAGGCATGCATAATGAGAAGGAACAAGGACAGATGATTGTCTCCATGTTTAAGGCCATGAAAAATATAAACCTGGCTGGCGGCATAGTTTTTTCCTGGCAGGATGAATGGTTCAAACATACCTGGAATACCATGAGCCTGGAAATACCATCCGAAAGACGCCCTATGTGGCTCAACCGTTTAACTAACGAGGAAAATTTTGGCCTGGTAGCCGTTGAACCGGGTAGTAGCACGCGTATTTACCTGGATGGAAAAATGGATGATTGGGAGCGTATTAATGCATCAGAAAAAGCCATTGGCGGTGATAAATTTAAGCTTATGGCCAGTAGTGATGAAGCCTATTTATATCTAGCCATAGAAAATCCCAATGGATGGAACTGGGATGAAGAAGAACTGTTAATCGCCTTTGACAACCAGCCCGGTGGCAATAAGTACATATCCACACCCGCTGTTTCCTTAAATGAAGGGACTGAATTTTTGCTTTCCGTTAAAGGGCAGCATAATGCAGTACTAAAGGTTGCCAGTGCCTATGACCAGCATACTTATCTATATGGGCGGGTGCTTAAAATGATTCCCTTCAATGAATCCTTAAGCCAGGAAAACAATGGGCTTTTCTTGCCCTGGAAATTATGCCTGAGCCGCGAACTGTTTTTACCAGCATCTAATAAGACTATCCCGTTTGAAGAAATTGAAATAGGTCGCCTGTTTTACGGGAACAGTAATCCAACTTCCCCTGATTTTAATAGTTTAAGTGATTTTTATTGCGGAGAAAAAGTAATTGAATTCCGAATCCCCTGGATGATGCTGGGCTTTACCGACCCCAGCACTCACCAGGTATGGGCCTATCCTCATCATCAAAATCTAGGTGAGTTTAGCACTATAACTTCGTCAGCTCTAAACATTCAGCTGCTAAGCATTAATCCGGATAATTCTCAAATTGTCTATAAAAGCGAAGTTCTGCCCTACATATGGAAAAGCTGGGATATACCCAGTTTTCACGAACGTTATAAAGAGAGTTATTATATCCTTAAATCATATATCGCCAATTCCAAGTAACTGCCGGGATCGCTCAAAAGGCGGTCAAAATAAACACGTTATGGTCATACCTACTACCGTATACCACCAGAAAGATCCACTGGTTTGGAATAAACTTTTAAATCCTGCATAAAACCATATATGATGATAACTAAGGGGGAGGGAGAGTATGTCCAGGGTCAGGTTGCTGATATTAACCGGGCTATTTATGGGGTTGGCAGGTTTCTTACTGGGAGTAGGCTTTCTATTTCAAGTAAATGTCCCCGTAGAAGCGTTTCTGGCCCGGCAGGGAACTTCTCAAACCCTTATCAATGCCGCCATGATTGGCATTATTATTCTGTGGGCCTTAACCACCGCCTGGATTACCCGCTGGTTCTTCCGTAAAATATTGTGCCGGGAAAAGCCGCCATTATTAGTAATATACCTGATATTGGGGATTTTAGTGCTATTGGCTACTGTCGTTTTTTATTTCCTTTTAACCACTGGAAGTCCGTTAATAGCCCGGCTACAGGGTTCAGTATCAGAACCGGCAGAGCACTTTACTTTCGGTCCTTATCCTGATAAGCCTCGTTTACAGGAGCTTAAAGCTGAAGGCTATGAAGGGGTTATTTCGCTTCTAAGCCCCATGATTCCTTTTGAGAAAATACTCCTGGAGGAAGAAATAGAGCATGGAAAACAAATCGGCATCACTATTCACTCCCTGCCCATGCTTCCCTGGGTGAGCGAAAACCAGGAATCCATTCAGCGAGCCATGGAATTGGCGGAGTCGAGCGATAAACGCTATTATGTTCACTGTTACCTGGGTAAGCATCGGGCCGATCTCATTAAACGGGTTCTGATGGGACAAGAGACAGAAAACGAGGAAACCCAGGAATATATTTATAAAACCAGGCTGGAACGGGGTAGACTATGCTTCTATCAGGATAGCCGTATCATAATAGGTCCCTATCCTACCGATGAAGAGTGGTTTCATCTGATTCAAAGGGGCCAATTCCTGGAGATTATTGCCGACCTCGATCCGGATAATCCGGGGGATCTGATCTGGATAATACGCGAACAGAAAAACTGTCAGGAAATGGGCCTGAAATACACTGTTATGCCGGTACGGAAACAGGGTAATGAATACCAGGGATTGTCTGAACTGGCCAATTATATTGCCGACAGCCAGCATAAGGTATATGTACACGGATTTCTCATCACGGAAAAAAACCACCTGCTAGATGGATTCCTGCGGGGTGGAGATTTCGAACATATGGGGAAGCCTTATCCGGACCGCCTACAAAGGGGAGAGGTTTTTCGGGTAAGCTATAATCTATTTTTGGGACCCCGACCTGTAGCCGGGGAGCAGGATTTGCTTAAAAAGGCCGGGATTACACATATTGAAGAACTTGACTTGAAGGAAAACATGTCTCCTGCTGGAGCCGCTACTTATATTCAGACTTTACCACCAACCAGGGGAGTTTACTTTTTCTATGGATTTCCTTCCCCGGATTACTGCAGCCAGGTTGCTTCTATACTATACAACCGTTACTATGGCCTCAACCTGGATAATATTCCACCATCAATCGGCGGGCATGCAGTAGATAGAATTACCGAACGTCTGTTGGTAGGACGTCAACCCACAGCAGCTGAATTACGTACACTGGCTGAGAAGGGCGTCAGAACCGTGGTGCAACTGGAAGAAACGGAATTACCTTCGGACAAAAACCTGGATCTTATTAAACAAACTGTAGAAGCAGAGGGCATGCGTTTCGAACTCCTTTACCGAACCGAAGATGGCCTTGTCTGCGACCGATATGACTCGCCAATCGGGAAATCCGGACCTCTGGAAAGACAATGATGTCGAACTCTTCTTCTATGCCGTCCAAACCCGGAAATTCTGGCAGATCGTTGTGAATGACAACAATGCCTGGAGTTCACAGACGGACCGGAAGGCTTTCCTGAAGTGGGACCCGATGCCCGGCTTGCGGATGAAAACCGTCCGGAATGCCGACTCGTGGACCGCCGAAATCGCCGTCCCGCTTTCCGAACTCAAAATCGATGGAGGCGAACTGCGTTTCAATCTCTGCCGCGAACGCAATATCAAAGGTGAAAATGCAGAATACTCGACATGGTCTCCGCTGGCGATGCTTGGCAACTGGCACGATCCGGACAACTACGGCACCCTGAAATTCATGGAATAAACGTGAACAATAAGCAAGAAGGAATGGAACGAATGAACCAGCGGGATTTTCCGGAAGATTTCATCTGGGGCACGGCGACCGCCGCGTATCAGGTCGAGGGCGCGGCATATGAGGACGGCAAGGGCAAGTCCATCTGGAACGAGTTCGAAAAGCACCCTTCCGCCATCGTGGACAACGCCGTGGGGGATGTCGCCAGCGACCAGTATCACCGCTACCGGGAGGATGTCGCCCTGATGCGGGACGCCGGTATGAAAGCCTACCGTTTTTCCATGAGCTGGAGCCGGGTTCTTCCGGACGGACGCGGGACGGTCAACCGCAAGGGACTGGACTATTACAAGCGTCTCTGCGAAGAGCTTCTCCGGAACGGGATCGAGCCGTATCTGACCTGGTATCACTGGGATTTGCCGCTGGCTCTCCAGGAGGAATTCGGCGGCTGGGAGTCCCGCGAAACCGTGAAATATTTCGGCGAATATGTAGGGCGCATCGCAAAGGAACTGGACGGGCTGGTGAAGAACTTCTTCACGGTCAATGAGTTCCTCGCCTGTTCGGACGTCGGATACGGGCTGGGCGCGATCGCCCCCGGCTTGAAACTCCCGAAAAAACGCCGGAACCAGGTGCGGCACCATCTTCTGCTGGCGCACGGGACCGCGCTTCAGGCGCTCCGGGGCGTGGTTCCGGACGCCAAAGCCGGACTGGCGGAAAATCCGTCCTTCCTGATCCCGGTGATTCCCGTTCCGGAACACATCGAGGCGGCGAAAAAGGCGTTCCGCGAAGTCAACGCCCATTTCATCACCGCCGTCATGGAGGGGAAATATCCGGACTGTTATCTGGAACGCGAAGGCGCGGACGCCCCCTCGTTCACGGAAGACGATTTCAAGCTCATCGGAGCCCCCATGGATTTCGTCGGGCTGAACCTCTACTACGGCAAACCCGTCCGCAGCGCGCCCGAAACGCCGGAAGGATACTTCATTTTCAATGCGGAAACGGCGGCCTCCTGCACCGGGATTGCGGATTTCAACTTCGAGCCGTCCGCCATGTACTGGGGGTGCCGGATCGTCCATGAATTGTGGCATCCGAAGGAGATCCTCATTTCCGAAAACGGAATGTCCGCGAACGACCGCCCTTCCTCCGGTTCGGAGGTGTATGATCCGCACCGGATCAAATATCTGCGCGCCCATCTCGCCTCCCTCGCCGGAGCGCTCCGGGAAGGATACCCCGTGAAGGGTTATTTCCACTGGAGCCTGCTGGACAATCTGGAGTGGCACCTGGGGTTCCGTCCCCGCTTCGGACTGGTTTACGTCAATTATGCAACGCTGGAACGCATTCCGAAAATGAGCTGGTCCTGGTATAAAGAATTGATCCGGACCGGAAAAATAGAATAATGTCCATTCACAGCCATAAGGCTTGCATCCGCCTCAAATACCGTATAACGTCGGCTCGCACAGGATGATGTCCGGTATGCTGAAAAAAGAATTTCCGGCTCCGTCTTCCATCGGAAAGGAACGGGCGCAGAGCAACAGGGTTTTCGCCTCGCGGACATCCGCGCAAAGTTTTACCGGAGGGGCTCCCGGGATCAGCCTTGCGGACGCGACGCATTCCGAACCGTAATTCATGTCTTCCGAATAGACCGTGTTTTCCTCTCGGTCCGTTTCAATGCTGAAAACGAGGTTCGCCGGACTTTGTCCGTCGGCAGTGATCCCGGCCAGGCAATCAAACCGGGAATACACTCCGGGTCCGATGTGAAATTTGACAGCGGAATGTCCTGCCATTGCAAACGAATTGACAGGCGCGGGCGCCGGGGATCCGTCGGGCGCGAAAATTCTGAGGCCGGTTTCGTATCCGGATTCAATCCGTTTGCCGGGGAGGAGTTCCGTATATTTTCCGGGATGAAGGAAACAAGGTTCGATTTCGATCAGGTTTTGGTTTTTCAGTTTTTCTTTTTCCGCTTCCGGAATGCAGTTTTTCCGAATGGAAAAAACCGTATGCCACGCGGAAGCCGTCAGCCATGCCGCATCCCGGACTTGCGGAATCAGTATTTCTTCACATTTTTCGACGGGAGCATCTTCATATGCCGCTTCCATGAGCGGAATCATTTTTCCTCTTGCACGGCGGACGCTTTTCATGATTTCCCATGTCAGGCGGCAAGCCGCTTCGCGGAGCGTTGTTCCGGCCAGCATCGGAGGAACGGATTCGAATCTGCCGCAGGCGGCATAAAAATATTTTCCGAGGGAAAGATGTCTGCCGGCAACCGGGTCCGGCATGAGCTCGCGCATCTGCCGCATATTGACCGCATGGCTGGGAGCGACCGCATCCTGGAGGAAATGTCCGAGAACCCCTCCCCTCGCAGCCGCCTCCATCATGTCCGCCTCCTCAAGCGATGCGGACATCCTTTCCAGAAGATATTCGAGAATTTCCGAACATTTCGCATGCGAGACGCTTTCCCCGGACTGAAACGCGGCGCATCCTTGACCGTCCGGAACCGTATGGGGAATCCAGCGTCCATCGGGCAAGAGACAATACTGCCGGTACCGACTGTCATAGACCTGATCCATGATAAGACACATGGCTCCGAAAATTTCGGGGGGAGTTTCCGCAAATTCCGGAATGAAAGAGAAAATACGCCTCGCGCCGGAAAGGGAAGACGGCAGAAGTTCCTTTTCCCAGCCGGGCAGGGATTCAACGGCTTTCATGCCGATCAGGGCATGGCTTTTCCAGTTTTTCATGTTTTATAATATCCTCTCGTTTGGAACGGTTGACTTTGCGCCTTTTTTTTCCAATATACTCCATTTCGGTAATGATTCCATCGATATCCACCAGAATGGTGCCGGTCATGAATCGGTTCATATATTTGGTTTTTCCTTGAGATGATTTTTGTATTCAATGGCAAGTTCCCCGAGAATTTTGTCGATGCTTCCTCCGTATTTGAGGAAACAGTCCACCCCGGTTTCGAAGCGGTAGCGCAGATATCCGGGCAGACGGTATCGATCGGGAAACGGAAGGGAGTGTTCCACGGCAGAGGCGAAGAGCGGGAAATCCGTATCGGAAAGGAACGCCGGACGCAGCCCGCGCAACGAAGGCAGCACACAGGAATTCATGGTCAGCATCTGCTGGATTTTCCGGGAAAGGACATATTCGAGGAATTCAAGGGCATGTTCGTAGTTGGAGGAAGTCTGGGCGACGGCGAGGAACTCCGAACAGGCATCCCTCCGGCATCCCTTGAGAACCGGTGCGGGCATAATCCGGTATTTGCGGTAATATTGCGCCGTCGGAATACTGGCGACAGGCATTTCTTTGATGACCAGCTTTCCGGAATAGAAAAGTTTCATGTCTTTGCGTTCGGTCAAAATGTCGCAGGTGGACGGCATGCATTTTTCTGAAAACATCTGTTGGAGGAGCGCAGCGGCTTTCCGCCAGGGTTCAAGACCTTTTTGTCCCCTGTTTTGCAGCGTGTCGGACATGGAAAGCCCGAAGCTCAGAAAATACCACAGGTAACTGTCAAACGCATAGGGATACGCGATCCGGTTTCCGCAGTGCCTGCGAATTTGGAGCAGTTCGTCATGAAATTCGAACCTGTCCCAGTCCCGGAAGGGAAGGGAATAAATCGTCGGGTTGGAAACGATGACATTGAATCCGAGCCAGGGAGCAATCGCCCAGAACCGCCCGCCGAGGTCATGAACAAAGGTTTGGGAATAATATCTGGAAAAATCGAGCCGGGAAGAAAGCATGGAAAGATCGAGAAAAGGCAGGGTATCGGAGGTCAGGCCGAGCATCACCGGATTGTCCATGAATTGCAGAATATCCGCCGACGCGTCGTTCAAGAGACTGGTATATTCCGGCAGATGATGGATCAGGCGGACATTGACCGGATATTTGTGGGTGCGGTTGTATTCATGGATGACGGGCATCCACAAGCCGACATTGAACTGCGACATGGCAAGCACCGTTTTCCGGGTCGCATAATGATACCGCCGGATCAGTTCCGGCGTCTGGAAATGAAGCTGCTGCCGTGCTTTCCCGCGTGGAATCCGTTCAAAGTGAAACTCCTCCGCCAGCTGGTTCAGGACTTCCGTCGCCACGATTTGGCCGCAGGAGTATTCCTTCTGGAGCCGACGCACTGTCGGAAACGCCTCCTTCAGTTCCGATGCGTTGAATTTTTCCATCACCTGGACAAAAATCTGAGCCGCCCTCGTCTTTTTTCTCATGACTTCCCCGTTTATTCAAACTGAACCGAAAGTTTTTTCATATAGGCAATCGCATCTTCGGCGGACCATTTCTTGAAGTCCCACAGGATCAGGTTTGCCTCCTGGTGCGGAGGATAATTCAGATACGCGATGCACCCGTAGCCGGCCCGCAGCGTCCCGGAAACGATTTCTTTTGGATTGAACAGAAACGCGCAGCAGCCGTCGCCCCGGTTTTCCTTCCGGTCATAGTAACTGTCGTAAAAAACCGCCCAGCAGTCCGATTTTGTCAATTCCTTTTTCCCGTTTTCAGCCGTCCCCGTATTCGTCTGGATTTCGCGCTTCCGTTTTTCTTTCTCCCCGTAGGCGCCCGGATACGATGTCAGGACAAGCTGGTATCCGCGCAGACTTTTCGCCGGCGAAGGCGTGAATTTCACCTGAAGCTTGTCATCGTTGTCCGCGAGCTCCAGACGGAGGGTGCCCGACACCTCCGGTCCCGTATATCGAAGGAGGGCATATCCGCTTTCCGCGCCTCCTTTGAATTCCGCAAGCTCGAATTCTCCATCCGTCAGATTCTGCTTGTTCGCAATCACCTCAATGAAGCCGCCTGAATACCAGTTGTAAATGGAGGGACGGAACATGCCGACGGCAACCTTCCGGGGTTTTCCATCCACCATTTTGCCCTCCAGCCGGAACGCGAATTGTATTTTTGCATTGGTAAGCGTCAATAACGTGTTGTAATGTTCCGGGGAGGCTTTGTATTCATTCGTTCCCCAGAAACGTATTTTCTGGGCAAAGTACGCCTTCTTCGCCGTTTCGTCTCCGGGTTTCAACTCGATTTTTTCAACGGTTACCGCCGCCAAAACGCCCGCGGACATCATCCCGAGACCGAACACCATCAGACCTTTTTTCATTTCATATCCCCTTTTTTTCATTGAATTTGAAATTTTTCTGCATGTTTTTCACCGGTCATGAGGTTGTTCAAGGTAATATGCCACTGCCCTTTCGCCGGTTCAAGCCCGGCATCCGCCGTCAATTCAAGTTTTTCACGGAGGGAATAAGTGCCCGACAAGGCGCGAATCTCTTTCCCGTTGCAGGACACGCTCAACCGTACCAGGACGGGAGTCCCCGCCGGAGACGGATGCGCGGAAATGATGAATTTCCGGCCGTCGAACCGGATTTTTCCCGTGAATGAACCCGGTTTTTCCCGAAGCAGGGCAAGCATGGCGACTCCGTTCGGTTCCAGAACGCCCGAATACGATTCCACCCCCCCGAGGAACCGGCGGGAAAACAGATCACAGACGGAATATTTTCCCCCGAAAAACAACTCGAATTTCCCATCGCTTTCATTGGCCCGGCGGGAAAGGAAAAGATACCGGACGCCGTCATAAGAATATTCGGCAAAGTTCGACCCGTTCGGGAGTTTATGCGCTGTGGAGACATCGATTCCCACTGCTTTGAACAATTCCGTCATGCCCCGAACCACGGGAGCGCTCTCGATTTGCCGGCGGCAATTCGAATCGAAATATTCCGATACGGCAAAATTCAGATACAGAGCTTTGCCCTTCCCATACGGATGAATCACGGCCGCCCCGGCATTCCTGTGCGAGACATCAGCCATCCGGATGCCGCCGAGCCGGAGTCCTTTCGTTCCGGTGCGGATGCTTCCGAACGCCTCTGCGTCGGATGCCAGTTCGAGTCTGCCGCCGAGCAATGCGGCGCTGACGGCGCGGTCGCGAAGATACAGCGCTCCCGCCGCGCCCGCGGAGGAATCCGCTGAAATCTTTACGCCGAAAACCTTCGACAGAAGATTTTCCGTCCGTGCCGTTCCGAATTCATCGAATACGCCCGGCCTCATGTCGGCAATCAGAATGCCGCCGTCACGGACATGGTTTTCGAGCACCCGGAGGTTGGCATCCGAAAGGAGCTGGGTCAGGGGAAGAATCAATACGGGGTGGGTTTCCGGACGGATTTTCCGGAGATCGGACGAGTCCATCACGTTCGGGGAATCCAGTCCCATGTCGCGGATCAGCTGCGACCAGGCTCTTGCATTCGCTTCATACACGGCGTCATTCAGCGCCGTTCTGGCTCCGGTCGCTCCGGCGGCCGCCAGCGACGGCGTGGACCAGACCAGTGTGATCGGAGAACGTTTCCGCACCCCGTGAGCCAGCACAAGATCGGCTCCGCTTTCCCGAATCGACGCATCTATTTTTTTCAGGTGCAGCCCTTCCCGGCTGAGCCGTCCGTCGCCGCGCCGGAAACAGTGCCCGTACCACCAGACGGACGGAGTGCGCAGCCCGCCGATCAACTGATTCCAGATTCCGGAACGGGCCCCGTAATCCGTCCACGAGCCGATCCGGTGCGAGACCGTGGAATAACTCCGGATCACGTCCTGGGAAAACGGCGTCTGATAGTAGCACGAGATTTTCAGGAACGGCATGGTTGCCGGCAGATCGTACCCCTGATAGAGTCTGGTCATTTCCATCCCGGATACTCCCACTTCGCTGCCGGGCGCCGCTGCCTGTATTTCCCCGGCAATTGTTTCCAGGAAGTGTGTAAGATTCGTCATCATGAAAGTGCGGTGTTCCATCCAGGAAGCGAAATTGTCCACCTTGACCGATTCGGCATACGTCAGCGGATGCACATTGTCCCAGCTTTCAAATGAACTTTTCCAGTTCCGGTTCAGACGGGCCAGATCGTCTCCGTATTTTTTCTTCAAGACCTCGCGAAAAGCCGCCAGGCAGTATTTTGACTGACAGAGATCATGCGGTGTATTGAAATAGCGGCCGAGGGTGATTTCATCCGAAATCCAGCAGAGTTCCGTCAGCGTCGCGCGCATGTTCTTTCCGACGGCTTGCGCACGGGCCCGGATTCTTTCAAGATAGGCGGGGTCGCGCAAACACGGCGTGCGGATCGCCGAGGTGTCGGTACGGGCTCCCCCGCAAATGACATGTTCCACTCCGAGAATTCCATATTCCATTCCGGCCCGCCTCACGCTTTCCGATTCGCACCGGATTTCCCCGAGGTCCTTCGAAGCGGCCCTGGGAGCCATCCGAATGAGAGTGCCGGTTTCCGCCAGCTCCCTGTCAAGCAGCAATTCCCGCCAGCTTGCCACATGCGATCCCCAGAGCAGCGTACGAATCACTTCCGGAGCTTTGTCCGGTTTCATGAGCACGCTTTTGACCCTGCGCGATACCAGCCGTCCTTTCCCGTCGGTCAGTTCCGCTTCCACATCATACAGTTTTTCACTTGAACACAGGTCCCGCTTCAGGCGAAACGGCACCTCCCCCTTTGCGTCCGGAACGCTCTGTTTTGCGGCAACCCGTCCGGTCGCCGCCTCCCGCAGCCGGAGCATCAGATACCCCGAACCTTTGAGTTTCACTTTTCCTGTAACGACTTCCGTTTTCTCATAGACGGAGGGGTCCGGCGTCAATTCCGCAATGGCGTCCGCGCCTTCCTGTTTTCTGACAGTACTGAACCAGTCCAATGTATTTTCCGGAGTCGAAAGGAAAAAGTTCAGGAAATATTCTCCATCCAGGAGAAAGGTGTCCTGCGGCAGTTTGAGCACAATCCGGTTCTTTCCTTTTTTCAGCGCCCCGTTCCATTGCGCGAATTTTTCCAGGCGTTTGACCGGATTGTCCAGCGTCAGAGCAATTTGCGCATCCGGGATGCTTTTCTCCGATTCAATTTCAAGCACGGCTTCATTGCCATCCGCCGAAGCCGACACGATCCTTGCCGGAGTACTCCGTCCGGCGGCATACCGGAACAGTTTGCCGTAAAATGAGAAATAATACTCCCAATACGGGAAGTGTTCCGGCACGGGATTCACATACGGAATCACCGCCCGCGATTCCCGAACCCATTCCGTGCCTTTCGGGCACATATTGAATCTGACCCAGATCACCTTGCCGTTGCCGCGGACAAATTCGAACACGCGTCCGAATGACGGCAGTTTCCCGGCAAGGACTCCCGGATAAACCGACGGCGCGAGTTCGGTTCCCCCTGACTTCGGAATCAGCGATGGAAAATCGTTGTTTTCCGAAACATAAATGAATCCCGCGCCCTTTTCGACTTGTTCCTCTATGGAGCGTACAATATCCTTCGGGACGGCTTTTTCATGGTGTCCGCATATCAGGATCACTTCCGGGTTTTTCTTCAAGGCCGGACGGAGAAGAGTGTCCGGCATCGGGATTTCCCATCCGAAGTAGGGCGTCGGCCGGAAGGCGGAGGTATTGGAGGTATCTACCAGGCTCATCTCCGTATTCAAACGACGGTTCAGTTCGCCCATTTCCAGATTGCCATGAGCCGCGGCAACGGCCAGAAGACGGATTTTACTTTTCGGACGCGGGTTCCAGACCAGCGCGGGAGTCCGGAAATCTTCCTGCATGGGAGTTTCTTCGGAAACAGGACGGAATTTCGTCGATTTGGCTTCTGCCGACTTTCCGCGATATGTTTCATACACGAAATTCTTCGGATCGATCAGCCGTACCGACATGCTGAATTTGAACTTGTAATCCTGAAGCGGATCGGCCAATACCGAGTGAAGCACGGCCTCGGCTTTTCCTTTCGACAACGGCTTCAACTGAAACGGTGTGGAAAACCAGTCCACGACCGCCATGCCGTCCGGACTTGACGACATCCATGAATAAAAGAAGTCCAGCACGGAAAACGGAACGGTCAGGACGGCCGCGCACTTTGTTCCTTTCACGGAAACGTAATCCCGTTCCGGCGTCCGGATGAAATGATCGCCCGCCTTCCCTTCCGAGGGAAGATAGACCAGTTCGTTTTTCCGGATTTTTCCGGAAGGCTTCCAGTCGTTGCTGTAGTCACCTTCGGAAAATTGAATCGTATATTGTTTTTCCCCGTTGAATGAAAACGCATTCATCGAGCGGAAACATCCTGTCAGGTCTTTCTCCCCGGGATTGGTCAGTTCGTAATTCACATGCAGCGTGTCGGAATTGTCCGGCAGGATAAACGTCTTCCGGACGGCAAGAGGCAGCCCTTCCGGACTCTCCGCGGTCAGAACCGCTTCTTCCCCGCTTTTCATGGAGATGAATTTGTACCGACTGTTTTCATATTTCCGGTTTGACTGGTTTGTATCGGGGTTGTGAAAACAGTCCGCAAACAGTCCGCTTCCGCCGGGCGAAACAGTAAGTTTCGTCATTTCCACGCCGGAACGTTTATCGAGCAAACGCGACACCCGCCCTCCTCGGGCAAGATTCACTTCCACGATCATCTTATGATTGCTCAACCGGACAATTTCTCCTTCGCGTGCAACCTCTGCGGCGGTCAGGAGAAACGGCAGGAAAAACACTCCTATCCAGCGGTGGATTGTCATAGTCATCTCCTTGAAACCTTACAAATCGTTCATGTAAACGCCGGATTTCCGGATATCCCACCCTCGCTGGAATGCGCGATATGACCATCCGGAAGTTTCGGGAGATAACGGCTCGGCGGCAATCAGATAGTAAGTGTTGCTTTCAACATGGCCATCCATAAACAGCCGGTTGGCGCTGCCGGCACCATATGGAGTGATACTCCCGGAGGAATCTTTAGGGGCTCTCGGTTCCTTGGTTCCGTGCCGATAGGAAAAGTTTTTGGGCGTTAAAATTCTTCGATGTTGTGAATTCACCGTATCTCCAGCAAACAGTGCAATGGAAGATTGAGTCAGGCATGTAATCTTGCGAATGCTTCCGATCTCCGGGGCGTTTGTATCCGTGTCCCCCGCAAGAACCGCGTTCACGCCATAGTGCCCGAACGAGAATTGAACATCCATGCTCTGCGCCGGACAGAGAAGAGACTTGTTTTTCTCCCATGGAACCACATTCGCGCCGAGAGCGCTGTTCCATGTCTTTGGAAAATATTTGATTCCGTATCCGCCCGTGCATCCCTTGTATCCGGCAAGTTTGCCATACCATATCCGTATCTGTTCTTCACTTCCGATTCCGAAACATGGCACAATCCATTCCTGATAGTCATTTGAATAGCCGGACTGCGCGAGTCCGATTTGTTTCAGGTTGTTCCTGCATAAAATTCCCTGGGCGGTAGCGCGGACCCGCGCCAATGCCGGCAGAAGCATTCCCGCCAGAATCGCAATGATCGAAATTACAAACAGAAGTTCGATTAAAGTAAATTTTACACCCCTCTTCGATTCCGGGTACAGGGGATGATTGGATGTTTCGGATTTCATTTTTCCCTCCATTTCATTAATTTGCAATGTATTCATTTTTCATAGGCCTCCTTCCAGGAAACGTTTTGGATATGTCCGAGGGAACTGATTACGATACAACTCTTCCTTCCCGTCCGGAAATGCTCATCAATCCATCCGCTTCACACTTTCCCATTATTCTCCAAGTCTTATTTTATTTCAAAGTGATGATTTTTGCAAGATGCCATATTGTCTGAAATTCAGAATAATTGCATTCTGTACTCGTATTTCCTGATTTTGTATTCGTTTTAGTCTTGAATTTTCTTTTTTCGCTCTATTGAAGTCAACCATGGGAGCTCCCGGTTGGCGGACCGGAAGAAACGATGGAGTTTGCCCTGCACTGTGAGGCGGAGGGATCGTTAAAAAGAAAACCCCATTTAATCCAATTCAAGGAGGACGCAAGAATGGTCGAAGTGAACGAAAACAAACCGGATGGTCAGCGGGTCTGGTTCTGTTTGTTTTCTGCGGCTTTCTTCATCCGCAGAAATAGAATGTCATCGGAATCTTTGTCACGAGATATGGCAATTTTTGAACTCAACAGATCGTCCAGACAAAGGTATTTGACCGGGACGCCCCGATAATCATGGATTACGGAACGTGATTCTACAAGATCGAATTCCGGAAGTCCCGGCAAGGCCTGATGAAATTGGATAATCCCGTGCCGGGTCTGGTAGGTTTGTATGAAACCTTCCCCGGACTTCGGATCAAACGGAACCAGTTCCATGTCCAATTCATCGGCAAGCGTTTCGTTGATTTTTGCGAAATTCATGGAATCGCGAGGCGGGATGAACAGATCCCAATCGAGTGTAAACCGGGGCATGCCCTCCTGAAGCATGGCCTGTCCGCCGATGACCACGTAACGAACCCCGGCATCATTCAGCCTCTTCAGGAGAACTTCCATTTGATGCCTCCCTGTGCGGCAATCCGCTTCAAATATTCGCGTTTCCACGCATTCATTTCGTCGTAATTCCGAAACGACATCGGCGAAAATTTCGGCAGATTGAGGGGCTCCGGAAATTGCATTTTCGGAGGATTCTTCAACCAGAGTCTGATTTTCTGTTCACGAATATCCATTATCGCACCTCATCCAATCCGTAACTATAAACCCAAATGTAAAAAAATCAAGAGAGAGGACAATACATCAGTTTGCAATTCGGGTCTTCCGCAATGACTTCCGCTTTGCTCCAGGTGCGTCCGCCATCGCTTGAACGGCGTCCCCGGATGGGAGTCTGTTCCTTCAGTTCGTTTTGGGGGCAGTCATACCAGGAAGCAAAAGCACTCCATGATATTCCATAATGGCCGCTTCATGCAGAAATTGATATTCCGCATCGGGCATTTGAACCACAGAATCCATCATCCCCGGTATTTTCGGCAGATTATCAGGATCGAACGCGCCGCTCAACAGGTCGGATGTGGGGAAGTATTGATTCAAGAATATTGCTTTTTTTATCGTCATATTGCAGTCGCATAAAAGAGATCTCCTTAAGAGCCCGATTCAAATATCATGATTTGATCCGGCTGTTTTAATGTTACTCATGTCCGTAAAACCTTTTTACGGATAAAAATGAATTCTTTTGATTTTTCCGCTGAAAATCATGGTATCTTCACCACTCGGACATGCGCAGATCCAGCATGAAGGGCACCTCTGTCTTTTCCGCATCCCAGGGATCCTGCCGTTGTCAATTCTCACAAACTTCATGGAATCCAGTCTTTCCGTTATTTGACCGTCTGTTTTCCGCAGACAAAGTTCATGTAGGAAAGATGGAAGGTCGTACCCAGACAGACCGCGTCTCTCGTCTTATCCGCAGCGGTATCCCGATCCAGCCGCGGCGCCCAGCCGATATTGATCTTCCACTGTTTTCCGGGAGCATTTGCTCCATTCAAGGCCTTGACCGGAATGGCGATTTCGTAACATACCCGATCGGAGAGCACTTTTGTTTTCACCTTCACGCCAAGCGCCGTCGGCGTACCCAGCGCGCCGCTGTTCCGTTTGTACTCCAGACAAGTCCCCGCCAGGTTGATTGTGATCTGATAATAGAAGTCCCCGCCGTCCGGCGCCTTGATGAAAATATCCAGATAAGCGTCATGATAGATTTTGAGGGAGGGTTTCTTTTCATACGCGGCCAGGCTCGGCGCCGCCGGGTCTTTCGTCTCGATTCCCAAATAGAGGTATTCATCATCATAAAGCGCTTTGGCGGCGACCTGAAATTCCGGTTTCTGCACCTGACCGTCCTTCGTCCTTCTGAAGTCCGTGACGATCGGGGCTTTTTTCCAGATCGCCTCGTCAAGTTCCCCATCGGGTACGATCGCTGCCCGGGTTTGGGTCATGATGGTATCCGGACGCCGGTTCAGTTTGACCCTCTGGAACATCTTATAAATGCTTTCACGGTAGTAGTCCCGCTCAAGTTTGATTCTTTTCAGGCGGAGCGGGTCTTTTGCCGCAAGTCTTTCCGCTTCCTCAAAAAGGGCTTCGATCTCCTTTTCAGACCCCGGCTTCTGAAGCAGCATATCCGCAAGGGCCTCATTGGGAACGCCGCTGAACATATGCGGTCCGTTCTCAAAGAGATCATACAATTTGAGACGGAGTCCCTTCATCGCGGGCCAGCCCGGGCCGTAGAACTTGCTCCCGGTATCCTCAAAGAAAGTGTCGAAGTCGGTATCCGCGTCCCACAGATACTGGGCAAGGGTGTAATTATGATGCCACATGGACATCGGCATATCGGTATTGCGTCTGTTTTTCAAGAAAATCTTCCCCCGGTACGTGATGTCGTAAGGACTCATGAACTGGGTGACGCCGTTGACTTTCATATCCCGATACAGACGCAAGGTCTGGGCGGTGCGGCGTTCCATGGGCAGATATTCCACACCGTGACAAGCGGGATCATTGCACATATCGGCCCCGTCGCAGCCCTGGGGCAGACAGGAGGTTACCTCGTTGAACTGCATGGAGATCCCCTGTTTCTGCCATGCCCTGATGATACTGAGAAAATTGACGTTGTTGGGGCAGTTCGGATCATCAAGCGCATGGGTGTGGCAGTGCCCGAAGGCATGAAAATGGATCCTGACAGACGGATCCACCCTGACCTTTCCCATGGGCGGTTTCACATACCCATGATAGCCCCATGCATTCAGCTGTCCCGGAACACGTTCTTTTTTGAGTCTGTCCTTGATTTTCTGAACAAAGGTATAGAATTTTGTGCTGGTAAGCTCATTGTTCGCTTCTTCCGGCGGGACCCCTTTACTGCACTCCGGACACTCGCAGAACTGCGGAGTATCATCCGTTCCGATGGTGTGTGTGCCGCCGCGCGGATACGTCATCAGAGTCTCCTTGACCCCCTGATAGATCCGCTCAAAGACTTCCGGATTGGAGAGACAGGGCTGTACCGCCCAGTATTTCAGGATGCGTTTGCCGCGGAACATTCCGAAATATTCCGGATGTTCCTTGAAAAGTTTTTCCCGCTCGGCTCTCTTGCAGACCAAATCGGAAAGTTCATGGCCGCCTCCGGCGGAAAGAAGATGCGGGCGGCGCATCGTCTCGGTTTTGATAAACCGGTCGGTGGTCACGTACATCCACTTCGGAGCGTCCAGCTGGAGTCCGTTTCTGACATGCCATTTTGCCTGCTCGTTGGAGTTCGCGCGGTTCAGATCCCCGCCCGGCCATCTGTACGCAAAGGATGGATTGCTGTATTTCTCAAAGTACCCGATGCGGATGTCCGGCGTGCTCGGACAGTATTCGCCGTCCGGCCCCGGGTGGAACCAGCGCAATCCGATATTCTTTTTCAGAAAGCCGTAGACGCCATACAGGACGCCGTTCGGGTTGTTGCCGAGAATATAGATGCCGTCGGGTCCGGCGCGCAGCGCATAGCCATCCCCTTTCAGAGCTTTGACCGTCCCGGGCGCGAACTTCGAGGCGAGTTCCTTGCGGTCCACTGTCCCGAGATAAATGTTGACTGCCCCGGGGAGAGGCGCGGTGGAACGTGTTGCCACAGGCGCCCCCGCCGCCTTTGCCAGATAGGCGCAGAGTTCTTCTCCCGCGGTAACCTCAACAAGTTCCGGCTGCGACGGCATCACCACATTGCAGCACATTTTTCCGTTCCGGGAAAGCACCAGGGTATTCTCTTCCGGAGCCGCTTCCGCATTGTACCCGCATAAGGCGGCTGTCCAGCATCCGGCGGCGAGCATTCCATGCGCGGCGAACCTGAGAAAACTTCCAAACATGATTTTCTTGTTCATGGATGTAAACTCCTATTCTGTTTATCTCATTGTCGTTCTCAATAGATGATCTCTGCGCGCACATCGTCCAGGAAACACTCCTGTCCCTTCATGTCGATCCGGAGGGATGGGTTGCGCTCTTCAAAGTTATGCTCGTAGACTGTCTCATAGTACTGCCAGTCGCCGGAGTTCAGTTCCGCCGTAAAGAAGTTGGGCACATGCCCGGCGAATCTGTTGTGTCCGTCCACCTGTTTGTAGCGGTTGAAGGAGAACGACATTTTCCCGTGCCCTTTGGCACGGCAGGAGACTTTTATTTTATAATTCCGCCGATTTTCCGGGGAACGTGTGTTGAAGAAGACTGCGCCCGCTCCTTTGAAGCACAGCGCATTGTACCCGTGGGCGGCATTCTCCCGGACGAGTTCGATGGCGCCTTTGATCGGATTTATCGTAAGCCACTGCGGAAAGACGCCGTTTCCGATGTAATCTTTCAAGTCCTTCCGTTTGATGAGCACCTCAAAACTGCCGTTCCTTATGGTCTCCGCAGCGCCGAGCGTTATATCGGCATAAAGGTTTTTGTTCGGCCCGGCCAGCCTTGCCTCCGTCTTCTTGCCTTTTTCCACGCGGATGCGCTCTACGCCGATGCTGAACTTGTTGCCCTCCGCCGCATGGAAGCCGAAGGTGGACACGGGGATCCGGACCTCCGCGGACCGACGGTCGATGAGAGTCCTCATGACGCCGGTCGCGCCGGACTGCCCGGCAATGAACTTTCCGTCGGGCCGGAACTCCAGAACAAGGTCGGAGGCGCCGGGACGCGGCAGCCGGATCGCGACCTGTTCCTCTGCGGACGGCCGTTCCGCGCACTGTCCGGCTTTATCAAAGCGCTCAAGCAGTTCCAGCCCGAGCACAATGCTGTTTTTGTCGTAAAGCACCCGGAGGATCGCCCCGGGAACCGCTGGTTTTCCGTCTGTGATGAAATTGACGGCACAGTCCGCTTTTTTCCATTCCTTTTCCTTGAGAAGGCCGTCAACGACCAGGTCCTCCGGCGCGGCACATGCGCGCGGCGTTTCCGGCCGGTGGGTACGTTTCAGGTCGGGGGCGTCCGCCAAGACACAGTCCAGCATCAGGATCCAGCTGTGATTGAAGAAGTCGCGTTCGCGGCGGACTTTGCGCAGCGCGGACGGGTCTTCCGCCGCAAGTTTTTCCGCCTCGTTGAGGTATGCCTCAAGGCGTTCGCGGGAGTAGGCGGGATAGAGGCATTTTGCCAGTTCCTCGTTGGGGGTGCCGTAGCGCATGTGAGGCCCGTTCTCGAAAAGACCGGTCAGAAGCAGACGGTATTTTCTCATGGCCGGCCATGCGGACCCGTAGTATTTCGAGCCGTAATCCTCGAAGACTTTTTCATAATCCGCGTTGACATCCCAGAGGAAATACGCGGTTACATAATAATAGTGCCAGAGCGCGATGTTCTGCGTCCTGGTGTAGGTGTTTTCCTTGAGACTGCCGCCGAATTTTGTATTATAGGCGGCGATGAAGCTCCGGGAGCCGCGAATGCCGAGCTCATGATACTTCTTCAGGGTATCCGCCATCCTGCGGTCATCAGGGAGGTAGATGACCCCCGTGCAGTTTTTGTCCTGACAGCTCTCCCCGGCCTCGCAGCCGCTGGGCAGCTGTCCGGGATATTCCAGCGTGAAAGTCCGGTTTCTGCGCACCTTCCACTTCTTGAAGATGTCATAAAACCTTGCATTGTCCTTGCATGCCGGGTCGTCGATGGCATGGACAAAGCAACGTCCGTGCGGACACAGCGTAATGGAAATATTCTTGTCGATGACGACCGATTCATGGGGCGGATACTGGAAATTCTGATATGCCCATGCCTGAAATTCCCCGTTCGCGTTATTCTCCTTCAGGCATTTGTAAACATCCATGATCATTTTGAAATAGCGGGTGCTGACATACCCCATCTTCTTATCGAACTCGGAATCCAGTCTGGAACAGTTTTCGCACTGACACCATCTTGTATGGTCGTCATTCCCGAGAAGGAAGCTGCCGCCTTCGGGCTTGTGCTTGTAATATTTCATGATTCCGTCCGCCATGCGCCGTATGACTTCGGGATTGCTGGTACACGGCTGGCAGTACCAGTAATGAAGGTTCCGTTTGCCGTTCCAGATCCCGTAGTATTCCGGATGCTGCTTGAAGAGTTCCTCTTTCTTCGTGCCGCTCTCCATCATGCTGCTCATGGCGTGGCCGCCCCAGCCCATTTCGGCGGGACGCCTTGATGTTTCCAGCTGTATATCCGGACGCCAGAGTATGAATTTATGGGTTAACATGTACATGCCGTTGCGGGTCTGCCATTTGAAAAACTCATTTTCGCCCTGCGCAAAGTTGTTGCCTGCGGACAGCGCGCGGAACTCAAAGGAGGGATTGACGATCTCCTCACACTCCTTGACCGCCAGATCCGGAAGCTTCGGACAGTATTCGCCGTCCGGCCCGGGGTGGAACCAGCGCATCCCCAGTTTTCTCAGGAAAGCGTAGGCCCCGAAGATCACGCCGTCCTCACTGCCGCCGATCAGGATGATCCCGTCGCGTCCGGCCTTCAGCGCATAGCCGTCATGCAGAAGCTCCTTTATCTTGGAAGAGGCTATTTTCGCGGCAAGGGCGCTGTCTTTCGCCGTTCCGAGGAAGATATTGTATTGGGCGGATGATTTCTGATGCCGGATCTCCGGCTTGACTTTCGCCCCCGACATCTTTGCAATGAACTCTGAAAGCTCCTCCGCCGCGTATTTCTCCTTCGCGGAAGGATTTTCCTTCAGTACAATTGTACAGACACTTTTGCCGTTCTTTGCCAGAATATACTCTCCGGATGACGGAGATGCCGCATGGTTTGCGAGGGGCGTGAAAGAGGCCGACAGCAGCAGAACAGCCGCTGTATGAGGAAAAAAACGCATTTCCTTTTCTCCTGTTGATTGTGAAGGTTTTATACTTGTTTCATGAAAGATTGTTCAGATTTCCGGGACGGTTGCGGAAATTCTTGATTATCGAGCTTCCGCGATCTTGAACTTCCACCAGCCGCTTTGGGAAATATTGCTCTTTCCGGTGACACTGGCGCTCCACCTGCCGAGGCAGCCCGGCCCCGTCGCGTTGTTCGGGTCTTCACACCATACATTGCCCCACGGGTTCAGCTCATTCATGACCTTGAACCCTCCGGCATGCGCATCCGCGTACAAAATATTGATCTTCCGGCTGTGCTTGGCAAGCGGGAAATAAGTATTGACGCTGTTGTAGGTGGCCACCAAAAAACTTTTGCTGTCCATGACGATGAATTGTCCGGAAGGAGCGGCGCAATGCTCAAGGCGGGGTGCCAATTGGTTCCCCAATACCGTATAATTATAACCGTAGTATGGAATCGCATCGGGATTGTCCTTGTTCGGAACAGAACAACGCACTGTTTTTGCATTCGTATATTTCAATCCTCCCACATTGTAATCTGCGAGAATTTCATACCATGAAAACGTGCCATAGATTGTTTTGTTGGAACTGCTGTGCGGATAGTAGCCCCTGTAATCGCTGTTGTAAAAATTGAACGCCAGACCGAGCTGTTTAAGATTGGAAATACATTTCACGGATTGCGCCATATTCTTTACTTGGACGAGCGCGGGCAGCAGCATGGAAGCCAGAATCGCGATAATGGCAATCACGATCAGGAGTTCGATAAGCGTAAAACATATCATTTTTCGCACAAAATGTGAAATATGTGACTTTTGCTGAATCCCCGAAGGATAAAGATGCAAACCCCAAAAGCCTTTTTTGTCCTGTTTCATTGTTCTGTTTCTTTCATTTTTGTTGTTTCTTCTGTTATTTTCAGTTGGTCTGTTCCGTCAAAACATAAAATCGGAAATTGTTCCGTTTGTACAGATCGCTTCCCGCATTCCATATTTCATATTCTCCTTTGTTCAGGCATGGCGATGCTGTCGCGGATGATGAGGCGCGACGGGATTTTGACGATGAGTTTCCTGTCCTCTTTGCCGTTTACGAGGTCGCAGAGGGTCTTTGCCGCCTCCTGTGCAAGCCGTACAATATTGCTGTCGATACTTGTGAAATAGGCCTTTTTGTCCGGGTCGTCATAATATTCCCTGTTTTCAAAGGAGAGGATATCCGCCCGGATCCCGGTCTCCTCGAACACCTGCCGTATGCCAGGCGCGTAGAATTCAGACATGGCGATCACCAGAAGCCTGCCCGCATATTTCGCATATTTTTCCGCCTTCGCCCGGAAATATGTGCAGGCCGTGTAACTCGCCGTGAAATTGCTGGCGACAAGAAGGATGCTTTCCAGCTTCCCGGTGAGCCCGTAACGGGCTCCAAGCACGTCGAAAAGCGCCTTGACATTACCGCTTCTCCTCCCCTCGGTCCCGACGAGAAGAATCTTCTGATAGCGCTGCGGCTGAAAGACCTCATTGAACTCATCCAACGCGGGGAGGAAATCAAGCCGGAACTGACAGCAGTCCAAATCCGGCAGAGGGATATGCCCGCCCTCCATGATGACCAGTTTTCCGCGGAAATTCTTCCGCACGGCGTGGACAGACTTGACATCCTCGGCAGAAAGCAGGATCCCGTCGTAGCGGGCGCACTCACTCGGACACTCATCCGCCATATAGACATCGTAGGCGATACGCTCTTCCGCAAACGTGTTTGTAATCGCCCGACTGACTGCACGAATGATGGAGTCCAAATGCCAGTTCGATTCCGAAAACCGGAAAGGAAAAGCGACTTTTCCGTGCCGGGCATGACTGCCGCGAAGAAACATCCCTTTGCCGGGCACGCTTTTCACCAGTCCCTCGCGAATAAGTCTCGCATATACCTTCGCGGCTGTCGCATGGGAAACGGAAAGATTGCAGGTTGTTTCCCGGACGGACGGCAGACGTAGTCCGGATCCCAAACATCCCGAAGCAAGCATTCTTTTCCATTCCAGAATGGCGCTATCCAGTTTCCTTCCCATTTGACCGTCCTTTTTACAAGTCTTTTTATACTTGCGGACAACTTGCTCATTTCTGCCTGAAAAAAATTATAACACAAAATCAAACTTTTGCAATATGGGAACTCCGTGAAAATGAAAAAAAAGAACGCCTCTTGACAAACTGTTATAAAATAAAATAACAGTTTCATTCGATCAAGTTCATAACCCGGTATTAATATAATTTTAAAAATATAGACGATTTTCCGGATTTTACGAACGGGCGCACCTTGGCGCGATCTTCCGCTTCCTATGGCGACTGGAAAAATACACATCGAAGATTTTGCCGCTGGCGCGACAAAGGAGTTTGGGAATCCCTATTGGAATAGTTGATTGCTGAGCCGGAATTCAAACGATGATGTGGAATCGCTACGCGTTATGCAAAGAGAACGGCGCATTGCCGGTCTTCAGTGTAACCTTCGGAAATCCGGGATTTCAGGCTACGTAATCAATCGGAAAATCAAATGTGCGTAAAAATCCGGACACTGCCCGGCGGATTATCGGATCAAGTCCTTATTTTTATGACAGAAGGCGGCCCCTTCTCTTTCTCTGAAAAATCGAGACAGAGAAAAGCGGCGGCAATATCGATCCATGGACGACTTTTGCAAAACATGGTTAGAAACGGCGGTTCTTTCTAAGTTCTCCGGGTGTGTGCCCGAGATGCGTTCTTATGACTTTGGAAAAATAGTTCTGGTCGGGAAAGCCGCACTTTGCCGCGAGCTCTTTGAAACTCTGCCGGGTATCGAGAATCATGGAAAGTGCCTCCTGCACGCGGCAGCGCACAATGTATTGCCGGGGGCTTAGTCCGGTATCCGTCCGGACGGCTTTGTGGAGTGTCGTTCTGTGGACTTTCAGCGCGGATGCGATCCCGGCAACGCACAGGGAAGGATCAGAAAGATTTTCCCTTACCATGATCTTGAAGGATTCCGCGATGTTTTCCCCCTTGAGGGTCCCGCAGATTGCATCCGCCAAGATTGCAAATGCAGTTTTGCCTGCCTCCTGTTCACTTTTTTCCGACGGGTCACGCATGACCGCATCCAGTTTCGTAAAGATGTCGACGGGACATATCCCCGCGTAGCGCGGGCCGCGTTCGATGTTGAAAAACGAGATCAGGTTGTCCAGTTTCGGACCGGAAATGGTCACCCACGCATATTCCGTCCTTACGGTCCGTATCTCCACTTTATGCACATCGCCGGGAAGATAGAAAAATACCCAGCCGGGACCGATGGACCATTCCTTTGATTCATATACAAAAGTGCAAATGCCATTGATGACCCAGAAGAGTTCAAGAAAGTACTTTTTCTTGACTCTGTCCATATAGGGAGCATTGAATCTGTAATGCCCGCAGGACCTGACGAAAAGCGGCATTGCTGTCGCAGGTTCCCAGTAAGTACGGTAGATACTTTTCTGTCGTGCGTTCGGCGTTTCTTTCCCCATCTATTCTTCTCCGTGCGGATCTTTTCCATATACAGTACCATAGCATTGCTCCTTTTCAACTACATTTTTTCTAATATTGCTACATTTTTATTATTGACAGCATGTTTTTTGCGGGTATATTGTAAAATAGAGCGCGGAAAATCCTCTGAAATCTGGCTCTATAACAATATGAAACAGCATGATAAAAACTGGAGGAACGGGAAATGATTTTCAGTCGGAGATTCCCTTTGGAACATTCTGGAACCATCAGAAACAAAAGTTTTTTCCGTATTTTATGTTTGTCTCTTCACCAGTATTTTACAATAATTGAGCTTCTTATTGTTGTCGCGATCATTGCAATCCTTGCCGCCTTGCTGCTGCCCGCGTTGAACAGGGCGCGTGAGTCGGCGAGGAAGGTACTGTGCGTGGGGAACATGAAGCAGGTCGCTCTGGCCAATATGATGTATGTGGATGATTACAAGGAGCGTTCGGCTACGACCATCAGTTCTCACTGGCGCGTGAATTTTTTCCGGAACTATATGTACAGGAACATCAAGATATGGATCTGCCCCTCCATGCCCCGCGACGACACCAATCTCATTTATGTGAAGGACGATGCCCCCTACCGTGCGGATTATGCCTGTAACATCACTTCGAGTCAGGAGGCTTATACCGGCCACGCCGACGGAGATACATACGATTACTTTTTCCACTACAGAAAATGGGGTTCGCTCGAGCAGCCCTCCGGCACAAGTGTCTTCGGCGATCTCCACGAGATGCAGAATGGACTCCCAAAGGCAAACAATCAGTACAGACGGAACTCCAGCAGTTTCAATGTCGACAATAAAACGCTGATTTTTTATCCGCATGGAAAAAGCATCGTTTTCGCCTTTGCGGACGGACATTCCGCGGTGATCGGCTATTCGGAACTGATGCGTTTTGCCTCATACGTCCCGACAAATGCCGCTGCACCGCGCGACGTCAAGATATTCTGGCGCGGTTATCAGAACTGACGGACATCCGCATAAGAGAAGCTGCCTGTTATCGGAAATTCAAGCCGGGAAGACCGGACCGGAAAGGAAGGAAATGACATCCTCTGGCAAAAAGAAAGTTGCGATCATCGGGAACGGCGGCCGCAGCGTGAGTTACAGCGAGGTTTACGCGAAACTCGACGACGTGGAGGTCATCGCGCTCTGCGATATCAATCCGGAAAACACGGCCCTCATGGCCAAAATGAGCGGACTGAGAGGTTACCGTGCCTATACCGACTGGCGCGATGTGTTGAAAAATCATCCGGATCTGGACGGCGTCGCGGTTGTTACTCCGAACAACACGCACCGGGAAATTGTCATGCCGTTCATCGAACGCAAACTTGCGGTTGCGCTGGAAAAGCCGATCACCACGACCATGGCCGACAGCGAGGATATCCTGCTTGCCGCGCGCAAATACGATACCCGCATGCTGATTGGATTCGTACTCCGTTCCGCGCCTTTCTACAAAAAGATCCATGAGATTCTTGAAAGTGGCGTTGTCGGCAACCCCCTGTCAATCCAGGCGGACGAATTGGCGAGTTTCGGCGTTTCCTCCTGTATCTGCCGCAGTCCGTGGAGACGCTATCAGATCACAAGCGGCGGTTCGATGATGGAGAAATCCAGTCATGACATGGACCTTCTGAACTGGTTCAGCTCGAGCCGTCCCGTGTCCGTAAACTCCTACGGAGGACAGAGGCTCTTCCGTCCGAATCCGCTTTTTCCGAAACTCTGCCGGAATTGTCCGCAGGAAAAATGCAAATATCAGAGCAAGCCCGAATTCAGCCTGGCGGCGCAGGACGCGGTCCTTCACGATTTTATGCAACATACCACCGCTGAACAAAACTGCATCTACAACATCGAAAAGGATGTGGCGGACAACCAGAGTGTCCAGATCGAATACGCGAACGGCATGACCGCAAACTTCTTGCTCGCATTCAACTGCATGGGACCGCGTTCCTCCCGCAACGTCCACATTGTCGGAACAAAGGGCCGCATCTACGGCAACGTCGAGGAAAATTCGGTCCAAGTCTATACCAATGAGGACGAACATTTCGAGACGTATGAGATAAAGCCGGAGGGCGGACATTCCGGAGGCAATTCCGGACACGCCTTCGAACTGGTGAAGATGATGCGCGATCCTGCCTACAAACCCGCGCAGGACGCCTATGCGGGCTACCTTTCCAATGCGATCTGTATCGCGTCCGATATCTCGCGTCTCGAGGGGCACCGTGTGAACTTCCGCTACGACCGCGACGGATTCATCCAATTCGTCTGAGCGTCAGATGAGGATCGGGGAATGGCAGTTTCTTCTCTTTTCGGCGATTGTGTCAACGAGTATTATGTGGCGCTTGCCCGCGAAAACTTTGAACGGCGCGCAAGCGTCCTTGCCTCCATCCGCGACCGCGCCGGGGCGGAGTGTTATACGGCCGCGGTCAGGGAAAAACTGCGAAAGATCTTCTGTTTTCCGGAACGGGTCGCGCCCAAAGTCAAGGTGACCGCGAAATATATTTTTTCCGGCTTCTCAATTGAAAACCTGATTTTTCAGAGCCGTCCGGGCTGGTATGTGACGGCGAATCTCTATCTTCCCGATCCGCTTCCCCATTCTTCCGAAGGCGGTTCTTCCGCACGGAATCTTCCCGGAGTGCTGTTCCTGTGCGGTCATTCGCAGGACGGCAAGGGGGCAAAACTTTACCGCACGACCTGCATCGGACTTGTTCTGAAAGGGTTTGCCGTGCTGATCCCCGATCCCGTGGAACAGGGGGAGCGGCGTCAGTATGACGGGATCGGCGGGACTTCGCTCGGTCTGTGCGGAAACCACAATCTGATGGGACGTCAGCTGCTTCTTACCGGGGAATATTTCGGCACATGGCGTCTGTGGGACGCCCTCTGCGCCCTTGATCTGCTGGAGTCGCGTCCGGAAGTGGATGTTTCGAGACTCTATGTGACGGGCAACTCAGGCGGCGGGACTTTGACCGCGCTTGTCGGAGCTGTCGATCCGCGTCCCGCCGGAATCGCACCGGGCTGCTACATCACCTCATGGAAACACAACATCGAAAACGAGCTGCCTGCGGACATCGAACAAACTCCGCCCCATGCCCTCGAATTCGGACTGGAGATGGGCGATCTGCTGCTTGCATATGCGCCGCGTTCGACGCTGATCCTTGCACAGAGAAACGACTTTTTCGATCCACGCGGAGCACGAGAGACATTTCACGAAGTCGAACGCATCAACTCTTTTTTCGGGACAGAAACAAGACTTTTTGTCGGTCCGACGGGACACGGCCTTTACCGCGAGAACCGGGAAACGCTGTACGGCTTTCTTACAAAACTCGCGTTCGGAAAAGAAGATTCGGCGGAAGGACAGTTTGAACTGCCACCCGTGGGAATGACATTTGCCACGGAAAACGGCACGGCCGGTTTTCCGGGGAGTCGTCTGCTTCGGGAACTGGTGCGGGAGAAATGCGGGAAACTGGCCAGGGCCAGAAAGAGCATTCCCCGTGCAAGGCTCCGTCCGCTTCTTGCGGAACTTCTGAATGCCGGCGGAACTTTTGTGCCGCATTACCGGGTATTGCGGCACATTTCCGTCGTGAAAGACCTTGCCGCGTCGCGCTTTGCGCTTGAGACGGAAAAAGGCAGGATCATGAGTGTGCTTTCCCGCTGGTCCGCGGACGGCTGGTATTTCATCGATCCCATGCCGGAGAAGGTTATGCTGTATGTTCCGCATCTGGACAGCCGGAGCGAACTTGCGGCCAATCCGCCCGCGTCGCCTCGTTCCCGGAGGGCCGGAGAGGCTTTCGGTACCAGTGAAGCATTCTATGCTCTGGATTTCCGCACGATCGGCGAGATGACCCCGACCGGAACGGACCAGCCTGCCGTGCGGGATTTCTTCGCGCCCTACCAGTTTGATTATCATTACGCGTCGCTCGGACTCATGGCGGGCCGGACCGTCCTCGCGGGCAAAGTGCATGATATTTTATGTGCCGTCGAACTGCTTGCCGAACACGGTGCGGAAATCACCGTCGAAGCGCACGGACTCGGCTGTATTCCGGCTCTGTTTGCAGCGGTGTTGTCGGACAAAATCGTAAAACTGAAGCTGAAGGACTGCCTTGAATCGTTCGAGTCAGCCGCCGTTTCGGATGTTACCACTTTCCCGCTTTCCTGTATTGCGCCAGGGATCCTCGGCCTCACGGACATCCCCGAACTCCGGGACTCCATCGCGGAGAAACTCCTGTAGGCTGTTTTTTCCTGCCGTTCGTGCGGATTCCAACGTACGGCGGGAGAGACGTCAGGCAAGCCGGACGAGTTTTACCGGGCCGAAAAGTCCCGCCGGAAGTCCGGACATGCGGTCCCGGTTCGCGGGCCCGTTGCTGATTCGGAGCTCGAAGACGTGTTCGCCCTTTTCCAGTTCGCCAGCCGCAAAGGCATAAGGAGCCCGGAAACGGCATCCCGCTTTTCTTCCGTCCACAAAAACTTCCGCCGCATCTTCGACGCGTCCGCAGCAGAAGATGTAACGCCCTGTCCGTTCGAGACGGACTGTCTTTTTGTATACGGCGCTTCCTGAATAGGTTCCGAATCCGCATTCGCGCCAGTCGCCGGCATGAATCCCCCTCATGGGCTGAGAAACGGCTTTCAGATTCGGCAGGATCGCGTGTCCGTGTCGGAATTCAACGGTGAAATCTCCATGCAGGAACGGAGCTTCATTCAGTGCGCACATTCCCGTGCATTCGATTCGTATCGTGTTCAGACGCGGCACGCTTCCGCCGATGACATAAGAAGTGATGTTCGCTGTCAGTGTGCGCCATTCTCCTGCAAGAGGATCGGAAAGCGGTGCTTCTTTGAAGAAGATCTCATGTCCGTTCGTGAAACAGCGGAACGGACCGGATACCATGCTTTTTTCCGCGGCAAGCAGGAGATTTTCCGGCGTTCCTTCAAAAAGGAAGGTGTTTTCGTAGACAGGATCCTGACTTTCCTGGAAATCCGCCGCATCATCACGGGGACCGGAAAGGTCGAATCTGCGGGAGATTTTTGGAGCATTCCAACTGTGCAGCGGGAGGGAATTCAAGCCGAAGCGGAGCTCCCATCCGTCGTCAAGACCGATCTCCTCTTCCGTGCATGCGAATGCGTGGATATTTCCGGGAAGAGCGGCATCCTGTTCCGCAAAACATCCTGTTCCGGCGGGCACAGAAACCTGTCTGCCTTCCAGCAGACCGGAAAAATCGCGGTCCGAACGGTTGAAGAGGAAGAATCTCCGTCTGTCCGCATCCAAACGTTCCTGGATGAAAATATTTTCCGCGCCCTCCCCTTTGAGGGTAAGTCCGGGAAGTGCGGTAACAAGCTTCTCGAGCGGCTCCTCGGAAAGGAATGCTTTTCCGGCGGTCCATTCTTTCTGCGGACATTCCGGACTTTCCATGAGGAGCCTGGGAAGATTCCCCGATATGACGACCCGGCCGTGAGATGCGGCAAACTTTTCCATTGCTTCCGCTGTCTTCTTCCTGAGGAACGCGACGGAATAAACGAGCAGTGCGTCATAATCCTTTCTGAGCAGGGAAATGTCCTTTTCGCACAGCATGGACTCGTCGATGAAGTCGAAATCGCGATGGGCGGAAAGAAGACTTTCGGAGAGACGGTGAAAGGCGCGTTCAATGTGCCCGGTATCTTCAGGATGCCCTTTCGAGAGTCGCGGAATATCGTCCCCGGGATAGAGAACGAGGAGGCGTCTGATGGGTGTGCCGGAGGAAAGAATCTGCGCCTTTTCCCGGATCTCCGAAAGGAGTTCCTTCATCAGACGGAACTCGCTGTGCTGGAAGAACAGGGGAGGAGGAACCTCATCTTTTCTCGGCCCCTCAAGGGAGCAGGAAAGTCCGTGGATGTTGAAGTAGGTGATCCCGAGGGCGAGCTGGTAGTCCATCTGGAAAGCAAGGTCGCGCAGGGATGTCTCATCGCCCATGACGGCAAGCGCGTCGCTGCCTGCCTGCTCCTTGCCGAAAAGTCTTGCGGCGGAAGTTACGACCTTGATTCCCGTATGATAGGCGGAAGCGTCGGGCAGTGCCGTGTGGAATCCGAGCGGGTCCGTGCATGGGATGTCCGCACAGGCGGCGCAGCGCAGCTCATCCGGCCAGAAAAGCAGAGAGAGGGAGAGGAACTCCGTGCGGGGAAGGTGTCCGATGCTGCCGACGGCATGATCCGTACACCATTTGCCGAGTTTCCTGAGATAATTTTCGCATTGGAGACGCCCCTGCGTCCTGCGGTAGCAGTCGCGGACAAGCGGAGTCGTTTCATCGATATCCAGACACAGATGAAACAGCCTGTTCCGGATGTCCCATTTGTGTTCGCGGAAGAATTCGTCCGCAAAGTCCCCTGTCCACGGGAAGAAGGAGCCGGGGTTGGGCTCGTCGAAAAAGGATGCCGGGAAGAATTCGGAAAAGCGTTTGCCGTAACGCTCCGCGTAGCGTTCGTGCGTGCACTTGAGGATCTCGTCCGCCGTCCGGGGATTGAGAAGATCCGTATTGGCTGTGTCAAGAGTGGTTGCGCGGACAATCTGAACGGCAACGACCGTGCAGTCATACTCACGCGGAACTTCCCAGAGGAGCGCGGGGCGTTTGTCCCTCATGGCGGCCCGCCAGTGCGGGGAGGGAATCTTGCATTCGACAGAATAGGCGCTGGTCATCACCTTGCGGAATTTCCAGCAGAGCCGTCCAGTTCCCGTGAATTCCGTGATGTTGAGTGCTTTTCCGAACGAGTCTCCGGCTTTGTGCGGGAGCACGAAGCATTTGAGCATGGCGCCGTCAGCCTCGAAGACTTTTTCGCAGCGTGTGCCCGCGGGGACCTCGAATACAGTAAAAACAAGTTTCTGCGCGGCAAGTTCCGGATGCTCCCAAATGATCCGGTTGCCCGCCGTTCCCGATGGAAAGTAGTCTTCGTCCCAGAGGGAAGCCGTGATGCCCTTTTTCGCGCATTCGGAACAGACCGCGTCCACCGCTTCGAACCATTTTTCGGAAAGATAAGGCGTACGCAATCCTGCGCGGGCGTGAAGATACAGACTCTCATATCCGGCGTTTGCAAGAGAGTCCGTCATCTTTTTCAGTTCTTCCGGGTCCAGAAGATCGTTCAGAAAGAATTGTCCTGCGATATGTATTTTTTTCATGGAGTATGCTCCTTTTTTCCATCGTCTTTCCCCTGTCAGAAGGCGTCGATTTCGGCGTTGGCGTTTTCGGTGCAGGGGGCGACACGGATATCGTCGAGCTCGACCGTTCCGGTTACCTGCAGGTAGAGCGCGTTCGCTTTGCATTCGATGACGACGGAGAAGTCCTGCCATGTGTTCAGGTCTTTGAGAGTGATCTCGCTGTTGGGCGCGGCATTCTGGCGGCGGTCGCCGAGAATGGTGACCTGCAGGACGCCGTTTCCGCGCACACGTCCCTCAACACGGTAGGTCTCGACTTTGGACTTCTGGTCCTTTTTGGGGATGAACCGCTGGGAAATGTAGGAACGGTTTCCTGTGACGCGCAGATAATGATTGCTTTTTTTGTCGCTGTCGGACACGATCTCGATTTTGCCGGTGTTCTTCCTTGCGAGGTACCAGAGTGCGGGAATCTTGCCGCCGGGCACGTCCCAGTCACTGTCTTTTTTGCCAGTGGGCTTGTAATCCTCAAGCGTTTCAAATCCGCCGTTGCGGATCAGCGGGACGACCTCGCCGAAGACCATGTTGAGGTGTCCTTCGGAACCGTGTGCGATGCCTCCGCTGCAGGAGGAATACTGCGGCAGACCTTTTTCGTTGAGAGACTGGTTGAGGACATTGAACTTCCAGATGGCGCCATCAATAATCTTCGCCTTCATCGGAGCAAGCGGAATCCTTGCTTCGACCTGCCAGGAATCCGGAACTTCGACAGCCTTCCATTCCGGATCAATCCGGACCGTATCGTCGCGGGAACTCTTATTCGGGCCGAACTTTGCCTGGAAGAGATGGTTTGTCGGGGTGAATACGAGCATGTAGTAGGGACCGCTTGCGCCGAACGGCGTGAGGAAGAGTTCGACGTGTGTGCCCCGGAAGGCTTCGACGCCGCTGCCGAGTTTTTTTGTATCAAGCCCGGCTTTTGTTTTGTAGGCCTTGAATCCGAAATAGATGTTTTCGTCGTCGAACACAACGCGCGTCTCCGCGCCGGGCTTGTCTTTCGGTCCCGCGCTGAGCTGGAAGTCCGTGATCGCACGTGCGGACTGCCAGTCCGTTTCATCGAGCTTGCCGTCAATGACGATGTTTCCGGTGCGGCGCTGGGCATGTTCAGGCTTGCCGTCCATATTCAGATAGTAGTCATAGGCGGACTTCCACTCTTCATTGAAGATTTTTTCCTCAATCGCCATGCGCTTGCTGTAAACCGGATCGTCTTTCGCCAGAATCACGGCTTTTCGGAGGAGTTCGGCGGGCTTTTTGATCCCGCCCGCGCGTGCAGCGCATTCCCCGATCAGGGCAAAGCTGCGCAGTTTCGTGGACATGTGAACGCCTGCGTTGAGGACTGCGTATTCAAAATATTTGCGGTATTCCTTCATTGGAGGATACGCGGGACCGTAATAGATCCGTTCAATCTCGTCCGTCACCATGTCCGGATCGTCGTCGATGTTCCATGAAAAATACGCGGTCAGATACCAGAATAGAAAGTCCGAATAGCGTTTGTTGTTGTAGATATCCGCTTTTGTAGAGAAAGTTTTGTTTTTGCTGAAATCCGTGTCCGCAGAGTAGAAATTGGTCCCGAATCCGGCCATTCCGAGCTTGTGATAGTATTTCAGGTCGGCGATCCAGGTCTTTTCCCGGAAAAGATGCCTGTGGTTGCCGGGGAGCTGTTCCGGGTATTCGAATGTGTCGGACAAATTGCCTGTTTCAGCAAAATTCTCAAAAAGTTTGCGCGTGGAGGCATTGACGGCGCAGCGGGGGTCTGTGAGCGGATGGATATAGCAGCGTCCATGTGTGCAGAACTGGATCGTGAAGCGCGGATCCAGTTTTGTATTGTCGGGCGGGGTGCAGAAGTTCTGATAGGCAATGAAATTCAGTTTGACGCTGTCCTCTCTCCCTGCTTCTTTGTAATACTCTTTTGTAAGTGCATTTGCAAAGTTCCACCAGCGGTTGGACATGACTCCGTGGATGGGGGGCTTGCCTTTTCCGTCTATTGCACGGCAGTTTTCGCACTGACACCAGGAAAGATGGTCGTCGTTCGCGACCCGGTAGATGATCTCGTGTCCGTTCAGTGTCCTGACCTTGTCGCGGATGTGGGCGGCCATGATCCTGACGACTTCCGGATTGCTTGTGCACGGCTGGCTGACCATCATGCCTCTTGGCATCCAGTTGCCGCTGGGAACGCGTTTCCCATTGACCAGTCCGAAATATTCCGGGTGCGCCTTGAAGAGGGCGTCACACGCCGCATTGAATTCTTTTTCTGATTTGAAGTGAACTCCGGGGAATCCGACGAGAAGACGCGTCATTTCGTGCCCGCCCGCTACACAGGGCATCGCAAAGACCTTGTCAAAGGATTTCGTGCCGAACGGAAGAAGATTGCGTGCCAGCCAGAGTTTGGTCGTCTGATCGAATCTGCCGCGTTCCATCGGAAAGCCCGCTGTGAAATCGGGATTTTTCACAAATGCGCCCGCCGGGAGTGCAAAGTCCTTGCTCTTCGGAATGTAAGTTCCTTCGTCTCCCGGATAGAGCCAGCGCACGCCGCCGTATTTCCGGAGCAGATGATACGCGGCGAAATACATGGAACGGCGTTTGCCGCCGACAAGCGTTACGGCATTTTTCGAAGCATCCACGACGAACCCGTCATTGCGGATTCTGCCCGCGACGGTTTCCCCCGCCTTCGTGAGATGCTGTTTCCAGTTGCCTTCCCCCGCAACCGCGAACCGGACGGGGAGCATTCCCTTCGGAGCATCCGTCCCTGCCGGGAGTTCCGCGCCTGTGATCTTTCTGATGTGGGAGACGAATTCCCCAGCAGCGAACTTTTCCGTCTCGTTAGCGGACGGCGAGAGCACAATAGCGGCTTTCGGAACGCCGCCGCGGACAAGTTCGATCATTTCATTTGCGGGAAGCCGCGTCAGGACAAGGAACACGCCGAGAACGATCAATAAAACCTTTGCCCGATTCATCTTTCACTCCATTTTTTGTTGTTTTTGAGACAATATTGAATTGGATGATTCATGTTTGACGTCTTGAAGAATCCTTCCGGAGAATTTTTTTTTCTGTGCCAGAAAACGGATCTTGGCGCCTATGCCGCGGAGAAGAGCTCCCGTCTCCGCGATCGGATTGCAGCCGTCGGGGATCTCCTCCATGAAGTCCCAGAGTTTGCGCCGCCCGGCAAGATCGCGTTCCCTTTCATCAAGCAGTGTTCCGAGTTCGGGATGATACTTCATATTCGACTTGAGGACCGTGAACCCGATCCACAGCGGATCGAATTTGTCCGGATGACGGAAGGCGAGATCCATGTATTCCGCCGAATCGAAGACCGAAAACCTGCGGATATAGCGCCGGAAACAGTACAGCATCTCCAGTTCGGCGGGCTCCCTGATATATTTTTCGAAGGGAAAATCATCCGGGTAATTCCAGATCTGGACGGGCTGTTCGCTTTCGCACGTGATTTTTTCCAGCGGCGAAGGTTCATATTCATTCGCGTATCCGATGTCGCTGAGAGCTCGCGCGAGTGCTTCAAAGCCGCGCGCATAGAAGGAGTATCCGGGTTCGTAGGCTTCGTAGCAGACTCCTTTACAGCCGATGTCGTGATAGGTCCTGAGGTCGGCGAGCATCGCCGGCATGTTGTAGGGATAGAGCCCGCGGTTTCCCTGGACCATCTGGTTCTCATGCACATACATTTTTCCGGGGAATTTCCGGCACCAGTCACTGAGGTGCATGTAATGATGATAACCCGCCGTATGGCCGTCAGGCTGTTCCTTGAGAAAATGCGTGATTGAGAAAAGATCCCGTTCACAGGGAGTGTTTTCCGAACAGAGCGGAAGCAGCTGGTTCCGTCCGAAGGTGTCATACATGAGATAGGTGAAATCGTGGTAATAGGCACTGTCTGCGGGCGGTGCCAGACGCGGACAGTAGATGTCCGTCTCAAATTCCAGATCGGGTTTCCGTCTCATGACGGTCTTCGCAAAACTGGCCGCGAACGGTGCAAAGCGTTCCATATCGTTTGCAAGCGCTGCGCATTTTGGACACCGGCAGTAAAGCAGACCGTCGCCTGCGCGCATGTGGACCCGCCGGATCTCCGGAGGCAGGGTGTCCAGCCATTTTTCCGCGCCCGCGCCGAATGCTTCGACGGCTTCCGGACTGCTTGCGCACGGCTGGGTCTCACATTCAGGGAAGGGAGTGAACGGAATTCCGTTTTCGTTTTTTGCAAACAGGTCGGACGAAGCTCCTGCGAGCTTTAAAAATGTTCGCGGGCCGAAGACCATCAGCGTGATTCCGACGTCTGCCTTCCGGCATTCCTCGAGAATGATCGGGGAATAGCGTTTCCAGCCGTAGTCGTAGTGGGCGATCAGCGCATTCATGCCCAGATGTTTCATCCGCCGTATAAACGTCCTAAGCTGATCCGGAGTGTGTCGCAGAACGGTTTCGCACAGATTGAATCCCCGGATATCAAAAGACGGGATGCTCATGGTGTTTCCTTTCAGTTTCCGGCGGTCCTGAGTTCGAGAAGGCCTTTTTCTTAGAAAAATGACTATATACTGTTTATTCGTGTCTGTCAATAGAAATGATGTTGAATTTATAGAAAAAATGTAGTCTGTTTTGTGTCTGTGTCATATTCCTGAGATGATTTACCTGTATGTTTTTTCGTATGGATATTTTCTTCTTTTCTTTTGTGAGATGAGGTATATTGTTTGCGTTTTGCCTATTTTTTTACTTGTGATCTCACTGCTGTCCGGTAAAAAAATCAGCATAGGAAATCTGGAAAAAGGTCCGGTTGTCCGGGTTGATTTCAGTCAGGAGGCTTTTCGATTATTCTCTACTCAAGAGTGAGAACTTCAAACAGAGAAAGATTTTGCGTGAGGGTATTCCGGATTTGGTGGGAAGAAATGCAAATTTTAGCAGGTTTCAGCAGAGGAACTTTTCTTGAGGCTGTTTCGAGGGGGAAAATGGGGTGGATGACGGGACTTGAACCCGCGGCCTCCTGGGCCACAACCAGGCGCTCTAACCAACTGAGCTACAACCACCATCAAAAACAAGCCCTTACTATAACTCATATTGTCTGAAAATCAAGCAGGCTGCGCATAAATATTGAAAAACTTCCGGGGAAAATCCAGAAAGGGCTGTCGTCTTTACGAGCATGGCAACCGATGGCCGGACAACCGGACGGACTTCCGCCGGAATGGGACGCCATGCCCTGTTCAGAAGTCTTACTTCCCGCAGCACTTCTTGTATTTTTTCCCCGAACCGCAGGGACAGAGGTCGTTCCGCCCGACTTTCGGCACATCGCGCTTGAAGGAGATGTTGATCTCGGGAGCTTCCTCCGCCGGCTGTCCCTCCGGAAGAGCCCTTCCGCCCTCCTGCCGGGGAGCGTCCGCGAACTGGTCCAGCGACTCGTGAATGGCGGTCATGGGCATGGAGGCAAACATCTGCTCGAACGCCTGAATGGAAGTGGCGGACCGGAACATGTTGGTCAGGATTTCCTGGTCGATGTCCTGCATCAGGATGTCGAACATCTTGAAGGCCTCCTGCTTGTATTCGACCAGGGGGTCCTTCTGCGCATACGCCCGCAGCCCGATGCTGGAGCGGAGGTTGTCCATCGCATACAAATGATCCTGCCAGAGACGGTCCACGGCGCTGAGGATCAGGTGGCGTTCCAGCCAGATCAGCCCTTCGGGGTCCTCGACGGATTCCTTGAGGGAATACATCTCCTTGACCCGCGCCACGATCGCGTCGCACATGGCGTTCACATCCGGCTCGCCGCCGGGTTTGAATTTGAAAATGGTTTTTTCGTCGAAGCCGATGGGGAAGGTCATGTTCAGCCACGCCAGCAGGGAATCCCGGTTGATGACGGCGTTGACGGAGGAATCCTTGTCCGTTGCGGCAATGGCGTCTTCGACGTGACGGAAGACCGCGGTGTCCACGATCATGAAGATCTCTTCACGGCAATTGTCGTTGAAGAGAGTTTCCTTGCGGAAGCCGTAAATGACCTCGCGCTGCTTGTTCATCACGTCGTCATATTCCAGCGTGCGTTTGCGGATGGAGAAATGGTGCTGCTCGACCCGGCGCTGGGCCGTTTCGATGGATTTGGTCAGCCAGGGATGCTGAAGCTCCTCCCCCTCCTCCAGGCCGAAGCGCTCCATGATGCGGACGATGCGGTCGGAGCCGAAGAGCCGCATGAGATTGTCTTCCAGGGAAACGTAGAAACGGGAAGCGCCGGGGTCGCCCTGCCGGGCGGAACGGCCGCGCAGCTGGCGGTCGATCCGGCGGGAATCGTGCCGGGAACTGCCGATGACATAGAGTCCGCCGAGGTCGGCGACGCCTTCCCCGAGCTTGATGTCGGTTCCGCGTCCAGCCATGTTGGTCGCCACGGTCACGGCGTATTTCTGCCCGGCGCGCGCCACGATATCGGATTCCATGGCGTGGTTTTTCGCGTTCAGGACGTTGTGCGGGATTTTCCGGAGCTTGAGCAGACGGCTGACCAGCTCGGAATCTTCGACGGAGATCGTGCCCAGAAGGACGGGCTGGCCTTTCTTGTAGGCTTCCTCGGTCTCGTTGACGATCGCGTTGAATTTTTCCCGTTTGGTCTTGTAGACGCAGTCATTGTGGTCGAAGCGCTGACAGGGCTTGTTGGTGGGGATGACCACCACGTCCAGCTTGTAGATCTGATGGAATTCGTTCGCCTCGGTTTCGGCGGTTCCGGTCATGCCGGCGAGCTTCTCATACATGCGGAAGTAGTTCTGGATCGTGATCGTGGCAAGAGTCTGCGTCTCCTTTTCGATCTCGACGTTCTCCTTGGCTTCGAGAGCCTGATGGAGCCCGTCGCTGAAACGGCGTCCCGGAAGGATGCGTCCGGTGTGCTCGTCGACGATCAGCACCTTGTTGTCCGCCACGACATAATGGACGTCCTTTTCAAACAGGCAGTAGGCGCGGAGCAGCTGGGAGAGATTCTGGAGCCGTTCGCTCTTTTCGGCAAACTCCTGCTGGAAAGCCTGCTTCTTTTCCGCCTTTTCCCGCACGGAAAGGGAGGGTGCCGTGTCGATCGCGTGAATGGATTCGAGAAGATCGGGAAGCACGAACGCATTGGGATCGCTCGGGGAAACCGCGAGACGCCCCTTTTCGGTGAGGTCGGCCTCGTGATGTTTCTCATCCATGGCGAAGAACAGCTCCGACTGGACCTCCTGGAGCATGCCGCGGTTCTGGTCGCTCTTGACGAACATTTCCATTTTTTCGAGACGCTTGAGGATCTCGGCCGACTCCAGAATATGCATCAGCTGCTTGTGCTGGGGCATTCCGAGTTTCACCTGGAGCAGCTTCCGGATCGCCTCGTCCATTTCGTCGTCCGTGGGATTTTCTTTGGAGAGAGTGCTTCTGGCTTCCTGGATCAGGCGTCCGCACAGCAGGTTCTGACGGTTGTAGAGATCGGCGATAGCGGGCTTGAGCTGCTCGAACTGACTGGTGGAAACAGCGACCGGGCCGGAGATGATCAGCGGGGTCCGGGCCTCGTCGATGAGGATGGAGTCGACTTCGTCGATGATCGCGTAGAAATGGTTGCGCTGGACCAGATGCTCCCGGCGGGTGGCCATGCCCATATCGCGGAGATAGTCGAAACCGAATTCGCTGTTGGTGCCGTAGGTGATGTCGCAGTTATATTGCTCGCGGCGTTCCGGGGGATCCATTTCATTCTGGATGCAGCCCACCGTCAGGCCGAGATACTGGAAGACCGTGCCCATCCATTCGGAGTCGCGCCGGGCCAGATAATCGTTGACGGTGACCAGCTGGCAGTTCCTGCCGGTCAGGGCGTTCAGATAAAGCGGCAGGGTGGCGACAAGGGTCTTGCCTTCGCCGGTGGCCATTTCCGCGATCTTCCCCTGGTGGAGGACGATTCCGCCGATCAGCTGGACGTCGAACGGGATCATGTCCCAGACCAGCTCGTGGTCGCAGACCGTGATCGTGGTTCCGCAGAGCCGGCGGCAGGCGTTCTTGACGACGGCGAACGCCTCGCAGAGGATGTCATCCGTGGTCTCCCCGTTGCGGAGACGCTCCTGAAACTCCGTGGTCTTCGCCTTGAGAGCCTCTTCGGAAAGCTTCTGGTATTCGATTTCCAGTTCGTTGATCTTCGCCACTTTCGGGAGGAGACGCTTCACGTCGCGCCCCGACTTGCTTCCGAAAACGGCTTTCAATATCTTAGTGAGCATTGGAATGCCCCCCTTCGCGTAAAAATGACCTATGATTCAATGGAGACGAACTCAGGATTTGGAACCGGGGCGTTCGAGGGGAACCCCGGCTTTGCACAGCGGGCAATCCGCCGGATTGTATGCGGGCAGATTCAATTGAATCAGGCTGTACAGCGGAATTCCGAAATCAACGGTGCAGCCGCTGCGGTCCGTGACGATCCCGACCGCGACCGGCTCGCCGCCCAGGGAGCGCACCAGGTCGATGGTCTGCTGGACCCGTCCGCCCTTGGTCACGACATCCTCCGCCACGATGATCTTTTCTCCCTTCCGGATGGTGAAGCCGCGCTTGAGCACCAGCTGGTCGTTCTCCTTGTCGGCGAAGATCGCCTGGATTCCGAGGGCCCGCGCCAGTTCCTGTCCGACAAGGATTCCTCCGACGGCGGGAGAAATCACCGTTTCCGCGCCGAGATGCTTCATCCGTTCCGCGAGGGTGCGGCAGAGCTTTTCGGCGATGTCGGGATAGCGGAACAGGAGCGCCGCCTGGAAAAACTTGCCGCTGTGCAGTCCGCTGCGCAATATGAAATGACCGTCGAGGAGAGCCCCGGCTTTCTGAAAACTCTGAACAATTTCCTGGTCTGTCATGATATACCTTCCATCTGTGATTGAAAACGGCTTATCGGAACGTATCGGAGGAGGTCGGCTCGATCCAGATATGGAAGTCGACTTTTTTCTCCCCGAGATTCAACGTGATCATGGTGTTGAGGCGCGTCAGCAGGAGGGCGTACGGGATTTTGACTTCTCCGGCCGGAACCGTCACCGCCACATTGCAGTCGCCTAGAATGGGCTCCGCGTCGCGCAGCGCCAGGATCAGGCTCTGAAGCTTGAGGAATTTTTCCTTGAGGGAGGCGTCGAAAGCATAGGGCCGGTGGCACTTGGGGCACATCGCCTGAAAATCGGACTGGTTCAGCTCCATCAGATTGAATTTGACAACTCCTCCGCAACCGGATTCGACGCACACGAAATCCAGCTGCGCACCGCGTGTATTCAGTTCTTTTTTCTCTGTCATTTAGTACAATCCTGCATGTAAACGCTTGTGGTTGAATCTGTTTTCGGAAAACGATGCACATATCAGCCGGTAATATAATCCGCAACAGCCAAATATAAAAGAGTACTTTCAAAAAAATTGCATATTTCTCACGCGGAAACGGCCGGGAAACGGCGGAAGACCATCGATTTTGAACCGTCCGTTTGAAAAGGAAGCGTACGCGGGCTACAGTATGGCATCATTCTGAAATCCACACAATAGAGAAAGTCCGGAAAATGCAATCGAATCTCATACAGGTGACCGCGGCCGTCATCCGCCGGGACGGGAAAATCCTTCTCTGCGGACGGCTTCCCGGTTCCCGTTTTGCGGAGTGCATGGAGTTCCCCGGCGGAAAAGCCGAAGCGGGGGAGACACTGAACGAATGCCTGAAACGGGAACTCCGCGAGGAACTCGGCGCGGAAGTGTATGTCATGGACCTGATCCACGTGGAACAGGTCCTCTTTGGAGAAAAAGCGCTCCAGGTGAACTTCTTCCGGACGGCGTTCAAGCACGGGTCCCCGCCGCCCCTGCCCCGGGAAGGACAGTCGGTGCGGTGGGTTTCCGTCGAAACGATCGACCGGGAGCCGATGCTTCCCGGCGACCGCCATCTCGCCGAACTCCTTGCATCGGCGGAAAAAAAATGGAAAAAAAATGCTTTTGCACAATAAACCCCTTTCGAAACGCGTTTAACATTCCAGAAAAGAACTAAGAAATGATGAACAGCCGAGAGCATGAAGCAGATGATCTTACGCTTATCAGGGGCTATCTGGCAGGCAATGCCGGCGACTTCACAGCTCTGTATGAACGGTATAAACGCCCGCTGTATGGCTACTTGAATAAAATGCTCAATGCGGACCGCTCGCAGGCGGATGATCTTTTCCAGCAGACCTGGATCAAAGCGATCGACCAGCTTCCCCGGTACGAACACCGGCAGCAGTTCGGCGCGTGGCTCCTGCGGATCGCTCACAATCTGGCGATCGATTCCTTCCGGAAAAGCGGGAGGCTCGCCCGATACGAGGCGGGAAGCCAGGACGAGCCGGAAGGCGGATTCGATGTGGCGGACAGCCGCGAGGACCCATGGCGGAAAATGCACCGGGAGGAACTGGAGAACGCCATCGAACAGGCCGTGGACAAGCTTTCACCCGAACTGCGGGAGGTGTTCCTGATGCGAAGAGAAAATATCGCGTTCAAGGAGATCGCCCGGATTCAGGGAAGCTCGATCAACACCGCGCTGGCAAGAATGCAGTACGCATTGAAAAATCTCCGCAAGAGTCTTGCGGAATGGAATGGATAGGAGGCTGAAAATATGAAAACATGTGAGAAATTCATGAAGGATGCTATGCTGGGCATGAATTCTCCCGAACTGGAGAAGCATCTTGGCGGATGCCCCGAATGCGCCTCCCGCGTGGACATGCTCCGGCTTCTGAACGAGATCCCTTCCGGAAATCCGGAAGTTCCGCCTGAACTCGATTCGGCCGTCCTCGGCTATGCGCTGAAAAAAATGCCGTCGCACCGCAGACACACCCCGTTGTTCATGCTGAAATTTGTCTGGCTTCCGGTTGCGGCCGCGTTCATGATCTGTTTCGGGCTTGTCTACGCGCTTCATCCCTACTATGCCGGAAAAACGGCGTCCGCGGGGGTCGGAGCGGCCAAGACTTCCATACACTATGAAATGATGGATAACCTCGACTCGGAAATTTTCCTGCTTTCCTCCCAGATTCAGGAAACCTCCGTAAAACTGAGAAGCATCGCTGCCTATTCAACCCTTTCGCAAAACAGGATCAACTGACATGAAGCTTCATCGAAATTGGACAATGAGCCTTCCGCTGGTTCTGGCGCTTTCCGCGGGGATGAGCGGATTCTGCGCGGACCCGCTGGAATCCGCCGGAAAAAAGAAGGAAAATGTTCCGCCTCCTCCCGGGGAACGGCGGCCGGGTCCGCCCCCGCGCGGACGCAATCCCCATGCGGTATTCTTTTCCAAACTGACCCAGGAGGAACGGGCGGAGATCGACAAGCTGGCACGGGCAAACGACCATGCCGGACTCCGCCAGAAAATGAGGGAGCTTTTCCTGAAATACCGTCCGCCCGAAGCCAAAAAGGTGGATGAGCTCAGCGAAAAATATCTGGCGGCCAGGACGGATGCCGAAAAAGCGGCTGTGAAAGCGGAACTGGAAAAGGCGGTGCGGATTCAATTCGAGAAACGTCTGGAATTCACCAGGAACAATATCGCCGCAACCGAAGAACAGCTTGCGAGGGCCAAAAACGATTTGGAACGCCTGAAAACTTTCTATCAGAACAGCCTGAAGGATTCTGAAAAAATCATTCGTGAAAGAGTCGAACAGATGTGCCTTCCGAAAGAACAGCGGAAGAAGCCTCCGCGGGGCGGCAAGCCGATGGAGCCGCCCGGCGGCCTGCCGGGCGGTCCTCCGCAGCCGTCCGCGGGCGAATAACGGTTTTCCCCTCCCCGGAGGGCAAAGGTTTTCTCTCCAAACACACACCACCCTTTGCCCTCCGGTCTTTTTTTCTCTTCTTCCACAGCCACAAGACCTCAGACGGAGGAAGGACCGTATTTCCGACGGAATCGCCCCGGCGGAACTCCGTAGATTCTCTTGAAGCCCGCAATAAAAAATGTGGTGCTTGAATAGGCACAAGCCACTGTGATTTCATCGATGGACAATGTCGTATTTTTCAACAGCACGACGGCATGTTCCATGCGGAGACGCCGCAAGGTCTCGTGGAAGGAACCCTCCCCGAATTCCGCATACAGGCGCGATACATACGAAGGCGTCAGCCGGAACTCTTTCGCGACCGACTCCCGCGTAATGCCGTGCAGATAGTTTTCATGCAGAAAATTATCCAGCCGCAAGAAGGTCTGGTTGCTTTTGTCGGGTGCTTTTTCCTGATCCTGCCGGAGAGCGGCAAGGGACATGCGGAGAAGAGCCGTCAAAAGTTCCGCAGCCGCTGCATCGTCTCCGCACGGTTCCTCCGCCAGATGTGAAAGCGCATGGATTACGGCTTTTCCGGCGGAAGAGAGCGGCAGCGAGG
>MWCA01000049.1 GCA_002069785.1 Lentisphaerae bacterium ADurb.Bin242 | reverse complement strand
ACCCGCCGGCGGGCGGAACGCGGAAGGGGCGGAATGCCGTTCCCCGGAAATTCAGGTTTCAAACAGTCCGCCGGAGAGATACCGTTCCCCGGAATCCGGCAGAAGCACCACGATGCGTTTTCCCTTGTATGCGGGCTGGCGGCCGAGCTGGAGCGCCGCAAAGAGAGCCGCGCCGGAAGAGATTCCGATGAGAAGTCCCTCCTGCCGGGCCGCCTGCCGCGCGGTCTCTCCCGCTTCCCCGGCTGTGACCTTGACGATCCGGTCGAGGAGGGCCATGTTCATGATTTTCGGGATGAAGCCGGCTCCGATGCCCTGGATTTTGTGCGGACCGGGCGCGTCGCCGGAAAGGACGGCGGAATCGGACGGTTCGACCGCGACGATCTCCACATCCGGGTTGCGTTTCTTGAGGACTTCCCCGACGCCGGTGATGGTTCCGCCCGTTCCGACGCCCGCCACGAATACATCGACCTTTCCGTTGGTGTCGCGCCAGATTTCTTCGGCGGTGAAGGCCCGGTGGCAGGCGGGATTCGAGGGATTCTCGAACTGCTGCGGCATGAAAGAGCCCGGATTTTCCTTCACGATCTGTTCGGCTTTGGCGATGGCGCCTTTCATTCCGAGCGCGCCTTCGGTCAGGACCAGCTGCGCCCCGTAGGCGGCCAGGAGCTTCCGGCGTTCGATGCTCATGGTGTCCGGCATGGTCAGGATCAGTTTATATCCCTTGACGGCGGCCACAACAGCCAGCCCGATTCCGGTGTTGCCGCTGGTGGGCTCCACGATCATGGCGCCCGGCTTCAGGACTCCGCGCTTTTCGGCGTCTTCGATCATGGCAAGCCCCACGCGGTCCTTGACGCTGCCGCCGGGGTTGAAAGATTCGATCTTGGCGAGAATTTCCGCCTTGCCCTTGTTGAGCCTGCCGATTTTCACCAGAGGGGTGTTCCCGATTTTTTCCAGAATGTTTTTTGCGATGTTCGCCATGTTCAACTCTCCCTGTATCCCATGAATTAAAGAATAATGCTGATTCCGTACCATATCCGTTTTTTGCCGAAAGGAAAGCCGTTTTCTCCGGTTTTTGCGCTTTTCTTCGGGAAGGGGGGCTTCCGGTGAGGATTTCATCCGTATTCGCGGCAGGCCGCAAGACGGAATTTCATAAATCGGTTTCGATGTTCAGCATCAGAATCTGTCCGTTCCGATGCCAGCGGACCGTGTCGAAACGGTTTTTCAGCATGAGGAACGCAAGCTCCACTTCATCCGGAGTGTCGCTTTTTTTGAGCCGCACCTCCGGAACGCATGGATGATTCGCCGTAATTTTGACTTTAATCTGCATCCGGTCATAGGAGACGTCCACGGCGATTTCATTGTCCACCCCGTTGACGAAAAGGCTTTCACAGACGGCGTCAAGGCCGAAGGTCAGGCTCTGGCAGAGACTTTTGGACACGCACCATTCCTGGCAGATTTCCTTGACCTTCCCGTCCATAAGCGGAATCGACGCCGCGTCGGTGGCGGTTGTAAAGCGGATGCGGCGCCGTGTGCCGAGGCTGGTCAGAACGGTCATCAGGAGCAGGATCAGCGTTCCCATCACGATCGGGGAAAGGAGAGTCACCGCCGCCTGTTTCGGGATGAACGTCCACAATCCGGGAATCATCGCGGAGACGGAGAAGATGATGGAAATGAAGATGACGAAAATCCGCCGGTCATCCAGTTCCACCGCGGACAGAGTTGAAAAGCCGCCCGCCATGATATAGGCGATGCTGAAAATCAGCACCGCGCCCAGCACCGGTTCCGGAATCAGCATCAGCGCCCCCATCGCCCGGGGAAAGAACGCCAGCGCGATCAGGATGCCGCTCGCGATATAGCCGACGATCCGGCTGGTGACGCCCGTTGCCCCCGCGATGCCGAGATTGGTGGTCGCGGTCGACTGGATCACGCCGCCCGCCAGCCCGGCGATCAGCGAACCGAGCCCGGAGGCGCGGATTCCGTTTTCGATCCGGCGCCAGTCCGGACGCTTGAACTTCGGGTCGCTGATCTTCTGCGCCGCCGTATAGTCTCCGATGTTGTCGACGATCGCCGCGATGGTGACGATCGCAAACGGCAGCGCAACGCGCCAGTCGAAGGCGAACGAGAACTTCTCCGGGTACGGAATGCGGAAAAAAGGAGTCTCCGCAAGTTCCGAAAAGGCCTTCAGGTCAAGGATGCCGACCATCCAGGAAAGCAGGAATCCGCCGGTGATGCCGAACAGCGCCGCGTAGCATTTGAGCGTTCTGCTGAAAACCGTGCATGAAAACATGATGAGGAGCGAACAGACGGCCACAAACAGGTGGAGCGTCGAAAACTCTCCGGTTTTCGCGTAGTATCCCGTGCCGAGAAAATACTTGAGGCCCGTCGGGATGATGCTGATTCCCAGAATGAAGATCATGCATCCCGTGACTTCCGGCGGGAAGAGTTTGCGGAAATAATACGTGAACGATCCGAGGATTCCTTTGAAAAATCCGGAAAGCAGGGTCATCCCGTAGACCAGCGGCATTCCCCCCAGTTGCGCGGCGGCCGTGCATGCCGAAAGCGCCGCGGAGTCGGAAACCGAAAGATCCATGCAGCCGTTGCCGAGATAACGGGAGGGCAATGTCTGAAGAATTCCGGCAATGCCGATGGACAGGAGCGCGAGCGAAAGGAAAATGCCCGATTCTCCCGGCGACAGGTTCGCCGCGTGCGCGATGGTGACCGGCAATGCCAGCCCCAATGACAATACCAGCAGCATGTGCTGGATGGAGGAAAAAATCGTCAGCGCGAGAGGCGGAACGTCCGCCGGACCGTAAAAAACCTCTTTGTCCTTCATTGTTTTCTGTTTCATTTCACAATCTCTTGAGGCAAGTTTTAAATTTTTAATTCGGGGAATGAAAAAATATCGTCTTTACTGTAGCATACGGACGGGTCTTTTTCCAGACGCCGGAAGAAAAACGCCTGAAAAACGGTTCCGATGGTGGAAAAAATCATCTTCCGGGCGTATATTGATCCGGGAGGCGACGGCAGGCAGCCGCCGGTCCGAAAGGACTGGAGGAAAGTCCGGACTCCGCAGAGCAGGGAGTCCCTTGCAGAAAGGGATGCCGGGGACGATACGCCCCGGAAAGGAAAGCGCAACAGAAAGCAAACCGCCGGACACAAGTCCGGCAAGGGTGAAACGGCGGGGTAAGAGCCCGCCGGGAGCGGAAGCAATTCCCTCCGTCAAGGCAAGCCCCTCCCGGAGCAAGACCAAATAGGGGATGAGCTGTTGCTCGCAGCGTTTGAATCCCGGGTACTGGTCGCGTCAGACAGATGGTTGCCGCTCTTGCAAAAGAGAACAGAATCCGGCTTATCGCCGTCGCCTCCCTTTTTCCTCCATCCTTCCGGGAATTTCCGATCCCGGAAAACAATCAGTCGGCGTTGTGGATGAAGTTGACGATGTCATCGCCTTTGCCGAAATTGGCGTTATAGTCAGTGTTGATGGAAGATGTAATGTCGGCAGGGATGGATATTGGAGTTCCGCCATCTCCAATTTTTCCATCAGGTCCCACCGATCCGAGGTCAAAAGTGGTCTTGTTGTAGTGGCCTGGGCTGCGATACAACAATGGGCGGTCCCAGCCGTCCTTGAAATAACGAGTGCTTCCATTGGCAATGGTTGCCGAATTGATCAGTTTCTGGTCGAGGAACTGCCAGAGGGAAACTTTAAATTTATCTTTTGCCTCTGCGGTATCGTCGAGGATGGAAGAATCTTCAATGGTCAAGGCTTTGGGTATGATGGAAACGGCCAGATAGTGTCCGAACTTGTCCTTGTACATGTTCAGGGCGATTTCGAGCGCTTTGATCGTGGCTTCGGTTTTGGCCTCGGCGGACTTGTTCAGGACCAGATTGGTGACGCCGACGGCGATTCCGGCAAGAACAGCAATGATGGCAACCACCGTGAGGAGTTCGATCATCGTAAAAGAATGTTGTTCAGTTTTCATCGGAAGCTCTCCTGTTTTGCGGAATAGTATATCATCGGGTAGAGGGGAATGCAATCCGGGTTTCGGGAAAAAATGCCGACTTTTGAAGGCGGAACGGCCGCCGGAGCTTGACAAAATCCACTTCAAGAGGTACCTTTCATAAATCATTGCGACGAAACCAAAGGTAAGAAACATGAAGAAAGTACTGGTGTGCGGCCTGAATCCGGCGTGGCAGAAAACCCTTCACTTCCGGACGCTGGTCCCCGGGGAGGTCAACCGGGCGTATGCGCTGGAACAGACCGCGTCCGGCAAGGGGATCAACTTTTCCCGGGCGGCGAAACGCTGGGGGAAGGCGGAGACGAAACTTCTCCAGTTTGCCGGAGGCGTCACCGGAAAAATGCTGACCGAGGTCCTGGACCACGAAGGGATCGGCCACATTACCGTTTTCTCTTCCGCCGTGACGCGCACCTGTTCGACGGTCATCAGTGAAACTCCCCCTTCCGTGACCGAGCTGATCGAACCGAACGAACCCATCACCTTCGAGACGTCCAAACAGCTGTACCAGACGGCTCTGGAGGCGCTGGACGGAGTCGATGCGCTGGCCGTCTGCGGCACCTATCCGCCCGGGGTGACGGGTCATTTTTATTCCGGCCTGATCGAAAAAGCCGTCCGGGACGGGAAATTCGTCATGCTGGATTCCTTCCTGGACGTGGAAGAGTCCCTGAAACACGAAATTCCGTTCATGAAAGTGAATCAGGAAGAGATTCTGAAACTGACCGGACAGCGGGAGCTGCGGGACGCCTTCCGGTTCTGCAAGAAACATTTCAGGTTGAAAATGACGGCCGTCACGGCGGGCGCGTCGTCCGCGTTTTTCTTTGACGGCGTGAATGTATGGAGGCTTTCCGTCCCGAAGGTTTCCAAGGTCGTCAACCCCATCGGGGCAGGGGACACCTGTTCCGCGGTGACCTGTTCGGAGGTCCTGAGCGGGACCGCGCCGCTGGAGGCGTTCCAGCTGGGATTGTGCGCGGCGTCCGCCAGCTGCCTTACCCCTTCCGCGGCCGAATATGATGTGGCGGCGGCGCGGGCTTTCCGCATGGAAATATTGTCGCCCGAATTGATCGAAACCCTCTGAAAGAAAGAAGAATCCCTGTATGTTGGAAGAAAATGAGAAAAAGTCCGGTTTCAGCTGCTTCGGCTTCGGGTGCGGATTTCTGTTTGCCGGTATTCTGGTTCTGGTCGTGATCGGCCTGTCGGTCTTCGGCGCGATCGGCTATCTGTCCCGGCTGAGCCTCCCGGAAAGGCTTGCCTATGACGATCCCGATTCCTTTGAAGAGGAATACGTCTGCGGACAAAGGGGGTCCGATTCCGCGGATTTCCTGTCGAAAATCGCGGTGATCGACATCAAAGGCGTGATTGTTTCGGATATGATGAGCTCCTTTTCGGAAGGGGTGGACGCCCGGTCCGTCTGCGCCCGGATCCGCCGCGCCTCGGAGGATGACCAGGTCAAGGCGCTGATCGTCAATCTGGATACTCCGGGCGGGGAGGTCGCCGCGTCCGACGAGATTTACGAGGAACTGCGGCTTTTCCGTGAAACGACGAAGAAACCCGCGGTGGCCATGATGAATTCCATGGCGGCCAGCGGCGGCTACTATGTCGCGTCCGGATGCAAGCCGATCATCGCCAACAAACTGACCCTGACCGGAAGCATCGGGGTGATCATCTCCACTTACAACTACCGGGGCCTGTTCGAAAAGATCGGCGTGAAGTCCGAGGTCTACACCTCCGGAAAGATGAAGGACATGCTCGACGGGTCGCGGGAGCGCACGCCCGAGGAGATCGCATTGGTCCAGACCCTTGTGAACAACACCTACGGCGAATTCGTCAACATCGTTTCCCGCTCGCGCAACATCCCGGCGGAGAAGATCCGGGGGTCCGTCATCGGAGACGGCCGCGTTTTCGACGGAAAACAGGCGCTCTCCCTCGGTCTGGTCGACTCTCTCGGCTACTTCCGGGACGCGGTGGACGCGGCGGCCCGGGCCGCTCATCTGGAAAAGGGTTCCTTCACGGTGATCCGCTACCAGGAGCCGTTCTCCTTCTCGAAATTCCTGTCGATGCTGTTCGTCAAAACGCATCCGGTGAACATTTCCGTGCAGGGGCAGCCCTTCAAGGCTTTTACCCCGAAACGCGGAATGCTCTATTTCCTTCCGGCGGACTTGTGAAAGATGCCTGATTTCGACCGCTTCGTGCTGGAAGCCACGTCCTGGAAGGAGGATGTCTCTCCCGGAACGTTCTCCTGGTCGGCGGCCAAATACCGGCTTTTCCGGTTCTGCGAACGCGCGTATTTCCTGCGCCATTACCTGGCGCAGGGCGGCTGGGACGCCTATTCCTGCGAACGGGCGCAGCAGGCTTTCCTGGAGAAGTATCTTTCCACGTTCGACGAATGGCTCGGGTCCGTGATCGAAGACTCCCTGGACCGGGCGCTCCGGGAAACCATGCCGTACCATGTTTCTTCCGGGCGGGGCGCCGCGCTGACGGAGGCGCTTCAGGTCCATGTTTCGCGTCACCTGCTGCGGGCGGAGCCGGAACTGCGGTTCGAAGAATACTGGTCGGACCCGAAAAAGCTTTCCTTCGCGGAACTCTACTATCATACCGGTGAATTCGCTTCGTACAAGGAGCTCCTGGAAGCCGCCCGGGAGATTCTCAGCGGCTTTTTCTCCGGTCTGGAGTCCTCCGGCCTGATGGAGCGTCTCCTGGAGCTTGATCCTCTGGGCTGGCGCCTGCCGCCGGACTTCGTCGAATTCCCGTTTGCCGGGACCCGCATTCACATGAGACCGTGGCTTTGGGCGCTTCACCGGGGGAAGGCGGTCGGAATCGCCTTCCGTTTTGTCCACAACCCGGCAAAAGTGCCGGAACGGAAATACGCGGACCCCGGAAACGGACTTTCGGAAAAGGTGTTCGCTCTCCGGGTTTCGCAGCGCTATGCCGGATGGAGCCCCGAGGTCTGGAACGGCGTCTGTGTCGGAGACCGTTTCGAATGGAGTTCCTTCCGGCCGTCCCCGGTGACGGAAGAGTTTGTCCGGGACAGCACCCTTGCGATGCTGGAGAAGATCACCGCCGTTCCTTCGATCGCCCTGACCGATTTTCCGAAAACGGAGGAGTCCGCCGCCTGTGAAAACTGCCGCTTCCGGGGCGTCTGCCGCGACATGGCATGACTGTCTTTTCTCCCGGAAAGGAGGCTCTTCGGCCCCGCGGACGGAAGTTCGGAAAGCGTCATTTTCGACGCTTTGGACGAAAAACAGGTGATTCTTCTGGTGTTCAACCTTTTAGAACTTGATTTTTTTCAAAATGAATGTATGTTGTAGGGATTGTTTTAAAAAGAACTTTCATATAACCGAACTTGGAGAATCCAATATGTTGAAGGAAATCAACCGTGCCGCATCCTGCGCCGTGGTTCCGTGCCTTGATAAAAACTTCATCCCTCCTGTTTTGTGGGACCGTGAATTCCGCAAGGCCGTGGCCGCTTCCGGAAGAAGCAAGAAAATCGTAATCGCTCTGGAACGGACGCCGGAAAGCGTCAGCACCTTCCCCACGGTGGTGTTCGGTTCTCCGGGCGCGGAAGAGCAGGAAGCCAATATCCGCCATGTGGAACGCCTCGTCAAAGGCCTCCTCTGGATGCGCGGCGGATACAAGATCACGATTGCGGGCGACGCGGCGCTGGCCACCGAACTGGCCGGAATTTATTCCCCGAAAGGCGAACGGGCGTTCGACTACGGGATCATGGGCCGGATTTATTCCAATGAAATGCAGGTGGTATATTGTCCTTTGAACGAGGCTCCGGAATCCATCGAGCCCACCAAGCCGCTGGGACGCCATCTCGACGGGTGCCGGATCGGATTCGACCTCGGCGGCTCCGACCGCAAGTGCGCCGCGCTCATCGACGGCAAGCTCGTTTTCAGCGAAGAAGTTCCATGGGACCCCTACTTCCAGAAGGATATCCAGTGGCACAGGGACGGCATCAACGACACGCTCCGCCGCGCCGCCGCGAAACTTCCGCGGGTGGATGCGATCGGAGGCAGTTCCGCCGGCGTGTATGTGGGCAACCGGGTCCGCATCGCCTCCCTTTTCCGGGGCATTCCGCAGGACCAGTTCGAAACCCGCGTGAAGAATCTTTTCCTGGAACTCGGAAAAGAATGGGGCGTTCCCTTTGAAGTGGTCAACGACGGCGAAGTGACCGCCCTGGCCGGTTCCATGGAGATGAACTCCAACAGCGTGCTCGGCGTTTCCATGGGCACCAGCGTGGCCGGCGGATATGTCAACCCCGAAGGAAACATCACGGACTGGCTCAATGAACTGGCGTTCGTTCCGGTGGATTACCGCGAAGGCGCTCCCGCGGACGAATGGTCCGGTGACCTGGGCTGCGCGGTGCAGTACTTCTGCCAGCAGGGAGTCGCACGTCTGGCTCCGTTGGCCGGGATCGAACTCCCGAAGGAGATGAAATTCGCCGAACAGCTCAAGGAAGTTCAGAAACGGATGGACGGCGGCGATCCGCGCGCGGAAAAGATTTTCGACAATATCGGCGTCTGCTTCGGATATACGATCGCGCGCTACTGCGAATTCTACGAGATCGAAAAGCTCCTGATTCTCGGACGCGTCACTTCCGGAAAAGGCGGAGATGTCATTCTGGCCCGTGCGGCGGAGATTCTGAAAAAGGAATTCCCGGAATATGCCTCCCATGTCGAATTCCGCATCCCGGACGAGAAGTCCCGCCGCCACGGACAGGCGGTTGCCGCGGCAAGCCTGCCGGTCATCTGAGAACCCGGGAAAAAGGTGGTGCCTATGGACAAACCCGCATTGCTGGTCCTCGCTGCCGGCATGGGCAGCCGTTACGGCGGCCTCAAACAGATCGATCCGGTGGGACCTTCCGGGGAGATCATTCTGGACTACTCGATTTACGATGCCCTTCAAAGCGGATTCGGCAAGGTCGTTTTTGTGATCCGTCATGACATTGAATCCGTTTTCCGGGAAAAAGTCGGCGCCCGGTGGGAAAAGAGAGTCCCCGTGGAGTATGCCTTCCAGGAACTGGAGGATCTCCCCGCGCCGTATGCGCTTCCCTCCGGCCGCACCCGGCCGTGGGGAACCGGACACGCCATTCTCTGCGCCGCCTCCAGGCTTTCCGAACCTTTCGCGGCGATCAACGCGGACGATTTCTACGGAAGAAACGCCTATGCGCTTCTGGCGGACGCTCTCACCCGCAATCCGGACCCGGTACACCGCCATTTCATGGTGGGCTTCACCCTCCGCAACACGCTTTCCGAATTCGGTTTCGTTTCGCGCGGCGTCTGCGTAAAGAACGCCGAAGAGTTCCTGACGGAAGTGAACGAACGGACCCACATCGTTCCCGCGCCCGGCGGACGCGCCGAATTCAAAGACGAAAACGGTTCGGCTCATCCGCTGACGGGAGACGAAATTGTCTCCATGAATTTCTGGGGGTTCATGCCGTCCATCTTCGATTCGCTCGGGGGGCTTTTCGAGGAATTCCTTTCCAGAAAGGGAACCGAACTCAAATCCGAGTTCTACATTCCTTTCGCCGTCAGCGAACTGATCGGGAAGAAAATGATTTCGCTTCAGGTCATGACCAGTTCCGATTCGTGGTTCGGTGTGACCTACCGTGAAGACAAACCCAGGGTGGAGGAATCCATCCGCGCCCTGGTCTGCCGCGGTATATATCCATCTCCTCTGGAGTAATGATTATCATGGAAAATCTTGTAAAAGAAATTGCAGCAAAGTTCCGGATTGACGACACCCGTCTGCTGGAAGTCAAACCTTTCGGGAACGGACATATCAATGACACCTACCGCGCGGTGTTCAGTGTCGACGGAGAAAACAGGCAGTATATTTTTCAACGGATCAACACGCATGTCTTCCGGAAGCCGGAACTGCTGATGGAAAACATTGCGCGGGTGCTGGACCATTCGGTCGGAAAACTCCGCTGCAAGCCGGATTGCGACCGCCGCTGCATTCATCTGATCCCCACGAAAGACGGCAGGATGTTCTATCTCCACGGAGAGGAGTGCTGGCGCTCCTACCGGTTCATCGACGACGCCCGCACCTACAACATCCTCGAGACGGAGAACCAGGCGTATCATGCGGCCAAAGCCTTCGGCGAATTCCAGATGCTTCTGGCCGACCTCCCCGGCAAACGGCTTCACGAAACCATCCCCAATTTCCACAACACCCCGTCGCGGTATGCCGACTTTGAACGGGCGGCCCATGAGAATCCGGCCGGGCGCGCCGCCTCCTGCGGTCCGGAAATCGCCTTCGCGCGGAAAAACTGCTGGGTCGCGCCCATTCTGCTCGACTTCCTGAACAAAGGGCTGATCCCCGAACGGATCACGCACAACGATACCAAGCTCAACAACGTCCTCCTGGACAATAAAACCGGAGAGGGCCTCTGCGTGATCGACCTCGATACCGTGATGCCGGGGCTTTCCCTGTATGATTTCGGCGACCTTGTCCGCACCAGCGTGAGCCCCGCGGCGGAAGATGAAACGGATCTTTCCAAGGTCCAGGTCCGCACGAATATTTTCCGTCCCCTCGTGAAAGGCTATCTGGACGGCGCGCAGGGATGCCTGAACAACAAGGAAATCGAACTTCTTCCCTTCTCCGGGATTCTCATCACCTACGAAATCGGCTTGCGTTTCCTGACGGACTATCTGAACGGCGACACTTATTTCCGGGTCAAGTATGAAACGCATAACCTCGACCGCTGCCGGAACCAGTTCACCCTCGTGCAGCGCCTGATGGAAAAAGAAAACGAGATGAATGAGATCATAAAGGAATTCCGGAAATGAAGAAAGTCCTTGTCACCGGCGGTTCCGGGTTCATCGGCAGCCATATCGTGGAATCGTTTCAGGGGAAATGCGCAGTCCGGGTCCTGGACAATTTCCGCACGGGCCGCCGGGAGAATCTTCACGGCCTTGACTGCGAGCTGATCGAGGGGGACGTCGCCGACCGGGCCGTCGTCGCGGACGCGGTGCGGGGCGTGGACTGCGTCTTTCATCTGGCGGCGATGGTCAGCGTGCCCGAGTCCATGGAAAAAATCGAGGAATGCAACCGGATCAACGCCGTGGGAACGATCCTCCTTCTCGAAGAGGCCGCCCGTGCGGGCGTGAAAAAACTGATCCTGAGCACCTCCGCCGCGAATTACGGCGACAATCCGGTCTCCCCGAAGGTGGAAACCATGGTCCCGGAGCCCAAAAGCCCGTACGCCATCACCAAGATGGACGGCGAATACTACTGCGCCATGTTCACCGGGACGGGACGGCTCCAGACCGCGTGCCTGCGTTATTTCAATGTTTTCGGCCCCCGGCAGAATCCGAAAAGCGCCTATGCCGCGGCCGTCCCCATTTTCATTGCCAGGGCGCTGGCCAACGAGGACATCACCATTTTCGGAGACGGCGAGCAGACCCGCGATTTCGTGTTCGTCAAGGATATCGCAGCGGCCAACGCGTTCATGGCGGAACAGCCGTTCACCGGCGTGTACAATGTGGCCTACGGCGGAAAAATGACCATCCGCACGCTGGCGGAAATGATCGTCGAAATCCTCGGTTCTTCCTCGAAGATCGTGTATCTGCCGGAGCGTCCGGGCGACGTCAGACACTCGACCGCATGCATCGACAAGCTTCTGGCGACCGGCTTCCGCCCCTCCTGGGATTTCCGCAGGGGTCTCGAGGCGACGATCGAAAGCTATGCCGCATCCGGGCGGAAATAGTTTTTTTGCAAAGTTTGCGTGCAAAAGCGTCTTTGAAGATTGGAAAATCGTTGTTGAAGGGATACATTACAAATCTTATGGCTTTTAGGAGAGGGTAAAATGATCAAGAACAAAAATCTGGTTTTTCTTGGACCTCCGGGCGCCGGCAAGGGGACTTTGTCCGAAATCCTGCTCCGGGATGAAAAATTGGTCCACATTTCGACCGGCGACATTCTGCGCGCCGAAATCACCCGGGGAACCGAATTGGGAAAAAGCGCCAAGGCGCTGATGGATCAGGGCAAACTGGTTCCGGACCAGATCGTGGCAGACATGGTGGCCGCCCGTCTTGCACAGGACGATTGCGCCGGCGGATTCATTCTGGACGGATTCCCCCGGACCGTGAAGCAGGCCGAACTCCTGGAAGAGGCGACCGCGAAAATCGGCCGGAAAATCGACAAGGTGGTCCTGTTCGACGCCCCGTATGACCTTCTCATCCAGCGTCTGACCGCGCGCCTGACCTGCCGTCAGTGCAAAGCCAATTTCAACAAGATTTTTTCCAAACCGGCCCGGGAAGGGATTTGCGATCATTGCGGAGGCGAGCTTTACCAGCGTTCGGACGATTCTCTCGAAACCGCGAAAAACCGCCTGAAGGTGTACGAGGAACAGACCTCTCCCCTGATCCGTTTCTACACGGAAAACCATCTTCTTGCGAAAATCGATGCTTCCCTTCCGAAGGAGCAGAACTACGGCATGCTTCTCGCCGTCCTGAATACATGAAACCGGATTTTGTGATCCATACCCCGGCGGAAATCGACCGGATACGGAGGGCTGCAAGAATGGCCGCCGAAGCGCGGGAACGAATTTGCAAGCTGATCCGGTCCGGTATGACGACCGCGGACCTGGATGAACTCGGAGGCGAGGTCATCCGCTCCATGGGAGGGGTGCCGTCCTTCCTGAACTATCGGGGGTATCCGGGGAACATCTGCATTTCCCTGAATGACGAAGTGGTGCACGGGATCGGGCGGCGCGACCGCTTCATCCTCAAAGGAGATATCGTCAGCGTGGATGTCGGCGTCTCTTTCGAGGGCGGAGTGGGCGATACCGCCAAAACCGTGTATGTCGGCGACGATCCGATGCCGGCGAACATCGAACGTCTGCTCCGTTTCACCGAGAGCGCGCTGGAAGCCGGACTGGCGGCGGCGCATCCGGGCGGGTATGTGCAGGACATCTCCCGCGGAGTGGAAATGGAAGCCAAACGCGGAAATCTCGGGATCGTGGAGGAATATGTCGGACACGGTTGCGGCATGAAATTGCACGAACCGCCGGATGTCCCGAATTATGTGCAGCACCGGAAGGGCCCGCGTCTGGTCTCCGGCATGGTGCTGTGCGTCGAACCGATGCTGAATCTGGGTTCGAGAAGAGTGTATATGGAAAGTGACGGATGGACGGTCCGCACCCGTGACGGGGAGCCTTCCGCCCATTTCGAGCACATGTTGCTGATAACGGAGAACGGAACGGAGGTCTTAACACGTGTCTAAGGATTTAATCAAGGTCGAAGGCGTAGTAAAAGAATTGCTGCCGAACACTATGTTCAGGGTCGAACTCCCGAACAAACACAGTGTGCTCGCCCACATCAGTGGGAAAATGCGTCTGAACTTCATCCGGATTTTACCGGGGGATACGGTCACCCTTGAAATTTCCCCTTATGACCTGAGCAAAGGCAGAATCATCTTCCGGCAGAAATAAGTCCTCCTTCCGGCCGTCTTTCGGAACGGCCCGCAAGCTCCATCCTCTCCTTCCTTCCGTATGAAGGTCTCTTTTTGCATCTATACGTACATCAAAGCGTTGTTCGGCCGGTGCACCGGTTTTGTCCTATGAGTCCTGTGATGCTGGAAAAAACATCCGTCCGGAAAAAGAATTCCTTTTCTTTCCGGAGAACGATTCGTCCGGACCGGATCAGACGACGATTTTTCCGGGGTTCAGGATTCCTTTCGGGTCGAATACCCGTTTGATCCCCTGCATCAGGGCCAGCACTTCCGGCGCAAGCGATTCGGCCAGATACGGTTTCTTCGCGAACCCGATGCCGTGTTCGCCGGAGACCTGTCCGCCGAAGGTTTTTGCCGTGCCGTACAAGTCCTCGAAAACCGCGGCAAGGGTTTTCTTCCAGGCCTCTTCGGAAAGGGCGTCCCGGAGGACATAGATGTGGAGATTGCCGTCGCCGGCATGTCCGAAGGAGCGGATGCGCACCCCGTGTTTCTGCTGGAGCGAGGATGCATAGCGGATGAACTCGGCCACATGACTCCGGGGAACGACCACGTCGCACTCGTCCATTTCCGTGGTGGAGGCTTTGATGGCTTCCAGGAAGGCGCCGCGCGCGGACCAGATGGACTCGTTGCGTTCGTCGGTGTTGGAGATGAATACATCCTTGGCGCCGAGCTCGAGACAGCGGTTCGCGACGGCATGAAAGGCCAGCTCGATTTCCGTTTCGCTCATGCCGTCGAACGTCAGCAGGAGATAGGCGTCGGCGCTGTTGTCCGGGAACTTGCGGTTCAGGAATTCCTCGGCGGCGAGGATGACTTCGCGCTCCATGAATTCGACCGCGGTCGGCACGGAACTGGTCCTGATGACGTGCGGCACGGCCGAGATGGCCGAATTGAGGTCGGGGAAAGGCACCAGCAGACTGATCTTGTACTGGGGCAGGGGAAGCAGACGCAGCGTCAGCTTCGTGATGATCCCGAGCGTGCCCTCGGAGCCGACAAAAAGGTCCTTGAGGTTGTAGCCGGAACTGTTCTTGGCGATCTTTCCGCCGAGTTCGATGATCTTCCCAGAGGGCAGGACGACTTCCATGCCGCGGATGTAGTCGCGCGTGACGCCGTACTTGACTGCGCGCATTCCGCCCGCGTTGGTGTTGACGTTTCCGCCGATCGTGGCGGTCTTTTCACCGGGGTCCGGCGGATAAAAAAGCTTGTGCGCTTCGACGTATTTGGAGACTTCCATCAGGAGCACGCCCGGCTCGAGGGTCAGGGTCATGTTGACCTCGTCCAGTTCCAGAAAACGGTTCATGGCGCAGAGGTCGAGCATGATCCCGCCGCAGAGCGCGACGGAGGCGCCCACCAGCCCGGTGCCTTGTCCGCGCGGCGTGACGGGGATCGTCTGCTCGTTGGCGTATTTCAGGACCGCGGACACTTCTTCCGCGGACAGCACCTTGACCAGCACGTCGGGGGCGCGCCGGACGTCTCCGAGCTCGTCATGGGAATAGTCTTCGCTGATTTCCGCGCCGGTCAGGACCCGGTCCGGAGAACAGACCGAACGCAGAAAGGCAATGTCGGTTTCATCCACCTGTTTGAATGTGCTGATCATGACTGGACTCCTTTCGAGGCTTTGATCCGTTCGATCAATCCGGGAATAATTTGATAAAGGTCGCCGACGATTCCGATGTGCGCGATGTTGAAGATCGAGGCGTGCGGATCGCTGTTGATGGCGACGATCAGTTCGCTGCCGTTCATCCCCGCCGCGAACTGCACCGCGCCGGAAACCCCGCAGGTGATGATGAGCTTCGGCTTGACTGTGCGTCCGGAAAGTCCGATCTGGCGTTTCGGGTCGAGCCACCCGGCTTCGATGACCGCGCGGGTGGAGCCGACCTGGCCCCCGAGGAGGGAAGCCAGTTCCTCGACCATTGCGAGGTCTTCCTGTTTCTTGAGGCCGCGCCCGGCGACGATGATCACATCGGCGTCTTCAAGGCCCCGCTCATTCTGCTTGCGGCGGAGCGACAGGAATTCGATCCCGGAAGCGAGCTGTTCCGGCGTCAGGCTTCCCCGGACGATTTTCGCTTTCGGGGCGGACTTTTCCGGCGAGGAGAAAATTTTGTAGCGGACCGTCGCGAACTGCGGCCGGTGGCGGGGCGTATTGATATGGGCCATGATATTGCCGCCGTAGGCCGGACGGATCTGGTCCAGGTCGGTGGTGGACTGGATGTCGAGAAAGGTGCAGTCGGCGGTGAGCCCCGTATGGAAACGCGCCGCGGCGCGCGGCGCGAGGGAGCGCCCGATGGAAGTCCCCCCGACCAGCACCACCGACGGCTTCACCTTGCGGATGAAATCCTCCAGCACGGCGCAGAAGGGTTCGATGCGGAAATGTTCGAGCGCCGGATGGTCGTAGACGTGGATCTCGTCCGGGCCGTATTCGGCAAGCTTCGCGGCGGCCGGTTCCAGGTTGGAACCGATGAGCACGCAGTAGACCTTCTGGCGGACTTTCGCGGCCAGCTCGGCGGCTTTGCCGAGAAGTTCCAGCGTAACCGGGTGGACATCGTCGTCGACCCGTTCGGCAACCACGCAGATTCCCTGCCATTGGGACTTGTCGATCCCCGCTTCGGCGTCTTCCACGAATTCGAAAACGCCCCCGCCTTTTTTACAGCAGATGCGGCACATCTTGCAAGCGGCGTTGAGCAGGATTTTGCCGTCGACGTCTTCGATTGCGTTGAAGGGGCAGAGTCCCGGCAATGCGGCGCGGTCAGTGATTTTTTCCGGATGAATGACGATTTTCGGCATGATGGTCACCTCACCTCGCAAAGGAATTTTTTATCGCGGAGGAGGCTGTGAAGGCGTTCGGCCAGTTCGTCGCCGCTCCCTTCCCAGTGTTCGTTCACGGAAATTTTTTCGGGCGGGAAGATACGCTTGACCTGGGTGGGCGAGCCGTTCAGCCCGTAGTGGGTCTCGTCGGTGTCTTCGAGGTCCTTGAGGGAGAAATATGTGACCGGTCGGTCGGCGGTCGCCAGTTTTTTGCGGAACGAGGGCAGACGCGGCTCGAAAATCCCTTTTTCAACGGTCACCAGACACGGCAGCTGAATTCGGACGGAAAGGGAGTAGAGCGGGATGTCGGCTTCGAGATCGAGCTGTTTCCCGTCGATGAAATTCAGAAATTTCGTGACGCCGGTAATATGCGGGATCGAAAGGAATTCCGCCAGTTCCGCGCCTACTTGCGCGGTATCGCCGTCCGTGGTCTGTTTTCCGCAGAGGATCAGGTCGAAGCTGCCGATCTTGCGGATGCCCTGCGCGAGGGTGTAGGAGGTGGCGAGCACGTCGGCCCCGCCGAATTTGCGGTCGGAAAGAATATAGCCGTGGTCGGCGCCCATCATGAAGGCTTCCCGGACGACTTTTTCCGCCTGCGGCGGGCCCATGGTGAGCACGGACACGGTTCCGCCGTAAAGCGTTTTGAGACGCATGGCGCTTTCGATTGCGAAGAGGTCGAACGGATTCATTTTCGAGGCGACGCCGTCGCGTTTCAGTACGCCGGTCTTCTCGTCGATCTCGACTTGCGCCGTTCCCGGCACTTGCTTGATACACACAATGATGTGCATGTTTTTTTCCTGACTTGTATGGATTGAATTCATGATTTTCTTTTTGCGGCGATGACGGAAACGCCGTCCGGAATGACGGCGACCCGCGCTTCCCCTCCGCAAAGCTGGAACGCGCGGGCAAGGGCTTCTTCGAGGGTGGAGGCGGCCTCCAGCTTCATCTCCCTCAACATCCGGTGGTCGCAGTCGGTCGTGACCAGGATCACGGTATGCTTGGCAAGAATCCGGGCGAGGATCTGGTATTCCCACTGGTCCGGCTCGGTTTTGTCGCGCGGAACCTTTGCGGCTTCGGCCAGAATCCGTTCCGGCGAAGCGTCGCGCAGATGCTTATGGAAGGATTCGCCCCCGTGCCCGTCGCAGCAGCTTGCGCACAGGATGATGACCCCGTTTTTACGGCAGACCGCTTCGCCCGCCGTCATTCCCTTGACCGCCTGATAGACGTTCTGGTCGAGGGGATATCCGCCGTTGCTTGTGATGACGATGTCCACCTCGGGAACTTCGATCCGGGCGTATTTCCCCAGAAATTCCGTGCCGGTTTTGTGCGCGGCTTCGAAATGTCCGGCGAACGCCGCAATGATTTTCTTGTCGCTGTCGATGACCACATTCACGATGAAAGCCAGTTTCGCGGCCCTTGCCGCATAAACCATATCCCGGTGGATCGGGTTGCCTTCCAGGATTCCCGTACGGGCGTACGGACTCATAATGAATTCGGAACAGTGATTGGCCAGCACGGTTTCCCGGGAAGCGATCCCCGGAAGCACGCTCTTGCGTCCGCCGGAAAACCCGGCGAAAAAGTGGGGTTCGATGAAGCCTTCGGCCACCAGCAGATCCGTTTCCACAGCCCGTTTGTTGACAATCAGCGCGCCCCCGGAAGGCAGCGTCCCGATGGATATCAGTTGAGACGAATCCGAGGAGTCATGAACCACGATTTTTTCCCGGGCGACGATTTCTTCGCCGAATTTGTTGATGAGTTCCTCTTTCGTGGTGAGGCGGTGAAAGCCCGTCGCGATCAGAATCGTCACATCGATGGCGGGATTGTTCCGGCGGAGGCGTTCCAGAATCTGCGGCATGAGGATGCGGCTCGGAACGGGACGGGTATGGTCGCTGCTGATCACGACGGCGCTTCCGGCTGTGCGGGCCAGTTCCTCCAGTTTCCGGCTGCCGATGGGCGTATCGAGGGCGCGCGACACTTCGGCGGATTCGTTTTCCGCCTGCGAAGGAAGGGTCGAATGAAAAATCCCCAGCAGATTTTTTTCATCCAGCGCGGCAGTCAAATGAGTGCGTCCGTACGGGATTCTGATCGTTGCCATGAAATGAAAATTCTCCTCAGACGAGATTCGTGTCGTCAAAATATAGCATAACCCGCGGGAAAAAAAAGGGTCTCCTTTTTCTTTGTTGAAAAATAGTCAACCGCCGCCCGAAAAAATGGGGAGGCAACGTTGTATTCCGAAATATTGTATTATTCCGGTATTCCGTGCGTTCAGATCATTTTCAGCGGGAGGCTCCGCTTGATGACGTCGGCATACGGATTTTTGATCCGCCAGTCGAGCATGCGCATCCCCTCGATCCCGAGCTGCCGGTAGTCGGCCAGGAGCTGACGGAATCCCCAGCCGAAATTCGAAAGAATGTGTTCGGAGAAAAGGATCACCGGGAGATTGGAAAACAGGAAAAGCTTTTTGGCGATGTCTTCCAGCACGGCGGAGCAGATGACAATGGAATCGATCTTCTCCGGCCGGAGCCGGCGGCGGACGTTTTCCAGTTCGCTTTCGTAGTTGCCGGAGACGAACTTCGCGGCGTCGATCATATACGTCGCCGGGGCGGGCAGCCCGAAATGGGAACAATAGTCCTCCAGTCCGCGGGATTGCCACAGGATATTCGGCTGAATGAATTTTTCATTGGGGAACTGCAAGCCGATGAAAAGCATTCTTGCATACCCGGCCCGGTGCAGCTCCGTGGCGGCCAGATAGGCGCCTTCGTAGAAATCGAATGAGATCGAATCCAGTCCCGGAACCGGAAGAGGCGAACCGATCACAATGGCCGGCGACTTCTCTTTTTTCAGGGAAGACAGATTCTGCGACAGGACATTTCCCGACAGCAGATATGCGTCGTAGCCGGTAAAATTGCTGGTTTTCATGCCGTTCAGGGAGGTGGAATAGTAGTTCTTCTCCCCGGCGCAGAAGGATTCGATCCCCGCATACATCGTGGCGAAAACCTGATCCAGCGGCGAACCGGGGAGGCTGGAGAAATAGACAAAGGCAAGACGGGACGCCCGGCGGGCGGATTCCTGTTTTCCGGAGGCGGGAATTCCCGTAACGAAAATTCCGTACCGTCCGCGCCGTTCGAGGATTCCTTCCGAACAAAGGACATCGATCACCAGACGGACCGTCACCCGGCTGACGTTGTTGAGCTGTCCGAGCATTCTTTCCGAAGGAATGCGGTCGCCGATCCGGAGATCCCCCGAACGAATTTGAAAAACAAGAGTATTGTACAGTTTTGCCTGTTTCGTCGTTACGCTTTTCATGTCCGATGCCGAGTCTTTTCAATTCATTTTCAATTCAATAATATATTCCTTTCCGGGACTTGTGCAAGGAGAAATGGCGCGGGAAGGCGGTTTTTTATCAAAATATCTTGTTTCGCCGCTTGACAATCGACTGAAATGAATTATAATACCAATAAAATACATTATGAATGCGGTCCGATTTTGAAAGGGAGCCTGAAAAATGCGTTATGAATGGATGTTTCCGGAACAACTCGGGCGGGCTGTCGCGGAGAACTGGCCCGCCGTCCTTCCCATCGGCGTACTGGAGTATCACGCGGACCATCTGGTCTTCGGCACGGACGGCCTGATCCCGCTGCGGATGCTCGAAAGGCTGGAAAAAGAGATGGACATGATCCTGTTTCCGCCTTTCTTCTACGGGGCGGCCAGCTACGCGGTGGAGGTCCCGGAACGGCATGGCACCATTCACATTCCCTCCGAAACGCTCAACTTGTTTGCAAAAGACCTTTTTGCCAGCCTGCTCCGGATCGGTTTCCGGAACATTCACTGCTTTTTCGCGCATCAGAGTGAAAATTTCATACAGGGGATGCCCACCGATCTGGCGTTCAAGCTCGGCGCGCGGCAGGCCATTTTCGCCTTCCTGGAAAAGGAACGGGGGGAGGGCTGGTGGGGACGCGAAGAGTCCGCCGGCTACTATGAAAAGCACCACGGGAAAGGGGAAAATCCCTTCAACTGGATTCAGATTCATCCGCTGAAGTCGCCGCGTCTCCAGGAAAAATGGCACGGGGATCATGCCGGCATCAGCGAAACCTCGCAGATGATGGACCTCTGTCCCGAGGGCGTGAACATGGACAAGGAGCGGAAACGCTGGTTCACGAAGAGCGCCGACGGGGCCAGCCTCGAGCACGGAAAGGAAATCGACGCCGACATCCTTGCCGATCTCCGGAAGCTTTTGAAAGGAGAGGTTTCGTGAACTTGACGAAAATACCCGGCGGATTTACGGAAATCCATTTTCACGGGGCCTGCGGACATAAAACCACGGAGCTGGAACGCGGGGTTTACGAGACGTTTTCCCTCTTCCTCAAGGAACACGGGACGGCTTCCTTTCTGGCGACTTTTTCCGCGGCGCCTCCGGAACGCATGAAGGAATATCTCCGGTTCTGCCGGAAGCTCATGAAGGAGGGGCTTCCCGGCGCGCGCCTGGAAGGGGTTCATCTGGAAGGCCCCTGCCTCCGGAATCCCGGAGGCATGACCGAATCCCTGCTGACGCTCCCGGATATTCCTTTTTTCCGGAAACTTTTCCGTACCGCTCCGGGCGTGGTGAAGATGATGACGCTTGCGCCCGAACTGCCGGGGGCGGGCGACCTCGTCGCATTCCTGTGCGACCACGGGATCACGGCGGCGGCGGGGCACACGTCGTGCAATGCGAAGGAGCTGCGGGCGGCCGCGGCGCGCGGACTGACGCACGTCACGCATCTCGGGAACAATTCCGAAGGGGATGTCCGCTGCAATCTGGGGCGCTATGAACACGACGGCCCCCTGCTGGAATGTCTTGTCAACGATTCCCTCACCTGCGAGGTCATCTGCGACGGGGTCCACGTCTGCCCGGAACTGGTCAAAATATTCTACCGGGCCAAGGGACCCGGCCGTTTCGCGGCGGTCACCGACTGCTGTGCGGCGGCGGGACTTTCCGGACGGTTCTTCGAATTCCCCGATCCGGCCGGGACACCCCACCGGTTCGAGGTCAAAAGAAAGGCTCTGTACATCGCCGGGACGGAGCGGCTGACCGGAAGCCTTCTTTCCATGAATTCGGCGTATGCGAATCTGCGGAAATTCGCCGGGATTTCCGCGGAAGAAGCGGCGGCGGCCTGTTCCACCATTCCGAGACGGATCGCCGGAATCCGGGAGCGGGCGGAGGAGTTCGCCGTCGTGGACGATGACGGAGCGGTTCGGAATATCACAACCTTCAACGCTCAACGTCCAGGTAAGAAAATGAGTTCATTGATTCAAAGACGGGAAAAACGGATCTGCGATTTTACGGAGAAGGCGCGGTATTTCAAGGTGGCGGAACTGCCGGAAAGTCCGTGGAAGCTGTCCGCCGGGGACAAAGCGCTGGTCTGGCACGACGGGAAGGCGTCGCTGTACGTTTTCCACAACGCCCTGTGGCGGAAAAAACTGGAACTGGAATATCCCGCCGGCGCCTCGGTTTCATTTCAGGAAAAGTCGCTTTGCATCGTCTGCGGGAAGAAGACGGACCGTTTCTCGATCGCGGAGGACCCGGAGGAAGGCGAAGTCTACTTCCGGCGGGAGGTCCGTTTTCACAACGGCACGGACGCCCCGGCGGAGTTCGACGGTCTCGAGCGGCTCTCCTATTTTCCCGACGGTGCGCTTTCCGACTTCACCTACGTCTCCTACAAATGGATGGGACGCAAGCAGAATCTGGGGGCGTATCCCTATCCGACCGAGGAAAACGACTATCTGGCGACCCGCGCCAACAACCAGCTGTTCTACAACGGCTGCGGAGGGCTGTACTGCGGCAGCGCCTATCTCGACGTCTCGCGCGACTGGCAGTCGGATCTGACCCGCGACGACGCCTGGCTCACGCACTGTTTTTCTCTCCGCGCGCCGCTGAAAGTCGCGCCCGGGGAAACGGCCGTCCTGGAGTTCTGCTGGTTCGCGGGCAGGGGAAAGGAAAATCATATCGGGCACCTTTCCAACGTGCTCTGGCGGCTGAACCGCGCCGTGCCCCATTCCCCCCAGACCGACATCCGGGAGTTCCTGAAAAACTACACCTCGATCTGGTCCCGCGCCGAGCTCACCGGAAACGTTCCGGGCGACCATTACGCCGCCCACTATTTCAGTAACTTTTTCGGACAGTTCCAGAACGGCTACCGTCCGGACGATCAGTTCGGCTGCTCCTGGCTCTCCTATGATCTTCTCAAGGCCAACTGGTTTTACAAGCAGTACAAGCGGACCGGAGACGAAGCCTTCCGGGAAAAAGTCCGCTCCCTGCTGGATTTTTATCTCTACGACCATCATGCCGGGAATTCCCGTCTCACCTATCCCTTCCACACCGGAAAGTTCATGCGCGACATCCTTCCCTTCTGCGAGAAGAGCGGCTGGGGCGCCCCCTTCGAGCCGGAACGTTTGGACAGCCTGGCGCTTCCGGAAATGATTTACGACGCGCTGGTGATCTTCGAGAAGGACAAATCTCTTTTCCGGAACGATTACCCGGCGTACATTCTGGAAGAAGTCCTGTCGCTCCAGCAGCCGGACGGTCATTTCCGCCGCCTGTATGACAAAGACCTCCGCCCCGTTGAAAAAATCGGCTGGATCAGCCAGTATTCCGAAACCCAGACCTGGATTCCGGTCCTTTTGAAGCTGTCCGCAATCACCGGGGACAAGCGTCCGTTCGACGCCGCCCTCCGGACCGCCGAACGCTGCTGGCTCGACCTTCAGGAACAGGGACTGTTCGCCATGGGCGGCTGCGAAACCGATTATCCGTGCCTGTGGGACGTCGACGGCTACCGCACCATGCTCTGGGCTTTCCTAGACCTCTTCGACCATACGGGCGATCCCCTCTGGCGGGACCGCGCCGAACAAGTCCAGCTCTTCTGCAGCGCGATGATGATGGGCTACAACGTACCGCCTCTCCCCGGCAGTTTTTACGACCGGATTCACTGGAAATCCTGCGGCATGGTCGCCACCAGCTTCTACCCGCATCCCGACTACATGCGCACCCAGTGCACGGCCACCGGCAACCAGTCCGTCAGCTGGATCGGCTACCTTCTGCTCCGGCTCTACCGCGCCACGGGAAAGAAAATCTACGCCGAGCGCGGGATCGCGGCTTTCCGGCAGGTCATGGTCTACCGCGACGAGGAGAGCCTGAAAGGGAATCCGCACCGGGACAACATCCTCTACACCATCTACGAGAACAATCCGCAGCTGGACGATGAATCCGGTCTGTACAAAAACAGCATCCCCGAAAACAGCTATTCGCTGTTCCTGGACCTGTATCTGTATCTGGACGACATCCTCGAGGAGTTCGGCGGGGTCTATGTGGACCCGGAACTCCGCCATGCCTTCGGACTGGACTGCGCGGAGGCGGTCTCCTGCGACTTCGAAAAAGGGGAAATTACGCTCAAAAACAGCCTGAAAAGGGAAAGAATTCTGCATCTGAAAGTGAAAAACCGGGGCGTCGTTCAAGTCGCGCTGCTTCCGGAGGAAACAAAAACCGTTCATTTTTGAGGAGGACAGGAAAATGCGTCTGTTCCAGTGGGCCGGACTCTTCTTTTTCGCATCCGCCGTCCTTTGGGCGCAGGAGGAAAACCGGATCGAAAATCCCGGTTTTGAACGGGGCGTCGAAGACTGGTGGAAAGTCCCGGCGGACGCCGCCGCGCGGGGAAACGCGATCGAGCCAGAGATCGAAGAAAGGGATTGCCAGGGGGAAACCGGTGCACGCTCCATGCGGCTGAAATATGCCCCCGGCAAAACCGTGGTTCTAGGCTATGCCAGGCCGGTCAAGCTCCTTGCCGGGCAGAAGGAATATTCCCTTGCTTTCTGGGCCCGGTCCGACTCCGATGAAAAAGAAAATCCGGGACAGCTTGCATTCGTCTTGAACCTCCATCCGCAGAACCCGGCGCAGAAGGAGTTCACCTTCTCGGTTTCCGCGCCCCGGAACGGACTCCGGAAGGAATGGACTTACTTTCAGAAGGATTTTGCCGTTCCGGAGAATGCCGGCCGCCCGGAACTGTCATTCCGTCTGGAGGCCCGCGGCGCCCGGAACGGAACGGTCTGGATCGACAATGTTTACTTCGGACCGAAGCTCAATCTTCCCGCCAGGGGAGAACCGGAGGGAGTCCGGATTCAGAAATGTGTTCACACGGCTTCGCACGGAGGAATCTATTATCCGGGGGAACCCGTCGAATACCGTTTCGAGCTGAAAGGCGTGGAGAAACCGGGGGAAAAAGTTCTCATGAAATGGCGGATCGACGATTTTGACGGGAAGCCGCTCCTGGAAGGAAAAAATGAGGTGGTCCTGAGTGAAAGTATCCGGCTTCCGCTTCTTTTGCCGGGAGAGTACCGCGGATACTTCACCGTGAAGGCAGTTTTCCTCCAGGACGGGAAACCCCTTGTTTCCGGGATGTATTCGGGAATCGTGGCGGAAAAACAGCAGAGCGAACGCGACCCGTTCTTTTCCACCAAGAGGTGCGCCACCCGGGAAAAACATGTCCGCATGGGCTTCGGAACCCGTACCGGCTGGCTTTTTTTCCGTGCGGTGGAAAGAACGCCCGGCCGCTATGACTTCACCCATTCCGACCGTCAGATCGAACAGCTCCTGAAAGAAGGGTATACGAATTTCTATGCGAACCTCACGCTCAGCTGTCTTCGGGGCAACCAGCCGAAATTCATGCGAGACGAACTGGCGGCGGAACTGGCGGCGGGCAGGAATCCGTACGATGAAGCCTACTACACGAAATGGCGCGCTTTCGCCGCGGCGCTGATCCGGCGCTACGGCGATCGAATCCGCGAATGGTCGGTGCCCGACGAAAACGGGCTCCTGCGGCACCAGAATCCCTTCCTGGTCGAACATTATGTCCGTTGCGTCAAACTCTTCCGGGAGGAACTCAAAAAACAGTATCCGGACGCGAAACTTTACGCGGGCGGGGAAACGCTGGGGCTTCACGACTGGTACCGCACCGAAATCTGGGAGAAAATCAGGGATCATGTGGACGGCATCTGTTCGGACGCCTATCTCCAGCCGACCACGGTGGGGATCGGATTCCAGTCCATGGGGCCGGAACAGGGAAAGGTCCGGGAACGGTTCATGAAACAGCGGGAAATGATGGGGCCGGGCAAGGAATACGTCAACGAGGAGACCGGCTACAACATTCAGCGGGACCTGCCGCCGGACAGCCCGAATTTGCGGGAACTGGCGATCGTCAACGCCCGGAACCTGATCGTGGCGAAGTCGGTCCCGGGCATCCGGCGCTGGACGTGGTTCCTGGTCGAGGAAAACCGTCACGCGTGGATTCATATTTTCGACTTCACCATGTGGAAGAACGGCCAGCCGCGTCCCCACGCCGCGACGTATGCCGTCGTGACGCGGGCGCTGGCCAACGCGACGGATGCCGTGGAAGTCAAGCCGCTTGCGGATGTGTACGGATATGTTTTCAAGCGCGGAGACAAAACCGTCGCGGCGCTTTGGGCCCTTTCCAAAAAGGACATCGCTTCAACGGTGGACATGCCTTCGGACTGGACGGCGATGGACCTCATGGGAAAACGGTTTGGCGGAACGAAGGGAAACTTCGTGTTTTCGTTGAACGACCGGCCGGTTTTCTTTGAATTCACCGCTCCGCAGGAAAAGGTCGTCCGGGCTCTGGACGGGGGAAAATATGCGATGCCGGAAATTTATGTTTCGATGAACCGCAAAAATGCGGAAGAGATGAATGTTTTCCTCCAGAACAAGACCCCCCGGGAACTTTCGTTCACGGCCTCGCTCGATTCCTCCCCCGCTGTGAAAGGAAAGCTCGGACCGCTGGAAAGGATTGCGGTTCCATTCCCCTGCCGGCCGGGCGTCCGTCCGATTGCGGCAAAGGTGGAGGTGAACGGGCGGAAGGTGGAGGCGTCCATGACCGAAGAACTCTATCCGGTCGAACGGCTGGAGAGCGCGCCGCCCCTGGACGGCACCCTCCGGGGATTTGAAAAAGTCAGGCCGCTGGTGTTCGATACCGTCGAGACGCTCAGACCCCTTGACGCCGAACCGCACGGATTGTGGAAGGACAAAAACGATCTTTCCGCCAACGTGTATCTCGCCTATGACGACCGCTTCTTCTACATCGCGGCGGATGTGACGGACGATGTCCATATTTCGCGGCATACCGGTCCGATGATCTGGAACCAGGACTGCGTCCAATATGCGTTCGACACGGAGAACGATGCGTTCAATCCCGCCGTTTCTTCCCCCGGATATCAGAAGGACGACCGCGAGTTCTGCCTGGCTCTTACGCCCGAAGGCCCCGTCAACTTCTGTTATACGGGAACACCGGAAACCGCGGGAAAGCCGGTGGCGGAAAAGACCTCCGTTGTCATTGCTCCGGATGGACATAAGATTTATGCGGCAAGGATTCCGTGGAGTTATTTTGGAAACCTCAAGCCGCGGCCCGGCTCCGTCTTCGGCTTCAATGTCACGATCTTCGATGTCGACAGCCGGGAGGGAAGCACCTCGTATTACATGGAACTTTCGCCCGGAATTTCGAATGGGAAGAATCCGTCGTATTTCAAGCGGTTCCTGTTGAAATAATCTTTGTTTTCATCGGAAAGAGCCGGAAACCCGGAAACCGCATATATGATGCGGATCCGGGAGGAAAATCCATCGGCCCGGAAAGACCGTAATGAGAAAGAAAAATCAGAAAATCCAAGCGTTTCTTCGGTTCACTGGACGGCTGAAAACCGTTTGGACGGTCCTGCTGCTGGCCTGCGTCCTGACGCCGCTGGACATGAGGGCGGCGGAACCGGAACAACCGCTGAAAATCCCGCTGCGGGTGCAAGTCCTGCCGGACCCCGAATCGACGACGCCCGACACGCGGGTGCGGCTGAAAATGCTCGAGGCGTTCAAAAAACAATATCCCGAGATCGAACTCTCGCAGTTCAGTGGGATTTCCATCCAGAACATCGGGATGGAGTCGCGCCTGATGCTGGCCATTGCCGGAGGCGCGGCGCCGGATGTGTTTGAACTCAATCTGCGGATGAGCGACACCTATATCCAGCAGAATTTCCTCTATCCTCTGGATGAGTTCATCCGGAACGACCCGGAATACCGGAGCGTTTCCGATTACCTGAAAACCCTTCTGCCGGCCATCCGCCCCGCGATCTACCGCGACGGCCCGGCCATTCCCCCGTTCAAGGCCGGAAAGCATGTGTGGGGACTGAACGGCATCATCAGCGCACGCACGATGATGTGGCGCAAGGACTTGTTTCAGGACGCCGGGCTCGATCCGGACAAGCCGCCGGAAACCTGGGCCGAACTGCTCGCCTGCGCCAAAAAACTGTCCGATCCCGGCCGGAACCGTTACGGTGTCAACGTCCTGGACGGACCGCAAGGCTCGTGGGACTTCATGCCGTTCATCTGGGGCGCCGGAGGCGACATCGTCACCCTGGATGAAAACGGGGTGTGGCGGGCTTCCTTCGGGACGCGCGAGGCGGCGGTCGCCCTGGAGTTCTATATCCGGCTCATTGCGGAGAAATGGGTTGATTCCGACGGGATTGTCCAGCGCGGCTATACCACGGCGAACGCCGACGCCCGCTCCGTGACGGAAGCCGTCAAATCCGGGCGCGTCGGGATTTTCTTCGATTATCTGCGCGACAAGACGGCGGGCGGCGGAACCGATCCGGAACTGATCGGAATCGCCCCGTTTCCGGTCGGCCCGGCCGGAAAAAACGCAACGGAGATCAACGCCGGGATCGAGGGGATCTTTGCCGGAATCGAAGGACGGAAAAACTCCGACGGCGTCTATGTCCCGGCGGGGAAGATCCGGGAGGCCGCCTGGAAATATCTGCGTTTCATGAACAACCGGACCGCCCGGGCCGTTTATGCGAAGACCATGGTCGAGGAAGGGATGGGACGCCAGCTGAGCCCGGCGCTTCTGCGGGAGTTCGGCTACACGGAGTATCTGAAATATTTCCCGAAAAACTGGGAGGACACATTCCAGCGGGTGCTCCGGGACGGCAAGCCCGAACCCTACGGGAAAAACTGCCAGATGGTGTATGTATATCTGACCAGGCCGCTCGATGAAGCCCGGCAGCTGGCCCGCGAGGGGAAACTGCCCGAAGGGGATTCTCCCGGGGCCGTCGAAAAAAGGATCGAAATCTTTCAGGCGCTGCTGAAAGCCGCCGAGGACCGCACGAACGCCCGCATGATCGGCCATATTCCGGCGGCGGAAATGAAAAAACGCACCACGGTCGCCGGAATCGCCGCCATCCTGATCCTGGGCGTGTTCTCGTTTGTCATCTGGAATATCTGGAAGGTCTTTTCCCCGAAAGACAGCTATTCCGGAAAAAACAAAGGCTGGGAGTTCCGGAAAAACAAACTGGGATACCTCATCATGCTTCCCGCGGTTCTCAGCATCCTGATCTGGGTCTATATTCCGATGGTCAGCGGGTCGCAGATTTTTTTCCAGGAATACCGGGTCGTCGGGAACAGTTCGTGGACGGGCCTGGACAACCTTGCCGGAGTCCTGTTCAGCGATGAGTGGTGGAGCGCCGTCTGGAACACTCTCCGGTATATGATCCTCATTCTCTCCATCGGTTTCCTGGCGCCGATCCTCCTGGCGGTCCTCCTTCAGGAAGTCTCGCACGGGAAAATCATTTACCGGACCCTTTTCTACCTTCCCGCGGTGATGAGCGGGCTGGTCGTGATTTTCCTGTGGAAACTGTTCTATCAGTCCGGTTCCTCGGGCATCCTGAACCAGATGCTGGGCGATTTCCTCGGCTTGTTCGGAATCGGGTTCCAGCCGGTCGCGTGGCTGGAGGACGCCAAATGGGCCATGCTCGCCTGCGTGATTCCCACCATCTGGGCGAGCGCGGGCCCCGGATGCCTGATCTACCTGGCCGCGCTGAAGGGCGTTCCGGAAGAGACCTACGAGGCGGCGGAAATCGACGGCGCGAACTTCTTCCAGAAAATCTGGCATGTGACCCTCCCCACGCTGAAATCCCTGATCATCATCAATTTCGTGGGCGCGTTCATCGCCGCGTCGCAGTCCGGGGGAATGATCCTGGTCATGACCTTCGGGCGGGCGGAAACCGAAGTCGCCGAACTGCATATTTTCAAGGAGGCCTATACGAACCTCCGTTTCGGCAGCGCCATCGCCATGGCATGGGTGCTGGGGACCATTACGCTCCTGTTCACGATTTACAACCTCAAGCGGCTTTCCAAAATGGAATTCAAGACAACGGGAGGAAAGTAATCATGCCCATCATCGGCAATGTGGAAAGAAAAAGCTTCAAAGCGAGGATTCTGAATATCGGCATCCATGTTCTCCTGCTGCTGGGCGCGGTCACGATGGTCTATCCCATGCTGGTCATGGTGTCCGGTTCCCTGAAAAGCGATGTCGATTTCTCGCGGTTCTCGATTTTTCCGGAATACGTTCTGAATGATGCGCTCCTGTTTCAAAAGTTTCTCCTGACCCGGTACAACGGCAGGAACGCCATGTTGTTCCATTCCATGCGGGAAAGCGTTGCGTCCATCACCCAGGTTTTCCCGGAAACGCTTCGAAGATTACAAAGCCTTTCTGGCGGAACTGATGAAACGCACTCCCCATTTCTGGCGCGTGACCGCCATGGTTTACGAGGAGGGGGTTGCGCCCGAAACGCTTCGACGGTTCCGCCGTTTCCTGGAGGACCGCTTCGGAAAGGGCAAAGAAGGAATCCGAACACTCAATGCCGCTCTCGGAACCAGTTTCCCGTCTTATGCGGCCGTCAATTTTCCCCTCGAGGATTTTTCCGGGCGCCGTTCCCAGACCCAATACGACAGCCGTTTTCTGAAAGTCGTGCTCGAATTCAAAAATACGCTCCGGGAGACCGATTTCTGGTGGACCGATCCGGACGCTTCTTTCGCGGCCTTCCTCCGGAACAGGGTCAGCCGCGACCTCGAAGAGCTTAACCGGAAACTGGGAACCGGTTATACGGCATGGAGCGATATTTCGCTGAACACCGGCTCCCGGGACCAACCGGAAGAATTTGAAAAAATCCGGTTGAGATATGTGCGCGAAGGACTCAATTCCGCCTTCCTCCGGCTCGCACCGGAAGCCCGGAAAAACTGGCAGGAGTATCTCCTCGCAAAATATAAAACCGTTTCCGAACTCAACCGTGTCCACAAAACGGATTTCCGGCAGTTCGGAGAAATTCCCCTGTCGCTCACGGAACCGCCTTCCGGAGAGTGGAAAGCCGACTGGCTTGCTTTCGTCGCCGCGGCGGCTCCTCCCGAATTCCTCCGGTTCGATACGCTCGCTTCGGAATATCGTACGTGGCTGAAAAAGAAATACGGCGCGCTCGAACAAGTGAACCGGGTTTATGAAAACGGGTGGAAAAATTTCAAAGAGATTCCGCTGTCCGCCGAATGCCCGAAAAACAATCTTCATCAGACTCGCGATTATCTCCTTTTCATCGAATCGCTTTCTCCGCGGGATGTGGGGCTTCAACGGAACGCCATCACGGAATACAGGGATTTCATCGCCGCGCTTTATACGGTTCCCAAAACCCGGGCGGTCGATTTTCAGAAGATTTCGCACGAATACGGCCGCAAGATACAAACGCCGAGTGAAATTCCTTTTTTCACAACCTATCCTTTGAAGGAAACGGAATCCGCCAGAACTCATTATGAGAGATTCGTCAGGAATTCCGCCCACGCTCCTCTGCGGCTCATCCCGAATCCTTCCGCCCACCGGGATTCGTGGCATCGTTTCCTGGCCGGAAAATATGGAACGGTCGACCGGCTGAACGAAGCGTGGGGACTTGTTTGCACGCAATGGGAAAAAATCGTGCCGCCCGTCAAGGAATTCGAGTGGTTCGTCATGCTGGACCGCCGGAAGGACCTCATCCGGGAATATCTGACACGGAACTACCGAATGGTTTTCGATACGATTCTCACCCATGGAAACGCCGCGAAAAACACGCTGATCTATTGTGTGCTGGCGGTCGTCACGGCCCTGATCGTCAATCCGCTTTGCGCGTATGCGCTGTCCCGTTACAAAATGGCGCCCGCCTATAAGATTCTGCTGTTCGTCATGCTGCCGATGGCGTTTCCCGCCATGGTGCTTGGAATTCCCCAGTTCCTGCTGATCAAAAACCTCGGGCTCCTCAACACTTTTGCCGCACTCATTCTTCCCGGAATGGCCAACGGATATTCGATCTTCCTCCTGAAAGGCTTTTTCGACAGCCTTCCGAAAGAACTGTTCGAATCGGCCACGCTCGACGGCGCCGGCGAATGGACCATTTTCTGGCATATCGCGATGGGACTTTCCACGCCGATCCTTTCCGTGATCGCGCTCGGTGCGTTCACGGCGGCCTATGGAAATTTCATGATGGCGTTCCTGCTTTGCCAGGATCAATCCATGTGGACCATGATGGTATATCTGTACCAGCTCCAGCAGAGGACCAGTCAGGCGGTGGGATTCGCCGCGCTGATCGTCGCGGCCGTTCCGACGCTGCTGGTCTTTATTTTCTGTCAGAACATCATCATCCGGGGGATCGTGGTTCCCCAGGAAAAATAATCTTCTTTTTATGGAAAGGCGGAAGCATGGAAAAATTCATTTCCAGAACCGAAGACATCCCGGTCGTGAAAGAGTATGACGTCATTGTCGCGGGAGGCGGGCCCGCGGGGATTTCCGCGGCGTTGTGCAGCGCCAGAATGGGCGCAAAAACGCTGATCGTCGAACAGTTCAATTGTCTCGGCGGCGTGGCGACCGCGGGAGGGCATGGCCATATCTGTCTTTATTCCGCGTGGGACTCGAAAGAGAGAGTGGTCGGCGGAATCATCTGGGAGATCGCCCGGCGTGTTGCGGAGGCCGGTTTCGCCGCGCCGCCGACGGGAGAACTGGATTTCCAGGTGGAGGGCATGAAGCTTCTCCTGGAAAAAATGGCCGGGGAGGCCGGAGTGGACCTCCTCTACCACACTTTCTTTTCGGATGTGATCCTGGAGGGCGACCGCGTATCCGGCGTGATCGTCCAGAACAAGAACGGACGGCAGGCGTACCGGGCGAAACGGGTCATCGACTGCACCGGGGACGGCGACGTCGCGGCCCGGGCCGGATGCGAATTCGATTACGGGGACGATGAAACGCACCGCTGCCAGCCGGTCACGCTCATGTTCACCATCGGCGGGATCGACATCGACAAAATCAACGATTTCAAGAAGCGCGGAAACCATTCCCGCACGCTGGAACGGGTCTGGGCCGAAGCGCAGCGCAACGGCGACATGCGGCCGTTCCAGAGCGTCGTCATGGGCTGGTGGTGGACTCCCGTCCTGCCGACGTATCTGGGGATCAATTTCACCCACGTGAACGACATCGATTCCCGGTCGGCGGAAGACCTGACCGCCGCCACCCTCGAAGCGCGAAAACAGGCTTACGAGTCCATTGAAGTCTACCGCAAATATGTTCCCGGCATGGAAAACTGTTACATGGTCTCCACCCCGAACACCGTCGGAATCCGCGAGAGCCGCCGGATTCTCGGGGAATATGTCCTGACAAAGGACGACATCCTTTCCGGAAAGAGGTTCGAGGATTCCATCGGCTACGGTTCCTTCTTCATCGACATCCACAACTGTTCCGGTCCCGGAATGGACCGGAAAATGATGCGTCCGCCGCCCGGGTTCCGCTATCCGATCCCGTTCCGCATCCTGATCCCGAAAACCAGGGAAAACCTCCTGACCGCCGGACGCTGCGTCAGCGTCACGCATGAAGCGCTCGGAAGTCTGCGCGTCATGCCCCAGTGCGGCGTCATGGGACAGGCGGCGGGAGCCGCCTCCGTGCTGTCCATCCGGCAGGGCGTCGCCGTGCGGAATGTCGACCGGAAGGCGCTTCAGGCCGAATTGAAAAAACAGGGCTGTATCCTCGACGAGGCGGACATCTCCGCCGCAAACCGCTGAAACCGGGAGATACTTGAAGACTGATTTCCTTCCGGTGATTTGTTGCGTTTTTTTCCTTTTCCTTCGTTGCTTTTCTGAAAAAAGGTGATATATTAATACCATAATAATACATTCATGGAAGTGGATTCATGAAACAGAAAGTTTTATCGCTGGCGGAAGAAGTCCTTGCGGAAACGGCTGCCGTCCGTCATGAACTTCATAAAATTCCGGAACTGGCCGGACAGGAATTCCGCACGGCGGAATATCTCCGGAAAAAGCTGGAAGCCCTTCCGCTGGAAGTCCAGAGACCCTGCCTGAATACGGATGTTGTTGCGCTCATTCACGGGAAAAGGCCCGGTCCGAACATCACTCTCCGCGCCGACATCGACGGACTGCCCATTCAGGAAAAGAACCCCGTTCCCTACCGCTCCATTCAGGAAGGACGCATGCACGCCTGTGCCCATGACGGCCATTCGGCCATGCTTTTCGGGGCGGCGTCCGTGCTGTGCCGTCTGCGGGACTCTTTCCCCGGCACGGTCCGGATTCTTTTCCAGCCGGGGGAGGAGATGGCGGCTATGGCAAAGGATCTGATCGAAGCGGGAGCGATCGATGATCCCTTTCCGGATTTCGTCGCGGCTCTTCACGCTTGGCCCGGGGTGAAATACGGCAAAATATCCACAAGGGAGGGGACCGTCATGGGGGCCGGCGGATATTTCCGTCTGACGCTTCAATCTCCCCGGTATTTCGGCGGCGACCTGATCGGGCTGGCGGGCCGGGTGATTGCGGAACTCCGGAAACGCTGGCCGGAAGACGGGACGCTGAAATTTTCACGTGTCCAGTCCGGCGCAAGGGCGTTCAGCGTTTCGCGGAAGCTTTTTCTGGAGGGAATCATCGGTTTCTTTTCGGATGCGACGGCTGAAAAAGCAAAGGCCGGCCTGGAGGCGCTTCTTTCCGGAATCTGCGGAAAAACGGGCGTCCGGTGGACACTGGAATTCACCATGACCTATCCGGCGGCGGTGGTTCCGGAGGAGGGGGCGCGGCTGGCAAAACAGGCGGCCGAAAAATATCTGGGGAAGGGGAGTTTCCTTCCGATGAGGAAACCGTGTCCGCGCAACGACGATTTTGCGTTTTTCCTCCGGCGCAGCAAAGGGGTCTATTGTCATCTCGGAATGGGAGACAGTAGGCCCCTCCACGATCCGCTGTTCGATTTCGACGACCGGCTCCTGAAGACCGGCATGGTATTTCTCGCAGGGCTTTCCATGGATTTTTTGAACCGATAAAAAAAAGGCGGGCGAAGATGAAGAATCTCCATTCGAAAATGATCATGAAAAATGCCGTTCTCCACTACGGACAAAAAGAGATTCCTCTGCTGTCCGGCGAGTTTCATTACTGGCGTGTCTCCCATGAAAACTGGGAGGCGATCGCCGACAAAATTCTGGAGCTGGGGCTGAACATGGTCGCCACCTATGTGCCCTGGAATTATCACGAACTGAAAGAGGGTGTCTACGATTTCACCGGAAAGACCTCCCCGCAGCGCAACCTCGACGGATTCCTTTCGCTGATGGAACGCAAAGGACTGTATGTGATGATCCGGCCGGGACCGTACATCTATGCGGAATGGCCCTTCGGGGGAGTCCCGGAACGCGCGAGCAAATATGCGCGGCTCGACCCCGAATTCCTGCGGATGAGCCGTCATTACATCGACGCGGTTTCCAGAATCATTGTCCCTCACCAGATTACCCGCGGGGGAACGGTGATCGTGTGCCAGGCGGACAACGAGACGTATCCCGAGCTTGAACGCTGCGGCACCGAATGCGGCGCGTTCGCCGAGGACGGAGACTTCAAGGATTATCTCCGGAAGCGCTATCATCAGGATATTTCCGCCTTGAACCGGGCGTGGAAAACCGATTATGCCGACTTCACCGAGCCGTGCCTTTTCTTCCATGAGACGATCGTCAACACGGAACTGCCGATGGCGGAGCGCCTGATGCCCGAATCCCCGTACCGCGTCCGCTACTACGACTCCCTGATCTTCATCGGGGACTATGCGGCGCGCCTGGTGGGAAACGTTGCGCTGTGGCTCCGGGAGAACGGGATCGATGTTCCGCTCGCGGCCAACGGCTGGTCTCCGCTCTATCAGAATTTCAAGCTGATGACCGACGTGGTGGATCTGTGCGGTTCGGATATTTATCCATACCTGTATCTGGAGGAGGAACGCTCGAACAGCGTCAAAGACAACTGGTTCTACAATGTCGACATCATCAAGCAGCAGGAGGCCGATTCCTCCAACGGAAACACCTGGTCCGCCGAATTCGAGTCGGGCACCGTCATGCCGGAGCCGCAGCATCACCGCTTCATCACCCTGTTCGCGGCGGTCAACGGGCTGAAGGGGCTGAACTACTACATGCTCGTCAACCGCGACAACTGGTGCCGCGGCCCGATCAACGAATGGGGCCGGGAAGCCGCGAATTACGGAGCTACGAAGTCGGCGGTGTCCCTGCTGAAAAAATACGAACCCTGGAATTGCACCATCCGCAACGACTTTGCCGTGTTCACCGGCAAGGCCCACCGCGTGATCGATCCGGGCAACTTCCTGACGGTCGGCAGGGGACTCAAGGAAAGCTGTTATACTTATTGCTATTTCAACCCGGAATCGGCCGAAGCCCCGAAGGAGAAATGCCTCCTTTACGCGGGCGGAGACTGGGTCTTCCAAAGCACGGCGGACAAACTCAAAAGATTCGTCGAAAACGGCGGAACACTGATCGCCTTCAACCGGTTTCCGCATTTCGACGAGTTCGGAAACCGCCTGGACATCGGATTCATCGAACCCGACGGCGTCCGGCCCGTCTGTCTGCCCGCCGTCGTGACCTCGGGGAAAAAACAGCTCAAGCTCACCCGGCGCGGGCATCTAGGCGTAAAAGTCAATCTTTTCTACTACAGGAAACTCGAAGGCGTCGAACCGGTGAACCTGACTCTTTCCCGCGAATCCGGGGAAATTCTGATCCAGATACAGAACAGGAACACGGAAACGTTTTCGTTCGGCTACATCCGCAAAATCGGCAAGGGCCGGATCATCCATCTCGGATGCGGCGCGGACATGGAGATTTTGAGCCTGGTCCTCTCCGGACTGGGTGTATCGCCCGTTGTCGAACATCATACGGACGGAGTCGACATCGCGCTCCATGAACACCGGGACGGAAGAAAATTCGTCTCGGTTCTGAACCGTTCCGCGGCTCCGGCCCGTCCGAAGTTCAAGATCAGCGGCGCGGAGGCGGGAAAACTGGTCCACCTGGAGGGAAAAGGAACCGTCCGTTTCGGGAAAGAGGAGTTCACCCTCGATATTCCGGGACACGAGGTCGAGTTCTGGGAACTGATGGAGAAATGAGGCGCATTCTTTCCGAAATAAAACCCAACACGGGAGGCTCTTGTGAGCGCTGAATACAAAATCCGGGCGGTACAACTGGATCTGGCCCGTCAGATGGAGACGGTTTTCTTTATCCGGGAGTTCATCGATTTCATATCGGAAAACCATTACAACACCCTGTTTCTTTATCTGGAATGGAGAATCCGGACCAAGGCGTTTGATCCCGGCGAAAAAGAAGGATACTCCCCGGAGGAGCTGCGGGAGATCATCGGTCATGCCGCGGAAAAAGGCATCGATGTCGTACCCGGACTGGCGACGCTCGGACACGCGGAACTTCTTCTGAAACAGAAAAAATTCGCCTCGTATTCCGAACTCCGGGAAGGGATCGCCGGGCGTTCGGGCGCGGCCGGGAACAGCCATGTGTTCTGTCCGTCTCTCCGGAAAACGCGTGATTTCCTGGAAGCGTATCTTACGGAAACCGCCGCGATTTTCGAGCGGACTCCGTTCATGCACGTCGGCGGCGACGAGGCCTGGGACATCGGTTATTGTTCCCTCTGCCGTCCGAAAGCCCGTTCGTTCGAAGGAGAACAAGAACTTTATCTGGATCATTTCAAGTTCATTCACGGGGTCATCACTGGAAAATGCGGGAAGCGCATGATGCTGTGGGACGACATGTTCGAATTTTATCCGGACGCTCTCGCGGGACTCCCCCGCGACGTTCTCCTGGTCAGCTGGCAGTATCAGGAAAACGTATCCGGTTACCAGAGCCATTTCGAGAATCTCCGTTTCTTCGACCCGTTCGCCCTGTATGAAAAACTCGGGTTCGAGTATCTCATCGCTCCCGCTGATTTTTCGTGGTCCAACATCGCCTCGTTCACGGCGTATGCGGGCCGGTATCATCCGGCGGGCGCGCTTCTGACCTCATGGGATAAGAAAACCTCTCTCCTGTACAAATTTTTCCCGGTGACGGCGGCGGCCGGACAGCTCTGGCATGGAACGGAAAACGCCATGGAATCCGCCGCTCGGAGGCTTTTCGGGATCAATGATCCTCTGTTTCTTTCCGCCGTCGCCCAATATGCCGTTCTTGTCAGGGGCAATCCTTCCATCGGGCTGGATTCGCTGCTCTGCTTTTCCTTTTTCGGCCCCGATCCGAAACCGTCGGCTTCGCTTCAGACGATGCGGGAGGTTTTTTCCCGGTTTGCGGGAGAGGTCAAAACGGAAACGGGAAAACGGGTTCTGGAGGACATGCGGACCGGTTGCCGATTCAAAATTCTTGCCGAACGTTCCAGGATCGCCTGCTGGAAGCTTCTCAAAAAACAGCCGGGCGAAGCTCTCGGGAACATCGCGGAAGAGGTGGAAGTCCTCGGAAAAGAATATGCCCGGAAAGCGGCGCGATTCCGCCGGAAAACGGACGCCGTTCCGATCCGCCGGATGACCGGACGCTGGCTGGCGGCGCTGCATGACTTTGAGGAATCCGTGCGGAAAAAAGGAATCCTGCGCTGTCTTTTCGCCCTGCCCGACGGCTGGAGCGCCATGCGGACGAAGCTCATCCTTTTTTCGGACGGGACGCCGCTGGAAGTGGCAAACGGATGTTTCAAGCATGGGACGGACACTTTTTTCGAGCGTTATTTTTTCATTCCGGAAAATCGAACCGTCGAGGTGGTCCGCCTGGAATGCTCCGGTTACGCGGGGGAGGGGCTGTGCTATCTTTCGGCGGTCACTCCGGAAGGGGAGTTCGTTCCGTCGGGCGTGCTTGAAACCTGCGGGCATGTGGAGCATCCGGAACTGGCGTTGAGCCCCGACATCAATTTCGCCTTCCTGGGAACGCGGAAGGTCCGCGAGCAGTTCCTCGACCGCGCCAAGGCGGCGGAGCTTCACGGGCTCACGCTTGCCCTGAAACCCGTTTCCAGACAAGGAAAGACCGGATCATGAATCGGAATGCCGCTCCCCTCGATCTTCCCGTCGGAAGCGCGCCGGAACCATTGCGTTTCGATCATTTTCCGAACCGCCTGGCGTGTTTTCTTTTCCGCAACCACGGCTTTGTTTCCCCCGGAAAACTGGCCGCGCTGCTGGGGACGTCCGTTGAAAAAATCGCGGAAGCGTCCGGCTGGATGGGATTGCCCGCCTTTCCGTGCGTGGACCCCGGGATTTTCCGGGAGAGGGGATATATTTCCCTTCTGCGGCAGAACTGGCATCTCCTTCCTTACAGCCAGCTTCTGGAGCTCCTGGACATTTCCGCCGCGGAACTGAAATTCCGGCTGAAAGAGGATGATTTTCTTTTCGGCAAGCTCGGCGGCCTGAAGCCGGCCGCGGAGGAATTGCGCTGGCACGATTTTTCTGCCGCGGAAATCCGCCGGATGAAGGAGATCGGGGCCTTTGTCCGTTCGCATTTTGACGCGGTGGAAATGGGGAAGTTCACGCCGTTCTGTTTCGGAAAAAGGGCTTCCCTGAAACCGCCGGAATCCTGCGGCGGCCTGCGGTTGAGTTATCCCTATTCGGCAGGCTGCGGAGATCCGCTGTCGGACGATTCGCTGGAAAACTTTTCCGAAAAAATGCTTGCGGAATATGCGGATTCCGGAATCAATGCGCTCTGGTTCCAGGCGCTGCTGTACAAGCTGGCGCCGTGGGAACGCGCGCCGGGGATGTCGGAAGGCCGGGAACGGCGGATGCGGAACCTGAACCGCATTTCGGAGCGGGCCGCGAACTTCGGAATCGGAATCTATCTTTACTTCAACGAACCCCGCACGGTTCCGGCGGAATTCGCCCCGGCGTTCGACGGTCTCAAAGGGCTGGACTTTCCAAACGGCGCGATCTCCCTTTGCACTTCGCGGCCCGAAGTGCGCGATTTTCTGCGGGGCGCGATGAAGCGCCTCTTCACGGAATGTCCGGCGCTGGCGGGAATCCTCACCATCACCCGTTCGGAGAATCCGACGAACTGTGCGTCGCAGGGGCGCAAAGACGAGTGCCCGCGCTGTTCCCTCCGGTCTTCGGAGGAGATTATCGCCGAGGTTGTCAATACGTTTACCGAAGGCATGGCGGAAGCCAGTCCGAAGGCAAGGCATCTCGCCCATTCGTGGGCGTGGGAGGAAGACTGGATCGACAACATTGTCCGCCGGCTCAAAGGCAATGTCACGGTCCTTGCCGTCAGCGAATGGGGCGTCCGGACGGATTGCGAAGGCGTGAAGAGCGAGGTGATCGATTACTCCATTTCGCATCCCGGACCCGGCTGCTACGCCCGAAAGGTCTGGAAAGCGGGAACCCGGGCGGGACTGCGGAATGCGGCCAAAATTCAGGTCAACAATTCCTGGGAATTGAGCGCGATTCCGTATCTTCCCGTTTTCGACCTGATCCGGGAGCACATCGACCGTCTCCGCACGGTTGGAATCGACGATTTCATGCTCTGCTGGACCCACGGGGGCGGGCCATCCCCGCTGCTGGCGCTTTTCTCCCGGTCCAAAGAGGAGGTCCTGCGTTCCCTGTACGGGGAAAAAGCCGTCCCGCATCTTTTCGAGGCGACCGCGGAATTCAGCCGTGCGTTTGCCGGCTTCCCGTTCGATTTTGTTTCCGCCATCTATTTTGCGCCGGTGAACTGCGGTCCCATGAACCTTCTGTTTCCGGCTCCCACCCATTACTCCGCAACCATGGTCGGCTTCCCTTACGACGACCTTGCCAAATGGCGCGGTAAATATTCCGGGGAGCTCTTTTCCCGCGCGTTCGCCCGCATGGCCGCCGGATGGGCGGAGGGATTGAAAGTTCTCGAAAAGGCCGAGCCCCTCGTTCCGGACGGATTCCGCCCCAATTTTGACGAGCTGAAACGATACTCCCTCGCGGCTTACTGTCATCTGAAAAGCACCTGGAACCAGATCGAGTTCATCCGGCTCCGGGAAAACCCCGCCGCGAATGCGAAGCCGCTCCGCGCCCTGCTGCTGGACGAGATCGAACTGGCAGAGACGGCGGCGGGCCTCCAATGCAAGGACGCGTGCATCGGATTCGAGGCGAGCAACCATTATTTTTATACACCCGTACTGCTGATGGAGAAGGCGGTCAACTGCAAGGCGCTTCTTGCCCGGACGGACGCCCGATCCGGAAAGGTTCATGGCTCCAAGGCGCATTCCCGCCGCTGAAAAACCGCTTCCAGGAAAGGGAAACAACATGCTTGACGAGCTCAAAAAAAGACTTTCGGAATTCCAATCCGCTTTCCTTCCGCCCGTTTCGGAGGGAGAGTGCGCGGAATACGATTTCAACCCCGATCCGCTGGCGTCCGTTCCTTTTCTGGAATTTGCGGGAAGGATGCCGCATAAAAAAAGCGCGGACATTTCCGGGTCGCCCCTCGGGATCGGTTTTGAAACCCTGGACCGCCGCACTTTTGAGCCGTCGAAAACATTTCCCTGGCTGGCGGAATCCGGCGTGAAGCATGCCCGCTGCCAGACCGGCTGGATGCGCTGCGAGACGGTTCCGGGACAGTTCGATTTTGGCTGGCTGGACGAGGTGGTGGACGGTCTTGCCTCCATCGGGATCCGTACCTGGTTCAGCCTCAGCTACGGGAATCCGCTCTATACCCCGAACCGGGAGTATGCGGTCGCGTGGGAAGAGGCGCGGAAGACCGGGAAAACGGTTCCCGGATGGGCTCGCGGATATGTGGCGGAAACTCCGTTTTATCACGGAGAAGAATCCATGACCGCCTGGCGGCGTTATGTCGCCGCGCTGACAACGCATTTCGGAGGCAGAGTCTCCGAATGGGAAGTCTGGAACGAACCGGAAGCGTTCTGGCTCCGGAACAACCGGAATGTCGCTGTCACGGAAGGGATTCCGAAAGCAGCCCGCGATTATGTGGAATTTGTCCGGGATACCGCGTCCGTTGTACGGAGTGTCCTTCCCGACGCCCGGATCATTGCCGATGTCGCGCAGACCGGGACCACCTATATCCGCGAACTCGGAAAAAACAGGCTCGGCGAGGTCATCGATGTTTTCAGCTATCATTTCTACGGAAACAACCCCGAGGATTTCCTTCCGGAACGGGTCGCCCATATCCGCGCCAACCTCGAAATTCCCGGAAAAAAGCTGGAGGTGTGGGAGGGGGAAAGCGGGCGTGCCAGCGGAAAAAGCGCCCTTTTCGCCATGCCGTCCGAATACAACCAGGCCAAATATCTTGTGCGGCGTCATGTCAGCGACATTGCCTGCGGCTGTTCCCTGACGTCCTTCTTCACCGCAACCGACCTGCTCTGCTATTATCCGGATGGCGGCGATTCGCATTACGGAATCATCCACGCGCGCGAAAACCGTCCGAAACTTGCTTACTTTGCGATGCAGTCCCTCGGTTGGCTTTTCGACGGCCTGGAGACTGCGCCGGAATACTTCTGCGCGTTTACGCCGCTTCGGAAACAGCAGTTTTGCAGCGTTCTTCCGTTCAGCGTCAAGACGCTTTCCCTGCGCCGGAAAGGAATCCCGGTTTTTGCGCTCTGGCTGCCGGAAAACGTGGAGATTTCCGCGCAGACCGTTCCCGGAATGATTCAGGTCGTGACGGAGGATGCACCGTTGCTCCGCGAACCGATTTTCATCGATCCGATCCGCCGGAACGTCTATGGGTTCCGGGACGGAAATCCCCGCCGGAACATGAACTTCGGTTCTTTCATCGGCGCGCAGGAGTTCGGGCCGATCTCCCTTCCGGATTATCCGGTTTTCATTTCGGATGCCTCTCTGTTCAGCGGAAACTGAACCGGAAAGACGTCCTCCGGGAAATATTTCCGTTGAGAACCGGCCGGCGGGAAGAATCCACACCGGGTTTCAAAAAAAATCGAATTTTTTTATAAAACAACTTGACAAACATAATAATACCATTATAATACATGAAAGATCGTAAAATACCTTCTTTCATACAGGAGACCGAAAAATGAAGCGGAAATCATGGGAAAGCAGAAGAAATCGGAAGACGGAACGGTTTTCCGGGAAAGCAGCGGGACCCCGGAAACACATGAATTTCACCCTTATAGAACTCCTCGTCGTGATTGCAATCATCGCGATTCTGGCCGGAATGCTTCTGCCCGCCTTGAACAAGGCGAGGGCCATCGCCCGGAGCGTCAACTGTGTTTCCAACCTCAAGCAGCTCGGGATTCCGTTTTACGCTTACACGAGCGACAACCGGGATTATTTCATGTGCCTGTCCCAATCGGGGACGGTCGCGGACGGCGACAGCGCCAACGCAAGAGCGAACGGGCCGCTGCAATGGGGCGGCTGTCTGCTTCCCTATCTCGTCCAGCGGAGCAATGTGAGGTCTTCCTATCAGAAACCGCTCCCGAAAGTCTTCCAATGCCCCTCGCGGCTCGCCAACGACGCCGTTAAAGTAGTCAATCCGGACACCTATCACAATTTGGCTTATGTCAGTTACGGCTTCAACGCCTATTTGTTCGGCGGGCTGGACTTCAAAATCTCGACGACCGTCTATGCCAGCCTCAAAAACGGCAATGTGAAATCCCCTTCCCGCAGCCTTGTCCTCTGCGATCAGCACACCACGGCTCCCCCGTGCAGCGGCGGACATTACCAATACACGCAGGAGGGAGCCTGTTACCGTCATGCGCAGCGTTCCAATACCCTGTATGTCGACGGACATGTGGGACAGGAAACGCTCCGGACCCTTTCCCATAGCCGGCGGGACAATTTTCCGAGCAACGCGAACAATGCCGGCACCAATACCGGCTACGCCAGCACGGACCGGATCATGAACTGTCAGATGAACTGAGCCGGGGCATCCCGGACATTTCTTAAAACAGGAGAACAAACGATGTATGCGAAAGGGCTGTTTTTTGTGTCCTTGCTCCTTTCCCTTCCCGTTGTTTACGCACAGAATCCGGAGATTCGTTCCGGCGCCCGGATTGCTTTCATGGGAGATTCCATCACGGACATGGGATTCTGGAAAACGGGATACTGCTCCCTGGTCATGAAAGGACTGGAGGTCAACGGCATTCAGGCCGCCGGGATTGGCGCGGGAATCAGCAATCAGAGTTCACGCCAGATGCTTCCCCGTCTCGAGCGCACGGTGATCTCCAAAAACGCCACGGTGATGACGCTCAACAGCGGCGTGAACGACGTCGGCCAGGGAGTCCCCCTTGCGGAATATGAAAAGAACATGACGGAAATGGTCGACCGTGCGCAGAAGGCGGGAATCAAGGTGTATATTCTGACCGCGACCCTGATCCGGGAAGACCTTTCCAATCCGCAGAATATGAAAGCCCTCGGCTACAATGCGTTTCTCCGGCGGCTGGCAAAGGAGAAGGGATGTATCCTTGTGGACCTGAACGCCGACATGCGCGAACGGCTCCGGACGCTGCGGGAGAAATACCCGCAGATGAAGAAAAACATCATCACCGTGGACGGCCTTCACATGACGCCGTTCGGCAACCTCCTGATGGCGGAGAGTGTGTTGCGGGGATTCGGATTCAGCGAGCCTCAGATTGCGAAGGCCCGCGCGGAATGGATGAAAACCGTCGGCGCGGAGCCGGTGAACCTGACGCTGGCCGAATATGAGGAACTTTCCAGAGACGCTTACCGGAGCGGGCAGACGCTTCCGGAATATCTCGGCAAGCTCCTGCCGGAAAAGGAGACGCGAAAATGAGCAAGTGGATCATTCTTCCAGTTCTGGCCGTATTCCTCGCGGCGGGCGCCGGAGAGCCCCTTGTCCGGAGCGGAATGAAAATCGCCTTTTTCGGGGACACCATCACCTCGCTCGGGAACTATCCGGCCGGGTATGTCAACCTGACGGTCTGCGGGCTGGAAGCGAACGGCATTCCGGTAAAAAGAATTCCGGCGGGCGTCGGCTGGATGACCAGCGGACAATATGTTTCCGAATTCAAAAAACGGGTGCTGGAGAAAAAACCGGACTGGGTGACGATCCAGTGCGGACGAAGCGACCTGTATAAGAAAGGCGATCCGGCGGCTTACCGGAAAAACATGGAGGAAATCGTATCGCTGGCGCGGAAGGCGGGAGTCCGGGTGT
>MWCA01000048.1 GCA_002069785.1 Lentisphaerae bacterium ADurb.Bin242 | reverse complement strand
ATCTCTTTGCATTATTATATGCGAGGTTCCAACAATAGTCAAGGGGTGAAAATAAAAAAAATCATTATTTTTCAAGGGTCCGGAAGCGGTCTGTGGAATTTTCCGTAAAGACGGCGGACATTTTTTCGAGGGCAGGGAATTCCGTCTCCGGCGGCCGGAGACCCGCACCGGGTTTTTTGCCGGGTTGAATTTAACCGGAGCCATGCTATTGTACAGGATAAAAAACACTGTCTGGAAATCAGGAAAAAGCATGCCGAGAAAACCGAACCAGGAAGTCATAGACTCTCTCCGGAAGGAGATTCTTTCAGGCCGTTACGACCACTCCTCCTTCCTGCCTTCGGAACGCCAGCTGGCCGCGGATTTCGAGGAAGGGCGGGGGGTCATCCGGACCGCGCTCCGGAACCTGTGCGGGGAAGGCCTGCTGGAAATCATCCCCCAGCGCGGGATCTGTATCCGCAAGGAACGCCGGGAAAAACGCCTCCGCCATTTTCTGGTCCGCCAGCACTCGTTTTCCCGGGACGCCCACGAAACGTTCGGGATTCTCGTCGGAATCTGCGACGCGGCTTCCAGGAACTACGCCGAGGCGATTCTTTCCTTCTGTCCGCCGTGTCCGGATATCCGTGAACTGGTGGCGCGTTACCGCCGGAACGAACTTCAGGGAATCATTTTCATCGAACGGCCGGACACCCCGGCGGAACAACTGAACTCTTCCGGCATTCCATGGGTGGTCGCCAACCGGGAACTGGCCTTCGACGCGGTTTTCTCGGGAATGGATTTCCGTTCCATCGGACGGCTGGCCGGACAGCGCCTGCTGGCGGCCGGGCACCGCCGGATCGGGACGGTTACGGGACCGCTGGATACCTTCATTTTCAAGGAGATGCTGGCCGGTTTCCGCGGCGCGCTGGCGGAAGAGGAAGTCTTGTTGAATCCGGACTGGGTGATCCCGCTGGGGTCCGATTCCGTACCGGGACCCGGGGGAAAACTCTACGGGATTCTTTCCTCTCCGGAGCGTCCGACCGCATTTTTCGCCATGCGCGACCACCGCGCCGCCAAACTGTACGACGCCTGTTCCAGATTCGGGTTGAAAATTCCGCAGGACCTCTCCGTGATCGGATACGACGATGTTTCCTGGCCGCTGGCGGAAGCCCACGGGCTGACCACCATCCGGCAGGAGACCCATGCCATCGGAAGCTCTTCCGTCGAACTCCTGAAAGAGTGGTTCGAAACCGGGACCCCTCCCAAAAGCAGGGTTTTCACCGGCGCCCTGGTCGAACGCTCCAGCATCGACAAGCCGTCCGCCTGACGGAGCATCATGAAGGCGATCCATACATCGGACTGGCATCTGGGACGCCGACTCGGCGGCCGCTCCCGTCACGATGAATCCGCCGCTTTTCTCGACTGGCTGGCGGAAACGGTCCGCCGGGAGCAAGTCTCCCTGCTGCTGGTCGCCGGGGACGTCTTCGACAACGGGACGCCGTCCGGCCGCACCCAGGAACTCTATTACGACTTTCTGTTCAAAGCCGTTTCCGTCGGATGCCGCCACATCGTGATTACGGGAGGGAACCACGATTCGCCGTCGCTGCTGGACGCGCCGGGAACACTCCTGCGCCGCCTCGGCGTCCATGTCATGGGAGCCCCCGGAAACGTCCCTTCGGACGAGGTGATCGTTCTGCGGGACGCCGCCGGAAAAACGGAAGCCGTCGTCTGTGCGGTTCCCTATCTGCCGGACCGTGTCCTGCGGACCTCCGAGGCGGGCGAATCTCCCGAAGACAAAAACACGCGTCTGCTGGAAGGTCTGCGCCGACACTATGCGGAGGTCTGCGGAGCCGGTGCGGAAATCAAGGAGGCGGCGGGCGGCGGGGTCCCCCTGATCACCATGGGACATCTCTTCGCGGCGGGCGGCAAGTGGAGCGAAGGCGATGGCGTGCGGGAGCTTTCCATCGGGACGATCCTCCGCGTGGACGCCTCGCTCTTTCCCCCTTCGGTCGATTATGTCGCGCTCGGACATTTGCACCTGCCGCAGATAGTCGCCGGGAATGAATTCATCCGGTATGCCGGGTCTCCCCTTCCGATGGGATTCGGAGAGGCCGGACAGGAGAAACAGGTGGTTCTGCTCGATTTTGAGAAAAATACCCCGTCCGTCCGGTCGATTCCCGTTCCCTGTTTCCGGGAGCTGACACGGGTTGCGGGAACCCTTCCGGAAATCCTCGAACGATTGACGGCCCTTCGGGAAAGCGGACGAGAAATATGGCTCGAAGTCGTGTATTCCGGGGACGAATTCATCCCCGACCTCGGCGACCGGATCGAAGAGCTTCTGGACGGTTCCGGACTGTCCCTGCTGATCCTTCGGACGGGACCCCTTCCCGGCGCCGGAAAAGCCCTGCCGGGGGACCCCGCCGGAGAGGTTTTCCCGGACGAAACCGGGCTGCTGCCGGTGTTTGACCAATACATGGAGGCGCATTCGGTGCCGGAGCCGGACCGCGAAGAACTGCGGCAGACCTACCGCGAGGCGGTTGCCTGTCTCCAGGAAAAGGAAAGGGACGCCGTATGAAAATCCTTTCCATCTACCTCAAAAATCTGAATTCCCTTTACGGGGAGTGTTTGATCGACCTGACCGCGCGGGAGTATGCGGAGAACGGGATTTTTGCGATCGTCGGGCCGACCGGGGCGGGCAAAAGCACCCTGCTGGATGCCGTCTGTCTGGCGCTCTACGGCGAAACGCCGCGCGTGAAGAACTTCGGGAAAGAGGAAAACGAGGTCATGTCGCGCCATACGGGAGAATGCCGTGCGGAGGTGGTCTTCGAGACCCGCGCCGGAAAGTTCCGCGCCTTCTGGGAGCATCACCGGGCCCGGAACAAACCGGCCGGGGCGCTTCAGGCGTCCTCCACGCAGGAACTGTCCGAGGCGGACACGGGAAAAATCCTGGCGAAAAATCTCCGTGACTGCCGCCAGAAAGTCGAGGAGCTCACCGGGCTGGACTTCAAGCGGTTCACCCGGACGGTCCTTCTGGCACAGGGCAACTTCACTGCGTTCCTTTCCGCGCCGGAGGAGGAACGCGCCGTAATTCTGGAGCAGATCACCGGAACGGAGATTTATACGGATGTTTCAAGAATGGTCGGGGAACGCAAGAAAGAGGAAAGCGCAAAACTGGAGAAACTGCGCGCGGAATGCGGTTCGATTGCGGTCCTGGACGAAGCGGAGACCGAAACCTTGAAAACGGCGCGGTCCGAACTCGAAATCCGGGAAAAAGAACAGGAGGAGACACTGCGGGTTCTCCGTTCGCAGTTTGAATGGCTTTCCGGTGTCCGGCGTCTGGAAAGCGAACTGGCCGCGATCCGGGACGAAACCCTGCGGCTCGGGAACGGCCTCCGTGAATTCCAGCCCCGGAAACAGCGTCTGGCCGTTGCGCTCCGGGCGGCGGAATTCGAAGGGGAATACGCCCGGCTGTCGGAGCTCCGCAGACAGCAGGAAAAAGAGAAGGATATGCTCGAAGCATGCCGGGCGGCATTGTCGCCGCTTCAGGAAAAAGTCTCTGCGGCGGAACGGTCCGCGAAGGAGGCTTCGGAACGTCTCGAACAAAGGAAGGAGTCCCGCCGGACCGGATTGGAGCTTCTGAAAAAAGTCCGTGCGCTGGACTTGCAAATTCAAGCGGGAGCGGCCCGTTTCGAGGCGGCCGGGAAGGAACTTGAGCTGCTTCAGAAACGCCGGACCGCCAACGCCGGTGCGCTGGAAGAACTGGAACGCCGGCAGGCGGACGCCGGAAAAAAGCATCTTGCATTGGAAAAGGAACTGGAAACGACCGCGGGTGACGAAAATCTCGCCGGGGAATCGGGAGCGTTTCAGGCGCAGTTGGAACAGTGGAAGTCCCTGCGGGCCGACGCCCGGCTCCAGGCCTCGGAAGAGGAACGGCTGCGCAAGGACCTTGCCCGGCTCGTCCGGGAGGCGGAAGAAAAATCTGGAAGCCTGAAACAGGCCGGGGCGCTTGTTTCCAAAACGGAAAAGGAGTGGAAGGAGGCGCAGGAGAAATACGAAGTCCTTTCCCGGGAAAAATCCCTGCGGGAGTGCCGGAGCGAACACGAATCCCTGCTGAGGGAACGCGCCTGCCTTCAAAAAATCGTTTCGCTCGAGGAAGAGCGGGCGCGTCTGACAGACGGAACACCCTGTCCGCTTTGCGGCTCGAAGGAGCATCCCTATGCGAAGGAAAATATTCCGCAGACGGATGAGGTTGAACGCAAGATTGCCCGTCTTGCCGCCCGAATCCGGGAAATGGAAGAATGGGAAGTCCGCTGCGCCGCGCTCCTGGCCGAACGGCAGAAAGCCCTGGACGGCGCGGCGGACGCCGGAAAACAATCCGAACTGGCCGAACAGAAGCGCTCGGCGGCTCACGCCGCATGGTCCGCCCGGAAGGAGCAGCGCGAACAGGCCGAATCCCGGGCCGGAGCTCTGGCGGACACGCTCCGGAATACGCTGGCCGGGTTTCATATTCCTGCTTCGGTTCTGCCGGAAGAGGCTCTGAAACTCCTCGCGGAACGCTCCCGGAAGCGCATTTCCCTCAAGGAACGGAAAACCGAACTCGAAATGAAGCGGACCGCATGGGCGGAGCGTCTGCTTTCCCTGACCCGGGAACGGGACGAAATTGCCGCCCGGACGGTGGAAAAGGAGCCCGTCTTCCAGCAGGAAAAGGAAGCCTTGTCCCGGCTTCGGGCGGAACGCGCCGGACTTTTTGCCGACCGCGACCCGGATGCGGAAGAAAAGACGCTCGAAACAGCGCTGTCCGATGCGGAGGAACACGTCCGGAAAACGGAAGGGACACGGACGGAACTCTGCCGTTCCCTTTCCGAAACGGAGACCCGCATCGCCGCCCTCGCGGACTCCATGACCCGGCGGAAGCCCGAACTCGAAAATGCGGAATCGCTTTTTGAACGGGACCGGACGGCAGCCGGATTTTCCGGCGAGAAACAGTTTCTGGAAGCCGTTCTTCCGGCGCCGGAACGCGCCCGGCTGTCGGCGGAGTCCGAGGCGCTGGAACGAAAAGCCGCGGAACTGGAGGGGCGGCGCAAGGACCGCGAAACAGTCCTCGCTTCGGAAAAGGAGAAAAAGCGGACGGACTTCGATTCCGGATCGCTTTCCGCCCGGATCGCGGAGACGGAGGCGCTTCAAAAGGAAACCCGTGAGAAGCTCGGGGCGGCGAATCAGAAGCTTTCCGACAACGAAAAAGCGGCGGCCGCGCTGAAAGACCGGAAAGAGGCGCTGGAGAAACAGCTTCGGGAATACGCACGCTGGAACCGGCTGTATGAGCTCATCGGGACGGCCGAGGGGAAGAACTACCGGAATTTCGTGCAGGGGCTGACGTTCGGGCGTCTGGTGTTCCATGCCAACCGGACCCTTACGGAGATGTCCGACCGCTATGAACTGCATCACGACCCGGACCATGCGCTGGAGCTTCAGGTCCGGGACCATTATCAGGCCGGAACGGTGCGCACCACGAAAAACCTCTCCGGCGGCGAAAGCTTTCTGGTCAGCCTCGCGCTGGCCCTCGGACTTTCCCGGATGGCCGGACGGACCACCCGGATCGATACGCTGTTTCTGGACGAAGGCTTCGGGACGCTGGACGAGGACGCCCTCGAAAACGCCCTCGAAACGCTGGGGAGCCTGCGGAGCGACGGCAAGCTGATCGGGGTGATTTCCCATGTGGCCGCCCTTCAGGAGCGGATCTCCACGCAGGTGAAGATTACGCCCGTTTCCGCCGGACGCAGCCGCGTTTCAGGGCCGGGCGTCCGCCATTCTACGGATTCCTGACCTCTCCGGCGGCTTCGAATCGCTCCTTGAACCGTGCGTAGAGCACCGCGCCAAGGATCATCACGACCCCGATTGCCAGGAACGCCGCCACCCGCGGAAGAGTTCCCAGATTTTCAAGGTCGACAAGGAAGATTTTCAGCGCGCACACGATGAACAGCGCAAGGGCGGTCTTCCGCAGGGGCTTGAGGCGTCCGAGAAGCCCGGAAAGCAGCAATGCCAGGGCGCACACGCTCCAATAGACGGAAAGAATGCCGTTTTTAAAAACCGGGAGGAAAGCCGCGGCAAGATCGTAGATTTCCGTGGAAGTATAGTAGAAAAACTGGATTCCGGCAAGCGTCAGAAAGACAAGGGACACTTTTCCGGCTTCCGGAAATTTTTCCGGATCGCTCCGGCGGAGGAAAAGTCCGCTGAGCCCCAGTGCCAGCGCAAAGATTCCGAGGGAGAAGAAACGGTCGAGCGCCAGTTGCGGGTAGGTGGAAATCATTTCGGATGAATACAGGAAGACACGGATTCCCAGCAGCATGTGAACGCCCCACGACAGAATCCCGAGCGCCTTGTCCGCCGTCCGCATCCCGGCATACGCCATGGCGACCGCCAGCACCGCCAGTGCGACATTCATCCAGTTTCCGCTGAACCGGAGGCAGACGAACAGCACCAGCGAGCCGCCCGTCATGACCGCCAGCACGCTGGACAGGGCGCGTTCCTCCTTCTTCATGAAATACAGCAGCGCATACTGGGCGCCCGTGAACAGCGTTGTCCCGAGCATCAGGTAAGAAGCAAAATCTTTGTCCGAAACATAATAAAGCGCCGCCGACAGGGCCAGTCCGAGAAACAAGAGATAATTGAACAGCAGAAGAAGGACTTCGATCAGGGTGATGCTCATCCGCCGGAAGAGCCGGCAGACCAGCGGGATCACTGAAAAGATCGCGAAGTTCACGCAGAAAAAGAAGATGCAGAGCTTGTAGTTCGAGAAGCCGACTTTCAGTCCCGCCGCAAGGTAGATCAGCGCATTGAACGAGAAGGCCAGAAGGTGGAGAATCCGCCAGGACCGGATCGCGGCGCCCAGCAGGACAAAGACGCTCAGCAGCGAGGTGAAGGTGAACAGCCCGGTCAGGTCCACCGTCCCGCGGGAAAGAAGGAACGGCACGGCATAGCCGCCCAGCGTCCCGATCACCGCCGGAAGAAGCTGATTCTTCCAGATCGCAAGGATGCCCGCCGCAGCCACCACCGCGAGCAAGACCGCGAAGCTGTATCCATACGGAATCAGGGAAAAGGTCCTGTAGGCGAAATAGACCGAAAGATAGCAGGTGACGAAGCCTGCGCCGATGATGCCGGAGGCAACTCCCTGATACCGTCCTTTCAGTGCCCGGAGTCCGCCCCAGACCATGCCCGCTCCGAAAAGAAACGAGGCCGCGATGCGTATTTCCGGCTTGACAAGATTGTTGTCGATGGAATATTTCAGGAAGAACGCCACGCCGCACAGGAGGATCAGCACGCCGACGCGTACCAGCCAGGTGGTCGCCACCGCATATTCCGGCGACACGTTCGGATTCCGGAACTCCTCTCCGACGCACAGCCAGCGGACGATCCGCCCGATCGCTTCCTCCGTCTTCCGGGTGAAGTCGGAAAAACGGTCGGACAGTTCCGGCTTCCGCTCCGGCGCGGGCGCTGTTTTCGATTCCGGGAGAACCGTCTGAATCTTCTTTTCCGGAAGGACGGAAATCGGTGCGGATACTTCTTTTGTTCCTGCGGATTTTGTTTCCGCAATCGGAGACGGGGTCCCGGCGGGAGCGGCGGACGGCGCCGGACCCGGGACGGGAGAATGGACCGGCGGCGTTTCCTGTGCGGTGATGTGACGCCGGATCCTGTCAAGAACCAAGGATTGTTCCATCTGGTTCTTCCGCAGTTCCTGAAGAAGGTGTTCCAGATTCTTCAAGAAATTGAAAGCATTGACAAGCAGAATCACGATCACCGGGACTCCCATCAGGAAACATCCCAGAAGGATCACGCCGAGCACGGCAAGAATTTCCATTTTCACCTCTCCTTTGCGGTTGTCTGTATTAATGTATCATGGGAATTCCAATTTTCACATTGATAATTTCAATTATCGGCATCAATGAAAACAATTTTCCGAATTCAGGCGGGAAGAAAATGCCGGATTCCGGAAAAAATTCCGATTTCATCCCGATCGGACTGGAAAATCATGGAAGCCATGGTATTGTATGGGTTTTGGAGGAGCGTCCGAGCCTCCCGTTTTTTCAACTTCACAAACAGAGCATACAACATCATGACAAAACCCGAGACGATTCTGGTCCTGGATTTCGGTTCGCAATACAGCCAGCTGATTGCCCGCCGGATCCGGGAATGCAATGTGTACAGCCGCATCGTTCCGTTCCGGATCGCGGCGGAGGAAATCCGGAAAGAGGCTCCCGTCGGAATCATTCTGAGCGGAGGTCCGGCCAGCGTGTATCAGGACGGCGCACCTCACTGCGATCCGGCTATTCTGGAACTTGGACTGCCCATTCTCGGAATCTGCTACGGGATGCAGATGATCGTCCAGACGCTCGGCGGCAAGGTGGCCCGCGGCAAGGCCCGCGAATACGGGAAGGCGGAGGTCGAATCGACCGCGGAGTCTCCGCTGTTTGCCGGAGTCCCCGGAAAAACGCAGGTCTGGATGTCGCACGGCGACAAGGTGACCGAGCTTCCGCGCGGCTTCAAGCCCTTTGCCTCCACCTCCAACACGGAATTCGCGGGAATCCAGAATCCGGAGCGTTCCATTTACGGCATCCAGTTCCATCCGGAAGTGGCGCATACGCCCTGCGGACAGCAGATTCTGTCGAACTTCTGCCGTCTTGTATGCCAGTGCGAAGGCAATTGGAACATGATATCGTTCATCGAATCGGCCGTGCGCGAAATCCGGGAGAAGACGCAAGGCGAAAAAGTGATCCTCGGGCTCAGCGGCGGGGTCGATTCCTCCGTGGCCGCGGCCCTGATCCACAAGGCCATCGGCGACAAGCTCACCTGTATTTTCGTCAACAACGGAGTTCTCCGCAAGGGCGAGGCCGAACAGGTCCACGAGCTCTTCGGCGGCGCTTTCCACATTCCCCTCAAGTATGTGGACGCCACGGACCGTTTTCTGGACAAGCTGGCCAATGTGACCGAACCGGAGAAAAAGCGCAAGATCATCGGACACGAGTTCATCGAGGTGTTCGACGAGGCGGCGTCCGAGATCAAGGATGTGAAATTTCTGGCCCAGGGGACCACGTATCCCGACGTGATTGAAAGCGTCTCGATCGACGGCAACCCGAGCGCCGTGATCAAGAGTCACCACAATGTGGGCGGCCTGCCCGCCAAAATGAACCTGAAACTCCTCGAACCGCTGAGCCGCCTGTTCAAGGACGAAGTCCGCGAAGTGGGCCGCAAGCTCGGACTGCCGGAGGAGATGGTGATGCGTCAGCCTTTCCCGGGCCCCGGCCTCGCGGTGCGGCTCATCGGCCCGGTGAACCGTCGCGACCTGGAAATCCTGCGCAACGCCGACGAGATCATCGTCGAAGAGATGAAAAACGCCGGGTTCTATTACAAGACCTGGCAGACGTTCGCGGTCTTCATCCCGGTCAAGACGGTCGGGGTGATGGGCGACGAGCGCACCTACGAGAGCGTGATCGCGCTGCGCGCCGTGGACAGCCGCGACGGCATGACCGCGGACTGGGTGAAACTGCCCTATGAACTGCTGGGACGGATTTCCAGCCGCGTCGTGAACGAAGTCGACGGCGTCAACCGGATGGTGTACGACATTACTTCGAAACCGCCCGGAACGATCGAGTGGGAATAACCGGAGAGCGCTGAATGGAAATCCTCGGCGGTCTGGCAAAAGGGATTCCTCTGAAGGTCCCGTCCGGGTTGACTGTGCGGCCGACCGGAGTGCGTTCGCGCCGCGCCCTGTTCGACATGCTCGGCGATCTGCGGGGGCGTTCGGTCATGGACCTTTTTGCGGGAAGCGGCGCGCTCGGGCTGGAAGCCGCCAGCCGGGGGGCGGTCCGTGCGGACTTCGTCGAGATGTCTCCGGCGGCGCTTTCGGTCATCCGCTCCAATCTGGCGAAAGTCGAAAAATTCTGTCCGGACTGCCGGTTCAGCGTGATCGCGGGGAAAGCGCCGGAGTGTTTCCGGCAGCTGGCCGTCCGGATGCCGCCGCCGGACCTGATCTTCGCCGACCCGCCGTATGCGGAATCGGCGGAATTGCTTTCCGCCCTTCTGGAAAACGAAGCTTTCCTCGGCTGGGCCGTGCCGTCCACTCTGATCTGGGAGCTTCCGGATACCCGCCCCTCCCTGAAGGTTTTCCCGAAGGAATGGAAACTTTGCGCCGTCCGGGAGCTGGGGGCATCCCGTTTTCTCTTTGTCAGAAGAGTTTGAAAAGGCTGCAAAACATCCTGTTACAGGGGAAAATCCGTAAAAAAATGGCTGAAAATACCGGAAGAAGGGTCTTTTTCGATTTGACAAGAAGATTTGAGAATGTAGTGTAAAGGGTAAATGTTTTCTGGAAAATCTTTCCAAGGTGGAAATCTTATCGGAATAGGAGACAGTGGAATGCGTATTCTGAACCGGATCATCAATATCCTGATCTTGCTCGCGGCGATTGCGGCCGTTGTTTTTTCGTATATGCTTTTCAACAAGCGGGAAAAGCTGGTCGACGGCTGGGATCAGATGGCAAAAGCCATTTCCGCCACGGCGAAGACCATTGACGCCGGAGGCGCTTCCGGGACCAAGGCCGCCCTGGAACTGGCCGATGAGAGGCTCAAGCATACCAATTACGATCAGCTGGGGCAGGTACTCCCAAAGCTGAAGGAAAATACCGAAAAGATTGTGACGCAACGCAATGCGCTGGCCGACTCCGTGCAGCAGGCGGCCACGACTCTTGCCATCCAGGGAATCGAAAGCAAGGACCTGAAGAATATCGCGTCGTATCAGGACAAGGAAAGAGCGTTCAACTCCAAGGTTCAGGAGTTCCGTACCGTCCGCGACAAGGTATCCGAAGGCTATGCCGGAACCGCCAGGCTGGCCGGCGGCGCCGTGAGCGCTTCCGAATTCAACGGGCCCACCACCTACAGCGCCGCCATCGAGAAAGTCAATGCCGCCGTTCAGGACGTGGTGACCCGCCGGAACGACTATGCCAATTACGTTGCGCAGCTCGTGCGGACCATCGACATTCAGGCACCCCAACTGTCAGGCAAGGATTACCGTCAGGAATTCGCAAAGACTCTGAAATCCGTCCAGGCCTACCGTCAGGAGTTCGCGGAAACCAAGAATCAGCTCAATTCCGAAAAAAGCAAGGCCCTCCGCCTGTCCAGCGAGGTGGAGACCCACAAGAAAACGATCACCGCTCACCTGGCGAGCATCCAGACCCAGAAGAACAAAATCGAAGAGCTCACGAATATTCTCACCAAGGACGGCAGCATTCAGCTTCCACCTATCCTGCTGACCGGCAAGGAGCCCGAATGCTACAAGTATGTGAAGGGGAAAATCGAATACGTCGACAACGATTTCGGTTTCGTCACAATCGATATCGGGCGGAATTACACTTTCACCCAGCGCTATGGAATCAAGGACAACAAGGTTTCGTTCCCGCTGACTCCGGGAAAAATCATGACCGTTGCCCGCGGATTGAATACGAATCAGCCGGTGTTTGTCGGAAAGGTCTTTGTGACCAAAGTGGACGACAATTCCGCGATCTGCAACCTGATGGGCGGGAAACCGTCCGACTTCAAGGTTGGCGATACGGTTTATTTTTCAGAGGATGACATTTCCGCGGCCCTCCAGGGAAACGCCAAGCAGTCCACCGCTAAACAATAAGGAAAACGGACATGTTTTCATCTCCCATTTTTACAGTGACATCCATTCTGACGCTCCTCTGCCTGCTGGCTGTGATTGTCATGCAGGTGCTTGAGATGAAATGCTATGCCATGTTCTGACCTTGAAAAATCCTCCTCGACGGGATGGAAAACCGTGAAAACAGGGATTCCTTTCTGTCTTCTGGCCGCCCTGCTGCTGTTGTGCTGTTCCTGTACCGACTATGAACGGACCGGGGTGAATTCGCGTCCTTTCAACGAACCCACGAACTGGGAAAATAATCCTTACGGCAATGTTTTCCGCAACTGACTGCGGATTTTCAACCATCAATTCTGGAGAAAGAAATGGCTCAAGTTCAAATTCTCGGGAGCGCCGCGGCGGAGGGCATTCCGGCGATCTTCTGCAACTGCCGGGTCTGCCGCGCGGCGTGGGAAAACGGCGGGAAGGACATGCGTTTCCGGGCCGCTTACAAATTGAACGATCACGTCCGGATCGACTTCGGACCCGACAGCCTGGCCCAGGAATACAAATTCAAGCTCCATTCGGAGAACCTGAAACACCTGTTCATTACCCACAGCCATGAAGACCACCTGTATCTGAATCTGCTGAACTACCGCATGCCCGGCTTTTCGGTTGTGGAGAAAGACAACATCCTCCATCTTTACGGCAATCCCGGCGTGATCCGCGAGCTTAACCGGCATCTGTGGGACAAGTCATACCATTATTTCACCGGGGATTACAAGCGGTTCCGCCTCCAGCCGGTTGCGCTGGAGATGTTCCAGCCGGTCGTTCTGGAAGACGAGGACATGGAATTTTATCCGCTGAAGGCGGACCACATGATCGGAATTCCCACCGAAATTCCGAATTTCTTTGTCTTCCGGATGGGAAAAAGCTGGGCGATGATCGCCAACGACACCGGCGTCTTCCCGCAGGAAACCTGGGATTATCTGGAAAAGATGAAATTCAAGCTGGATCTTGTGATTTCCGACTGTACCGGCTGTTTGCTGGACTCTGAGCGCGGCCACATGAGCGGGAAATATGCTCTGGGGGTGAGGCAGCGCCTGAAACAGATCGGAAGCGTCACGGATTCCACAAAATATTATGTGAACCACTTCTCCCACAACGGGAATGCAACCCATGCCGAGCTGGAAGCTCACTTCAATCCGCATGGAATCGAAGTCGGATACGACGGCCTGGTCATCGACTTCTGATCTTATGAAACCGGTCTCGCATTGAATTCCCGCCTGTACTCAAGGGGGGAGATGTGATATTTTTTGCGGAAAATGCGCGAAAAATAAAAAGCGTTTTCCATTCCCGCCAGGTCGGCGATCCGCTTGACGGAATCCTGTGTGTGGATCAGCAGCGAGGCCGCTTTCCGGAGCCGGTTCTGGATCAGGAACTGCTGCGGCGGCATTCCGGTCAATTCCTTGAAGAGACGCCGGAAATGGGTGGGGGTCACGTGGCATTTTTCCGCTTCCGCGGCGAAATTCCACCCGGCGGACGGATTGGCGCAGATTTTTTCGATCAGCGCGTTCAGATAGGGGGTCTGGAACGGAGGCGGCTTGCTCCGGGCCTCGGCCGATTCATGGAGCTGAAGAAGGAGGTCCTCGAACATCAGCACGGCGCGCGGCGCCGCCGGACCCGGCAGCCGCGTCAGCGCCATAATGTCGAACATGGTCTGGAGGAACCGTTCGGGGTTGCGGATATGAATCAGCGGAGGATCGGCGGAAAGGTTCATCAGCCCGCTCTCCAGATACCGCGCGATCCGATCCCCGCAGGTGCAAATGAAATTGTGGTGCCGGGGAATGCCGTCGACCGCCCCGTATTCGAAATCCGCGCCGGGATAGGTCAGAAACGCGTGCGGGCCTTCCGCCCGGTATTCGCGTCCGCCGTTGACGCGCAGGCGGACCGGTCCCCGGTAGTTGAACTGAATCCCGTAATAAAGGGGCTCGTTATGGATGGCGGCCCTGTTGTTCGGCGCCGAACCGGACATGCTGAAGAAAAGTCCGTCGAAGAAATTCATAAAAACCGCTTTCCTGTTCGTTTTGTGCAAAAGAGTGTTTGTTTTCTCCATTTGCAACGGCGTTTTTCGATGTATAGTTTGGATAGTTTAAAATATTCGAAACATGCAGAAATACAAGGAACGGAATCATGAAAGAATTGAAAATCGGCTACCTGGCTCTTTCCAAACTCAGCTGGAGAACCCCCAAAATCGACGCCCTCATGACGGACACCGTCCGTTATCTGGAAAAAATTCCCGGCTGCAAGCTCATTCATCCGGATGCGCTGGTCACCAGCGAAACGGAGGCGGAAGCCGGATGCGCCCGGCTCAATGAAAAAGGAATCGATCTGCTGGTCATGCACTTTGTGACGTTCCCCGCGGGCGCTCTGATTCCCTGTATTGCGAACCGGATTCAGGCGCCGGTGGTCCTGCTGGCCAATCCGGAAAAGCCCGGTCCCGGCAAAATGTGGGAACAGAACTCTTTCTGCGGCGCGAATCTGGGCGCGTTTGTGATGCGCCGCCTGGAAAAACAGTATGGCTTCGTCAAAGTGCTTCCGGCGGAGACCCCGGAAGCGTTGGCGCCGTTCATTGCGGCGGCCCGCTGCATCCGGGCGCTCAGGGATTGCCGGATCGGGCTGGCCGGCGGACGCGTTCCGGGCTTCTACACCTCCAACTTCGACGAAATGAAGACCCGCTCGAAATTCGGCGCGGCCGTGGAGGTCGCCGATCTTCTCGAGGTGGTCGAGACGGCGAAAACTCTTTCCGCCGAACAACTGGCCGAAGGCCGGACTGTAGTGAAGAAATCCGCGTCCGGAGTCTGCGGCGTTCCCGATGCCGAACTGGAACTGGCCGCGAAGATGTTCGCCTCCTTCAAGGCGATGGCGGCGAAATACCGTCTGACCGCCCTCGCGATCCGCTGCTGGCCGGAGTTTTCCGACTTCTTCGGGATCGCCCCCTGCGCCGTGATCGGGATGCTCAACGACAACGGCATTCCCGCCAGCTGCGAAGGCGACGTCCCCGGGGCTCTCACCATGACGATTCTCCGGGAACTGGCCGGAGGCGGCCTCCCGCTGTTCGTCGACCTCATTTCCTACGATGAAAAGGAAAATACCGGGGTGGTCTGGCATTGCGGCGCGGCGCCGGTCTCCCTCTGCCGGAAGTTTGAAGAGACGCAGTACCGTCTCCATTTCCGGGTGGACGGCGGCGACAGGAAAGGGGTCACGAATGACTTCTCCCTCAAGACCGGGCGGGTCACGCTGGCCAAACTCGACCAGGACGTCGACGGCCATTTCCGGATGCTGATCGCCCCCGGGACCGCGATCGACACCGAGCCGTTCATCCGCGGCAATCCGCTCACGATCCGGTTCGACCGCAGTGTCGGCAAGCTCATCGACACCATCATGAGGAAAGGATTCGAGCATCATTACACCGTGATTCACGCCGATGTCACGGCCGAACTGCTTCAGTTCTGCGCGTGGATGAATATTGAACCCGTCATGCCGGAGTGAAACACCATGAAAAAGACACAGATCGCAGCCCAGCTCTACTGTTTCCGCGACTTCATCAAAACCCCGGAAGGCATTGCGGACACCTTCCGCCGTCTCCGTACGATCGGCTACGAAGCCGTTCAGCTCACCACGGCCCTGCCGGAGTCCCTGAAACCCGCCGACATCCTTTCTCTTCTGAAAGATGCCGGGCTGACCGCGGTTTCCTCCCACGAAGGAGGGGCAAAGATCCTCGACCATACGGCCCAGGTCATCGCCAAACTCCAGGCGCTGGGAATCCGGCATACGGCCTACGCGGGGCCCCATGTCAGTCCGACCGGGACCGGCGAAGTCATTGCGCTGGCCCGGCGGCTCAATGAGACGGCAAAGACGTTCCGGGCACAGGGGATCACGCTTGCCTACCACAATCATGCCATCGAATTCAAGCGCTTTGAAGGCAAATTCATGCTGGAACTGATCTACGACCATGCGCCCGATCTGGCCGGGGAAATCGATACCCACTGGATTCAGCGCGGCGGCGGAGATCCCGTGAAATGGATCCGGCGTCTGGCCAACCGCATGGAATACCTTCACATTAAGGATTACGGCGTGGATTCCTCCAATCATGCGGACATCTGGAGCAACGTGCCGGTCATGAAGCCCGTCGGGAGCGGTTCGCTGGATTGGGATGCGATCCTTTCCGCGGCCGAGGAATCCGGAGTGAAATATTTCATCGTCGAGCACGACGGCGATGTCATCGATCCCTTCGATTCGTTCGAGGAAAGTTTCCGTTTCCTTGAGAAAAACTATGTGAAATGAGGAGAACTCCTTATGAAAAAAATCAATGTGACGGTCTGGAATGAGTTCAAGCACGAACGCGCCGGGGGCGCTTTCGGAGACCTGATCCGCAAGTATTACCCGAACGGGATGCACCGGACCCTCGCGGAAAAGCTCGCGGCGGACGACCTGACCATCCGCGCCGTCTCCCTGGACGAGCCGGAGCAGGGGCTGCCCGAGGGGATTCTGAACACGACGGACGTCCTTCTCTGGTGGGGTCATTGCGCCCACGCCGAGGTCAAGGATGAACTGGTCGACAAAATCCAGCTCCGCGTCCTGGCGGGAATGGGACTGATCGTTCTCCATTCGGGCCATGTTTCCAAGATTTTCCGCCGGATGATGGGGACCGCCTGCCGTCTGCGCTGGCGCGAAGCGGGGGAAAAGGAACGCCTCTGGGTCGTCAGCCCGTCCCACCCGATTGCAAAGGGCATTCCCGAAACTTTCGTGATCCCGAACCATGAGATGTACGGCGAACCCTTCGACATTCCGCAGGACGGTAAAATCATCTTCATGTCCTGGTTCGAGGGCGGCAATGTGTTCCGCAGCGGCGTCGCATTCGAGCGCGACAACGGGAAAATTTTCTACTTCTCCCCCGGACACGAGACCTTCCCGGTCTACCATGATCCCCATGTTCTCCGCGTGATCGGAAACGCCATTCGCTGGGCGGCTCCGGAAAAGATTTTCGAGTCGCGCGTCACGCCGCAGCCGGAGTCCCCGGAACATGTCTATACACAAAATCCGCTCAAAAGCATCGACACCCGTGCCATTCATCAATAACGGAAGGATATCGAAATATGAAAAAACACCGGATTTCATTCATCGCCGCAGGGCGCATGGCCAACAGCATGGCCACACAGCTGAAAAAACTGGACAACATCGAACTGGCCGGAGTCTTCGACATTCTTCAGGACAAAAGCAAAGCCTTCGCGCAAAAATACGGGTTCGAGAAAAATTGCGCCTCCCGCGAGGAACTGCTGTCGGACAAGACGGTCGACGGCATTGTGATCTGCAACTACTGCCACCAGCACTGTGAAACCGTTCTGGCGGCGCTCCACGCCGGATTCAAGTTCATCTTCTGCGAGAAGCCCGCCATCCGCAAAGTCGAAGAGGCACAGCTCCTGAGGGACGCGGTTGCCGCGCACGGCGCCAGGATCATGATCGGACACCACCGCAAGCACATTCCCGCATGCCGGAAGCTCAAGGAGCTGGTCGATCAGGGACGCCTGGGCAAGATCCGTTTCGCCAAAGTCCACTTCTGCAACTCCTGGTATTCCCGCGAATGGGACGATTATTTCGCCAGCTATGAACGTTCCGGCGGGACGACCCTCGACATGGTCACCCACTATGCCGATTTGCTCAACTGGTATTTCGGCGAACCCGCATCCGTTTCGGCCCGGGCGCTGATGCTGGAAAAAACGGTTCCGAAGACGGTGAAACCGGTGGATTATGTCAGCGCGACCCTCACGTATGAAAACGGGGTCATCTGCGGGATCGAATCCTCCTATCAGCGCTACGGAGTCTCGTATGACACGCTGGAAATCTACGGAGACGAATACACGGCCGTCACCGACTACCGGACGCTGAAACTCTACCGCAAGAAGGAAACCATCGAGTTCGACGTCGGATTCGGAGAGATCGAAAGCGAACAGCTCGAACAAGCCAGAAACTTCGCGGGAATGATCGGCGACGGAATTCAGCGGCAGACCACGCTCGAGGAAGGCCTTGCCTCGGCCCGTGTGGCGCTCGGCATGATGGCGTCCAGCGAAAAAGGCGGGGAACTGTTCCACTTCTGAAATGCCCGTGCGAATGTGTCACATTCTTTCGCAAAGAGTGTGCCACAGTGTCACAGTGTCACACTTTTTTGAACAAAAGAACCCTTTCATGGAAAAAGGGCCCAAACTTCCATTTCCTTTCATCCGGTTCATTTTCAGAGAATTGCGCATTCGATGAAAAAGTTGGCATCAGGATTGCTTGTTTACGGAAAGCATGAATGAAAAAACCTATCAGGAAAGGGAAGCATCATGGGAAAAATTCTTGGAATAGACCTTGGAACCACAAACAGCTGTATGGCCGTGATGGAAGGAAGCACGTTCAAAATCATTCCGAACGCGGAAGGCGCCAACACCACTCCGTCCATTGTCGCATTTACGAAAACGGGCGAGCGCCTTGTCGGCCAGACCGCCAAGCGTCAGGCGGTCACCAACCCGAAAAATACCATTTTCTCCATCAAGAGATTCATGGGCAGAAAGTTTTCCGAAGTCAAGCAGGAGATCGAACGCGTTCCTTATGAAGTGGTCGAAGGCCGCGACGGAAACGCCAACATCAAGGTGATGGACAAGACCTACTCCCCGCAGGAAATCTCCGCCATGATCCTCCAGAAGCTGAAAGCGGACGCCGAAGCCTATCTCGGCGAAAAGGTTACCGAAGCGGTCATCACGGTTCCCGCCTACTTCAACGATACGCAGCGGCAGGCCACCAAGGATGCCGGGCGCATCGCCGGACTCGAAGTCAAGCGGATCATCAACGAACCCACCGCGGCTTCCCTCGCCTATGGGCTGGACAAAAAGAAAGATGAAACCATCGCGGTGTATGACCTCGGCGGCGGAACCTTCGATATCTCCATTCTCGAAATCGGCGACGGCGTCTTCGAGGTGAAGGCCACCAACGGCGACACCCACCTCGGCGGCGATGACTTCGACCGCATCATCATCGACTGGCTCGCGGATGAATTCAAAAAGGAAAACGGCGTGGACCTCCGCAACGATCCCCAGGCGCTCCAGCGCTTGAAGGAAGCCGGCGAAAAGGCCAAGATCGAACTTTCCTCCAGCATGAGTTCCGACATCAATCTGCCGTTCATCACCATGAATCAGAGCGGACCGCTCCATCTCCAGGCGACGCTGACCCGCGCGAAACTCGAAACGCTTTGCGATCCCCTGATCGAGCGCTCCGTGCCTCCGTGCGAAGCCTGCGTCAAGGACTCCGGCGTGAGCAAGTCCAAGATCGATGAAGTGATCCTGGTCGGCGGCATGACCCGTATGCCGAAAGTCCAGGAAGTCGCCGGACGGATCTTCAGCAAAGACCCGCACAAGGGCGTCAACCCGGATGAAGTCGTCGCCGCGGGCGCGGCCATTCAGGGCGGCGTGCTCGGAGGCCAGGTCAGCGACGTGGTCCTTCTGGACGTTACTCCGCTGTCGCTCGGCATCGAAACTCTCGGCGGCGTGACCACCCGTCTGATCGAACGCAATACCACGATCCCGACCCGCAAGAGCGAGGTCTTTTCGACGGCGGCCGACAATCAGCCGTCGGTGGACATCCACGTGCTCCAGGGAGAGCGCAACATGGCGTCCGACAACAAGTCCATCGGCCGGTTCCGTCTCGACGGCATTGCGCCCGCCCCGCGCGGAATTCCGCAGATCGAAGTCACTTTCGACATCGACGCCAACGGCATTCTGAACGTGACGGCCAAGGACCTCGGGACCGGCAAGGAGCAGAAGATCACCATCACCGCCGGAAGCGGATTGTCCGAATCGGAAATCAACAAGATGGTCAACGACGCCAAGGCTCATGAGGCGGAAGACAAAGCCGCCAAGGAGAAGATCGAAGTCCGGAACCGCGCGGATTCCATGCTCTATCAGTCTGAAAAACAGCTCAAGGAGTATGGCGACAAGATTTCCGATGCGGTCAAACAGCCCGTCCGCGAGAAACTCGACCAGCTCAAGAAGCAGCTGGACGCCAACGATACGGAAGGCATGAAGTCCACCATGCAGCAGCTGGAAGAGCATCTGATGAAGATCGGCCAGGAAGTCTATGCCCATCAGCAGCAGGCCGGCGCCCAGGGCGCTCCGCACGCGGCGGGCGATCAGCAGGCCGGCGGCCAGAAGCAGCAGGCGAAAGACGGCGATGTGGTCGACGCCGAAATCGTGGATGATGAAAAGTAAAAACAGGAAGAAAACAGTATCCGGAGAAATTCGGTTCCCCGGATGCTCTTTTTTGTATTGAACCTTACAACCCCATATAAAACAAGGAGAAAAAGAAAATGAGCAAAATCAACATTCGTCCTCTCGGCGACAGGGTGCTCGTTGAGCAGAAACAGGAATCCGAACAAATCAAGGGCGGAATCGTGATTCCCGATACTGCCAAGGAAAAGCCCCTGGAAGCGACTGTGATCGCCCTCGGAACCGGCAAGCTCGACGATAACGGGAAAAAGATTCCGTTTGATGTCAAGGTCGGGGATGTTGTTCTCACCAGCAAGTACGGTGGAACCGAAGTCAAATACAACGACAAGGAATACAAGATCCTCAGCGCCGGCGACATCCTTGCGGTGATCGACTGAGACGTTTTTCCGGTTGAACCCCCTCAACTAAATTTTAACAGGAGATATTTTTATCATGGCAGCGAAACAGCTTTTATTCAGTGACGAAGCCCGTCGTCAGCTTCTTTCCGGTATTGAACAGCTCAGTGCGGCGGTCAAAGCCACGCTCGGTCCGAAAGGCCGCAACGTCGTGCTCGACAAGAAATTCGGCTCCCCGACCATCACCAAGGACGGCGTGAGCGTTGCGAAGGAGATCGAACTGAGCAATCCCTATCAGAACATGGGCGCGCAGATGGTCAAGGAAGTCGCCAGCAAGACCTCCGACATCGCCGGCGACGGCACCACCACCGCCACCGTTCTGGCCGAAGCCATCTTCAAGCAGGGCCTCAAGAACGTAACCGCCGGCGCCAATCCGATGAGCCTCAAGCGCGGCATCGACAAGGCTGTGGAAGCGGTCGTTCTCCGCCTCAACACGCTCACGAAGGAAGTCAGCTCCGATACGGCCCAGATCGCCCAGGTCGCCTCGATCTCCGCCAACGGCGATGCCGAAATCGGCAAGATCATCGCTGACGCCATGGAAAAGGTCGGCAAGGACGGCACCATCACCGTCGAAGAAGCCAAGACCATCGAAACGACCCTCGACGTCGTCGAAGGCATGCAGTTCGACAAGGGCTATCTCTCCCCCTATTTCGTGACCAACGCCGAGACCATGGAAGTGGCCCTCGAGGATGCCTACATCCTCATCAATGAAAAGAAGATCAGCAGCCTGAACGATCTGCTTCCGCTCCTCCAGGCAGTCGCCAAGACCGGCAAGCCGCTCCTCATCATCGCGGAAGATGTCGAAGGCGAAGCCCTCGCAACCCTCGTCATCAACAAGATGCGCGGAATCCTCAATGTCTGCGCCGTCAAGGCCCCCGGCTTCGGCGACCGCCGCAAAGCCATGCTCGAAGACATTGCCGTCCTCACGGGCGGAACTTGCATCACCGAAGACCTCGGCATCAAGCTGGACACCGTCGGGCTCGACAAGCTCGGCAAAGCCAAACGGATCACCGTTGCGAAGGAAAACACCACGATCGTCGAAGGCGCCGGCAAGCAGTCCGCCATCCTCGGACGCGTCAACCAGATCCGCAAGCAGATCGAGGAAACGACTTCCGACTATGACCGTGAGAAACTTCAGGAACGTCTGGCCAAACTCGCGGGCGGCGTCGCCGTCATCAACATCGGCGCGGCCACCGAGACCGAAATGAAGGAAAAGAAAGCCCGCGTCGAGGATGCTCTCCATGCCACCCGCGCCGCGGTCGAAGAAGGAATCGTCCCCGGCGGCGGCGTTGCGCTTCTCCGCGCGGCGGCGGCTCTGGACACCCTCAAGCTCGAAGGTGACGAGTCGATCGGCGCCGACATCGTCCGCCGCGCTGTGGAGGAACCCCTCCGCACCATCGCGGCCAATGGCGGTTACGAAGGCAGCGTTGTGGTCAAGGAAGTCCTTGCCATGAAGGGCGCGAAGGGCTTTGACGCCGCGGCCGGCGAATATGTCGACATGCTCGCCAAGGGCATCATCGACCCGAAGAAGGTGACCCGTTATGCGCTGCAGAACGCGTCCTCCATCGCCGGACTGCTCCTCACCACCGAATGCCTCGTCGCCGAAATTCCTGAAAAGGAAAAAGCGGCCCCGATGCCCGAAGGCGGCATGGGCGGCATGGGCGGCATGGGCGGCATGATGTAATCCACCCCGGATACAGAACCTGTGCGAAGGCGGCAGCAATGCCGCCTTTTTTTCACGAAACGGGGAGAGGAACATGGACGGCAAGTGCGCTTTGAACAACCGGACGCTTCGCCTGAGCGCGAGCGAACGGACTTTGTTCTCGAAGCGGATCGCCCGTGTTTCCTCTCCGCTTTCACCGGACGAGACGTCCGGACGGATTTTTCAAGAAGATCTTCTCCGGGTCCTTGATTTCTTTCCGGATGCGTTCGCCGACCTCATGATCCTCGATCCGCCTTACAATCTGGACAAGAATTTCAACGGTTTCCAGTTTGCCCGGAAAAGCGATTCCGCCTATGCGGACTATCTGGAAAGCTGGTTCCCGCGCCTGATGCGTCTTCTCAAACCGGACGCTTCCGTGTATTTGTGCGGCGACTGGCAGTCTTCCGCGGCGCTCTACGGGATCATGAAAAAGCATCTGACGGTCCGCAGCCGCATCACTTGGCAGAGGGAAAAGGGGCGGGGAGCGAAGTCCAACTGGAAGAACGGGTTGGAAGACATCTGGTTCGGTACGGTCGGAAAGTCCTATTATTTCAACGTGGGCGCCGTCAAGATGAGACGCCGCGTAATTGCTCCTTATAAGAAAGACGGGCGTCCGAAAGACTGGGAGCAGACCTCCGACGGAGCTTTCCGTCTCACGCATCCATCCAATTTCTGGGACGATATTTCCATTCCCTACTGGTCCATGCCGGAAAATACCGATCACCCCACGCAGAAACCGGAAAAGCTCATGGCGAAACTGATCTTGGCAAGCTGTCCGGAGGGCGGAATGGTCTTCGATCCGTTTGCCGGTTCCGGGACCAGCTGCGTCGCCGCGAAAAAGCTCGGACGCCGCTTCTGCGGAGTCGAATTGAACAAAGAATATGTCTGCTGGGCGCTCAAGCGCCTTGCGCTGGCGGAAACCAATCCGTCGATTCAGGGATATCACGACGGCGTATTCTGGGAACGCAACACCCTGACCATGCAATCCCGCAAATCGTCCGGATAAGTCCGCGGCGGGTGCGGGTCAAATGACCGGCACCATACTCTTTTTTACACCGTTTTTTTTCAAGGGCGCCCCGGGGAAATCCTGTTTTATCGGGCATAAATTCCGCCGGGACTTGTAATCTTGTCCGCGAGGATGTATTTTAAAGTTCCGTGTAATTTCAAAATTCAACTAAAATCAACCCAAGAAAACCGTTGTAACTGCTGTGCTGAAACAAACTCAGAAAAATCAGAACCGCGTATTCCGCCTCCGCCTCCGGGCCAGGCTCCGCCTGCTGAAAAAATCCATTTTCGGTTCATCCGCGCCCGTCTCCTCTTCCGAAAGCGAGCCGAAACGCAAAACCGTTGCGGCTGTATCCAAGCGGTCCGCAAGACAGATTTCCCGCAATCCGAAAACCGAAGAAGCGCCGTCTTCCCGCGGCCGGAGACCGGAGCCCCGGTCCGTGAAGGGGGAACGCCCGCCGGCGGCGAAACGCCCGGACGTCCGTCCGAAAAAAGTCCGGACGGCCCTGCCTCCCATGCCGGAAATCGTGCCTCCGCCGAAAGAAGAAGGGAAAACCCGGTTCACCGATCTGCCGATTGCCAGGGAAGTCCTGGCCGGCATTCAGGCGCTCTCCTTTCATTACTGCACCCCGATTCAGGAACAGTGCCTGCCCGTCGCTCTGGAAGGGCGGGATCTGACGGGCAAAGCCCAGACGGGAACCGGCAAGACCGCCGCGTTCCTGGCATCTTCCATGACACGCCTTCTCCTTCATCCGCTCGATCCGGCGCAGCGGAAAAACGGCTCCTGCCGGATGCTGGTCCTTTCCCCCACGCGCGAACTGGCCATCCAGATTTACAATGATGCGCTTGTCCTCGGCAAGTTTACCGGGTTGAACAATCTGGTCATTTTCGGCGGAATGGATCATCAGGGACAGCGCAACTCGCTTGCCGAACCCATCGATATTCTTGTCGGCACGCCCGGCCGCATTATCGACTATTCCCGCAGCGGGCATCTCGACCTTTCCGCCGTGGAGATCCTGGTGATCGACGAGGCGGACCGGATGCTGGACATGGGATTCATCCCGGACGTCCGCCGGATCGTCGCCAAGCTTCCGCCCGCGGGCAAGCGCCAGACCATGCTTTTCAGCGCCACGCTTGAACCGGAAGTCCTGCGCCTGGTCGACCGCTGGCTGGTGAATCCGGCTTCCTTCGAAGCGGAAAAGGAACACGTGGTGACCGAGCTCATCGACCAGCGTTTCTATGCGGTGATGCGCCACCAGAAACTGGCGTTCCTTCTGTGGCTTCTCCGCAACGAACCCTTCGAGCGGATGATCATTTTCGGGAACTGGAAAGAGCGCAACGCCGAACTGGTGGAACGTCTTTACGAATACGGAGTCCAGGCGGAACTGCTTTCCGGGGATATTCCGCAGGCCAAAAGACTCAATATCCTGGAGCGTTTCAAGAGTGGCGAGATCAAGGTGGTGGTCGCCACCGACGTGGCCGCGCGGGGAATCCACATCGCCGGAATCTCCCACGTCATCAATTACGATCTTCCGGACCATGCCGAGGACTACGTTCACCGCATCGGGCGGACCGGACGCGCCGGCGTCACCGGAAAATCCATCAGTTTTGTTTGTGAATACGGCGCCTATGTGATGCCGCAGATCGAGGAATACGCCCATATCAAGATCAAGACCGTTCTGCCGGAAGACGAAATGCTGGTTCTGCCGGAAAAGGTCAATCCGGTGCGCAAACGGGCGCCCCGGAGCGGGTCTTCCTCCGGCCGCAGAGGAAACCGGCCGTATCCGCGGCGTTCCGGCGGTTCCTCTTCCCGGCCGGGTTCCCGATAAAGGGGGCGTCATGAGCGGACCCGCGTTTCATCCTGAGATCACACTGGTGCTGGACCGTCTGAGGAGCGCGTTCAATACAGGCAATATTTTCCGCCTGGCCGACGCGGTCGGCGTGCGGGAGATCGTCTGTTGCGGGTATACGCCCGCGCCGCCGCACCCCAAGCTGGCGAAGACCGCGATGGGCGCGGAGGAGATGGTCAAATGCCGCATGTTCAAGCATACCGTCGACGCGGTCCGGGCGCTCCGGACGGAAGGCTGTTCGGTCGTGGCGGTGGAAGTGGATCCGCGGGCCGGATGGGTCTGGGATCACGAGTTCCGTTTCCCGCTGGCGCTGGTTCTGGGCAACGAGGCGCTCGGCGTCGCACCGGAGGTCCTTGACGAATGCGATGCGATCGTTTCGCTTCCCATGGCCGGGTCCAAGACTTCGGTCAACGTCGGAAATTGCGCCGCCGCGGTTCTTTATTCGATTATCGGCAAATATCAATATGGGAGTCGCTTATCATGAAAATTGCCCTGTACGGAAAAAAATCCGATGCCGTCGAGAAAATACTTCGGGAAAAGGGAGTGGCCCTGGTCCGGCATGAAAGCAACGATTTCGACCTCCTGATCAGCTACGGCGGGGACGGCGCCATGCTCGGCTCCGAGCTGGTCCATCCGGGCCGGCTCAAGATGCCGGTCCGCGACCGGGAAACGGCGCCGTATTGTCCGAAGCATTCGCTGGAATGGCAGATCGACGCCCTTCTCGGAGGGAAACTCAAAGAGACTTCCCTGATGAAGCTGGTCGGGACCGTTGGCGTTGTTCAGCACTATGCGATCAATGACATTTTCATTCACAACACCAACAACGTGAGCGCGCTCCGCTATCAGGTCAAGATCGACGACGATATTTATGCGCGGGAAGTGGTCGGCGACGGCGTCGGCGTAGCCACGGTCCACGGCAGCACGGCCTACTACCGCAGCATCACGCACGGCAGCTTCCGCGTCGGGATCGGGATTGCCTTCAGCAACAGCACCGAACTGCTCAACCACCTGGTGCTTCAGGAAGATTCGGTCATCAAGGTCCGGATTCTGCGCGGGCCTTCCGAGCTGGTCTTCGACAATTCGCCCGACATCACCCCTCTGCGGGAGGGAGACGTCATCACCATCCGGAAATCCGACAAGACGGCGCAGGTTCTCGGCCTGGACGTGTTCATGTGTCCGGAGTGCCGGAGAATCCGCCGTGAACAGCGGGCCATCGGCCTCGGAGATACTCTTTTATGAAGCTTCTGATCAATGCCGGGCCGACCCGGGAAAGTATCGACCCTGTGCGGTTTCTGACCAACCGGTCCACCGGAAAAATGGGATATGCCCTTGCCGCGGCCGCGGTCGAGGCCGGACACGAAGTCACTCTGGTTTCGGGTCCGGTTGCTCTTGTGCCTCCGCGGGGACTGGCGGCTTTTGTCCAAGTCGAGACTGCGGCGGAAATGGCCGAGGCTATGAAACAGGCTTTTCCCGACGCCGAGGTGACCATTCTCTGCGCGGCGGTGGCGGATTACTGTCCGAAGAACTATTCCGCGTCCAAGCTCAAAAAGCAGGAAGGCGACCTGTCCATTGAACTCGAACGGACGGAGGACATTGCGCTTTCCCTCGGAAAAATGAAGCGGCCCGATCAGATCCTGGCCGGATTCGCCGCAGAAACGGAGGACATCGAGCAGAATGCGCTGAAAAAACTCAGAATGAAAAATTTCGACTGGATCGCAGCCAATCAGGTCGGTGTGCCGGACAGCGGTTTTGCCTCCGATACCAACCGTCTTAAACTCTATTCCGCCGCCGGAGAGGTGATCGATCTGGGCACCGGAAAGAAGACCGAGCTGGCCCGGACGGTGATCCGTGTCTTTTCGGCAAAATCCGCCTCCGAAAAAAAGTAAAAGGACCTGTTGATCATGGCACTGTCGAATCCCGGAACAATAACCTGGAAAAACATTGTTTTCCCGAGTGCGGAAGAGCTTTCCGGAAGAATCGTGTGGCTCGACTTCCTGAAAGGCGTATCCATGATCGCGGTAGTGATCGACCATCTCTGCTACAGTCTGGAGAACCGGATTGTGGCTTCGTCCATTCAGCCGCTTACTTTTTTCAGTGTTTCCATGTTTGTTTTCCTTGCGGGCATTACCGCGGCGCTCTCCTACGACCGGCATCAGGACGCCGGAATCAAGGGAGCTTTCCGCCGGATGCCGCATATCGTTGTTCCTTATGCGGTCGCCACGGCGGTTTATCTGTTTTGTCAGCTGGGAGGGCGTTTTGATTTTCAGGCATACCTACGCAGTTTGTTTTATTTTACCGTGTCGCCGCCCTTTTATTTTATAGCCTTTTTTCTGCAGCTGATGCTGATTTCGCCGCTGCTGTATTGGGCTTTCTGCGTGCGTCACAAGGCCGACTGGATTGTCATTCCCGCCGCATTCGCAGCGGTGGTCGCCATCGGGGCCTGGAGCAATTTCTATACGGAAATGCTTCCTTTGCACGGAGGCGGCAAGCATCTTTTCGGCGGCTTTTTCCTGATCTTTTTCGCGTTGGGGTTTCTTTTCTGCCGGTTCCGGGTTGTGCTGGAAAGCCTGCCGGCGGTCCTTCTTCTTGCGGGCGCGTTCATTCCGCTGTATATTCTGGCCAATCTTTTCTGGAGGGCCGACTTTTACAAGTCCTATGGACTGGGGTTGGCGGTGAATCCTCCGGGGCTGTATATTTTTCTGTATACGTTCATGATTTTCTGGGGAACTCTGCTGCTGTTCAAACTGATTGATTTTACCCGTCTCTGGAAGTATACGCGTCCGGTTTCCACGTTATTCGACGTCCTGATTCTGCCGGTACAATTTTGCGGAAAGCATTCCCTGCTGATTTTTCTGTATCACATGCTGGCGATCGGGGTTCTGCTGGTTTTGCTCCAGTGCATATCCGTCGAAACCTTCACGGAAAGACTCTTTTTCAGTATCTTCGCACTGGTTTTCGCTACTGCGTTTCCTCTGCTTTTCGCGCTGCTGGGATATGGATGGAAGCGGTGCATCCGGTTTCTTTCCACCGAACGCGAGGCATCCTGAAATCAGCGTTCAGAAAAACGGACGGGACCGGCCCAAAAACAGAAGAACTGACCCGGTCCGTGATCCGTATCTTTTCCGCAAAGTCTTCCGTCGGGAAAAGTAAAGAAGATTCACCTCATTTGCAATCGCGCCCTTTGCTGTATCCAGGGCCGCCGGCGGCAAGATAACCGCCGGATGCGCCATGTTCACAATCCGTCACCCAGAACGAATACAAGTCGCCGCGTTCCATGGAAAAACGGAATTTTACGGGCTTGCCCGCCAACTTTTTCAATGACGTGTTACGCCATGAAATTTCCGCACAGGTTGAATTGCCGTGATGTCCAATACATTCATCCTTTGAGAATTCGGGGAACACGCTTCCGTCCTCCTGTAAACATTCGGCCAATAATATACTGCCGGCTGTGTTGGCGTTGACAAACAGGCGTCCGCCGGAAAATTGCAGTTTGCGCGTTGTCACATTCGCCTGGTCAAATCCGGCGTGAAGTGAAACAAATCCGTCCCGGCGCAATTTTGCCAGCCCCACCGCGCCGTTGGAATACATGCCGCTGCAAGTCCAGTCTTTATGAGATGCGCGTTTGGCGTCTCCGGCATACGCTGAATAATAAATCCAAAGTTCATCCCCCACAACGCACAGCAGTCCGGGCGTGGACTCCACATATCCGTATTCCCATGAACCTTCCTCGCGGCATGCCGGAATCAGCGCATCGCGATCCGGTCTTGCCCAGTGAAAACCGTCGCGGCTGTAGGCGGTATACAATTCGGTCAATTTGGGTCTGCCGTCCTGTTCCCCGTAGAAGTTGGGAGGCCCCTTCAATATCTGGAAGAACCCAAGGATGATGCTTTCATAAGGAGCGGCGTCAAGATTGTATAATTCCGGCGGCATGGAGACCCCGTGATCGTAACAATCCGCACCCGTCCAGAACGGCAATTCCGCCACGTCCCATTCGCCCGATCGATAAAAATCAGAATTTTCCCAATATGAACGGCAACGGTTGCGCGGGAATATCCATCGACGGATACTCTGCACCCATTTCCGGCGGAACGGATTGTAAAACATGGTGCTGCGGTCATCCATTTTTCCGGACAAACGCGGTTCGGACCAATGGATTCCGTCCGCGGAAACACGCATTTGTCCTCTCGCATCCGGAGCCACACCGTTCACCTCGCGGATCATCAGTTTGAACCGTTCGTCCTCCGACGCCGCGTCATGGTCCAGCCAGACGGTCCCGGAATCGGGAGAAATTCCCTGTAAAATCAGATTTGTTCCGGGCACAATGTCAAGCTCGGGACGTTCCCAATGCATGCCGTCATGACTGAACGCGTAAGCAAAATGTTTGACATAACTTGCGATATACCACATTTTGAATAATTTGTCTTTGTCATCGTAACAGATTCCTCCGCATTTGGGGATGGCGCACGGCGCAAATTCGGCGGTGTTTTCATATTTTGTCTGTGGAAAGAATACGGGATTGCCGGGATATTTTACCGCACTGTGAAATTTGCGGACCATGGTATTGTGTCCGATCAGAAAATCATCCACAAAAAGCTGACGTCCGCAATCTATGAAGATCACCTCCGGGACTTCCTCCAAATATGGGACACGCATCGGTTGAAAACAATTGTATTTTTCATTTCCCGGCGGCCACTGATCCGGCAGAACAATTCCATTATACAACCGTTCCACTTTTTTCCCCTTTGTTTTAAGAGTTTCTGTATTCATCAGTCAATTTTTCCTTTGACTTGTCAATAAATATATGTATATTATGATGAAAATACAATAGTAAAAAAGAACACTTAATTTCAATTTTCGACAATGAATCAATTCGGTGACGAACGAAGACAATTGCTTTCGGGAGTTTACGACCCGGAAAAAACCAGCCTTCTTTTACACATTGTCCGTAATTTTCATCCGATCATTCTCGGTGTTTCTTACTGGCATTGTTTCCGCCCGTGGCAGGTGCCGGAACGTAAAATCAATGACAATTTTTTTCTTCTGGCGGAATCCGGAGAAATCAGTTGCTCCGTGAATGGAGAAGAGAAAATCCTGCGGCGCGGCGAATTGATGATGGCGCCCGAATATCAGCCTCATTCTTTCGGGTTGGCGCAAAAATGCGATCGATGTTCACACTTCATCATTCACGCATTGTCTGAAAATGTGACGCAAATCAATGATTTCTGCAATTTTGCCAGGCCGTATATGACCCTGCATCATGCGGACAGCTCTTTTGTGATGTTGCGGCGCGCAACCGCTTTGCGCAATCATTCACGTGAGGCGGCCGCAAAATTAGTGATGAACTGGCTCCTTGCGTTTGTCATGGACGAAGCGGAAAAAGGTAATTTTAAATTGCAGGGGGCACATTCCGGCGATTTGCGGATTCACACAGCTCTGGCGTTCCTCAAAGATAATTTCAATCAACCCATCGGAGTCCGTGATATGGCGCAAAGCGTCGGGCTTGGAGAGGTGCGTTTCCGGGATTGTTTTTATCAGGCAATGGGAGTGACTCCGGGGTGTTATCTCCAGCGTTACCGTCTGATACGCGCGGCCGGAATATTGGCCCGGTGGAACACTCCGGTTTCTGAAACAGCAACATTATGCGGATTCACCCGGACCGCATATTTTTGCACGGCTTTTCGCAAGTATTTCGGACGTTCGCCCAGTGATTTCCGGAAATATAATCTGGCGTCGAATATCTAAGTACGGAGCATCTTTTTTCAATTTGCTGTCTGGCAAAATCCGCTTTCGGGAGTATGATATATCTCAGGCCGGAAACTCACATAAACGGATTGGAACGTTTTTCCGCCCCGATGGTGCTGGAATATCCATGCCCCGGATAGATCCGGATGGAATCGTCCAGCCGCATCAGCTTTTCATGAATGGAATCCATGAGACGGTTCATGTCTCCGCCGGGGAGATCGGCCCGCCCGACCGAGCCGCGAAACAGGGTGTCGCCGGTAAACAGGGCGTTGTATTCCGGGAAATGGAAGCAGACGCAGCCGGGTGTGTGTCCGGGGGTTTCGATCACTTTGAAATCCTCCTGGACGGGCCAGCCGGGGGAGGGAGGCGGCAGGTCCCGGGCGGGCGGAATATACGGGAGGAGGTGGTTTTCCGGACTGGAATACAGGACGAGGTCGTCCGGGTGGACAAAAACTTTTGCAATCCCCAGTTTTTTGCAGACTTCCCCGATTGCGCCGATGTGGTCGATGTGGGCATGCGTCAGCAGGACGATCGCTTCTTTGGCGGTGTAACGGGAAGCCGCTCCGACAATATCGGCCGCATCGTCTCCGGGGTCGATGATATAGAGATTTCCGCTGACGGGTCCGGGAACCAGGTAACAGTTGACTTCCAACGCCCCCACGGTCAGGGTTGTGAATGGACTTTCAGGCATGATCTTTACTTCTGATTTTGTTTGCTTTTGAATTCCAGATATCGCTTGAGTCCCTCGAAGCCGTCCCGTTCGGCAATTCTCCGGATTCGCCGGAACCCTTCGCCGTAAACGGGATCGGGATTGGTTTCGATTCTGCGGTTGAGGCTGGAGCGTTTATGGAAGTTGTTGTAACGCCATGCGATGTATTCAGCGAATCCCTCCTTCACGGCGGGATCGCGGATTCCGGGATAATGGGCGGTCATCCAGTCATGGGCGAGTTCATGCGCAATCACGTACTGCATGTGGAGCTTCGGCAAATAATCCAGCACATAAATCCGGGAGGTTTCTCCCTTTTTGTAAAGAGTTTCCCCGGTTTTGCGTCCGAGGAAGTCACGGGTTGAAACCCGTTCCACCTCGGCCTCGTATTTGAAGAGCCCCTGTTCGTTGATGAAATTGGAACGGGTTCCGGACAGTTTGTGGAGCATCTCGGGGGTTGCAAGGGAAAAGAAGATCGGGTGATTGGTTCCGATGCCGAGGGAGAAGCGCATTTCATCCCGGACTTCATTGAAAATGCTCTGGGCGCGCACCGGATCGACCACGGCGGTTCTGGTGCAGCCCGGACAGAGCACGCGTCCGTCCGGAAGCTTCTGTCCGTCGGCGGGGATCTGGCAGGCGAAACAGCGGGGTTTCTTCATGCATTCCGGGCAGGCGAAGAAGGAGTGATCCAAGGCGTAGATGCCGCCCGTGAAGGAGCGTTTTCCGCAGATGGTGCATACCGGCAGGGACTGGACGAAACACTCCCGGGAACAGTAGCACTTGTTCTGGGAAACGATGTATTCCCGGTCCGACGGAATGAGTTTTTTACAAGTATTGCATCTAAGCGGTTCTTCCGCAATAAGATGCGCGGCAAAAACGCATGCCGTCCCCAGAAGAATCAGGAAAATTTTGTAAAAAAAACAATATTTTCTTAGGTTCATTCGGGTAACTCCATATTGAATTAATGCCGAAACAGGTATAATGTAAAGCACCTCATGGCGGAAAACAAGGGAAATTCTGTTATGGAGGCGTGTTTTTTCGGAAAAATGTGGTAATGCGGTATGTCAAAAACAACTTCGGGAATCTTTGAGATCATCAACGAGCGGGGTTTTCACGCACGGCCGGCTTCTTTATTCGTTCAGCAGGCGTGTGTATTTGATTCGAAAATTACAGTGAGAAACGAAGCGACCGGTGATCACGCGGACGGCAAAAGCCTGATGTCCCTGCTGATGCTCGCCGCCGCCCGGGGGACAAAACTGACGATCGTTGCCGAAGGAACCGATGCGGAGGAGGCTTTGCAATTCCTCGGCGAAATGATTGCGAAAGGTTTTGATGAAGAATAACTTGCCGAAAGAGCCGAAGCGCGATAAAAAAAACAAGCGGGAGATCATGTTCCATGGAATTCCCGCTTCCCCCGGTATTGCCTGTGGAACCGTCATGCTCGTGCATGACGTCTCGTCGGCTCTTCTGGATTCAAAGGAATACAAAAATATTCCTCCCGAACAGGTGGAGGAGGAAGTTCAGCGCTTCAAATCCGCCATCGAAGAGACCCGCGTGGAGATCAAGGAGCTGCGCAATCGCATCCAGACCTCGCTGGAACATCATGAAGCCAATATTTTCGACGCCCATTTCCTGATCGTGGACGACCGCATGCTGATGAACGAAGTCTGCATGCTGATCACCAAAAAACAGATTCCGGCGGAAACCGCGTTTTCCCAGACCATGCAGAAATACATCGCCGCCATTTCCGCGGTCGCCGACCCTTATCTCCGGGAACGCGCCGCGGACGTCAAGGACGTCGCCGCCCGGATCATTTCCCATTTACAGGGCAAGGGCAAATTCCAGCTGGACCATCTGCCCGGCCCGTGCATCATTGCCGCCAAGGACATGACCCCTTCGGACACGGCTCTCCTGGACCGCGCCAACGTCCTGGCGTTCGCCATTGAATCCGGAAGCAAGACGTCCCACAGCGCGATTCTGGCGCGTTCCATGAAAATTCCCGCCATCGTCGGAATGAACCGTTTCGTAGAATGCCTCGAGGACGGCGATTCCATGATCGTCGACGGCTTTCTCGGCATCGCCATCCTGAATCCCACGAAAGACACGATCGAACTGTATCAGCAGAAGGAAAAAAGCAAGGCGAAGCTTTATTCCGAACTCCTGCGGGAAACCCAGCTCCAGTCCGAAACCACCGACGGATACCGCATCCAGCTGGCGGCTAACATGGAAAGCGCCGACAACATTGCCGATGTCAAGAAATACGGCGCCGCCGGCGTCGGCCTCTTCCGCACGGAATATCTCTTCATGAACACCGATACCCTTCCCGACGAGGAGGAGCAGTTCGAGGTCTACAGGAAAGTGGCGGAGGCGGCGGACGGGCAGCCGGTCGTCATTCGCACGCTGGACCTGGGAGGCGACAAGCTGTCCAGGGCGCTGGGCGCGTATCACGAGCAGAATCCTTTCCTGGGGCTCCGGGCCATCCGCCTGTGCCTGGACAACCCGTCCATCCTGAAAACCCAGATGAGCGCCATTCTGCGGGCCGGTTCCTTCGGCAACGTCCAGATGATGTTCCCGATGATTTCCTGTATGGACGAACTGAACCGGGCCCTCGAGCTGCTGGAAGAAGTCAAGTCGGACCTGAAGAACTCCAACCTGAAATTCAACGGGAAAATGAAAATCGGCATCATGATCGAGATCCCGTCCGCGGCGCTGATTGCCGACAAACTGGCGCGGAAGGCGGACTTCTTCAGCATCGGGACCAACGATTTGGTCCAGTACACACTGGCGGTCGACCGCAACAACGAGCGGGTTGCGGGGCTGTATCAGCCGACCCATCCGGCGGTGCTGGAACTGATCGCGAGAACCACGCAGGCGGCATCCGACAACTCCATCTGGACGGCCGTCTGCGGAGAAATGGCGGGCGATCCGCGGTACATCCCGATTCTGATCGGACTCGGCGTCCGGGAATTGAGCATGTCTCCGCTTTCCATCGGGCACATCCGCCGGCTGATCCGCAAGATCTCCATGCATGACGCCGAACGGATCGCCGAAAAGGCGCTGGCCGCGGACACCGCGGAGGAAGCGTTGCGTCATTCCCTCGAATTCATGGAAAAGAACGTACCCGAAATCCTCTCTTCCATACGGGGAGGTTGAACTCGTTTCCGCTCTCCGGCAGAAATTTTTCCGAAAGGCCCCCGGGCGGTTTATTTTTTTTCAGAACAAGGTTACGGCAATGCTGAACGATATTTTCATCAAAGGAGCGGAAGAGCACAATCTCAAAAACATTGATGTGCGGATTCCGCGGAATTCACTGACGGTCATTACCGGACTGAGCGGCTCCGGTAAATCTTCCCTGGCTTTCGACACCCTGTATGCGGAGGGCCAGCGCCGCTATGTGGAGAGCCTCTCCGCGTATGCGCGCCAGTTCCTGGACCGGATGCAGAAGCCGAAAGTGGCTCACATCGAAGGACTTTCACCCGCGATCGCCATCGAACAGCGCTCCTCCGGCTCGAATCCGCGCTCCACGGTGGCGACCGTGACGGAGATCTACGACTATCTCCGTCTTCTGTACGCCCATACGGGCATCCCGCATTGTCCGAAGTGCGGACGCGTTCTCGCCGCCCAGTCCGCCCAGGCCATCTGCGAAAAACTCCAGAAGTTTCCGGCCGGTTTGCAAATGATGATTCTGGCGCCCTACATTTCCGGGAAGAAGGGGGAGCACCGCGACGTCATCGAAAAGATCCGGCGCGACGGCTTCGTGCGGGCGCGGATCGACGAGGTGATCGTGCCTCTCGATACCGAACTGAAACCCCTTGCCAAAACCCTCCGCCACAGCATCGAAGCGGTCGTGGACCGCCTGATTACCGGCAAGCTCGACCCCTCCCGCCTGAACGATTCCGTGGAATCGGCGCTCCGTCTCGGCTCCGGCAATATGATCGTCCTGCTGGAGAACAGGGACGCCCCTTCTCCGGAGAAGAAGTGGACCGAGGAACGGATCAGCGAACACCTCTCCTGTCCGGACTGCGAGATCAGTTTTGCGAAACCGGAACCGCGCAACTTTTCCTTCAACAGTCCCTACGGCGCCTGTCCCGTCTGCAACGGCCTCGGCTCCCTGCTGGTCATGGACCCCGACGCCGTGATTCCGGACGATTCGCTTTCCATCCGCAACGGGGCGATTCCCGGCTGGCGGCGCGGTCCCCGGCGTCTCATCATCTACTACAATCACCTCCTGCGGTGCATCGCCGAACACTACGGGATGCCGGACATGCTGACCATTTCCTTCCGCGAAATTCCGGAGAAAGTCCGCCGTACGCTCCTGTTCGGAAGCGGCGACGAAAACATCGATTTCAGTTTCCGCGTCGGACGGAAGACCTACAAGTCCGTCGGACCGTTCGAGGGGATTCTGGCGAACCTCCAGCGCCGTCAGTCGGACTCCGAAAGCGAAGCCGTCCGGGAGCGCCTGAAAGCATACATGACCCGGAAACCGTGTCCGGAATGCCGGGGAAAACGGCTGAAGCCGGAAAGCCTGGCGGTCACGGTCGGCAGGCTTTCCATCCATGATTTCAACCAGCTTTCCGTCGAAAAAGCGTACGACTTCGTATCCAACCTCCGGCTGGAGAAGGAAAAAGCGCAGATCGCCAAGGAAATTCTGCGTGAAATCGCGTCCCGGCTGCGCTTCCTTTCGGATGTCGGACTCTCTTATCTGACGCTGGCCCGCGAGAGCGGGACCCTTTCCGGCGGCGAGGCCCAGCGGATCCGCCTGGCGACCCAGCTCGGCTGCGGTCTGGTCGGCGTCCTCTATATTCTCGACGAACCCAGCATCGGACTTCACCAGCGCGACAACGACCGTCTGCTGGACACCCTCAAAAAACTGCGCGACATCGGCAATACCGTGATCGTCGTGGAACATGACATGGATACCATTTTCGCCGCGGACTATGTGCTCGACCTCGGTCCGGCGGCGGGCGTTCACGGCGGCTACCTCGTGGCCGCGGGCGCTCCCGCGGAAATCATGAAGTCCAAGGGGTCTCTGACGGGAAAATACATGTCCGGCGAACTCCGGGTCGAAGTTCCGAAAAAACGGAAGCCGGGGAATGGCGATTTTCTCGAAATCCTCGGGGCGGAACACCACAACCTGAAAAATGTCGACGTGAAAATTCCCCTCGGCACCTTCTGCTGCGTGACCGGCGTCTCCGGTTCCGGCAAGAGCAGCCTGGTCAACGGAATCCTCCGCGCCGCGCTCGCCCGCTATTTCGGGCTTGCCGACGAGTCCGAGCCCGGCAAATACCGGCAGATCAAAGGACTGGAGCATATCGGCAAAGCGATCGTGATCGACCAGAGCCCCATCGGCCGCACGCCCCGTTCCAATCCGGCCACCTATACCGAGCTTTTCGGTGCGGTCCGGAATCTTTTCGCCGCCCTGCCGGACTCCAAGGTCCGCGGGTTCGGTCCCGGACGTTTCAGCTTCAACATGAAGGGCGGACGCTGCGAGGAGTGCCAGGGCGACGGCATCAAGAAAATCGAAATGCAGTTCCTTCCGGACGTGTATGTGACCTGTTCCGCGTGCCAGGGAAAACGCTTCAATAAGGAGACCCTTTCCGTCTACTACAAGCACAAGAACATTGCCGAAGTTCTGGAAATGACCGTGGACGAGGCGGTCGACTTCTTCGAGGCGGTTCCGGCCCTCCACCGCAAGCTCAAGACGCTCCAGGAGGTCGGGCTGGGTTACATCGAGCTCGGACAGCCCGCCACCACCCTTTCCGGCGGCGAGGCCCAGCGGGTTAAACTGGCCACTGAACTGGCGCGCATCCCCCGGGGCCACACCCTTTACATTCTGGACGAGCCGACCACCGGCCTTCATCTCGCCGACATCCGCCAGCTCCTCGAGGTGCTCGCCCGTCTGCGCGACAAGGGAAACACCGTTCTGGTCATCGAACACAACCTCGATGTCATCAAGGTGGCGGACCATGTCATCGATCTCGGGCCGGACGGCGGCGACGCCGGAGGCCGGATCGTTGCCGAGGGAACCCCCGAAGAGGTGGCCGCCACCCGGGAATCCTTCACCGGACAATATCTCTCCAGACTTCTGAAGTGACCCGTCTTTCCGGCGGAACGGGGAAGGGGCGAATGAAATGTCCCGCCGCCTTGTTTCGGAGCGCCCGGCCGGAAGTGTAAAAGCCTTGTTTGCGCAGCTTCTTTTTTTAAGAATTCACTGTATTTTCTTCATATAAAATTCAGCATTATTCATAAGAAAAAAGATTGTAAATCTTCATAATCCGGTTATTTTTTCCATTGTAATCCAGTCCGTTATTCAAACATTTGATTCAGGAGGTGTGCAAATGTATCCGAAAGTTGGAATCCGCCCCACAATTGATGGACGCCGCAACGGCATTCGTGAATCCCTGGAAAACCAGACGATGGGCATGGCGAAGGCCGCCGCCGAGCTGATCTCGAAGAATCTCCGTTATTCCGACGGCATGCCGGTTCAGTGCGTGATTGCCGACACCACCATCGGAGGGGTGGCCGAGGCCGCCGCGTGCGCGGACAAGTTCCGTCTTGAAAACGTCGGAGTCTCCCTTACGGTGACTCCCTGCTGGTGTTACGGCTCCGAAACCATGGACATGGATCCGCACACTCCGAAAGCGGTCTGGGGTTTCAACGGCACGGAGCGTCCCGGAGCGGTCTACCTGGCCGCCGTGCTCGCCGCGCACGCCCAGAAAGGGCTTCCCGCGTTCGGCATTTACGGCCGCGACGTTCAGAACGCCGACGAAAAGAAGATTCCGGACGATGTGGCGGAAAAGCTTCTGCGTTTCGCCCGGGCAGGGATTGCCGTCGCCTCGATGCGCGGAAAATCCTATCTCTCGATCGGTTCCATCTCCATGGGCATCGCCGGTTCGATCCTCGATCCCGATTTCTATGAAAAATATCTCGGTCTCCGCTGCGAGTCGGTGGATATGTGCGAGATCATCCGCCGCGTCAATGAAAACATCTTCGATCCGGAAGAATATAAAAAAGCCATCGCGTGGGCCGGAAAAAACTGCAAGATCGGCAAGGACATCTACAACGGCAGGAAGGGACTTTCCCCGAAGAGGCTTCAGGAAACCTTCGAATATTCCGTCAAAATGACGATGATCGGACGCGACCTGATGGTCGGCAGCGAACGCCTCAAGAAGCTGGGATACATCGAGGAAGGCATGGGACATAACGCCATCATGGCGGGCTTCCAGGGACAGCGTCAGTGGACCGACCATATGCCCAACGGCGACTTCATGGAATCGCTCCTCTGCTCTTCCTTCGACTGGAACGGAATCCGCAAGCCGTACGTCTTTGCCACCGAAAACGACGGCCTCAACGGCGTCGCAATGCTGTTCGGACACCTGCTGACCAATACCGCCTCCGGATTCTCTGACGTGCGCACTTTCTGGAGCCCGGAAGCCATGAAGAAGGCCACCGGCACCAAGCTGGACGTCCCCGGGCTGATCCACCTGATCAACTCCGGCGCGACCACCCTGGACGCCACCGGCTGCCAGAAGAGCAAAGGCAAACCCGTCATGAAACCCTTCTGGGAGATCACCCCCGCCGAAGCCCAGGCCTGTCTGGACGCCACGGAATGGGTCCCCGCCAACCTCGGCTACTTCCGCGGCGGCGGCTTCTCCTCCCACTTCTACTCCAAGGGGGATATGCCCGTCACGCTGAGCCGCGTCAACCGCGTGGCCGGGCTTGGGCCGGTCCTCCAGATCGCCGAAGGTTACACGTATGAACTCCCGGCCAGAGCGCACCGCATCGTGGACGGCCGGACCGACGCCGGCTGGCCGACTACGTATTTTGTTCCCAATCTGACCGGGACCGGCGCTTTCCGCGACGTCTATTCCGTGATGGCCAACTGGGGTGCGAACCACGGCGCGTTCAACTACGGACACATCGGCGCCGACCTCATTGCCCTGGCGGCGATCCTCCGCATCCCCGTGTGCATGCACAACGTCCCGGCCGGGAAGATCTTCCGTCCGGCGGCCTGGGCCGCGTTCGGAATGGACCTCGAAGGGTCGGACTATCGCGCCTGCGCCAGCTTCGGGCCGCTGTACAAATAATCCGCACCTGGACTGTTTCCACACGGGCACCCGTGAAAAACCGCCGGGTGCCCGTGTTCATTTTTTTGGGTGGGAACAACGGAAACGGTTTGAATTTTCACGGTTATTCTCCTATATTATCCGCCTCGGAAGTGAAGGATCAATTTCAATCAGGTCAAAGGCGGAATCATGGATGCAAAAACAGGTTCACACTATGGAATGGAACGGATCAAACCGGTTGTTTTCCGCAAAATCAGCGGAGGGTATTTCGTCGACTTCGGCAAGGACGCGTTTTCCGCCATCGAAGTCACGCTCGAATCCGAAAACGGCGGCGAGACCGTCGAAGTTGCCGTCGGAGAGATTTACGACCCCTTTTATGAGCGCATCGAACGCAATCCCCTTTCCCAATATTGCATCTTCCGCAAAATGACCCTTACGCTCGAAAAAGGACGCCGCGCATACCGTCCGGTCCTTCCCCCGAGCAGCGGATACCTGAAGTCGCCCATCGATACCGAGATCGCGCCTTTCCGCTACTGTGAAATCACCGGATATGAAAAGGAACTCCTTCCCGGCGATGTGATCCAGATCGCGCTTTTCGGCAAAGTCGACATGAATGCCGCTTCGTTCCGCTGTTCGGACAGCATGCTCGAAGAGGTCTGGGAGTTCTGCCGCTATACGATCCGGGCGACCACTCTTTTCGGATATTATATCGACGGCGAGCGGGAGCGTCTGCCTTACGAGGGGGATTCCTATCTCACCGCCCTCAGCCACTACTGCTGCGACGCCGATTACTCCATGGCGAAACGCTCCATCGCGTATCTGATGGACCATCCGACCTGGCCGACCGAATACTTTCAGCTGATGCCGCTGCTCGCCCTGGACTATTCCCTGTACAGCGGCGACCTCCGAACCCTCGAAGAGTGGTATCCCGCGCTCAAAGAAAAACTCCTCCTGCCCTTCGCCGTCGGCGGAGTCCTGCTCGACGCCCGAAAGGCTCATGAAAAGTATTCGGATAAGGAAATCATGAAGCTGACCGGACTCGACAGTCATTTCGCACACTGGTTCCGCGACATGGTCGACTGGCCCGCCGCCGAGCGCGACGACTACGATTTCGGCGACATTACGACCAATCCGGAATTGCTGCCCCGCAGTCCGCTGCGCATGAAAAGCATCGAGATCGCCTATGCGAATTTCGTTCCGAACGCTTTCCACGTCGCCGCGCTCCGCTCCATGGTCCGGATCGCCGGAATCCTGGGGAAAGCCGCGGATGAAAAGTTCTATTCCGAACGTGCGGACGCGGTCCGGGCGAGGCTCCGGGAAACCATGCTCGACCTCAAGGACCGCAGCGGGCTCTTCTTCGATTGTCCCGGCTCCTGGCACACCGCGGTCATGACCGACGCCATGGCTCTTTTTGCCGGAATTGCCGAAGGGGACGAGATTCCCGCGACCGCACAGCATTTACGCTCAAAACAGATGGCTTGCAGTGTCTACGGCGCAACCTTTGTCCTGAGTGCGCTTTTCCGGAACGGCTTCGACGCCGAAGCAATCAAGCTCATGGCGACCCGCACAGGCACCCGGAGCTGGAGCGGCATGCTCCAGCAGGGCGCCACGATCACCATGGAAACCTGGAACGGATACGGTTGCCCCGGACGGGATTGGAACCATTCCTGGGCGACCGCGCCGCTCCACATCATTTCCCGGGAGATGTTCGGAATCCGGCCGCTCGAGCCGGGATTTGCGAAATTTTCCATCCGGCCGCGGATCGCGTTTCTCAAACACGCCTCGATTGTTCAGCCGACGCTTCACGGCCCGGTCGAAGTCTCGGTCCGGCGGACGGACGGCGAACAGGTCGAGCTTGCCGTCCGCGTGCCCCCCGGGACGGAGGCCGTTCTCGATTTCGACGGAAAAACCCGGATGCTTTCTCCCGGGGAACATGCCTTCGCCGGAGTGATTCCGTTGTAAAAGAGGAACTTTTCTTTTTCAGGAAAGTTTGCGGAAGGCGCGGATCACCTCGTCGCAATACAGGTTCATGGCGATGACGTCCGCCCCGCAGTTGAGGAAATCGTAGCCCAGGGCGAAGTAGGGTTCCATGTCCCCGATCCCGGACGTGGTGCCGGCGAATTTTCCGTATTTGTGGGCGGTCTCGACGATCCGCTGGCGGGCGCGGCAGACGTCCGGATGCTTGAGTTCGCCGGGGAATCCGATCGAGTGGCTGAAGTCGCCCGGCCCGAAAAAGATCATGTCGATACCGGGAACCTGACAGATTTCATCCAGTTCCTCCAGCGGTTCCGGGTCTTCGATCTGGACGATCACCATGCGGTTTTCGTTCATGAACCGGATGTAGTCCTGGAAACGGAACCGGCAATACTGTCCGTCCGCGTTGCCGCCATCGACCGGACGCCGTCCGATGGGATGAAAACGGGTCCAGTGCGCGATCTCTTTCGCCTCTTTCGCGCTCATCAGGTGGGGAACCATGATTCCGGCGGCGTCGGCTTCCAGCGGACGGACGAAATCGCTGTAGGAACCTTTCGCAACCCGGACAATGGTGTCGACATCGTGCGCCTTGCATGCAAGAATCTGTTTTTCCATGACCTCGAAATCCGTCGGGACATGTTCACAGCAGATCCAGATGCAGTCGAAGCCGGACAGCGCCGCCAGTTCGCTGGCGCGGGCACAGGCAAAGTTGTTTTTGAAGCTGAGGGCTTTTTTCCCGGCTCGCATTTTGTCGAGAACCACACTTCTTCGGGGGGCGCAATTCATTTTTTCTTTTCCTCCTTGCGGGAATTCCGGAGGCCTGAAAAGTAACTCCGGTTGTGTTCATACAGCAATTCATATAACTTCCCGGCGTCTTTTTTCCGCAGGGCGTCGACGATCCGCTCATGTTCCGCGGCGATCTCCCCGGGACTTTTTTTCAGGGACGGTTCCGAATGCTTCCGCCGCATTTTCGCAAAAAAACCGACAATCAGCGGCGCCATGCCCGAGAGAAGGCTGTTCCCCGGAATCCGCAGCAGAAGGGTGTGAAATTGAATCTCCAGGGCGAGCTGTTCTTCCATTTCCGCGGCTGTTTTCATGGCTTCGGCAATCCGCCGGAGCTCTTCGATCTCGCGGCTCTGCGCTGTCTCCGCGATCTGCCGGGCGGCGCCCGATTCAATGCAGGCCCGGAAGTGCGCGAGCTCTTCCAGCGTGTTCTTTTCCGCCGCAAGGAACGGGAAATACGCTTCATACGGATTCTCCGGAACCAGCCGCAGAATCACGGCCCCCGTCTTCGGCCGCGTGGCGATGATTCCGAGTGTGCGGTAATGCCGCATGGCTTCCCGGAGAATGTTCCGGCTGATCCCGAGCGCGGCGGCGAACTCGTTTTCCCGGGGAAGAACGTCCCCTTCCGAAAGCCGGTTCGCCAGAATGTGGTTTCGGATCGCTTCAATGGCCGCTTCCGCCGTAGTTTTCTTCTGAATCCGGGTAATTCCCATGGATTTTTCTCCTGTTTTCATCGTCGGAATCTTCTGTTTTGTAGTATTGTAGCACAAATAAACGGAAAATCAAGCCGTTCCGGAGAAAAAAATCCGATTTTTTCGGGGATTGCGCATCGCGCCGGGACAGAAACGCCGGGAGAAAGTCCTGTGCGGCTTTGACGGAAAAACCGTTTCCGGGGGGTTGTATCGCAATGAAACCGGTGTTATAGTATGAATATTATGAAAAACATCGGCTTGAGGAAATTGTTTTTTTTGCTGGCTGCGGCGGGAATGGCGTCGCTGCTGACGTCGTGTTTCTACTTCGAGATGAACCGGAACACGAAAAACCTGGCCAGGATCCGCAAGGGGATGACACGGAAACAGGTGATTGAAATCATGGGGGAGCCGGTCCGCGGCGAAATCTATTGCTCCGACAAGGTGCTGTATTATTATACCCGGCAGAGATGGATGGACGGTTTGACTACGCGGGATGAATGCACGCCGATCGCGTTTGACGAGTATGACCGCGTGGTCGGCTGGGGTCCCGATTTCCATACGGGAGTCTATGATTTCCTCGCCAATCCGACTCCGATCGATAAAAAGCAAAAATAAAGGCGGAATATTTTATTTACGTTGAGAATGGGGCTGTTATGAGAAAAAAATACCTGTTTTTCTTTCTGGTCTTCCTGCTGCTTGCCGGTGTGTTCACTCTTTTCCGGACGACCATCGCGGACTTTTTCAATGTCTGCCTCATCGCCGTGAAGGAAGGACGCAGTATCCGGGTCGACAACTCCGACCTGATCCGGCGTCCGAAAAATACGCAGGTGAAAGTAAAAGGGGCCGGAGGAATGGCAGGGGCCGCGCAAGTCAAGGTCATGAAAGAGAATGTGACCGCTTTTCCTGTAAGCAGCCTGGTCTCCGATGCCTCCAAAAAGAAGACCCGGAAGGAGCTCTTCATTACGAAATGGGCGGTCCTCGGCCCCTTCGACCTTTCGTTGATTTCCAAAGATTTTGAACTGAAAACCGTCCTTGACCAGGAGTGCATGAACGAAAGCTTCACCGAGGTTTCCCCAACGCTTGTCCCGAAGGATTTTGCCTGGCAGACTGTCGAAGGGCTGATTTCGGACGGACGGATCAATGTTTCCGAAATATACCGGAAAAACAAGAATGCCGCCGCGATGTGGGCCGTCGCCGACGTAGAGGTTTCCGAAGACATTCCCGATGCGGTCCTTCTCGCACACACCCAGCAGATTTCCCGCATCTTCGTGAACGGCAAGCCGGTTTTCGTCTCTTTCCCGAAGATGCCCGCCCGGGTGGACGGCATCCAGGTCACGGTCCCCCTGAAAAAGGGAGCGAACCGGATTCTGGTCAAGCTGGCATCCCAGAATGCCCGGAACTGGTATTTCTATCTGCGGTTCACCGACGCTAAAAAAGTTCCTCTGATCCCCGCCCCTCCCCAGCCGGGAAAATAAGTTTTTCGGTCAGGGTCCGGCCGTTCGGGTTACTTTTCCGGCAACCGGATCGGAAACGACATGAAAAAATCGGAAACAACGTATTTGACGGTGTTCTTGCTCTTTTTCCTTCTGCTGTCGCTGTCCGCGGCGGTCTTTGTCATGCTGGCTGCCCCGGACCCCATGAAGGCAGGGGTGCCGGCTCCTGAAAGATATTTCAGGGAAGCCGGGAAAAGTTACCGCCTTATCAAGGGAATCATCCGTGAACGAAGATGGGCCAACCCGCGTGATACTCCGTCGCCGGAAAGCCTGAATGGCATTCTAGGCGTGATGCAGAGTTCTGAAATTCGAAGAGATGTGAAAGAAAAACTCCGAAACTTCCGTGCGCTTCCTCCTTCCGAACGTGATAAAGTCGTTGCGGAAAAGAAGAGCATGGACTGGAAACGGGTGATCGAAGAACGAAAAAACGAAATCAGGAAACGTTTCTCCGGAATGTCCGTGAAAGAGTTGGATGAAATTGCCCTGGACTGCGAACGTGAAATGCTGAAGACGGCGAGGCGGCGCTATTTCATGCTGGAAAATATGCGTCCTGAAGAGGCGGAAGTCTTCGGACCGGAACTTCGAGCCGGGGATGAACTGACCTGCTTTACGGCGGCCGAGCTGGCCCGGCTTTACGGGGTGTCCGGCTCTTGAGTTTTTTCAGCCTCGCCGGTCCCGGATTGCTTTTTTCCCGGCGAGAGGAGGAAAAAGAGTCCGCCGGAAAGATTGAAGAGCAGGATGATCGCGGTGATCGTCAGGGAGATCGCCATGGCCGAATCGGCGGGAATCCCTCCCGCCCGGAGGATCGGAATCACAAACAGATCCCGCGTCCCCACCCCGGAAGGCGTTGTCGGCAGAAGCCCCGCGATGTTTCCCACCGTGATGGCCGCAAGGACCGCTCCGAACGAGGGAAAGCCCCCGGTCACGGCGACGGCCACGCAATACGCCATGAGTCCCAGCACAAGATTCACGAAGACAATGCTGGTCACGATGCAGATGACCACTTCCCGGCGGCAATTCCCGTAGGAATCCAGCGCGTCGGTCACCCGGGAATACATCCCGCGCGTGAAACGGTCGCCAAGGGCCTGGAAC
>MWCA01000047.1 GCA_002069785.1 Lentisphaerae bacterium ADurb.Bin242 | reverse complement strand
CCAGGTAAGGTTCTTCGCGTTGCCTCGAATTAAGCCACATGCTCCACCGCTTGTGCGGGCCCCCGTCAATTCCTTTGAGTTTTAGCCTTGCGGCCGTAGTTCCCAGGCGGTAAACTTATCGCGTTAGCTTCGACACAAACGGGAGTAATTCCGCTCACATCAAGTTTACACCGTTTAGGGCATGGACTACCAGGGTATCTAATCCTGTTTGCTCCCCATGCTTTCGTCCCTGAGGGTCAGTCATTGTCCAGTAATCTGCCTTCGCTTTCGATGTTCTTCCAGATATCTACGCATTCCACCGCTACACCTGGAATTCCAATTACCTCTCCAATACTCCAGTCAACCAGTCTCCAACGCCATTCCTGAGTTGAGCTCAGGGATTTCACGTCAGACTTAATCAACCCCCTGCGGACCCTTTACGCCCAATAAATCCGAACAACGCTCGCCACCTACGTATTACCGCGGCTGCTGGCACGTAGTTAGCCGTGGCTTCCTCCAGGGGTACCGTCAATTTTCGTCCCCCTCGACAGCGGTTTACAATCCGAAGACCTTCATCCCGCACGCGGCATTGCTGGGTCAGACTTTCGTCCATTGCCCAAAATTCTCGACTGCAGCCTCCCGTAGGAGTCTGGGCAGTTCTCAGTCCCAGTGTGGCTGGTCGTCCTCTCAGACCAGCTACCCATCATCGCCTTGGTGGGCCTTTACCTCACCAACCAGCTAATGGGACGCGAGCTCCTCCTCAAGCGCATTGCTGCTTTCATTGCAAAACCATGCAGCTTTACAATCTCATCCGGTATTAATTCCCGTTTCCAGGAGCTATTCCAAACTTGAGGGCAGATCACTCACGCGTTCCTCACCCTTGCGCCACTATGACATTGCTGCCACCGTTCGACTTGCATGCCTAATCCATGCCGCCAGCGTTCGTTCTGAGCCAGGATCAAACTCTCCAAACAAAATTATCCAAGCCGATCAGACGGCCCAAAATAACTGTTTTCAAGAATTTGCATCTTGTCACAAATCTTTTCGATTCGTTTTTATTTTCTACGATTCCTCAATCTTTCGATCTCAAAATCATCAACTCGGGTTCATCGCACTATTCAATTTTCAAAGACCATCGCCCCGCCTCAAGAACCCCCCGGTTCAAAGGCAATAAACCTTCCGGTCCCTTCCCTCTTCATCCCTGGAGCTCTTCTCTCGCGGCGTATCGCATCGCGCCGCATTCAACGGCGCAGAGTTTTAATCTAGCATCTTTTCGAGGTTTGTCAAATTCAGATCCGATTTTTTTCAAATCTTTTTCCCAGCATCGCAAACGGTCGAATTCAGATTCGTTTTTTCAAATCTCTTTTCGAGCATCGCAAACTGTCAAATTCAGATTCGATTCTTTCAAATCTCTTTTCGAGCATCGCAACCCCCTTCCGGAGGCACGGGGCTTTAACTTAACATCGAATTTATATTTGTCAAATGGTTTTTTAATTTTTTTCCATCTTTTTTCCAGCACCGCACCCCCAACTTCGAGACGCAGAATCATTATTATACTCCATTCCGCCATTTTGTCAACCCATATACAACACTTTTTTCCAAATTTTTCGGGTTTGGTAATTGAAAAAGTAAACGCACCCCCTTCCAAATCCCCAAGTGCATTTAGTCTGACAAAAAGGAGGAGGTGCATTTAGTCTGACAAAATCTGCCGCAGCACCATTGAAATGCATGGGCAGAGGTGCTATAATATTTTGCTCAATGAAGCGGAGACGGTAACGCAGGGATGCGCCCGATCAAGGAATAATTGAGCACAATGACGGGTAGAGCCGGGGAAATCTCCGGCATGCCTCTACCCAGAATTGTTCATGCCTAAAAATCCCGGGGTGTGGGGCAGAGCCCCATGAGACTCCCAACACAAAAAACAGGTGTGCGTTTAGTATGTCCGAAAAATTCACTGAGCGTAACGCCAAGGGAATTTATTGTCTTCTTTGTCAGACTAAATGCACAAAGAACAGGCTTTCTTATCTCTCCGGAAATAAAATCCAGCCGCTTTTTATCGGTTTGTCAAACTAAACGCAACACTTTTTCTAGGGAACGTGCGTTTAGTCTGACAAACGTGCGTTTACTTTGTCAATTGACCAATTTTTCGGGTTCACCGGGCTCGGCCAGCCTCACCGCGTTTGCATTTTTTCGCGCCGGTGCTATATATACAGACATTGCAAGGCTGTTCTCAGAGGGAGACGGAAGCAGCCTTCCTCTTCAACAGACACAAGAAGGCGGCATGATACTTCAGGCGTACCGGATTCTTTTCGATCTCTACGGGGAACAGCGCTGGTGGCCGTGCAAGTCCGGCCGGCGCTGGGAAATTGTCGCCGGAGCCGTACTGACACAAAACTGTGCGTGGCGGAATGTGGAGAAGGCATTGGAAAATCTGACTTCAGCCGGACTGGACACGCCGGAAAATGTTCTTCGCGCCGAGCCGGAAACTTTGCGTGACGCGATCCGGCCGGCGGGTTTCTTCCAGCAGAAAAGCGTTTATCTGAAGGAGACCGCCGGATTTTTTCTGGAAAATGAAAAGGAATATTCCCGGCAGACATCGGAAAACGAACTGTACAACCGTCGCAAAAAATTGCTGTCGGTGAAGGGAATCGGGCGTGAAACAGCGGATTCGATTCTGCTGTATGCGTTTCAGCAGCCTGTGTTCGTCATTGACGCCTACACCCGGCGGATGGCCGGACGGCATTTAAAACTCGATGAAACCTTGCCTTATGATAAACTTCAGGCGGTTTTCATGAGTGCCCTGCCCCGGGACGTCCGGATCTACAACGAGTATCACGCCCTGATCGTGCGCCTCTGCAAGGAATCGTGCCTGAAACAACGCTGCGGAACAGTCTGTCATGAAATCGGATGATCCCTTCCACTCTGCGGAAAGCCCCCGGCCTCCGGAATCCCGCTCAAAACTTTTCAGACGAAAGCCTTTTGATACAATCGGCGTTGGAAATCCGGGCGGACGGCTGCCAGATCGCGAAGCGGAACTCTTTCCATCCGGGGGTGAAGTCCAGGGTTACTTTGGACACCCAGGCATTGCCAATGCTTAACACGGCCCTTTCAATTCCGCGATAGTCCAGGAAAAGCGCACAGGGGCCATAGCCTTTCTCATCCGATGAACCGTCAAGAGCCGCATCCATCAGGATCAAACGAGTATCCGCAGGTGTGAGCGGGACCGGTTCGGCGGTTTGCCTGATCGTGCGCACCGGCGTAACCGCCATGCGCTGATAGTCTCCGTTCCGCCATACGACCTGTCCATTTTTCAAAATGTAGGAGGAGGGAATTGCCGTAAAGACCGCTTGAGCCGTCCTTACCGGTTCCAATGTATCCCCGGCAGGAAAAACCGAGGCGAAAAGGAGGGGAGAATCCGGGCGCATGAAGAAACGGAATACGACTTTCGCCCCGTTGTAATTCAACTTCAATTCGGCTCCGGCAAGCTCTTTTTCCTCCCATCGGGTCAGGCTTTCCGGCCGGGGTGAAAGTTTGTTCATTTCAATGCCGTTGACCTTGAGCGTGAAAAAATCGACCAATGAACCGAATCCGAATTTTCCGGCATCGAACAAAAACTTCATATACGGTTCCGGTAAATTCCAGGTTCCCGGTTTGGAAAGCGCAAGCGTCAGTCGACAGGTGTTGAATTGATTGGAAACCACTGCCGTTTGAACGATGGAAAACGTCTCCTGCCGGTAGATATTCCCTTTTTTCACTTCAGCATGAACCGGTGAATATTCCGCTGAAAACAAATTCACCGCCAACATTCCGACGACGGTGATAAGCTGGAACTTCATATTCAATCTCCCTTCCCGGCGAACTTGAGCAGTCCGAACTGATTCAGGTTGTTGTTGATTCCGAGAGTCAGGGAACTTCCGGAATATTCCTGCGGCTCCGAACGCCTGTTGCGGACGACGTTGAAATACCAGCAGTTGTACGGCGGGGGCGGATCAACTCCCAGTGCGGCAAACGGCAGAAAAAATTCCACGGTCCAGGAGGATTCCGGGACTTGGTTTTCCAATTTGAAGCCGGCCGGTTTCCATTCCAGGTCCACCGGCTGCGGGATGGGAAGAAGACGCTGAAAGGAACTATACTGTTGTCCGATTGCATCGAATGCGATCTGATACAGGGTCTGCCGCTGAACTCCCGGAGAGAAAAAGAGCTCAAAATTGTCATTGTTCCAGAGAGACTGCTGCTGAATACACTTCGGCTTGCCGGAGGTCCGCATCAAGCCGTATATTCCATTTTCATCATAGGCAAGTTTAACATCGACCGGGAATTTCAACGGACTCTGCGACCCCCTTGGATCAAACAGCGGGATGGAAGCAATCCTCTCCCAAACACTTTCCGACGGTTTTCCATCCACCGTGATTTGTTCATTCGGGAGGAGCCGATGGACCAGATATACGGGCCGTTCATAGGAAAGGCGGACCCGCTGCGATTCAAAAATTCCCGGCCAGGGTTCGGCAAGCAATTTGAAACGGTGCATTTCAACACTGCCGGGCCGGAGTGCTTTTTCCGCCTGTTTCAGAAGAGCTTCCATTCGATTCAGTTCTTCCGGCGGATAAAGCCCCGGCTGGGAATCATGGGTTGAATAGTATTGAATGACATTCCGTTTCAGTATCTTGTGAAATTCTTTAAGACAGGCTCCCGCCTCGTCTCCGTAAAAAAGACTCCAGTGTTCATCGATTCCGGCCCCGACATCCCAGTCGGGATTCCATTGACTCCGGCAGGCGGCATACATGGAATAATAGTGATTCCACATGTCATCCACGCCGTCCAGATCGAAATACATCTGGCCTTCACGCCCGAGATACTTCCCGAGAATCTTCGGAACCTCTCCGACGAACTCTCCCGCCACAGCCCGCGCCATCCGGTCCAGGCGCGGATTGTACAACCAGACCATCTGGACAGGACGATTCCCCAGCGCCTCATACCATTCCCGGAACAGCCGGACTGTTTTTTCCATGGCTTTTTTGTTGTACACCTGGATGGGAAGGCGGAAATCGCAGAGGTTGACCTCCACATTGTCCGGAAGCCTCCATCGGGGATCCAGGGAAGGAAAACTCGAATTGTAATAGGCAAGGATGTAGAGTTTTTTCCCCGGCAGTTCCTTCTCCAGGCGCCGGCCGAGATATTGATAAAAACGACCGTAGACATTGGCCATGGCGGCATCGTCTCCACGGCGGAGATCGGCGGACGTAATCAGGTTCAGATTCCGGACTGTCGGATGCCCGATCACATCCACCGTCCGCAGATAGGTGTCGCATATCCCGAAAGAAACAGCGGAATTGCTGCACCAGTCTCCGACGCCGACATCACGTTGTCCCCCGGACCGGTAAAAAGCCTTGTAAACTTCCATCAGCAGATCGGCAAATGCCAGGTCGAGCACATTGAAGATGTTGCCGGTATGCTGTTTGGCTGTATAGCAGAAGCGGCCCGATGGAGTTGTATAGAAAATCGTCTTGAGTTTGTCCGGATAGGCCTGGGCCAGAATCCCCGGGTGAGGACAATGCGAGCCCGCCAGCGGGTTCGAATGCCCGATCCGCCAACGGGCGGCAAAGGACGAATCTTTCAATTTGAGTTTTCCCATGTTGGCTTCCCACTTGCGGAGCATCTGCGGAGTCGAGAAGGAAAGCCAGAAATAATAGGTTGTGCCGCGTTTGTCGAAACGCGGATAATCCGTATAATGAACAGGTGAAATCGTCAGGTCCCTGATTTTCGGCCAGTGTGTCCCGTATTCCCCGGGGAAAAAGTAGCGGACGCCCAGGAAACGCTCAACAAAATCATAGGCTCCGTATTGAGTTCCGAGGCATGCACCGCGTTTATCCAGGACATCCGCGTTATAGTCCTCGATCAGAGACGAATCATATCCGGCAATGATCAACCCGTCCGGGATGGATTTGATCGCGAATCCCTGCTTCGGGAGCGTCAAGACCTGAATTCCGTTCGCCCGGGTGACGGCATTGTCGCCGACAATCAGCTTCGCAGGATATTTTTTGATTTTCTCCGCCTCGGAAACATCCAGTATCTCCGGTTTTTTCCCGGTGCATTTTTCGAAAGCCTCCTGAATTACGGCAACGGCCGGAGCAATGCTTTTGGCCGTACGGGGATTCTTTTCAACATTTTTATCGGTGACAATGACAAATTGGAGTTCTCCGTTGTCAACCAGCTTGAACGGTGCGTGCGAAGACGGTTTTTCGAAGGCAACAGGAGTCAATGCTTTTGTCCGGAGGTCATATCCATGCAAAGTCATCGCGAGTCCCAGCAGACAAACCCAAAGGCTGATTTTCATTGTCTTTTCTTCCTTTCTGCAAGCAAATTATACTTCCATCAGTCATAAGGCTGAAACCCATATGGATAAACTCCTCTGGCCGCTCCGGTCGGCCATTGTGTCGCCAGGTTGTTCTGGTTATACGGCAGGTAGTTTATCCAGGAATAGGCCACATACAGCAGATCCGGGCCCGCGGCGGAAACATGCCCGTCCGCCCATGCCGTATTGGCCCGCCGGGAGTGGCGATAACAGGTTTTCACTCCATCGAACAGAAAATATCCGGAATCCCGTTCCGTGGTGCTGTTGCCCCAGTTATCCGCCAGCATGATGCTTTGAGAGGCGAAGTTGACTCTGGAAATTTTCTGCAGATGCTTATTCGATCCCCAGTCGTACATATTCCCGTCGGTATTCAATGCACATCCGAAAAGGAGCGCATTGTAGCCATAGTCCTGATAGGTGCTGTTGTGCCGGAGAATGGACGGACACAGGTAGACGCTGTTTTTCGCATATTTGGGAGGCATTCCATAAACGGTCTTCCGGATGCCAAGGTAAGGATAAAGCGAAGCCATCCATGTAATTGCGCCATTGACGGAATCATACATGCCGGAAAAATTGTCAAGCCCGTTCCGGTTCAGAAGCGCGGGCGGCATGTAGTCATTGCTGTCGACGGTGTAGCCCATGAATGCCGTGGAGAGTTGTTTCAGGTTTGCCTGACATGCAACTCCCTGCGCTTTCTTCCGCGCCTTGTTCAAAGCCGGCAGCAGCATGGCAGCCAGAATCGCAATGATCGAAATCACAATCAGAAGCTCTATCAGTGTGAAATTCATTCTCTTCCTGACTCGACTTTCTACATATTTTTTCATGTGTGCTCCTCCTTTTCTTTGAATCCGGCGACAGGTTTATCTGAAAGTGGTAGTCCCGTAATGCCAGTCAATATATTCCTTCAACGCCGAAAGAGTTTTACGGTGGGAACGCAGAGAAAGCCATCCGTTTTGAAGAAGGCACCAGGAATCGATGTGATTCCGGCGGAGTTCTTCCCCGATGCGCTCACATTGGATGTTCATCAGCTCCGGTTCCATGGGCGGCTGTTCAACATCGCAGAAACCGTAATGATGAATAAAGACTCCCTGCATAATCGGCTTATGGTACAGTTTCCGGTATTCAGCAATCGCGTCGTGATAATGGGATTCCCAGAAATTTGCGGTAGAGTGCCAGACCCAGAGATTGAGGACATCAAAATAATCCAGATAAGGAATCAGCCGGGTCGGGTCCTGACGGGTATAACGCACGACGTAAAGCTTGAGTGCCGGATTGTGTTTTTTCAACGCGTCCTGCACTTCAGCCAGATCCCTCGGCTGCATTCCGGCGCTGGGCCCCTGATAATAATCCCCGGATTCGTCGAGAAAATCATCAATTATCGCTCCGCTTACATTCGGATGGTCGAGGGAAAAACGGCCGAGGGTTTCGGCCGCCTCCCGGTATTTTCCGTGTTCCAGCCCGCAAACCACCTGCCGGCATCCGGCCAGGGGTGAAAACAGGCTTTCATTGAGGTTCTCCGTAGAGTTCGTCGAATTCATGAAAACGGCATTGTCCGCACGAAAATAACGGCATGCCGTTTCAAGGCTGCAAAAAGTATCGAACGGGACGAACGGGACCTTGCCGGGCACCTGGTTGAGAACATATCCCCAGACCCAGAGATTGTTGTTTTCCATCAGAAAACTCCTTTTCAGTTGTGTAATCCATCCCCTTGAGGGTTAAGGTAACGTGGCAAAAGAAGGAAATCAAGCCGTGAAATTTCGTTTATGCGCCAATAATTTAAGAAATTGTGCCAGACCGAATCTTTTTCAGCTTGCTTTTGAAAAGATCGGAAGTATTGTGAAAAAGAACCTCGAAAAACAGGAGAATGGTTCAAATGTATCCTGAAAGGGACAGCCGGAGCCGGAGACAGCCTTTGAATATGCGGGGACTCTTCCGCCGGATTCATACCCCGGTACAGCTTCTGGCAGTCTCATATATAAAATCGGACACGGCAAGCATTTTCAGGAATAACGGCAGCAATTCGCTCGATTTCTGTTTTGAATTGTCCGGCAGCCGGCAGCCCGGCTCGGTTTTGTTCGATTCCGTGCCGCGGTCCTATCTTTGTCCGCACGTATGGGTCCAGCAGCCGGGACGTCTCTTTCAGGCTTCGCCAATGCCTCCGCGTGACACGCTGGTGTTCTCCTACCATCGCTCCGCCGAAGATTTTTTCAGGAATTGCGCGATCATCACCGATCCCAATATTCTGAACCATTCTTTCGTAATGACTCCGCACATGACTTTTCTTCTGAATGAAATCGTTGTCAAGATGGAGCAGTGTACCGAACGCGGCATGGCCGACCGCCTCGATATTCTGTCGCTGGAATTCATCATTGAAAGCGTCCTCAACTCGCGAACCGACAATCCGCAGACAAGCGATGAGACCAACTGGAATCTGCTGATCGACATTGCTTCGTATATCGACTCGCATCTCGACACCTCCTTCGACCTGGACAAACTATGCGCACACTTTTCCATTTCACGCCGTTCCCTTTTCCGATACTGGAAGAAACATTTCAACAGCACACCGGCCGCCTACATCGCCCGGAGGCGCATGCAGCTGGCCTGTCACCTGATTCTGAATACAGACCTCAAATTGTTTGAAATCGTGGAAAAATGCCGCTATGGCAGCCATGCTTACTTCTGCGCGGAATTCAAGAAGCAAAACGGCCTGTCTCCATTCGAATACCGCAAAAAATACGGCAGCGGCTGATCCAAGCCAGCCATCGCGGGACTTCCCGATCTATACCTGTTTTTCCCCTTCATCTTTCCTTCACCGGGACCGAACACCTTTCGGGAATTCCGCAAGTTTTTTTCGCCGGAATGTCCAATGCGCGCATTGATATTCCGGCTTCGCGGGATACATTATCGAAATTCAATCATGAGGAGATTTTTACCTCATTCCTTGTAAGAACCGAATCTGGAATGCTCCGATTTTCAATTACATGCGAGGGAAAAATGACAATGCTGCAAATTCATCTGGAACGGCCGGAGGAATACCGGGCCGCGGAAGAACTCGTGCGGAACGCTTTCTGGGACCTTTACCAGCCCGGATGCAACGAACATTATCTGGTCCACCTTCTCCGGAAGGACCGCACTTACCGTCCGGAACTGGACTTCACCGCCCGGCAAAACGGACGGCTCGCCGGCTGCATTTATTATTCGGATGCAGAGATCATCGCACCGGACGGACGACACATTTCCGTCCTCACGCTCGGACCCGTCGCGGTTGCACCGGAGTTTCAGAAGCAGGGGATCGGGGCGGCACTGATCGAACATACGAAAAAACGGGCGGCCGAGACGGGATACCGGGCGATCGTCCTCTTCGGCAATCCGGCCTATTACAGCCGTTTCGGATTCGAGCCCGGTGAAAAATACGGTCTCTCGGACGGCGAGGGAAACTTCAACGCCGCCTTGCAGATTCTGGCGCTTCAATCCGGCGCACTGGAAGGAATCTCCGGGCGGCTTCAGGACAATCCGCTGTTCTTCATGAACGCCGCGGAAACTGCTGCCTTCGACGCCACCTTCCCGCCCCGGAAGAAACACGCCTTTCCAAGCCAGATTTTCCTCGGCGCCGGGACCGTTCAGCCGGCTTCCGGGCAGGATTTCGAGGAAATCTATGAAATCGTCAATGATGCGGCCGCCGCCTACAAGGGAGTCATTCCGGAAGACCGCTGGAAGGAACCCTACATGCCTCGCGAGGAACTGCGCGAACAGATCGCGGACGGCGTGGCGTTCTACGGGTATTCCGTCAACAACTACCTGCTCGGCGTCATGGGAATTCAAGACAAGGGCGAAGTGATTCTGATCCGCCACGCCTACGTCCGGACCGTTTGCCGGAGCCGGGGGATCGGCGGAAAACTGCTGGAACATCTGCACGGACTTGCCGGGAAACCCATGCTGATCGGCACCTGGGTGGATGCGTCGTGGGCGGTCCGATTCTACGAGAAGCACGGGTTCCGCCTTGTGGAGGATGCGGAACGGAAAAACGCCCTTCTCCGGAAGTTCTGGAACATTCCCGCGCGCCAGGTGGAAACTTCCGTGGTGCTCACGGATACGGAAACCTACAGGAAAGAAAACCGCTCCTGACGGAAACCGTTTTTGAAATCACTTCGCAATATTTATTTTCACTTGGCAATTAAACTTCATTTTCCGGAATCGGCCACGGATTTTCCGGTTGTCATTTGCAAAAATGGAAAAAGAGCGGTATTGTATTGAACCGCATGAAATTCTGAGGATTCGCATGAAGCCGGAAAACATCATCAAGCTGAATGACGTCAAAAACGCAAATATCCTGTCGCTTCTGGAAATTCTGCTCCGGCACGATACGATTTCACGGGTGGAAATCGCCCGGAAACTGCACTGCGACAACACCACCGTAACGCGCGCCGTGCGGGACCTCATGAGCCGCGGCCTGATTGTCTCCACCGGCAAACATGAACTGGCGCATGGACGTCCCCGCGAAATGCTCAGTCTCAACCCGGACGGGCATTCCCTCCTGGGGATTTCCCTCGACCCGAATCTCATTGCGGGAGTCCTGACGGATTTCCGGGGAAACGTCCGCAGCCGTGAAAAAACATTTTTCCGGGAAAAATGCTCCCGCGCCGATTTTCTGGAAGCTCTCGAAAAAACGATCCGGCACCTGTCGGATTACGCCGGGCCCGGTCTGGCCGGAATCGGACTTTCCACCTTCGGGTCCTACGCCAGCGCGGACTTCCACCTGAAAAACGTCGCCAGTTTCCCGGAACTGAACGGACTGCGGCTGAAAAACTTTTTCATTCAGAAAGGTCAGCCCGACATTGAAATTTCAGACATCCTGATCAGCCGCCTGTTTTACGAACTCCGGAAGCATCCGGAATCCGCGCGGGGAACGCTGCTGCTGGTGTCGTCCGGAGACAGCGGAATCGGGATGGCCACCGCTTCCGGCGGACAGATTCTGTTCAGCCGCCAGAACCACGGCGGTGAACTGGGACACAATATCTGCGAGCCGGACGGTCTTCCTTGCGCCTGCGGAAGAAGGGGATGTCTGGAGACCCGCGCTTCGAAAAAAATGGTTTTGGAAAAAGTCCGCGCCCTCAAAAACGATCGGACACTTTCCTTCGAAGCCCTGACAGCTCTGTACCAGTCCGGAGATAAAGAGACGGTGCGGGAGGTCAATACCGCCGCGCGCTACCTCGGAACCGCCATTGCCAACCAGGTCAACAATCTTCTTCCCGATTCCCTCGTGCTGACCGGAAGCATGATGAACCTCGGCAAAGCCTTTCACGAAGAACTCAAACGGGTGATCTTCAAACTCGCCTTCCCCCTGGCGTCGGAAGCCCTTTCCGTGCGTTTCAGCGAACCTGACGACGAAACCGGAGCGATCGGCGCCGCCATGCTGGTCGCCCGGAAGCTATTGAACGATTTCGCTGAATTCGACCGGGCCTGTCCCCGGAGAAATCAATAGAGTCTTTCAGACGGGAATGAAGTCATAACGGTACGAACCGGAAATCGTATCGAAGGAAAGCAGACGGAAGCCGCGGGGACGTTTGTCAAAATTTTCCACAAGGGTCTCCCCCGTCAGAATCGGCATGCCGCGATACGACTGTTCTATGAAAACATGCGTATGCCCGGCCAGCCAGGACCGCACACCGCTTCGAGCGCAGAGTGCAAGCACTTCCTTACGCAAACCGGACGGCAGATTGAAATAGCTGTCCGTTTCGTCCGCCTCTTTTACGAACGGAGGATGGTGCGCGGCCAGAAGGACCGCCTGCCGCTTTTCACGGGAGGCGGACAGTTCCGTCCGGAGAAAACGGAGCTGGGATTCCCGGACCTCCGCATCGCCGTAGATCAGCGCCTGGGTGTTGAATCCGAGAAACCGGACGCCCTTGACGTCTTCCGCCCAGCAGTCCGCTCCATAGAGGGTACGATAGCTCCGGGTGTTCCCGGCGAGGTCGCTTTCGGGAATGTCGTGATTTCCCGGAACCATCCGCAGCCGGGACCGGACCGGGCGGACCGCCTCTTTGAAAAGGGCGGCATGTTCCGGGGTCGTCTCATGGAGCATGTCTCCGCAGACAACCACACGGTCCGGAGGCGGCTCCATGGCTCCGATGACGGCCACGGCTGACCTCAGCCGGCAGAGCGACGCCTCGAACTCCTCCATGAACCCGAGCTGCGGGTCCGGCATGTGAACGATCCGCAGGACTTCCGTTCTTTCCCGACTCGATTCTTTCCGATGCATGGCGGCGGGGGCTCCTCTTTTTGCATTTTTGCCGGGTTATGCCGTAAACCATCCTGATTCCACACTCGACATTTCAGACGACCGGCAGGTTCTCCGTTTGGAGCATTCCCAATCACAGGACAATCCCGCCAGTTTCGATCGGGAACAGTCCGGTTCAGAACAGCCAGATGATCACGTAATAGGTTGCGGCCGAACAGAGAGCGGTCAAAGGAACGGTCATGAACCAGGCAAGGACGATCCGCCGCGCCGTTCCCCAGCGTACTCCGCGGGCGCCTTCCACGGTGCCGACGCCCATGATGGAACCGGCGATCACGTGGGTGGTCGACACCGGAATGCCCAGATGAGCGGTTCCCATCAGGACCAGCGCGGCGGACGATTCCGCGCAGAAGCCTTCCGTGGGCCGGATCTTGGTGATGCCGGTTCCCATCGTCTTGACGATGCGCCAGCCGCCCATGGCGGTGCCGAGTCCGATGACGGCGTAGCAGGAAAAGGCCACCCAGCCGGGAATTTCGAGGCTCTGGCTGACGCCGCCGCAGACCAGAGCCAGTGAAATCACGCCCATCATCTTCTGCGCGTCGTTGGTGCCGTGTCCGATGCTGTACCAGGAGGCGGAAATCAGCTGGAGATAGCGGAACACCTGATTGGCGTGCATGTGAGGCATTTTCCGGAAGAGGTTCAGGATAATTACAGTGAAAATCATGGCGCCCAGCATTCCCAGGAACGGGGCGATGGCAATGAAGGCGATCACCGGGAGAATGCCGGTGGAAATCATTTTTCCGTTTTCGATGGCGATATGGCCGAAAATAAGGATGTCGGGCCCCGCCGCGGCCACACCGGCGCCGATCAGACCGCCGATGATGGCATGGCTGCTGGAGGTGGGCAAACCGAAGATCCAGGTGATGATGTTCCAGACCACCGCCCCGATCAGGGCGGAAAGAAGGACCACCATTTTGCCGTCCGGGGTTGAGATCATTTCCATGTGGATGATGCCGGAACTGACCATCTTGGCGATGGCGTGTCCGAAGGCGAAATAACCGACGAAGTTGGCCATGCCGGCCAGAAGGACCGCCTGAAGCGGCGTGAGGGTGCGGGTGACCACCACGGTGGCGATGGCATTGGCCGCGTCATGAAAACCGTTGAGAAAGTCGAACACCAGAGCCAGGGCGACCACCAGAACCAGTAAAACCATCAGAGATGTCATTTTCTGCTCCCGGGGCGAATCAGCCGTTCTTGATCTTGATGCCGCGAACCAGCTTGCCGATGTCGTCAAGCCCGTTGACGGCGGCTTCCAGCGATTCGTAAATTTCCTTGAGCTGGACCATTTCAACGGTCAGGACCGCGTCCTGGCGGCAGAACAGTTCCGCCATGCTGATGTTGAACAGTTCGTCGGCCTGGTTTTCCAGTTTGTGCATCTGTTCGACTTTTTTGCGGACCTTCTGTCTGGTATGAAGATCGCAGACGATATCCTGCTGGAGTTTTGCAAGGGAAACGATGATGTCGCAGAACTGGCAGACGTTGATCGGGAGTTTGTGTATCTGATAGATTTCGATTTTGCGGATCAGGTCCTTGAGTTCGTCGAGAGGCCGTTCCAGATTCACCGCCAGAGTATGAATGTCTTCGCGGTCGAGGGGAGTGATGAAACAACGGCTCAATTCTTCGATGATCGTCATCTCCATCTGGTCGCCGCGGTGCTCGAAATCCTTGATGGTGAAGAACCGCTTTTTGCGTTCGTCTTCGGAAAGGGTCTCGATCTGAACCACCAGATCGCGGAATGTGAAACAGCTGTTATATACGTAATCGCTCAATTGATCGAGCAAATCAAAGAATTTCGTTTCACGCGGCAGGAGAAGATCCAATATGCTGAATTTCATTCGATACTCCTTCGTTTATACCCGGAATTGGGAAACCGGGCGGCACAATCATTTTCCAGCAGAACATTAACAAAAATAGAACGCGAAGAAATATACCCCGATTCTGCCGGGAAATCAAGTTCACACGAGACGATTCTTCCATTTTTCGACTGACGGGCGCATCAACAGAGAAAATCCGCTCCGGGCAACGGAAAAAATTCCGGATTGCGGTGTTTTCCCGAAAACATCCGGTCTCCTGCGCTTCCGGTTTCCGGCCGATAGACCGGCATCCGCGAAAAACAACAAAAAGCGGCGGTTTTCAGAAGAGGGACTTGAAAATCCGGACATCTTCGCTACAGTATTGGTGATAGAAAAACAGCATCCGGCACACGGAGATGGAAAGGCCAGTGGGATGATTCCTTCCAGACAGAATAACAGCGAGCAGGACGAACCATTGAATCCCGAACCGGAGACGGAAGTCTCCTCCCCGGAATCCGATTCCGCACGGAACGACTCTTCCGACAATGCGGAGGACGTCTCTTCCGGTTATGAATGCGGAAAGATTCTCCGTTTGTATATGGAGCGTCTCTCCGCGGCGGAACCTCTCGACAGCGATCAGGAAACGGCCCTTTGGGAGGAGATCCGTCATATTCACGAAAAAATCCGGGAAAGGATGTCCTTTTTCGGGTTCGTCTACAAATGCCACATCCGTCTGCTGGAGAAACTGAAAACGCCGGATTCCCTCAGCGATCTCTTTCCGCAGTCTCTTCTGGCAAAAAACGACAATGCGCTCGAACTGCTGAACCAGACGGACACTCTCCGCAAGGAGCTCGAAGAACTTTACAGCCGGCTTGCGGACGCTTACAAAATCTGCGATACGGCGGCGCTCAAACGTCTCCGGGCTTCGGGAAGCCGCCTGATGCTGAAATACCCGATCCTGATCGAGCACGTCTTCGATATGCTGGAGACGCTCCGGACCAACAAGCTTCTCCTGAATTCCAATGAACAGGAAAGCTCCGAAGATCTTCTGAGCCAGGAGCTTTTCTGTTCCCGGGAGGACCTGGCGAATCATCTGAAAACACTGGATGAGCTTTCCGCGGAACTGGATGAGAAAAGAAACACGCTCGTGGAGGGAAACCTGCGGCTGGTGGTCAGCATCGCCAAGAAGTTTCAGGGACGCGGCGTTCCCTTTGTGGATCTGATCCAGGAAGGCAACATCGGGCTGATGAAGGCCATCGACAAGTTCGACTACAAGCTGGGGCACCGCTTCTGCACCTATGCCACGTGGTGGATCAAACAGTGCGTCTTCCATGCGGTGGGGAAACAGTCCCGCGTGATCCGCCTTCCGGTTCACATGCTCTCCACCCTGAACAAGATCAACAAGGCCGAACAGCTTTTCCTTCAGGAGAACGGACGCGAAGCCACCGTCGAGGAGATCGCCGGAAAACTGGAAATGACCCGCGAACGGGTCAACTCCCTCAAACGGATGGCCATGCAGTCCATTTCCCTTCAGGCGCCGGTGTTTTCCTGGAACAGCGGCAAGGACGTCCTTCTCGAAGACACCGTCAAGGATTTGCATGATGACGATGATCCGATGCACAGCCTCGCCCGCAAAATCCTTTCCCAGAAACTCGGCGAAATGCTGAATATGCTGCCAGTCCGGACGCGGGAGGTCCTTTCCCTGCGCTACGGCCTGGACGGAGCCAAGCCGATGTCCCTGACCGAAATGAGCAAGCATTTCAACATTTCCCGCGAACGGATCCGCCAGATCGAGACCAACGCCCTCGCCAAGCTGCGTAATCCCGATACCATTATCCAGCTCGAGGACTATTTTTCATGATGGAGTCCAAATTCCGGGTCGCTTATTCCCGATGCCCCTCCTATACGGACAGGAAACGCCTCCGCGCCGCCCTGGAGGAAGTCATTTCCATCCAGCTCGAAGATTTCGGCGGCAGCGTCTCCGGGAAAAAACTGATGTTCAAGCCCAATTTCCTGGCATGGCGGAGAGACGGGGACATTGCCTGTGTCCATCCGGCCTTTCTGCTGGAGAGCGTCAAAATCTTCCTCGACGCCGGAGCCAGGGTCTCCATCATCGAAACGCCCGCCGTCCAGACCGCGCCCGCGGTAGTCCGTGCCATGAAACTGGACGGCGAACTGGCAAAACTCGGTGTGCCGGTGGCGTCCTTTGCCGAATTCGCCCCCATCCGCCCGGTTCCGGGACAATGCTTCCACCATGTCGAGATTGCCCGGGAATACCTGGATTACGATGCCGTCGTGGACGTTGCCAAGGCCAAGACGCACGGAATGATGATGCTGACGCTGTGCGTGAAGAATCTCTTCGGAATGATCAAGGGCAGCGAACGGCTGGGCTGGCATCTGGCCGTGGGAAAGAATTTTGAGCGGTTCGCGGATCTGCTTCTCGACATTTATCTGGCGGTCCGTCCGCGCTTCAATCTGCTGGACGGAATCATCTGTATGGAAGGCAACGGCCCCGGCAGCGGAACCCCCGCGGAACGCGGATTCATCGCCGGATCAAGCGACGCCCTGGCGCTGGACGCCTCCGTGGCGCCCCTGCTCGGCTGCGAAAACCTTCTGATTCTGGAAAACGCGCGGAAACGCGGCATCCTGCCGGATGTGGAAATCGTGGGCGGCATTCCGGAAATCCGCCGTCTGAGACTGCCGCCGCCTCCCGGGTTCCTCTGTGAATGGGGAGCGCCCCTGCCTCCCTTCTTCAAGAAGTTTCTGCGCGAAGCCGTGGTTGCAAAACCGATCCTGAACCCGAAACTCTGCATCGGCTGCGGGCTCTGCGAAAAAATGTGTCCGCCCGCCTCCCTGAAAATCAAAAACGCCAAGCCGGTGTTCGACCTGCCGAACTGTATCCGCTGTTTCTGCTGTCAGGAGCATTGTCCGAAAGGGGCGATCACCACACGCAAGACCATGATGATGAAAGCCTGTGAAAAGGTCGAGGAAGCCGTCCGCTTTCTCTTCCGCTGAAACAAGAAAAGCCGCCAGAATCTATTTCAGGACAAACAGCAGAAATGAGTTGATAGAGTGAAAGTTGCTGCCTTTCGGGATGGGAGAAAAGGAAGTGTATTCTGTTTTTCCCGTTGTCTGTCTGGCGCGTGCGATGTTCATGAAAAAACGTTCGCCCGCCCGGGGATGATCCCCAGATCGCTCCACGGAATGGAGGGTTCCAGACTCGTTCAGTTGTTACAAGACATTTCAGTTTGCTTCAGAACCTTGATATCACCGACATAAAACAGGGCCGTTTCATTTTTATCCATAGTGACCGAAAATTCTTTCAAATTCCTGCCGATGAGCCGGTTGTTGAACATGTCATAAACGTCGCCACTGGTGGGAAGCCTGACATCTTTTCGACCACTACAGACCGCGTGAATCCCTACGAAAGGACGATTGTGATAAACGATGTCACCGGTAGTAAGATAAATATGAACTCCAGCCCGGCGGGCGATTTCTCGCAAAATATCGGAAGAAACCGCAGGTGAACCAAACCATACTGAAGTCCAATGGTCGAAGTGCCGCACAGCGAAAGAGACATGGCCACTGTCGAGAAATGAGGCGATGTTTTTCACTTCATGCCCAGCGTTGACATAGAACTGAGGCAACAGTTGGATCGGTTTCAGGGGATAAGGCGATTCCGGTGTGGCGCCATGCATACTGGCAACCGGACGGGTAAATACGCCGTATGACTTTTCTCCGGACAATTGATAAGTTCGATTATCCGGGTTGATTTTCATTTTTGCGGACATAAAACGTTCATCCCAGCTGATGTTGAATCCAGTCAAATCCAGAATATTTTTCCGGGATGCCTTGTTTTCTGTCAAAGACGGATTGATCAGACCGGAACCATAAAGCCATAAAATCGTTCTGCCGTCTTTTTTGAGTTCACGATCAATTTTTTCCCGAAGCGGTGAATCAGCGGCAGCGAGATTTGGGAAGATGCATAATTTATACTGATCGAAACAATATTTGCCGATATCGCCGGTACTGTAGACGTCATAATCTGCACCGATATAACCAAAATCCTGAATAATCATCCGCGCATTCAACAGGAAGTTGAGCCATTCGGTCATGTAATACATGCTTTTTTCATCGTAAAAGACGGCAATTCCGACATTACTGCTCATATTCATTCTTGTGGCGGCTCTGCTGACCTGAATAATTCGCTTCATGGTTTCCAGATGTGCAGGATCCTCATACCATCCTACCTTCATTTCGAACCAGTAGCCATACGCTCCGGCAGTTGCCAGCCGGATCAGATCCCGCCGGAGCGCCTGGACATCACCAGGGATATCCATGGGGCCGCCATACTGTCTCTGCCGAGCCAGACTGGTTCTCGTATCGCATTCGACCCAAATGTTTTTGCCCCGTAACTGCAATGAGCGCAGGGGCATGCGGAAAAATATATTGCCACCCAGTTCCCTGCCTTCGTAAGTCCATGGAGTTGCAATGAAGTCAATCCCCGGCGAGTTCATTACCCGGTCGAATGCCGTACTGCCTTCGGTATGATATCCGGTAATTGTCAAAGGTCCGCCCAGAAATCCGCCGGTGATCAGAGTCCCATCAGAAAGTTTTTTAGTTACCTGACACAAATAGGCAAGCCGATCCGCCATTTCATTGTTGCAGCATTCGAAATAATCACAGACCTTCTGGTTTCCGGGAAAATCAGGATTGCGGAAATAACCGATACTGCCGGGAATTTCGAACCGGCACCCGTTGCAGCTGTCTGGAATGTCAATGCCTTTTTCTTTCAATGATGGTAAAGTGATGTGGTCAAAATCCGCGTCATCATCTTTCCATGCCGCCGCCAGCCGTTTACGGTCTCCGTGATATTTTCCAGCGGTGAATTCGGTAAAACGCGCTTGCATTGGCAGACTGTAATCTATGCTATGTTTTTTTGCGTCATATTGGTACCACCAATTGAATTCACCGGTGGCTCCCATTGCAAAAAAAACACCGAAAACCCGGGGACCATAAGGTTCGCGATCCAGTCTTTCCAGCAGGTCTTTCACCTGCTCGGCGCAAAGTCGCTCAAATATCCGTGAGGCAAAAGTACACCGCGGCTGGTTTGCCCTGATCCGGGGATTGCCGATCCAATGATTTGTCGAACCGTCTTCAAAAACGGCCAGATGATCAGGATATTTCTTTGCAAAATAAGGGGTTGGAAAAAACTGACATCTCAAGATGAACTTTGTATCCGGATTCTTTTTCAATATCTCCTGACTGATCTGGCGGGCTCTGGTCAGATCGATATTCCCCGGAATGTTGACAGCTATCGGAAGTTGTACGATATCAAGCACACCGCCCCGGCAGAGCTGCTCGCCATAAACAGTGTGAAACGCTTCCGGCTTATGAGTATAACCGTAAGAATCGAACAGATAGCCGAAATATGATCCCAGCAGGGGTACTGCCTGGGAATTGATTTTGAGAAGCGGATATCCTCCTGATACAGACTTCAATCCTGCACGCGGCACGCCTCGATAAGCATTGATCGGTTTGAGCGTGTCCAGCCACTCGCGTCGCTCCTGGTCGGTGATAATTGGTATTTTTTCTGCGGATGGATTGCTTTTCCCGCTTTGAGCATCGGAAGTTACAGCGGAAATTTCGATTTGGAACAGTAATAGTGGCGAGAGGATGGAAAGCAGTTTATACTGTGTTTTCCTCAATCCTTTTTTTACAGTCAATTCACCTTTATGTGTCATATTCGTCCTCCTCATGAAGTTCTTGTTGTCAGAATTATTCAGTTATTGTCTGGAAAAAATTTCAACGGATATTCGCCACGAATCGTCTTCTGCGTTTCCCAGAGCACATGACCATCAACAAAAAGCATATTTGCTCCGTTGAGGTGGCGGTACTTGATGGGGGATGAACCGGAGTTCGGATCAAAGGAACTTGCCGCACTGTTCCATACTTGCCGGTTGGAATGGTCGATGAAAGCCGGCAGGGAACTGATATTTTTCAGTTGTCCAACTTTTTTCCAAACCGGCTGTACACTTACAGACGAATTCAGATACCCATTATAGGCATAGGAAAAAAGATTGCTTTTTTCTTTTTCGGGGCAAGGCAATAGATATTTGCCTATATTGGAGATGCTGTAGCGGATGGAATCAGACATATTCCGATCCAGATAAAACGACAATGCAATGATCCAGTACTGCCCTTCAGTGTTGTCGATCGCAGGCAAATAACCGGCATTGTCATTGGTATACATTGTTAAAGCGTACCCATAGTTTTTCATTACACTGGCACACTGAATTTTTTTGGCGGTAAGTCTTGCCCTGTTCAAAGCGGGCAGCAGCAGACCCGCCAGAATCGCAATGATGCTGATCACGACGAGGAGTTCGATCAAAGTGAATTTCAAAGCACGGGTGCGCATATTTCCTCCTTCTTTTCTACTATGGTTTTCTCCCACACATGTTCCAGATACGCCCGCGCACAGACCAGTTCGCGGTCAATATCCATTTTGCGAAGCTGAGGAACGGTCCGCCTCGACTTGACAGCCCCGCCCGTCATTTCCATCATCAGCGGTCCGGCGTATCCTGTCTCCCGGATCGCCCGGACGACCGCAAACCAGTCGATATAACCGAGTCCGGGCATCTGATGATCGTCGTTCTCCCCGAAATTGTCCTGAAGATGCGTCGTGAACAGTCTCTTTCCGAACCGGCGGATCAGTCCGGCCACATCCTGCGTTTCATACAGGAACGCATGTCCCGTATCGCAGTTGATTCCCACATCCGGGCGCCCGATCGCATCCACCAGACGGATAATGAAGCCGGCATCGCCGCGGAGACAGTTTTCGACGGCAAGCTTCAAACGGAATTCTCCGGTGATGTCCGCCAGACGGGTCAGAATATTCTTCGCCCGCTCGAAGTCAAACCGGGGAGAAAGATTCGGCAGATGGCAGACCATGATCCGGGCATCCAGCGCATCCGCCACTTCCGCACAATGCCGCTGGACCGCAAGGTAATCGTTCACGCCGGTTCCTTCGTTAAGATGTTCGGAGTGAACACTCCAGGGGGAAATCCCACACTCGCGGCAGCGTTCCCGGATCGCCAGACCGTCTTCCGGAGAAAGCCGCATCAGGTGAGAAAATTCCAGATTCCGGAAACCGTAATCCCGATACATCGGAATGGCCCGGAGATATACCTCCCGCGTATACATCTGGATATCGTCCGCTTCAGGGACCACAATATTACAGCCCACATTGCATTGCCGGATGATACAGTTCATGGCGTCACTATTCCTTTTTGCTGTTTCGTTTTCATTATACAGGAAAAGCCGGACAAAACAAGAAGCTCCCTGAATTTTTTTGAGATATTTCGGTTTGATTGGTCTTATAAATTTTATATTACGGCATAATATATCCTTGAAAACGGTATAATTGGTATTATTTTAACAGAGACAGGGAGGAAACGCCACCATGGAAAAACAATATTCACCGCAGTACATCCGTATCAAAAACGACATCCTGCGGAAAATCCGGGAAGGGGTTCTTTCGAAGGATGCCCGCCTTCCGCCCGAACGCGAACTGGCGGAGGAATACGGAGTCTCCCGGATTACAATCTGCGGCGCGCTGCGCGAACTGGCGGAAACCGGGACGATCCGGAAAATCCGGGGCAGCGGCTCGTATGTGAATTGCTCCTGCGCGGATTCGGATTCTCCGGATGAGCTGTTCGAACCGCTCTTCGCTCCGGCAAAACTCATCCTCCGGCACGGGATGCTGGCAGAATCGCCGCACATGCTTCTGCGGATGCAGATTCTGGCGGCATTGTTCCGGGTCGAAAATCCGGAAGTCAATGTCAAAATCGAGGTTGTCAACCCGGAAGGTTTTTCGGACGGCTCCGATCCTTATCTGCGCCGGATCGGCTCCGGGACACCGCCCGCCACGGGGGAATTCTTCTTTCACTCGGACTACTCCGCCATGAATGCCCTGGTCCCGCTGGAGAGACTCTCCGGATTCGAAGAAGTCACGAAAAAACTGTGTCCGGCCGCCGTTTTCAAAACGCTGGACGTCTCCGACAGCGAACATGTTCATGCCATCGCCACCCGCATGAACAGCCGGTTTCTTTTCGTGAATCCGGACTTCCTTGCCAAAGCGGGAATCCGGGAAATCCCGGATGAAGTCACAAATGGAATTCTGGACGAATGGTGCTCCATTCTCGGGGCTTATTCCAGAAGAAATCCGGGGAACTACGGGCTGGCCATGCTTATCCCCCGCCGCTGGAGCAATATCGTGGACAAGTTTCCGTATCTCTGGGGGAATGGCGCAGGCGGCATCTCCCTCGAAGCGTTCCTGAACATGCTCTCCTCCGACACATTCCTTTCCGGGCTGTCACGACTCCGGCGCTGGCGCGAATACGGGAACCCGGCGCCCTCCGGAGAAGAGGAGGAATTGTTTGCCCTGGGAAAATGCGGAGTTTTCATTTCCACAACTCTCCGGCCGTGGACGGTCACCCGGAATATCTGTATGAAACGCAGCTTCCGGCTGTACCGCATCCCGTCAAGTCCCGGTCAGGCGGAAAGCATTTCCGTTCTGGGAAATTTCTCCGTCGGGATTTTCCGGAGCGGAATCCGGAACGACGCCGAAATGGAGGCCGCCTGGAAATGGCTGCGCTTCCTGTTCGGGAAAAGATCTCAATACCAGTTGTCCTGCGACTTCGACCAGCCCACTTTACTGGGAGCCCGGTCCTATCTGGAGACTCTTCCCGACTCGGAGGCCAATCTGATCCGGAACGCCGTCCGTACGGCACGCCCGCAGTTCGATTTCAAATACCTGCGGCCCGCTTTCTCTGTTTTCGGCCGTGAACTTTCCACCTGCCTGAAAGGGGAAATCACTCCGCAGACATGTGCATCCAATGCAATCATGAAGATCGGGGAACTCTTCGGGAATCTCCAGCCCTGAGCATTGTCCGAAAGAGGCGATCACCACACGCAAGACCGCGATGATGAAAGCCTGTGAAAAAGTCGAGGAAGCCGTCCGCTTTCTCTTCCGCTGAAACAAGAAAGGCCGCTCATGCGGCCTGTAATGAAATGCTGCCGGAGAACTCACCCTTATTCCGTCCATTCGGACAACCGGCATTGCGCAAGACACAGGACTGACCTGTATCCTGCGCGGAATCTCCCGTCTACTTCTGAGCCTTGTCCAGTTCCTTCTGGGTGTTGGCGGCCCAGGTTTTGGCGGCGTTCTTCTGTCCCGCACTCGCCGTTTTGGCATCCTGTATTTCCTTGAAGACCGCCAGGGCTTTGGCATAATCCTTTTTATAGAAATAACAGTAGCCGATATTCAGCCGGGCATCTATCTGATGGCTGGGATGCGCATCCTTCATCGCAATGACGGATTCGGAGGTCTTGATGGAATCGTCATACTTCTTGTCGCTGCGCTGGATGAGGGCGATCCGGTTCAGGGCGGAGGAGATATGGTGGGGATGCGCCTTGGCATCTTCCGCCACCGTCCGGGACATTTTTTCCGACTCCTCGTTCTTTTTCTGGATCAGCAGGACATCGGCGACGGCGTTGCGGGATTCGGAAACAAACTGCGGGGCGACCTTCGGAACATCCCCGGCTTTCCGGAAGGCGGCAAGCGCATCGTCATATTTCTTCATGTCACGGAAGTTATATCCTTTCGTCAGATGCGCCCTGGAAACATAATTGGGACTGGCTTTGTCCACCGCGGCAATCTTATCCGCCGTTTCATTGGACTTGTCATACTGTTTTTGTCCCCGGTAGATGTTGGCGATTCCCTGATACGCGCTGCAAATCTGGTCGGGGGAAACCTTGTCGATTGCAAGGACGGCTTGGTATTCGACGATGGCCGGCTCCAGCTTTTTGTTCCATTCGTTGCATTGAGCAACGCGGAACTGGGCGCTGACCTTCTGTGCGGGGGTGATTCCTTCCACGGCGACCGCTTTTTTGAAGAGATCGAGGGCTTCCTCGAATTTACGGTTATTCCTGAAACACTCCCCCTGACGGAAGAGCGAATCGTATTTTTCCGAGGCGGTCTTGGCAAGTTTGAAGGCTTCGGCGTAATCTTTCGCCGCCTCCGAATACTTTCTGGCGCTTTCCTGTTTTCTTGCCTGATCGAAGGCTTCCTTGTACGAACCGAAAGCGAAAAGCTGACTGGTTGCAAGGAGGAAGCTTACGGTTGCGGCGATCATCGATGTTTTCGTCATGATCTTCTCCCTGATGAAAGGTTGATGTTTGCGGGTGAGTTCAAGTATTATAACACGAAAAGCGGAATATGTCAAGAAAATAAATTTTGAGGCTGTTTTTCCGAAAAAAAGCGGGCTTTTCCGGAAATTCCGTTTTTCACCCGCGGTCCATTTCTGCCGTGTGCGGCAAAAAAAAGACCCGTCCGGGGTCAGCCGGACGGGATGAAACACCGGTTTCAGGAAAAAGAAAGCAGGTCAGGCATGGTTCGACTTGCACTTGCATGCGCCGGCCGGCACTTCAAAGGTCTTGCGATCCTTGAATTCTTCCCGTTTTCCCTTGTTCCAGTTTTTGACCGGTCTGTGATACCCGACAACCCGGCTGTAGACTTCTGTTTCGGCTCCGCACTTTGCCATTTTCAATATTCTCCTTTTGTTGTGTAATAGGGTTGAAAACCGTCACACGGACGGTGCTGCTTCTCTTTTGCTGTTGACCTCGCAGGGGCAATGTTCGTGATACCCGGGAATATACCCGTGGACCGGACAGATGCTGAACGAGGGAGTGATGGTGAAATACGGAATTTTGTAGGTTTCCGCAACCCGTTTGACCAGCGACGCCACCTGCGCCGGGTCGTTGATCTTCTCGCCGATGAACGCATGGAAGACCGTGCCGCCGGTGTATTTGGACTGGAGGGGCTCCTGCATGTCGAGCGCCTGGAAAAGATCGCTGGTGTATCCGACCGGAAGCTGCGAGGAATTGGTGTAATACGGTTCGGAGTCGCCGGCGCAGAGAATGTCCGGATATTTCTTCCGGTCGATCCGGGCCAGCCGGTAGGACGTTCCTTCGGCGGGCGTCGCCTCCAGATTGTAGATATGGCCCGTCTGCTCCTGATAGTCGGCGATGCGGTCCCGCATGAAATCGAGGGTCTTCAGGGAGAATGCCTTTCCATCGTCGTCGCAGATGGAGCAGCCGAGGAAGTTCAGGCAGCACTCGTTGAGTCCCACCAGCCCGATGGTGCTGAAATGGTTCTTGAGCGTGCCGAGATAGGTCTTGGTATAGGGGAGCAGGTCCCCGTCCAGATATTTCTGGACCACTTTCCGTTTGGTTTCCAGGGAATCCTTGGCCAAGTCCATGAGATGTCCGAGGCGGGTGAAGAACTCCTTTTCCGTCTTGGAGAGGAAGCCGATGCGCGGCATGTTGATGGTGACCACTCCGATGGAACCGGTCTGTTCTCCGGAACCGAAGAGGCCGCCGGTCTTGCTGCGCAGCTCGCGGATGTCCATCTGGAGACGGCAGCACATGCTGCGGACGTCGCCCGGATTCAGGTCGCTCTTGATGAAGTTCTGGAAATAGGGGATTCCGTATTTGCCGGTGATCTCGAAAAGTATTTTCGCATTTTCGGTTTTCCAGTCGAAATCCTTGGTGATGTTGTAGGTGGGGATGGGGAACGTGAAAATGCGGCCGTCGCGGTCGCCCTTGCTCATAATCTCCAGGAACGCCTTGTTGATGAGGTCCATTTCCTTCTGGTAGTCCCCGTAATACTTTCCTTCCTGAATCCTGCCGCCGAGAATGACCGGGGTTCCACGGAGATCTTCCGGAACGACCCAGTCGAAGGTGATGTTCGTGAAAGGAGTCTGGCCCCAGCGGCTCGCGATATTGAGGCCGAAGACGAACTGCTGGATCGCCTGCCGGATGTTTTCATAGGAAAGCTTGTCCTCGCGTACAAACGGAGCCAGAAGGGTGTCCATGGAACTGAACGCCTGTGCGCCCGCCCATTCGGTCTGGAGCGTGCACATGAAATTCACCATCTGGCCGAGCGCGGTGTCGAAATGCTTTGCGGGGGCGGCGCTGGCCCGACCCTCGCGTCCCTTGAAGCCCTCCAGCAGAAGCTGGCGGAGGCTCCAGCCGGCGCAGTAGCCGACAATGCCGCAGGAGAGGTCGTGAAGGTGGAAATCGCCGTCGGAATGAGCCGCGGCAATCTCCTGCGAGTAGATGTTGGAAAGCGTGTATTTGGCAATGACGGAACCGCTGATGTGGTTCAGGAGGCTCGCATACGAATAGGAGGCGTTCGAGTTCTCGTTGACGCGCCAGTCTTCGCGGTTGATGTAGGAGGAAACGAGCTCCTGGACGTCCATCATCAGCTGCTTGCCCTCGCGGATCTTCGCATGCTGGGCGCGATAGAGAATATACAGCTTCGCGGCCTTGGTCAGTCCCCTGCGGATGAACGACTGCTCCACCAGGTCCTGGACAAGCTCGATATCGGGCACTTCATCGCCGAGTTCCATATCATTCAGTTCATGAAGGACATCTTTACAGATGGTCGCGGCCAGCTTGTCATTCGCGGTTCCCGCCGCCTTGAGCGCTTTCGCGGCCGCCAAAGTAATCCGTTCCGGTTCAAACGGAACGATCCGGCCATCGCGTTTCTTGATAGCCGTACAAGGCAATTCTTTTCCCATATCCGGGGTCCCTCCCTGTTGAAAATTCATAAATTTTTAATATAAATCTAATAATGTGTCATGGGAGAGTATCATACTACATTCCATGGTATATGCAAGCAAAAAAACAACAAGATATTGTATATTTTTCAAAAAAATCAAAAAAAACCTCGAAAAGCGGGATTTCCGGCGTTTCAACGAACCGGAATGGTGCGGATCCACTCCGAAGCGCCGTTGAGGATCATTTGCAGGGCCATGGCCATCACAATGAGGCCGGTAATCCGGATGATCGGGCCGGTGGCATGGACTTTTTCAAGCAGTTTTCCGATGTGCCGGGAAGCGGACATCAGCAGCAGATTCGCGGCGATCGCAATCGTCACCGCGCCCAGCGTGATGCGCAATCCGTTGATCGGCACCATGGCGATGCTCGCCGCAATGGTGGCGGGTCCGGCGATCAGGGGCGCCGCCAGCGGAACAATCGAAATATCGGCGTTCGCCCGGAGGTCGTCCTGTTCGTAAAAACGCCCTTTGGAAACCGCTTTCATCCCGACGGTGAAAAGAACGATCCCTCCGGCGATCTTCAGCGAATAAAGGTTCACGCTGAAGATTTTCAGAAGGATGAACTGTCCGGCAACCGCCAGCACCACCAGAATCAGGAACGCGGTCAGGGAAGCCTTCGCGGAGATATGGAAAAGTTCCTTCCGCGAATACGGCGGATCGACGGAAGCCAGAAGAAATATCTTGCTGGCCGGATTGATCGCCGCCAGAAAATACAGGCTCAATTCTCCCAGAGACGCCAGATGTTCCATAGAAGGCTCCCCCTTTCCCCGGAATCCGGATCAGAAATGAATTTTCATTTCCGGCTTCCCGGCAAGCATTGCCAGGAACTCCTTGATTTTCGGAGTGCTGTTTTTCGGACAGAACAGGGTCACATCCGGCGTATGGACGATGACCGCGTCATTCATGTCGATGGCGCAAAGCAGATGATCCGGCGCGCCGGAAAAAATAATACAGTCGTGCGAATTCAGCGATTCGAACTTGCCGACGACCACATTCCCCGCCTTGTCCGGCTGGAAATGATGGCTCAGCGCGGTCCAGTTCCCGATGTCGTCCCAGTCGAAGGAAGCCTCGAGGACCACGATGTTGTCCGCCTTCTCCATGACGGCGTAGTCGATGGAGATTTTGCGGCACGTTTCGTATTCAGCGGAAAGAACATCCCGGAACGTGCCGTCCAGCCAGGCTTTTTCCAGCGCGGAGGAAAGGTCTGCCAGATCCGGCGCATGGCGGCGCAGGATGTCCAGCACCGTGCCGACTTTCCAGACGAACATGCCGCTGTTCCATTTATAGTTCCCGGAGGCCAGCATTTCGGCGGCGCGTCCGGCGGAGGGCTTTTCCACGAATTTCCGGACCCGGCAGGTTCGTTCCCCGATCTTTTCTCCGCATTCGATGTATCCGTAGTCGGAACTGGGAAACGTCGGAGGGATGCCGATCGTGATCAGACTGGAGGATTTCCGGGCCAGCTCGCAGCAGGACTTCAGGTCCTTCTGGAAATTCGCCGCGTCATGGATGCAGTGGTCCGACGGCAGCAGCAGCATGACCGCGTCCTCCGTGCCGGCCCTGGCCTTGATGACGCCGGCCGCAAGGGCTACGCAGGGAGCGGTATCACGCCCGCAGGGTTCCCCGATGATGTTGTCCGGAGGAAGCTGCGGGAGAAGCGCCCGCATCTTATCCGCGTATTTCCGGTTGGTCACGATCAGAATATTCTCAAACGGAATCATCGGAACAAGGCGCAGCACCGTCTGTTCGATCAGGGTTGTGTCCCCGAAAATGTTCAGAAGCTGCTTCGGGGTCTCCTCGCGGCTGCACGGCCAGAAACGCTCGCCTTTTCCCCCCGCCATGATCACACAGTATTCCGCGGCCATTGGTCCGGTTCTCTTTCCTTGTCAAGAGTTGGTATTTTCCGTTTCGATACGGCTGTTTTGCCTCAATATATCATCCCGCCGCATTGAATACAAACGGGAAGCGGGAAAAATGGGGCCTTCCACGGAAGCCCGGACGGCGGTTTTCCGGACCGCACGGATGAAAGGGCGGGATCAGGTTGCACTGGAAGGATCCAGCAGGTTCACATAGTTCCCGAGATTGAAGGTGGCCCCGAATTTCGGCGGGATCACCGGAAGGACATCCAGCGGATGATTGGAATCGATGCTGACCGTCAGGTCCCGGTTGGCGACATGCCATTCCACGCCGATTCTTCCGGAAGCGCTCGGAATCTTGCCTTTTGCATACGACAGGACCGAACACGCCGGGTTGAAATAAATCTGCGTCAGGCCGGGAGCCGAAGCCCGGATTCCGAGGAGCTCCCGGATCATGAAGTCCGAAGCCACGATATTGAATACATGCGGATTGTATCCCAGCTCATACAGTTCTTCGCGCTGGAGATTGTATTCATACGCCCTTTTCAGAAGGGAAAAGGCGAAGCCCTGTTTCCCGAAAGTGAAAAGCGTTTCCAGAACGAGGAAGAAAAATGCGCTGGAGGCAAACGGCAGAAGAGCCTCCACATCGTTGAAACAGCATTCAAAAACCTGTTCCGCGTCCTTGGGAACATGGATCATTCCGGAATTCAGCAGAATGAGCTCGGTCCGGAACGAGTATTTTTCCGACCGTTTCCCATCCGCGTAAAAATCGGCGTAAAGCCCGCTTTTGCGGTCAATTACCAGAGAGAGCAGCTCCCTGGCGACTTTTTCAGCCAGGTGGAAGCATTCCACTCCCCGCTCTTTCTCCTCCACATGTCCGTAGAGGTGCGAAGCGGCGATCAGAGCACGGTAGTAGAGGGCATTCAGCGGAGTGTAGATCCCTTTTTCCTCCATGTCGCGCATTTCATTCAGGAAGGCGCAATGGCCGGCCCGCTCCGCGGTCAGAAGCACCTCTCCGGAAGGCGCGATCATGCGGAAGAAGCGGAGGAGCATGTCCAGAGTCGGAAGCATTTTCCGGAGGAAATCCGCGTTTCCCGTGCAGCTCCAGTGCGTCTCCAGCCACAGAATCCAGAGAAGCGCCGTATCGGGGGAATACGAATAGACGCCGGAGGGAGCGATCCGCAGAAGCATTCCATTTTCGAGCTGGCCGTCGGCAAACTCCTCCAAGGCCTTGACGGCAATCGCATTTCCGCCGAAAACCGAATAAAGCAGGCGGGCATAGACATAGGCTTCCGGAAGGGTCTGACACCGGCGTCCGCACGGATCGTCGATGATGTTCTGGTTCGCACAGTTGCGGAGGGAGGCAATGGCCTTGCCCCAGATGGCGGCAAAGATTTCGTCGGAACATTGGAAATCCGTCTCCGTCGCCAGGTCGGACGCGGCGGAAACATACCGGAACACAGGCTCGACGTTGCCGGCGGCTTTCCGGACGGACAGCATCACATAACGGGCTCCGCGGGGGGAAAGACGCATCCAGGAATTGTTGCCGTCGCGCAGAATGATCGTATCGGTCATCCTGCCCAGAGCCCCGATGGAACGCACGGCGGCGTCCGAAAAACGCAGCCCGCACGTGATGTCGATCACGTCGCCGCGGGAGCCGCTGATGTCCAGCAGCGGGAATCCGTAGCAGAAACCGCCCAGGTCGTAGATCACATATTCCCCGGTTTTCAAACGGGAGCCGACCGGCGCCCCCGAATCCGGAACAAATTCGCAGTTTCCCAGAAAAGAAGAGATGTCGTTGATATGCTCCTCCAGCGGAAGGAGGCCAATCACGTCCTCCCTCGTCTCCATCTGAAAAGACGGGGAGCTGAACGGGAGCGGGGTCCGGAGGGGACCGCAGAGATTCCAGCCGGTCAGCGAAACATTCGATGCTTCGCGCCGGAAGGTGAGAGCCCCTTTTTTCACGCCGGGGAAAAGAAGCATCAGCCCCATGGAGCTTGCGGAAACCTCCTGGAAGCAGAGGAAACGGTTCCAGCCTTTTTTCAGGCGGATCGGAGCCCGGATCAGGAGCTCCCGCCCGACCCGCGGAGAATGAGGAGTCTCGAACTTGTCGAGGTCCATTGTCTGCTGGCTGAATATGACAGGATCGTCATTGCAGAACACCGCAAAAGGATCGTCCGAGGAGATCAGCATCGTCATATCGAGGTCGGCAAGCGAAAAGGCATAGGACTGCGCCGCATAGTTCCCCGGAACAAACTCGGGGATGCACGCATATGAGTAAAAGGCGGATGCATTTTTATCCGTGTAATGGCCGAAACTGGACGGCTCGAAGGCCTCGGACTCCACCCACAGGAACGGCTCCAGCCCGGAAAGCGCGGGAACCGGGAAGCTCCCGATAAAAGGAGAGAGGATTTCCGGGTCGGACCATTCCGTGTCGTCGAAGCCGGTCAGGAGCCAGTCCGACAGGAAGGAATCCAGGTTCACCTTCTCGGTCTCGCCCATGCCCGCATGACAGCGCGGCTGGCCATACGAATAACAGGTCGCTTCCGTAATCTTCCAATCCGCTCCGGTGCTGACCAGCGGCTTTCCCTCCAGATTCAGCTGGCACCACATCTTCGGAGGATACGGATGCCAGGAATAGGAGGCCGGAACCTGGTCCACCGCAATGAGGGCAAGGGTATTGAGTCCCACATCCAGATATTGAGTCACATCGAACCGGTCGACATAACAGTTGGAGCGCGTCGGAGAAGCCGGACCGTATCCCACATGTTCCCCGTTGATGTAGACATGGTAAAACGGAATGGCGGAAACCCAGAGTTCACTGAAGGAAGCGGATGATTCCAGAATGAATTCTTTCCGTGCAAAGGCTCTCAGATTGTCTTTTCTTTCCTGGGCGGGAAGCCAGATCCAGTCTCCGCCAAGACCCGCCGGTAATGATTCATTCGGCATACCGACCCCCTTTTTTCTGGTCATTGCGAATGAATTATACTCATGTTCTTGAGAAAAAGCAAACGGCTTTCCCCTTTTTTGACACGTTTTTTCTTCTTTTCTCACCAAAAAAAGACAAATCCGGTTTTCCGGATGCCCTGGAAACCCTTTTGCATCCGGCGCGTTTCCGACGCCGATGCATTGAGTTGTACCGGATTACCGGTTGACAAGCGACAGGAAACGGGCATACGCCTTGTCATATTTGGCGCGGTCGTGATCCTTCACCTCGAAAATCACCGGCGTGAAGGAGGCGCGGACCACATCACGCGCGGATGCCAGATCGGCGATCGTTCCGTGGGCCATGGCCTGCGAAAGAATGTTCCCGGTCGCGGTGGCTTCCACGGGACCGGCGATCACCTTCACGTTGCAGATGTCCGTGGCGATCTGCATGAGGACCAGGGCGTTGGAACCGCCGCCGACGATGTTGAGGCAGTCGTACGTCGCCCCGGAAAGCTTCTGCAGCTCCTCCAGCTTGGCGCGGAAACAGAGACTCAGCGAATCGTAAATACAGCGGATCGTCTCGGCGTCGTTCGGAGTCCCCTGCCCCGTCTGCTCGCAGTACGTCCGGATTTTGGAGGCCATGTCGCCGGGCGAGAGAAATTCGCGATGGTTGGGGTTGATGATGAACTTCAGACCCTCGGCCTGGAGTGCCATCCGGTCGATGACGCTCCAGGGTTTCTTGTCGCCGTCGCGCAAAGCCCAGTCCGCGCGGAGCTCCTGGGTCAGCCACATGCCGATGATGTTGGTCAGGAAGCGGATCTTGCCGTTCAGTCCGCCTTCATTGGTGAACGAAGCCTTGCGGGCGGCCTCCGTCAGAACCGGCGAATCCAGTTCCGCGCCGAAAAGCGCCCATGTGCCGCAGCTGATGTAGACCCAGTTCTTGCGGGATGGCGCCGGAACAGACGCAACCGCGGACGCGGTGTCGTGGCTGCCCACCTTGCAGACCTCGATCTCCGGACACCCCAGTTCACGGGCGATCTCGACGCGGAGCTTGCCCGCCACGGTGGACGGCGGCGTGAGTCTCGGGAAGAATTCCTTGCGGAACCCGAGCTGTTCGATGGTTTCCCAGTCCCAGTTGCGGGTCTTGGCATTCAGGAGGTTGGACGTGCTGGCTTCCGTATATTCGCAGGTCCGGTCGCCGCAGAAAAGATACGCGATGGCGTCGGGAATCATCAGAAGGGTGTTGCCGGTCGCGAAATCTTCCGGATGCGCCTTGCGATGGGCGTAAAGCTGATAAATGGTATTGAGCTGCATCTGCTGCATGCCGGTGCGCGAATACAGTTCCGGTTCGGGAACGATCTTGAAGACCTCTTCGGGAACATTGTCCGTGCGGGAGTCGCGGTAGTTGTAGGGGTCGCGCGCAAAGGAGCCGTCCGGCTTGAGGATCACATAGTCCACGCCCCAGGTGTCGATTCCCATGCTCCGGATGTCCGGATACTTTGCAAGCGACTTGCGGATGCCCTCCTTCAGTTCGGCGAAGATGTGCGCCAGATCCCAGAAGAGGGAGTTTCCGCGCCGGGTGGGACCGTTCTCGAAACGGTGCATCTCCTCCAGGTGGAGGATTCCGTTGTCGAGGCTTCCGACGATTGCGCGTCCGCTGGAGGCGCCGATGTCAATTGCAAGATATTTTTCCGAGGCCATTCCGATGTTCTCCTTTCGTTGTCTGGCAGAAGTCATGCGGAATTCTACACCGGAAACGGCCTGTTTTCAAATTGTTTTCGGAAACAGTCATGAATTTTCTTGCGCAAAAAGCCTCCGCAATGTATATTGTAGGGAGAATCGAATCACCGAAAGGGTATGGACCGTGGACAAGGAACTGATTATCAGGACGGGAGCCGAAACGCTCCAAACGGAGATCGAGGGACTGGAATATCTGAAGAATAATCTGGACGACGCGTTTGTGGAACTGGTCCGGATGTCTATAACGATTCTCGACAAAGGGGGAAAGATCGTCGTCTGCGGGATCGGCAAGAGCGGACACGTCGGCAAAAAGATCGCCGCCACGCTGGCCAGCACCGGTTCGCCGTCCATTTTCGTGCACGCGGTCGAAGCCATGCACGGCGACCTCGGAATGATCAGCGAAGGCGACCTGGTCCTCGCCCTCAGCTACAGCGGCGAAAGCGATGAACTGGTCCGGGTCATCCTTCCCGCCAAACGGCTGGGCGTCACCGTCGCCTCCTTCACCGGCAACCTTCAGTCCTCCCTGGCGAAACTGTCCGACCTCACCGTTTCCATGTGCATTCCCCGGGAAGCCTGCCCCTTCAATCTTGCGCCCACCACCAGTTCCACGGCCACGCTCGCGCTCGGGGATGCCCTCGCCATGACCCTGCTCCGGCTCCGCCGCTTCACCAAGGAAAAATACGGACGTCTCCATCCCTCGGGCGCCATCGGGCGCGCCGTCACCATGCGCGTTTCGGACGTCATGCGTTCCGGCGACCGTCTGGCGCGGGTCCGACCGGAAACCACCATCAAGGAGACCATCCTCGCCATGACCCATGCGCACGGCGGGTCTGCGGTCGTCACCGACAACGCCGGAATGCTGCTCGGCATCTTCACGGACGGCGATTTCCGCCGGAAAGCCGACGGCGACATGGCGATTCTCTCCCGCAAAGTGGGAGAGGTCATGACGCCGAAACCGGCCTCCATCCGTTCGGACGCCCTGGCAATCGAAGTCCTCAAGCTCGTGGAGAAACGCAAGATCGACGACATCGTGGTCGTGGACGACGCCGGACGCGCTGTCGGAATCGTCGATATTCAGGACCTCCCCGGACTCAAGCTGATGTAAAGCCGGTTCCGCTCTGTCCGTACAAGCCGAAACCGCCCGTCCGTTTCCGGAAGGCGGTTTCCGTCCGTTTTCATTCCTTGTTGCGCCAGTCGAGAGCACCCACCGGACACTCGTTGATGCACGCCCCGCACTCCGAGCAGTAGGAGGGGAATCCCTTGTCGAACGCCGTGCCGACCGCGGTCGGGAAACCGCGCTTCATGGCCGCCAGCAGATGCTTGTTGACGATTTCCGCGCAGGTCTTCACACAGATGCCGCACTTGATGCACTTCATCCGGTCGTGGATGATGTGCGGATGGCGCGTATCGGCCGCATACACCAGTTTCCCGCCCGTGAACATGTCCGGCTGCGCCCCGCATTCCTCGGAGAACTTCTTGAGCTTGCAGTCGCCCTTCGCGGTACAGCTGCACTCGATGCAGCGCTCCCCTTCCTTCCGGATCTTCTCCGCCGGAATAGTCGGGAAAAGCTCCTCGAAGGTGGTGCGGCGCCGGTCCATGGAAATATAGTCGGGACGGACCCGGTCCGCATCGGAAACATTGTCGCGCAGAACGACCAGGTCGTCCTTGGCAAGACTGCGCGGGCGCCCTTCTATCGCGTCGATCGCAGCCAGCGCGGCCTTGCGTCCGGCGGCCACCGCCTCCACGACCGTCGCGGGACCCGTTACACAGTCGCCCGCGGCGAAGAGCCGGGCGCTGCCGCAGCGCAGTTCCTCTGCGGACACGGCAACGTTGCCGCGCTTGTCGGCCGGAACCCCGGCGGGAGCAACGGTCCGCTGTCCGATGGCCGCAATCACCGTGTCGATTTCCATGTCGAAATCCGAACCGGCGACCGGCACGGGGGAGCGACGCCCGGAGGCGTCCGGCTCGCCCAGCATCATCTTCTGGCTGGTCAGCACAAGACGTCCGGCCTCGTTCTTCTTCAAGGAGAGCGGCGCGGTCAGGAACTCAAATTTCACGCCTTCCTCCATCGCCTCATGAACTTCCAGTGGTTCCGCGGGCATCTCGTTCTGGGTCCGGCGGTAAAGCACCGTCACATCCCCGCCGAGGCGGAGGGCGGTCCGGGCGCAGTCCATCGCGGTGTTTCCGCCGCCGACCACAACCGTCTTGCCGGGATTCGCGCACCCTTTGCATTCGGCGGAAGCGATCTTCTCCAGCCAGCGGATTCCCTGTTCGGCCAGCTCCTCACCGTCGATCCGCATCGCGCTGGGCGCCCACGAACCGACCGTCACGATCACTGCTCCGAATTTCCCGGACAGTTCTTCCACGGTGAGATTCCTGCCCAGCTCTTTTCCGAATTCGAACGCGATTCCCATTTTCTTGAAATGAGCCAGTTCCCGGTCCAGCGTCTCCTTGGGAAGACGGAACTGCGGGATGCCGTAGCGGAGCATTCCACCGGCCTTCGGCATTTTCTCAAAGATCGTGGGCGCATATCCCTGACGGCGCAGGAAATAGGCGGCGGAAAGTCCGGCCGGTCCGGCGCCGACCACCGCCACGGTCTTGCCGTTGAACGGGGGCAGTTCTTCCATGTATTCATCGTAATAGAGGTCGGCCGCCAGCCGCTTGAAGTCGTTGATGGCAACCGGTTTCGCAGTGACATTCTTGCGGCAGTCCTTCTCGCAGAAACGCGGACAGACCCGTCCGATGGACATCGGCAGGGGAATGCGCTCCTTGATGATCCGGAGGGACTTCTTGAAGTCGCCGTCGCGTCCGGCGCGCACGTATTCCTCCACGCTGGCATATGCGGGACAGGCAACCGTGCACGGGGCCTCGCAGTCGCCGGTATGCTCGGAAAGCAAAAGCCCCAGCGCGGTCCGACGCATGTCGCGGACTTCCGGAGTCTCGAATTCAATCTCCTGTCCCTCCGTCGGACATGCCGAACAGGAAGGAAGGAAACGCCCCGTTTTCTTGTCTTTCACCAGACAGACGAAACAGGAGGTGGTGCGGGAAACTTTCCCGTTATAGCAGAGGCTGGGGATCTCCACGCCGGCTTTCCCGGCGGCCTGAAGAATGGTCTCGCCGGGCGCCGCGTTGACGGTCCTGCCGTCCAGTATGAATTTGATTTCAGACATTTTTCAAAGATGCTCCCTTTTGATTATTTTCCGGCGGACGAGTTGAACCCGGTCCCCTTTTTCGCGCGGGCGATCGCCTTTTTCGGACAGATTTCGATGCAGGTGTTGCAGCGGGTGCACTTGGCGTTGTCCACCACGAAATCGTCGCTGATCGCGGTGACGGGACAGTTCTTGATGCAGAGTTTGCAATGGATGCACTTGGCCAAGTCCAGCTTGACGTCGGAAAGCGCATTGCACTGATTGGCCGGACAGTAGCCTTCCTTCACGTGCGCCTCGTATTCGTCGCGGAAATAACGGATCGTGGAAAGCGCGGGACTGGGCGCGGTCTGGCCGAGGGCGCAAAGCGAACCCTTCTTGATTTTTCCGCCCAGTTCCTCCAGAAACGCAATGTCCGATTCCTGCCCTTTCCCGGCGGTGATGCGCTCGAGGGTCTCGAACATGCGCATGGTTCCGACCCGGCAGAAGGTGCATTTTCCGCAGGATTCCCGGTGGGTGAAGTCGAGGAAATAGCGGGCGGTTTCGACCATGCAGCGGTCCTTGCCGATGACGATCAGGCCGCCGGAGCCCATGATGGCGCCCAGTTCCTTGAGGGAATCGTAGTCCACCTTCACGTCGAACTTGTCGGCCGGGATGCACCCGCCGGAAGGTCCGCCGGTCTGGACCGCCTTGACCGAGCCGGGCGCCGCGCCGCCGACTTTATACACGATATCCGCGAGCGTCACGCCCATGGGGACTTCGGCCAGGCCGGGATGCTTCAGGTCGCCGGCCAGGGCGAAAATCTTGGTTCCGGTGCTTTTTTCCGTTCCCATTGCGGCGAAAGCCTCGGGGTCCTCGATGACAACCGGAATGTTGGCGAACGTCTCCACGTTGTTGATCGCGGTCGGACGTCCGTTCCAGCCGCTGTCGGTCGGGAACGGAGGACGGAAGCGGGGCTGTCCGCGCTTGCCTTCGAGGGAGGCGATCATCGCGGTCTCCTCGCCGCAGACGAACGCGCCCGCGCCCTCCTTGATGAGGATGTCGAGCGGCTTGTCGCGTCCGGGCAGACGGTCCAGTCCGGCCTCCCGGATCGAATCGATGCCGATCTGGAGGTGCTTGATGGCCAGCGGATATTCCGCGCGGCAGTAGATGAAAAGCTTGGTAGCGCCGGTGGCGTAAGCCCCGATGAGCATCCCCTCCAGTACCTGGAAAGGAACGCTCTCCATCATGGAGCGGTCCATGAACGCGCCGGGGTCGCCCTCGTCCGCGTTGCAGATCAGGATTTTTTCGTCGGACTGTTTTGCGGCCAGGAATCCCCATTTCGTTCCGGTGGGGAATCCGGCTCCGCCGCGTCCGCGCAAGCCCGATTTCTTCACGGCGTCCACCACTTCCGCGGGCTTGCACGCGCAGGCTTTCCGGAAGGAGGCGAACCCGCCGTTGGCCTGATACTCGCGGATGTCCTTCGGATTGATCTTTCCGGCAAGGCGTGTCACATAGAGTTTTTCGATGGAGGAGCGTTCGGCGGGAATGGAAAAACGGCTGTTCTCCGAGAGCCCGAGGATCGCGGAAATGCCGGCATCGTCGGGACGGACGGCGGAATAGAAAACGGAAGAGCCGTCCTTGAGCTCCACTTCGACCATCGGTTCCGCATAACAGTGTCCGATGCACCCCACTTCGACGACGGGAATATCTCCGGCGAGGCGGTGGAACGCGCTGAGAACGTCAGCGGCCCCCGCGGCCAGGCCGCAGGACGCGGTTCCCACTTTGATTCTTTTGATATCGGCCATGAGGTCACCCCTGTTTCTTGTAATCATTGATGATTTTGAGCAGACTCTTGCGGTCCAGCTTGCCGAAGACCCGTCCGTTGACGGCCATCACGGGCGCCAGGCTGCAACATCCAAGGCAGGCGACCGTAGAGATGGAGAAAAGACCGTCCGGAGTCGTTTCGCCGTCCTTGATGCCGAGCGCGGTGTTCAGCCATTCCTGAATGAGGGAAGCCCCCTTGATGTGGCAGGCGGTGCCGTCGCACGCGCTGATCTTGTATTTACCGGGCTGAGTCCGTTTGAACTGGGCGTAAAAAGTCAAGACGCCTTCCACTTCGACATCGGCCATTGAAAAATGTTCCGCAACAGCGCGGATGGCATCATCGGAGACATATCCTTCCCGTTCCTGTACGAGTTGAAGCCCTTTGATCAGGTTTCCTTTTCCCGTATCGATTTCCGACAAATAGGCAAATTCTGGATTCATTGTTTCCTGTCCTCTCTGATAAGTCACGAAAAACACAACCTTTTAATATAACCTTCTTTCCCCGAAATATCAACATTGACATTGTTTATTTTCCATGGTATATTCCTCATAAAGCTTTCGTAAAGCAGTCTCCCAAAAAATTCACGGGCATGGTTTGAGGGCAGAAAGATTTCTCATCGATTGACATATTCCCATATGGGTTGTATGTTACGTATAGGATTTATATTTTTCAAGTAAGAAGGAGCGACTTTCAAATGGGAATTGACGATGTCCCTTTGGCAATCAGAGAAAAATTTGAAATCTATGAGTGGAAACATAGTATTGCGATTCTGAAAAATGACTTCCAGAATGAATGGAAAGACATCCTTGATATGCTGGAAGCCTTAACCATCCCGGCAAACTGGATAAAAACGCCCGGCGGAAGAAAATCGGAAATTGCAAAGTGGCTGGATGCATTTTTAAGTAAACGCGGCTGGACTGAAAAAAGTTTTCAGACGGCCATCCGCGTGGATGAAGCGGAAATAGACAGTCCAACGCACAAAGTCGATTGTTTCAAAAACAGAATCGCACTGGAATTGGAGTGGAACAACAAGGATCCGTTTTTTGACCGGGATCTGAATAATTTCCGTTTACTATTTGACCTTCGCACAGTAAGTGTCGGAATTATTATTACCCGGTGTGATGATTTACAGAAGTGTTTCAAGAAAATAGGACGGGGGAAAAGTTACGGGGCTTCCACAACCCACATGAAAAAACTTCTGCCCCGCATTGAAGGGGGCGGCGGAGCCGGATGTCCCGTTCTTGTTTTCGGAATCAGACGGCGATGCATTGAGGAGCAAACAGAATGAACATTTTGGATGATTTTCGTATTTTTATCGGGACCAGGAAATTCACAACGATTCTTGCCGATCCTCCCTGGCAGTTTCAAAACCGCACCGGAAAGATGGCACCCGAACATAAACGCCTGACGCGATATTCGACAATGAAACTGGACGAGATTTGTGCATTGCCGGTCAGTGAAGTTACAACGGATGAGGCTCATCTTTACTTGTGGGTACCGAACGCTCTGCTGGTGGAAGGACTCAAAGTAATGAAAAACTGGGGGTTTTCTTATAAAACCAATCTTATCTGGCACAAAATCCGGAAAGACGGAGGTCCGGATGGACGTGGTGTCGGGTTTTATTTCAGGAATACGACTGAAATCCTGCTTTTCGGAGTAAAAGGCTCGCTCAGGACTCTCCCGCCGGGCAGGACTCAGGTAAATATAATGCGGAGCATGAAACAGGAACACAGCCGGAAACCGGATGGACAATATAAAATCATAGAAAATTGCAGTCCTCCGGAATATCTTGAACTTTTTGGAAGAGGCAAACGGAATGGATGGACAGTCTGGGGGAACCAGGCGGAACATTATGAAATTACTTGGAAAACTTATAAAAATCATAGTGCGAAGGAGGAAGAAACCCCTTCTTTTTTTGAAACTGGATTGTGGCGAGATGAGTTTGTCCCGGCAAAATGATTTTTCTTTCTTCCCTGTATTCTTTTTTTCGATTCTTTTTTCAGTGTCTTCCTGCCTTTTCGCGGACGATCCGCCGTCCGCAGTCATTCACCAGACCGGGGAGTTCGGACGCTTTTTCAGAAGCTATAATGTCCCGGAAGGAACCCTCTTTTCCGTGGTCAAGGCGGAACCGTTCCAGATAAAGGAACTTCTGGAAAAGAATATGCTCCGGATGGCAATCACCCCCGATCCCCCGGCCGGCAGCCCGAAATGGAATGTCACCAAACTGGCGATGTCCGCCCCGATCCTGGCGGTTCATCCGAGCAATCCTCTCCGCGACATCTGTTCCACGGACGCCATAGCGCTTCTGCACCAGAAACTCGGTTCGTGGCGGACTTTCGGGGGGTCCCTGACCCGGATCCATCTCTATAAAAAAGCGGACGCCACCCTCCCCCTGCCCGTCATTCGGACTTGCGCATGCCATGCGAACTCCCATGACCATGACCCTCATAACGGTGAGAAACCCAAAGGAAAAAATCACATCGTGAGTTTTGCAAAACCTCTCCTGCTTCCAACGGAAACCGACAACAAAACCTTTTCCCTCCTCTTCACGGACCCGGCGGGACTGGCCTGCTTCAACATCACCCGGTACGATGAAAAACGGGTTCCGCTCCTCACCATTGACAAAATTCCGCCCACGCTGAAAGAGTTCGAATCCGGCCGCTATCCCCTGCTGACCGCCTATTATCTGGTGGAGCCCGTGAACCCCTCCCCGGAGGAAAAGCGTCTCGCAAGGTACATCCTCAGCCGGGACTTTGCCCAGCAACTGTATCAGGCGGGCTTCCTCCCCGCGCATGTGGTTTCCGCCCCGAAACAAACGTCCCCGGCCTCTCCCATGCGGCCCCCCGTCCCCGCCCGTCCGTCCGCCCCTACCCCGAGCGCGCCCGGCGCGAACCTTCCGGCAGTGAAACCGCCTCCAGCCTCGCCTTCTTTATAACGCTTTTAAGAAACAACGAACTCTTTTCCCGTATTTTATCCAGCAAGGCTCCATGCCCGAATCAAAGGAAGTCGGTTCCGCTTAGATATATTGAAGACTTCAACTTACAAACGTCTCGTTATGGAATAATAAATTTTCATGTCCTTTTCTTGCTTCCCGACAGGGACCAACCGTATTGAAACCCGACGCCACGGATAATCCACAGAAAATTGAAATGGATATTCTTTCTTTTCACAGCGGTCGTCGACTTGAATGAAAACCCCAAATTTGTCATGATCAATATAATACATCCTGCCATTTTCCTTCACATAAAATCTCGCAAAATAATTTCCGGTGAAAAGCAACAAGGACGAAACCGAAGAGTCGGTATCGAATTCTTTCTCATGCGGCAGAGATTGGAATAAAATCATGTAAAGAGGAATAAGCGGAATGGCTGACAGCAGAACAATGATGAATGCCGAGAGAAGAATCCGTCGAATTATCCTGCGGAATGTCATCCAGAATCCTCCCCATTGTTTTCATGCACTCATAAGCCGAGAAGCGACTGTTTCCCAATTGAGAACGCTCGTTCTTTGCTGAACATATATCATTGATTTTCTTCCTCAAAGTCGATATTGTTTCTGTCACGATGATAAAGAGTAATCTCCTCCTTATTCACTTTTCGCATTCCGAATGCCTCCGGAGAAAAATCATTCGGGAACAGTGTCTTTTCATCATAAATTGCCCCGGAAAAATTTGTGCTTGAATCAATGATCATTTCCCGAAGGTCTACTTTGAAAAATGCTGTTGGAATTGGGAAGCGGGAACTTCCGGAATTGGAGAAATTACAACCGGACAAATTCGAGTGAAAGAAGATGATTCGTTCCAGACGCGCTCCCGCAAAATTGCAGCCGGACAAGTCGCTAAAGGAGAAATCATCCAGATACAGCCAGCGAGGAGAGAAATCATAAGGATTCAATCGGGAATGAATAACATGCAATGTGTGTTTCATATCTTCTTCCCGTAGTTTAACAGTCTGATTGATGAAAACAAGATGCTTTAACGGATCAATATTTTCTTCCTCCTCCAGAACCATTCCCATTTTCACAGGATCAAACCCTTTTGGAAAAATGGTATGCTTGTCATATCTCGCCCCGGTAAAATTAGTTTTTTCATTCCAAATGATCTCGGAAAAAACACATTCAACAAATCTGGTAGTCCCCCCTAGATTATCATAGGAGAAGTTTGTGCCGGATAAGTTCGCCCCATAAAAAAATGTACGGTATGCATTTGCTCCCCGTATTTCTGCATTCGATAAATTGCAGAAGGATAAATCCGTTTCTTCCAATCCTGCCCAGTACATATTCGTTCCTTGAAAATTACCGCCGGAGCAATAAGCACCTACCAAGAGACAACCTTCCATGTTGAAGGAACTGAAGTCTACGTTTCGCAGAAGAGCATCATTCAAGGCGCCAACAGGCTGACTCTTATCCTTGAGTTCATCCAGATGCATGATCGTGTTTCCGAAAATATCCTTGATATCCATGATCATCCTTTCATTAATGATGTCAACACATACGAACGGCGTTCTTCTGCATCAACCCCGGATCACGACTCACCCCTGACCCGCCCGTTACCGGAATCATCGGGTTGAATTGGTCAAATCAGTTTTCTTCCTCAGCGTCGATATTGTTTCTGTCGTGAAAATAATGAGCAATCTCCTCCTCATTCACTTTTCGCATTCCGAATGCTTCCGGAGAAAAACCATTCGGGAACAGTGTTTTTTCATCATAAATTGCCCCGGAAAAATTTGTGCTTGAATCAATGATCATTTCCCGAAGATCTACTTTGATGAATGCTGTTGGAATTTGGAAGCGGGAGTTTCCTGAATTGGAAAAATTACAGCCGGACAAATTCGAGTGAAAGAAGATGATTCGTTCCAGACACGCTCCCGTAAAATTGCAGCCGGACAAGTCGCTAAAGGAGAAATCATGCAGATACAACCAGCGAAGAGAGAAATCATAAGGATGCAACCGGGAATGGATAACATGCAATATGGCGTGTTCCATATCTTCTTCCCGCAGGTCCACCGTTTGATTGAAGAAAACAAAATGCTTCAGCGGATCAATGTTTTCTGACTCCTCCTCCTCTAGAATCATTCCCATTTTCATGGGATCAAACCCTTTTGGAAAAATAGTATGTCTGTCATATCTCGCTCCGGTGAAGTCGGTTTTTTCATCCCAGAGTATCTCGGAAAAATTACATGCAGCAAAGCGGGTATACCCCCCTAGATTATCATAGGAAAAACGGGTTCCGCATAAATTCGCCCCGTAAAAAAATGAGCTTACCACATCAGCTCCCTGTAATTTTGCATTTGATAGGTTGCAGAAGGATAGATCAGTGTTGTAAAGTCTGGCCCAATACATATCCGCTCCATGAAAATTACCGCCGGAACAATAAGTATCATCAAAGAAACAACCTTCCAGATTGAAGAAACTGAAATTCACATTCCGCAGAAGAGCACCTGTCAAGTAGCCAACAGGGCAACTCTTATCTTTGAGTTCATCCAGATGCATGATCGTGTTCCCGGAAATATCCTTGATATCCATGATCATCCTTTCATCAATAAGTCACACAAACATGAGTCGCGTTCTTCTGCGCCGATGCTCCCGTCATTGATATGCGCCTCCGTCCCCACCTCTGGAAATTATGATTAAGACTCCGACTATCGGAAAAGATTACAGTAACTTTATCGCATCAGGCAGAACTTTCAAGAATCTTTCTCTCAAGATGTGCGAAAAATTCCGGACGTTACCGTTTGGATATACCAATACGGGCATTATCCCATTACAATCTTTTATAACATTTTTATCGGTTATACATAATATCGTTCTTGAAAAAAGGGAAGCATTACAAGAATATGATCCCCTTTAATTTTCCTGCGGCTTTTTGAAACTTAGAGATATCACCTTTGGGAATAACCCGGGGCATTTTTCCTTTATGAAGAATGCCACTCCCATCCTTGTTATAACGTTCGACGTTTGCACCTCCTCTATATCTATCTACATGTGGTCCACCATGTTTTCCAGAGTTATCAGGCACATATTGATCTTCCGTATATCCTAACTCGTCCCAGAGTGTCAGCAAACTATTCTCCACCATACCATATAGGTTCAGTCCCCCATTTTCCTCAATGGGGTCGCGGCTCATCCATCTTCCAAGTTGCGGATCATAATAGCGGTAGTTGCAGTAAACGAGGCCGGGTTCGGAGTCGAAGGATTCACTGGAGAAACGGAAGGGATTTTCCGCAGCGTATGCACCTGTTTGAACTGTCAAAGAGCCGAAGGGACTATATTCATAGTGCGCCACAACCGCGCCCGTATTGTCCGTCAGTTCGGTGATGTTCTTGTTCGCGTCCGCATGATAGAAGTAAGTCTTGTTGACTGCGACATCATACACGGAAACAGGCACATCCAGCCTGACAGCATTATCCTGCCACACATAACGATGGGAAAGAGCATCGGAATTCAGTCCGTCGAGTTCCTCGACCAATTTATACCCGTCATAGACGAATTTCAAGTATTGGGTGAAACTTTGCCCGGAATACAATTTTTGTTTCTGAACGCATTCCGGTTTTTTCGCGGATAAAGATGGTTTCCCGGCTGGAAAAAATCCAAACGGAGGGTTATATTTTTCACTTCAGAGGATCGAAGGAGAAAAGTATTTCTCATGGGGAAAAAGCCGAAAAAACAGAAACCGCTGTGGATCAAAAAGGCGGAATACGCCGCCTTGAGGATGGTTGTTGCCCTGATCGAGAAATTGAGTTTGAAGCAGGCATACGCCCTGGCCCGTTTCGCGGGGTCGATGGCTTATCATCTTGACTTCAAGCACCGGAACCGCGCCGTGACCCACATTCTCCACAGCGGAATCCGCACCACCTTGCCCGAAGCCAAAGCCCTGGCAAAACTCAATTTCCAGCATCTGGTCAAGGTTTTCGTGGAGATCATCAAGTTTCCCCAGATCGTCACGCCGGAGAACTTCAAAGAATATTTCACCGCTGACCGGGCGATCAAAGATGTCGATGTCTACGTGAATCCGGACGGTCCTTCCCATCCGGTGATCCTTGCCTCCGCGCACATCGGAAACTGGGAGCTTGCCGCTCAGA
>MWCA01000046.1 GCA_002069785.1 Lentisphaerae bacterium ADurb.Bin242 | reverse complement strand
TTCTGTGTTGTACGTTACGGGCAAAATAACATGCCGCAGAAAGGCTTCTTCTGATACTTTTGAAATCCGAAAAATGGAGGAAAAAACGAAAAAAATTATTTCCTCATTGACTGATAAGAACTTAAATAAGTCATAAAGTGAAAACTTTTGACAGAAACCCAAAAGCGAAAAGGAGAAAAGCATGAAAGAACAGACAAAAGTGTTGATCGTTGGAGCCCATCATGAAGAAATCGAAGCGGAATGTCCGAACATTGCCGCGGCGCTGGCTCTGGCCGGATGCCGGGTTACGATCCTGAATCCCGTCGGCGGCTGGAACTGGACTTTTATCCGCTCGCAGGGAGAGGGCGTGCGCGAACGGGTCCTTGCCGATGCCGCCGCGGCGGCAAAAGAACTCGGCTGTGAAAAAGTGGTCTGGGATTACCCGGTGGCACAGGTCGACCGGCATAAGCCGGAACTGATCGACCGGATGGCGGAATTCCTGATCGGTCTGGACCCCGAAATCGTGCTGATGCACTGGCCGCTCGACAGTCATGCCGATCACCGGGCAATCGCGCAGACCACCCGCCATGTATTGTATACGGCGGCCAACATTTCTCCCGACGACCATCCGGAATACCGGGGGCCGCGGGAAATATACGCCTTCCAGACCGGAGTCAGCCAGGCCTACCACTTTATTCCCGATTTGCTGGTGAAAACCGATTCGGAAACGATGGCTTGCGCCGACCGCGCCGTCGCCTGTTTCGTCAATACCGCGCAGGAATATGTTCCGGTCTGGCGGAAAAACTTTCATACGAAGGCGGAATACTGGGGAAATCTCGCCGATGCCCCGTCTCCCGCGGAAGCGTTGAAATTCCTCGGCCCGAAACTGCCGCTCGACGGTTTTCTGCTCAAGAAAATTCTTGGAGACCGGGTAATTTCCACGCCGTTCGACCGTTTCTTTTACAATCAGGACTTTCAGCTCTGACCGGGGCCGCATTGTCTGCGTTCCAGCCGGGAGGACATTCCGCATATTCTATTTTTTCAATCTCCGGTACAGTCCCGGTGAGATTTTATGCATCAGCCGGAAAGAATAGATGAAATGGGAAGTGGATTGAAAACCGCAACTCCAGGCGATTTCCTCGATCGTGAGAGGAGTTTCCTCCAGCATCTGGAGCGCCTTGTTCATCCGGCAGTTCCGGAGATACTCCTTGAAGGTCATTCCCGCGCAGGTGGAAAACAGCCGGGAAACATACGTTTCCGTGATCCGGAAATGGGCCGCCAGTTGTTTCCGGGTCACGGTTTCCGGCGAAGCCGCAATGGTGTCGACGATCCGCGTCCAGAGAGACCGCGCCTTGCCGAAGTCCGGAAGCGAGGATTTTTTCATGTCCGCCAGCAGCAGGGCGAAAGCATTTTCGAGCATGGACGGCCCGATCCGGTCGGCTTCGGGACCTTCCGAGAGGGAACAGGCCGCGTTGAGCGCATAGGTCGTCGCGCGCCGCAGGGAATCCGTAAGATGGTAAAAATGGTCCGGCCCATGGAGCGGGGGAGCCGGGTGTGTGTAAATTGAATGGACAAGCCGGAGATATTCCGGCGCCAGCACCAGTCCGAGCACCTCGTGGGAGCTTTCCCAGCGGACTCCGACAATGCAGTACGGCTTCATGACAAGAGTTTCGCCCGCGTGAAGGTTTATTTCCCGGATTTCCTTTCCGCTTCCGACATTCAGGGACAGTTCGCCGTCCAGGACACAGGAGATCCGGGGACAGGGAAAAGAGCTTCCGATGGAGATCCGTCCCTTTCCCGTAAACATGTCTTTGTACTGCAAATGCCGGAAGTGGGCGAGGGAGAGTTCATTTTCCTCCGTTTCTCCGAGGGGAGCGCCGGCATACATTTCCGCAAAATGGAGTTTCCGGAACGGCGGCCGCTCCAGCATTTTTTCCAAGGTTCCGATAATTTTTTCCCGTGAGAATTCCATTTTCCCCAGCTTTGTTCACATTTCCGCTATAAATGTAATTTTTTCATCATTGCATATGACCGGAAAAACGATTATAATATAATCTAGAACAGGAATTTAGGTTTGTCAATACCCGGAATGGAAACAGTTCAAAGACAAAGTGCACACTATGGAAACTTCAATGGAGTAACGATCATGATCCGCCCCGGAAAAATACTTCTCTTGTTTCTCGCTTTCCCGGCTTTTGCCGTGGAGGCGCCCCTGTTTCCAACTTCGGAACTCTCAAGCTGTTCGAATTTAAAAACGCTGAAATATGACTCTCTCATCAGAAAGGAGGTTTGAATGAATTCACAAAGGGAAAAGGCAACACGTCATCATTCCAATTTTACATTAATGGAACTCCTTCTCGTCATAGGGATTATCGTCATTCTTGCAAGTATGCTTCTGCCGGTACTTAACTTGGTACGGCAGCAGGCACAGCAGATTGCCTGTGCCGGCAACCTGAAGCAGAATTTTCAGGCAGTTTTCAACTATATGCTGGACTTTAAGGATTTCATTTACAATCCATCCAGCACACATCGTCCCGATGATTCAATTGAAAACCAATCATGGGTAACCAAACTTTCCACGATGCGTTATCTCCCCGATCTTCAGAAAGATTCATGGGGCAATCTTGCACGTCCAGGGAAGTGGGCCCGCTGCCCGGCTATGAAAACCCAGCCGGAGGTTACCCCGAACCGCGGTCGCAATATGGACTGTTATGGCCTGATTCATAACAGCGTCTCCGACACAACGAACCCATATTACAATACTGGGATCGTGCCTCTCAACGATTCAAGAACCTTTACCTACACCAACGGAAGCCTCTCTCTGAAGATCACATTTTCAAAGATTATCCTGATGGCGGACGATGTAAACGGACTTCCCGAAAAAGGATATAACGGGTATGCACTTTCCGCGTCTTCCGATGCGGACACTGTGACACTGGCCGACAGCGATTACGGCGGGCGCCTTTATCCGGTACACAATCATAACTGCAACCTGATTCTGAGAGATGGCCATCTTGAAGCCAGCAAGGGGCCAATGCTTAGAACTTATTATATCATACGTTATAAGGATTTCGATTTGAAGCCGGTCAGACGTTATTCCCCCAAAGAAGGGCAATCGTCTATTTTCTTCTATTAAGTCGACATGAAAAAAGAATAGGAATTACGAATCATGAAAAAAATACTTTCCGCGATCCTGTTAAGCATCATATCTGTCGTTTTACCCGTGGAACCCGTCAATCTGATGAACAATCCGGGGGCGGAGGAAACAATCTCCGCCCAAGAATACCTCAAGATGTTTCCTTCCACGAAAGCGCTTCAATTTACGGAAAAAGTTCCGGCTGGATGGGGGACTTTCTCGGGACCTTCTTTCCTTAAATGGGGCATTTCGACACAGGAGAAATATTCCGGAAATTCGAGTGCTTGCCTGGAATGGGTAACGGGAACAAATATTCCTGTCCCCAAAGGTGAGAAACGCTTTTTTTATACTTATGCGGGCAGTACAGACGGTCTTGTCGGCACACATGGGATCGATGTCAAACCAAATACGGAATATGTCTATTCATTTATGGTAAAGGGGTATGTCGGCGAGATCATCGTCCGGCTTGTCTGCTGGGATAAGGCATTGGCGAACTCAGCCAAGGGACGCCGAACCTATGCCAGAGCCGGAGTATTTACAAGTTCGTCGGTCTGGATGAAGATCGCCGGGACATTCAAAACCGGTCCGGAAGACGATAAAATGGTGCTCGGCCTCCAAGCGTCCGACATGAAAGAAGGCGATCGATTTTACGTTGATGAAGGGTTCATCGCCGAAAAACCAACCGGGAAACGGATGGGTCCGAAAACGGGAAAAACCAGAGTCGCCGTCTATGAACCTTTGAGTACGCCCATGGCAAAAGGCGCGCAGGTGCGTGCAAGCCTGTTGAAGATGATCCGGGATGACGGTTTTGAAGCAGAACTTCTCTCTGATCTGCGAATGGAGACCCTTGATCGATTCGATGTTGTGTTTTTCAATGGATTCCGCGCACTGAACCCGAATGACCTCGGAAACGACGATATGCATATTCCTCCTACGGATTTTGCAGGAAACATCTATCATTTCATTAGCAAGGGAGGCGGAATTGTACTCGGCCACGACTGTGTCGGTCTGCGGGGAAAGTTGTGGGAGGTTCCGCTTTTTCCGCAGATCGAAAAAGGCCTGAAGGTTCTGAAAGCCAGAGAAATTACAACGGAACCGGGTTCAAATCCGATTCTGAAAGGAGTTGCGCATAAATTCGAGCACAAATATTATGACCATATTTCCATCACGCCGGGAAAGGCGGGGCACGTCCTGGCACGTGACACCGAGGGGAACCCGGTTCTTGTGATCGGAGAGATAGAGAACGGCAGAGTCGTTGAAATTGGACTTGCCCTCGGCGGAGACGACAACGACAATCCGACAGAATTGACGAAAGACGAAAAAATCCTACTGGCCAACTCGCTGAAATGGGCGGGAAGCAGCCTTCGTTTCGATTCTCCCAGAATTCTTTCGGACATTTCCCTTCTTATGCCGTATAACAAGGCAAAGGCAAAGCTTCTGAGCGGTGAAAACGAGCAGCAGAAAAAGGAACTCGCCGAATGTGCAAAACTCCCTGTCCCTAAACTCGGCGATAAGACCATTTGCATCCATCCTTTCATGCCCGAGGATCAATACATCAAAGCCATCCATGACATGAAGTCGCTCGGGTTCAATGTCATAGAGGCGGAAGCAAACTATGGTCATACACTCTTTTATAAAAGCAGTGTTTATCCGGAATGCGGATGCCCGCGTGAATTCGGGTACGACGCTCTCGAAACCGCAAAGCAGGAAACGAAGAAACTGGGGATGAAATTGATGGTCTTTTTTCATCCGTTCAATTATGCGGTACCGAGAAATATCCATCAGTCCTGCAAGACAAAATTGCCATTCACGGTACTGAAGGAAGAATATGATCGAATCCAGCGCGGCCAACTCAAAAAGGAAAATCTCGATCCGAAATATTGCATCCAAGCCGATGGTGGAAAGAGCCGCCGCTGGATGTGCCCGCTCAATGATGGCAATCAGCGGAGATTCCTGAATATTGTGAAGGAAGTGATTGAAAAATACAAACCGGAAATCCTGTATTTCGATTTTGTCCGCTTCCAGAATGGTTACGAAGAGCCGTGTTATTGCGACGAATGTCTGGCGAAAAAGGCAAAATTCGCAAAAGAAAATCCGACGATCCCGCCTCCCGGCCTTGACCGCGAATTCGCAAAAAGCGAACTGATTAAATTCTGGAGCAGCGTTCACTATTTCTGCAAGAAGCTCGATCCGCAGATTATCACATGCGGCTATACCTTCGATACCGAATGGACCTTTGCTTATCCTTTCGACTGTCATAGACGCTACATATCGCGCAAGCCTGCGCCCGAATGGCCGATCAGCCGGATTCGGACAGATATTCTGAAATATTCCACACTTGTGAAAAAACTCAATCCCAACAAAAATGCCTTCTTCTGCCCATCCTTTGCCAGTGATGAATACAAAACGGGAGAAAGGCTTTTTGCCGAACTCAAAATGCTGAGCACGGTTTATGATGAGACGCACGCTCCGCATCGTGTTTTTTCCTTCTACGATTATTTTCGGCTTTTGAAGCAACCGTACCACATTCTGAAAACCTTTGAACTTGAACCGGATTCCTGTGACGGCATGTCCCGCGGTCTTGGCGGAACTTATAGGAAAGACCGGAAATAAATCAGCCTTTCCTTTCGGAAAATAGCATTGGACAAGATTTGGCAAATCGAAACATCAAAGATATTTATATGGAAAAACGACTTCACTCTGAACACAGCACAATTTACCAGGCGAGAAAAAACGATTTCCTCGGCTACTTCGGCTGGCCCACAGTTTGCAGAACCGAAGACGGGACATTGTATGTTTCCGCTTCCGGGTTCCGCAACAATCATATCTGCCCTTTTGGAAAAAGTGTTCTTTTCAGCAGCAGGGATGACGGTATCACATGGAGCCTTCCCGAAGTCATCAATGACTCAAAAATCGATGATCGCGATGCAGGCGTTCTTGCACTCAAAGGGAATAAACTTCTCTATTCGTGGTTCACTTCCGATACCCGCTACTACAAAGATAAATTTTTCTCCGGTCCGCTATACCAGGCCATTTATGATTCCTGGACCGATGAAGACGTTCAGCGTGAACTCGGCACTTTCGTCCGGATGCGTGAGACGGATGGCCGATGGAACCGGAAGGTTTTTACCGGAGTAACGGCCCCGCACGGCCCCATTCAATTGAAAAACGGCCGCCTTTTTTATATCGGACGGCGTTTCGGAAACTTTAAGAACGGCAGATACCGTGCCGAAAGCATGCGGGATCTCTGCTGTTCTCCCCTAAGGATTTCAGTCAGTAACGATGAAGGCAAGTCGTGGATGTCAATCGGAGAAATTCTTCCTCCGAAAGGGGTAAAATTCTGCGAACCGCACGCCGTTGAACTTGAAAACGGAAATATCCTTGCAATGATCCGGACCCAGAACGACAGTATTTTCGAGCTCCGGCAATCTATTTCCTGCGATGGAGGCAAGACCTGGAGCAATCCACGGAAAATTGCGAACGGCGCTCCCCCGCATCTCCTGAGACATTCATCCGGTATCATAATCTGTTCCTATGGATACCGGTCGCCGGGGTACGGACAGAGAGTCATGTTCAGTAAGGATGAAGGCGAAAACTGGGATATCGACTGGATCATCCGCGATGACGGCACGGACTGGGATCTGGGATATCCATCATCCGTTGAGAAAAAAGATGGAAGCGTTTTAACCGTTTATTATCAGGCCTCGGAAAAAGATAATCCCATTACTGGAATCCTGGCATCCGCATGGTTTATGCCCGATCTTGTGTAATCCTCGGAAGCCAATATGAGCGAACTGCTTGAATCATTGGCCGGACCGGAAGTCAAGTCCGTCTCTTTACCCTCTGGTATCAGAACACCGGAAAAAAGGGCGTGCTCCGATATTGCCGGTGGCGTCTGCGCCGGTGATGTCGTCCAGCGGATAAACAGGACGCCGGGGCCGACTTCCCGGCGGATTCTCCATCGACGGGCGGGGAGACTCCCCGCTCCCTTTTACCATAGTACCTTTTTATGCATCCTCCGCCCGATCGTTCGTCAGGTGAAAAGATTGCGGATGCCCTTGACGAACATTTCCACGGCGATAATCGCAAGAAGGAAGCCCATCAGAGATTCCATGGCTTCCAGTACGTGGTTTCCAAGCAGGCGCGCAAGCCAGCGTCCGATCAGCAGAATCAGGGTTGCCGCGCCCCACGCCAGCAGCAGGGCCGTCGCGCCCACCAGGATCGGCTGGCTGCTCCGCACCAGGATGATGGTCGTGATGGCCGACGGTCCGGCCAGCAGCGGAATCGCCAGCGGCACGACCAGCGGCTCTTTTTCGCGGTTCTGGTCCGTATACATCACCGGCGCTCCGAAAACCATTTTCAGGGAGATCAGGAAGAGGATCACCGCGCCCCCGATCCCGAGGGAAGGTTGCGACACCTGGAGCAGCTCGAGAATGGCTTCGCCGAAAAACAGGAACAGGAACAGGACCGCCAGCGCAATCAGCGATTCGCGCAGAATGATCCGCCGGTATTCTTCGACGGACCGTTTCCGCAGCAGGCTGACGAACATCGGCAGGTTGCCGCCCGGATCCATGACGAGAAGAAGCAGCAGTGCCGTCGAAAGAATTTGAAAAAGCATTTTAACCTCTCCCGGTAATCTCCGCGACTCCCGAAAAATCATTGCGGAAAACAAAACCGCGGAATTGTTTCCCGCAAGGGGCATCCGCCTTGGGAATCTCCTTTCAACATACTCCGGACTTTCCGATTTTCAAGGGATGGATTCCGGACGGATCACTTGCGGGAAACGTTGGCGGAAATCCGTTCCATCTCGCGGCGGGCGGATGCGGCGTCGCCCCCGCTCCGGCGGATGATCTCCTCCACGCGGTCGTATCCGAGCAGAGGAACGTATTTCGTCGCGAAGGCATACGAAGAGTCCAGGAGCTCCAGACAGCGTTCCGGGCAAGGTTCCAGCGTGCGGATGCATCGTTCGCGGAAAATGCGGACAGATCCGGCGAGGAGCGACAGGCTTTCCAGCAGGGAATCCGCGATCAGCGGCAGAAACGCGTTCAGTTCGAATTCGCCGGACGCGGCGGCCGTCGAAATGGCGGTGTCGTTGGCCATTACGCGGATCGCCGTCTGCGTCACCATTTCCGGGATTACGGGGTTGACCTTGCCGGGCATGATCGTGCTCCCCGCCTGGAGGTCCTGGAGATGGATCTCTCCGAGTCCGCCCTTGGGACCGGAATTCATCCGGCGGAGGTCGCCGGAGATTTTCATGAGGTTGACCGCCAGCGCTTTCAGCAGTCCGGAAACCTCGACGAACACATCGTTGTTCTGTGTGAGGTCCATCGGATATTCGGCGCGGGCGAGCCCGATGCCGGTCAGTTCCTGAAGGAGCTCCGTCACGCGGAAGATGTATTTTTTCGAAGCGTTGGTTCCGGTGCCGACGGCGGTGCCGCCGAGATTCGTCTGGCGGAGGCGCTCTTCGACCTTGTAGAGACGCCAGCGGTCGCGGGAAATCGCCTGGGCGAACGCGCCGAACTCTTCCCCAAGCGTGATGGGAACGGCGTCCATCCATTCGGTCCGGCCGAGCTTCCGGATGCCGTCGAAGGCGTTCTCCTTCTCCTGAAGACTCTGCTGCAGGGAGGCGCATTCGTCACTCAGACGACGCAGAAGCCGGATGGCCGCGATGCGGAGCGCAGTCGGAAACACGTCATTGGTGGACTGTCCGCGGTTGATGTCGTCGAGCGGGTGGACCACGGCATAATTCCCCGGTTTTTCGCCGAGAATCCGGAGCGTCAGGTTTGCGATCGCCTCATTGACGTTCATGTGGGTCGAGGTGCCCGCGCCGCCCTGCAGCGCGTCGACCGGAAAGGCGTCCGGAATCCCGCCTTCGAGAATGCGGTCGCACGCGGAGACCGCGGCGGTCCACATTTCTTTGCGGCGGGGGTCCGTTTCGAGCTGGAGCCAGGCGGAAACCGCCGCCTTCTTCACGATCGCGAGGGCGCGGATCAGTTCCGGATGAACCGGGCGGAAGCCGAGGTCGAAATTCTTCACGGCGCGCGCGGTCTGAATGCCGTAAAGACAATCCTCCGGAAGAAGAATTTCTCCCAGTTTGTCAGATTCCGTCCGGGTGCCGCTCATGGGTCAGTCCTCCAGGATGGAAAGCAGTTCGGGGAACGGCTGGAGCGAGCGTTTGAGAATCCCCTGGACATAGGCGATCACGATGCCGTAGTTGGTCATGGGAACCTTCTGCTCGTCGGCGTGACGGCGGCGGTAGCGCATTTCGCGGTCGGTCAGCATACAGCCGCCGCAGTGGATGACCAGACGGTAGGGAGTGAGGTCTTCCGGGAAATCGCCGCCGGTGGAAAATTCGAATTTGATGTCGACGCCGGTATACTGCCGCACCCAGCGCGGGAGCTTGACCGTGCCGATATCGTCGCATTGACGGTGATGGGTGCAGCCTTCCGTAATCAGGACGCGGTCGCCGTCGCGGAGGTCGTCCAGCACGGCCACGCCCTCGATCGCGGGGGCAAGGACGCCTTTATAGCGGGCCATCAGGATGGAGAACGAAGTGAGAAGAATATCCTTGGGGGTGTCGGCGGAAACCTTGGAAAAGACCTGACTGTCGGTGATGACCATTCTGGGCTTTTTCCCGAGGGCTTCGAGGGTGCCGCGCAGTTCATGTTCCTTCACGACAATGGCCGCGGCGTCCGATTCCAGGAGATCGCGGATGGTCTGCTGCTGCGGCAGGATCAGGCGTCCCTTCGGAGCGGCCTTGTCGATCGGCACCACCAGGACGACGAAATCGGACGGAGAAACGAGGTCTCCGACGATCCGGAACCTGGTTTCTTCCTCCTTGCCGAGCTCTCCGATCTTTTCCTTGATCTGCTCGATGCCCGTTTTTTCTTTCGCGCTGGCGTAGATCGCGCCCGGATACGGCTTCGCGGGGAGTCCGGAAAGCAGATCGCTCTTGTTGAAGACGATCACATGGGCGAGGCTTTTGCGTTTGAACTCCGCGAGGAGCTCGTTTTCGATCTCGGTAAGGCCGTCCCGCGCATCGGCGATCAGGACGGCGACGTCGATCCGGTTCAGGACCTGCCGCGTCTTTGCGATGCGCTTGGCTCCGAGCTCGCCTTCATCGTCGATCCCGGGCGTATCCACGATCACGACGGGGCCCAGCGGCAGCAGTTCCATGGCCTTGGAAACGGGGTCGGTGGTGGTCCCCTTGACTTCCGAGACGATGGCAAGGTCCTGTCCGGTCACCGCGTTGACGATGCTGGATTTTCCCACGTTCCGCCTTCCGAAAAAACCGATATGCACCCGGTTCGCGGAAGGCGTTGAATTCAGATCCGTTCCCATATTGCATTCTCCCCGCGGAACACTCCGGAAAGTTCCGGCCCGCATCCGGTAAAATTATTACGATCGTATGAATGGAGATACGGCTTTGAAACCGCCGTTTTCCAACGGATGGTCCCCATCGCATTCCGTAAGATAGCACGGGAGAAGGTTGAATTCAACAAAAACTAAGCTTATCAAGTAAAAATAAGGAAGAGGGAGTCCGTTTCCGGCGGCGCTCCTCTTCCGTTTCTTCTTACCAGTCTTTTCCGAGAATCCGTTCCGCGTTACGGTAAAGGATGTTGCGCATGTCATCTTCCGTGATCTTCGCGGAAACGACTCCACCGACCGCCTGGTATTCGTCGAACCACGGAAAGTCCGTACCGTAAAGGATCCGTTCGCTTCCGACCGCCTTCACCAGACGCTCGATATGTCCGCGATCGCCGGGGATGGCGGTCAGTTCCAGCCAGACGTTTCCGGGCGTTTCCGCAACGACCCGTTTCGAGTACTCCTCGTCCCCGTAGAGACTGTGTCCCAGGAAGAGTTTCATTTTCGAATATTTCAGCGCCGTTTCCAGCAGGGCCGGACCGCCGTTGTACGGGGAGCCGCCCCATGTGTGGAACAGAACCGGAAGTCCGCGTTCATCGGCAAAGCGCAGCGCTTTTTCATACGGCTTGTCCGTAACCTTGACCTTGTGGTAATCCGCAAGGATTTTCAGGCCGACGGCATACGGAGCCCATTGATCGAATTTTTCCAGGTCCTCTTTGATCCATTCCGGATAATGCGGGTTGATGGATACATACATCCGCAGGATGTCCGGAAACTGTTTGCAGATCTCCGCGACTTCGGCATTGCGCATTCCGCCAAAGAGCGCCTGGTGATGGGAAAAAACCAGACGCCGGACTCCGATCCGTTTCATGTGCGCGACCATTTCGGGCGCCTCGCAGCGCTTCATGTAAATGGCATAATGAGGCCCCATGTGTCCGTGCATGTCGTAAATCGGAAAATCCGCGTGTCCGTTTTTCCAGAACGCCTCGGCGATGGAACCGGGTTTTTCCCAGATGGAACCGTTCATAATTGCGCTCCTTTCAGCAGTTTTTCAAGGTTGAGCCCGGCGATTTTCGCGATGGATTTCTCATCCAGCCCGGATTGTTTGAGCTGAAGCATCTGATTCCCCTGGTTGAAGGCGGGGAAACCGCTGGCATAAAGAATCCGGTCCGCGCCGTAGATTTCGGCCAGGTCGCGCAGACCTTCCGGAATCCAGTATCCGGTCGTGCCGAAATAAAAACGCGGGAAATTTTCGAGAAGCGGCCGGATCTGGCGGTCCGTTCCCCACTTGCCCCATGCTTCCAGATAGAGGAAAATATTTTCCGGAAACTCTTTCAGGAACGAATACAATTCCGGCCACTTTCCGGCGAAGGCGTCCAGCAGGACCGGAACCCGGCGTTCGGCGGCGGCGTCCAGGATTTTGCCGAGCGTCCAGCGGCACGGCACATAACGGTGCTCGAAAGGCGAAAGAGTCAGCGCGCCGATCCTGTTTTCCTTCATTTCCGCAAAAAAGCGGTCCGGGGACGGAATTTCGCCGCATTGATCCGGCAGGATGCACCAGACGCCGGTCAGACGCCCGGTTTCGTCCGCCCGGAGCATCTCCGCGAGAGAACGGTTGCTCGACAGGGCTCCGGTGGGAATGGCCGCGTGGCGCACCAGCGATTTGTCCACGCCGTAGGCATCCATGTCGGAAAGCAGCTCCTTTGCGTCCGGTCCGGGCGCGTTCATCGAATTGCCGATCCGGCAGTTCGCATCGAAAAACATGCACTCTTTCATCTTTTACTCCATTTTCATATTTTCATGACAGGCTGAAATGCTTCATCTGTTCAATCAGGAGAAACCATTTTTTCACTTATGCGAACATCGGCGAGCGCAAGCTCGGCGACCCGGAAAAATGTCAGCGGATTCGGCAAATAACCGTGTCCCCACACATTCGGCATTCCAACAGGAGGTACATTCCGGTAAACGAACGGATTACGTCGGACACACATGCGAATATTGTTCAAGGCTACTTCCGAAACCGCGAGACCGCCAAAAAAAGAGGAATCCGTTGCATCAATTTCAAGATCGGAAAAACGTAAATTCCGGATGCTGCCCTGATACTTTTCTTCATCAGCCGGTTCATCCGTGCCGCTCCAGACCGCCATCGCCTGCCGGACGTTGCGCATCACCGCGTCCCTGAAAAGGATGTTTTCAATCTGTGACCCGCGCGAAATGCCGAAGCGTTGCCCCGCCGGAACCACGGAAATAAGGTCAAAACCTTTGTTGCAGTCGTGAATGATACTGTCCGCAATAATGACGTCACGGATTACTCCATCGCCTTCATAGCCGAGACGAACCGCACAGCAGGGAGAACTGAGCAAGCAATTGCTGACATTGATGCGTTCACATGCCTGATCGCGGCCAAGCAGCACAATATCGCTTTTCAATGCGATACAGTCATCTCCGGCATTGATGTCGCACCCATCAATCCATACATCCCGGCAGCAATCAATATCCAGACCGTCGGTATTGGGCCCGCGGCGATGATTGCGAATCGTGATTCGTTCAATCCGGACGGTTTCACAGCCAACCATCCAGACGGTGTAAGCCGCGGAATTGCGGATGGTGAATCCGCGCAAGGTGATGTTGCGGCAATTGACAAACAGCATTGCAGACGGGCGGTACGGCGCAGAACGATAAACCCCTTGATGAGGCAGCACGGCATCCGCCGGAGAGGGGGTGTTATCGTAATTTGCCCAGAAGGCGTCTCCGGAACATTCGAGCATTCCATCGCCTTCAATGATAACATTTTCAATCCCGAACCCGCCAAAGAAACAATGGGTCAGTGAAGTTTCCCTGTTGAACATATCCGCGGGCAGACAGGCGTCCAGTTCCCTGGGAGCCCGAAGAACAGCGCCCGCCTCAAGGCGAATGATTAAATTGCTTTTCAGTTTCAACGCCCCGCATTCCCACTCTCCGGGAGGAACGACAACCGTCTCCCAAGGCGCGGACGCATCCACCGCGGCTTGAAGGGACGGATAATTTTCAGCTTTCAGAAAACCGGCCATGATACCCAACTCCTTTCTCACTCCGTTTTCATATTTTCAAGACAGGCTGAAACAATTCGGTCGTCGATGTCGTCGACAAAAATATACGGTCCGAACATTTTACGGGTTTCCACCTCATATCCTCCCCGCGCGACGGCTTCCCGGTCGGTCAGATACGCATGCGTTCCGTTGCTCTGGCTGCACAACAATGTATACGGATAGGGGCTGTTTTTGCGCACCCGCAGGGAAATGCTGGAGAAAATTTCCACCGGAAGTGGCAGAAGCACCATCGGACCAAACGCCACCACAGTCTGCTGAAATATCAAAGAGGGAACGACCGGTTTCTGCCGGGCCTCCAGCGCTTTCAGGCAATACAAATATTCCTTGCCGTCCTGAAGGTTTTCTTTTTCCAGACACGCCATTTCCGCCCGCAGCTCTTTTTCTTCCGGGAGCGGCGCATAGGGAAATTCCACCGGAGCGGTATGAATCGACAGTTTCAATCCTGAACGGAACTCCCGTATCGACCGTAGCGCGGTCATGGCGTCCGTAGCGGCACGGTATCCGACTTCCCGCACGGAATCAAGGCCGTCACCCACGCCCGCGGAAAGCATTCCCTCCGGGGAAATGATGAAATTCGTACGGGGACCCACATCGCCCTCGGAACCGTTCAGAAACATCACGGTGCAGTGGAATTGCGAGGCGATGCGGTCTTTCATGACACCGCACCAGTCGCGGGTCACATCGCGCGTATTCCCCATCGCCGTGTTGTGCGCGCCGTAATGAACCAGGATTCCGAGGCTTTTCCCGGTGCCGTGTTCACGGAAATGCGCCACGGTCATGGTCGGATCGAAAACCGCATCCGGATCGGCAAAAAATCCTCCGCAGACGCCGTCTTTCCCAACGCCGCGCCTGGACACGCCGGTCAGGCTCTTGATCGAGGCGAATCCGACTTCCGCTTCGGTCAAAGAATCGCTGGCCGTCTTGACCGCCTGAACGATTGCGGGGATAACCTTCCTTACATACGCAAGCCCTTCCTCAATTTTGCGGTCCCCTTGACGGATGGTCCAGCATGTCCTTGTAAGTGGTGCGGAATGAGTGTGCGAACAGGAAAGCTGGATGTTCAGGGGCTCGATTCCGGTCACTTTATGAATCTCCGCGCGGATTTCTTCCGTGATGGCCTCGCAGATGAGAGACCAGTCGAGAGCGACAACAGCAGTTCTTGTATTTCCCTGCGCCAGCACTACCACCGTGGCGTGAAGCGGATCGAGGATTCGTTCCGCGGGTCGGTCGGCACTGACGTACCCCATGAGATATGTCCCCAGGTCGGGCGTAATATCCGCCTGTCCGAATCCGGCAAGAAGCGTTCGTTCCATAAACATCCGGTCTTTCATTTCGCTTGAAGTCCTTCCTGGTTTAAATAGGGTTGAGTCCATCCGGTCGCATAAACAGGAAAGAGCTTGCTTTGCAAGACATTTTTCCGGTTTGAAATCGCGATGGCACGTACATAGAGATCATCCGGTTCCATTGTATATGCCCCTTCCGTATTTTCGACTTCTTTCACCACTTTTCCGATGTCATCGGAATACTCCAGCAGATTCCGGCCGAGCGCCTGGGTCTTATTGGGGTAAAATTGTTTTTTCACCGTGCGGTCGAACCCTCTTTTGGTTGTGACAAACCGAATCATATAATGAACCCCCTCTTCCGGTCTGACTTTGACCGAAAGGGTATTGTTCACAAACGAGAGCTTTTCCCAAAGCACCCCGCATGTCGGATAATAATCCCCGCGATTGAGTGCGGCAATGACATTGCCTGCTGTAAATCTGCCCGGACACTTGACCATGATCCATGCATTGGCGACTCCGGCTGTGCCGTGCATACGCCCGGGATCGGTATAATGGGCGTCATCGGATGCCGCACCGTAGAGGACAGGGCTGCCGTCTTCAATCCGGTGGGCAAGGACGATGTCCCAGAATTTCTCCAGCGAATAAATTCCGTCGGGAATGAAAAAGGATGAACCGTCATTGCAGATTTCAAAATGACGTACGGATGTATTTTCCATCAGGTCGCGCGGCTCGACATCAAAGACCTGCCATTGCGGATGATTCACCATGAAAAAAACATCCTTCCGGGTCCTGCCGGCGGCTTCCTCGAATTTTTCCTGATTGATCCGGATGGTTTCGGATATATCCCGCCCTTCCAGGGGAGGAAGGGTTTGTTCCAGATTCAGGCAGTTCATGTGAACCTGTCGGATTTCACCATCCGGCAGAGGAATTCCCATGATCGTAATTTCCTCCCCCGGCAGGAGCAGGAACCGGCCTGGAATTTCCATGCTCTTTTTGAGTTCACGAAATGTTTTCAGCCGGACGAATTGTTTGAATCCCAGTTTCTTCCTGTCCGGAGGCGCTTTGATGTTTTGCTCATAAAGCTGCAAGGCTTCGGCGGAAAGACTGGGCGGCCAGTTCCCCTCGACCGGCATGAGTTCGCGCCATGCCTGGGAATCTTCCTGAAACACATTATGGTCGGTTAACGCGATGAAGTCATATCCGGAATCCTGGTATACTTTGATGGCGACTTCCGGCAAGCCGCGTCCGTCCGACCACAAAGTATGGACGTGAATAGCTCCTTTTTTCCACGCCGCCGGGGGTGCCGGCAAAAAGGCGCGGTCCGAACCCGTTATGGATTTTGCCTTTGTCTTTTTCTTCCGCGCGACCGCCTTGCGTCCGTGCGGAAATGCATATATTCCATCGCTCATCCGGCGATCTCCTTTTCCAGCAGACGGCACATCTCTTTCCCGAAAAGCGCATGGCCTTCCGGCGAAAGATGAATTCCGTCGGAGGCCAGGATATACCGTTCCGGGTCGTTCTGAAACAGTTTGGAAAGATCGAGCGAGGGCCAATGGTTCCGGCGGATCACGTCCCGGAAGAATTCGCGCTCGGGTTCCATCATCTGGTCAAGTCCGCCGGACTTCTTCAACGGCTCCGCGAACGCCGGGTGGGTCGTCGCCCAATGATACCGGTCGATGACCGGGCCGATCACAATTCCGATGGGTTTTGTTTTTGCTGGCAGACGGTCGGCCAACTCTTGCACCAGCGATCGGAGTTCGGGCATTCCGACGATCCGTTCCGGCTTCGTATAGTCGTGGTTGTTTCCGCCGATCATGAACAGCAGATAATCGGGAGAATACGCCAGAACGTCGCGGTCGAAACGGGCCATGCACTCCCGGGTGGATTCGCCGCCGACCGCGCCGTTCACGATCGAAAAACAGATTTCCGGAAAACGGCGCGACAGTCCGGCATACAGGATATTGTACCATCGCGCCATCGGGTCGTCCGCCCCGATCCGCCCCTCCATGATGGAGGAGCCGAACACGGAGAGGACGATGTTTTTCATTCCCCATGGCATGAAAGGCTCCTTTTTTTTACGATTCCGCGGCGAACTCGCGGAGCTCGTCCGCGTTCGTCGCCACCTTGCGCACCACCGCGCCGATCTGCTCCGCCGTCTGCTTATAATACAGCGACTGGTGCGCAATTCCAAGCATCCTTGTGGAAAGAAAATCGCAGACGGGGCAGGTTTCGCCGCCGGCAATGCGGTATTCGTCTCTGCGGAGATTGAACAGCGCATGTTTGTAGACGGGTCCGTGTCCGCCGTTCCCGATCGGGGCGCCTTCCGCGATACAGGCACGGTTGATGACGTCTTTCGAAATGCCGTTGAATTCTTCGCCGTCGAAAAGGAAGTGGAACGAGTAATATCCTTGCGGATCGGCCAACCGGCCCGGCTCCTGCACCCGGACCCCCGGAATGTCTTTGACCATGTCGGTCATGATCTTTGCATTTTCGCCGTAAATCCGGATGCGGTCATGAAGCGTCTTAAGCTGTTCCGACAGGATCACCGCCTGGAACGCGGTGGCGCGGTAGTTGTGGCAGACCAGTCCCTCGGGCGCCTTGGCGGCCTGTCCCTGTTTCAGTCCGCGCTGGTATCCGATGTGCTTGATCAGATAGATTTTCTTCGCCAGTTCCTCGTCGTCCGTGATACAGATGCCGCCCTCGCCCGAAGCGATGGTCTTGGACTGCTGGAAGCTGAAGGAGCCGACTTTGCCCCGGCTTCCGACTCCCTTGCCGTTCCAGAAACCGCCTTGCATGTGGGCGCAGTCTTCGACGACCGGGATGTTGTGTTTGTCGGCAATCGCGAGAATTTTTTCGAGGTCGGCGGTCGAACCGTACACATGTACGGGAATGATCGCTTTAGTTTTGGACGTGATGGCCGCTTCGAGTTGGGCCGGGTCCAGACAAAGCGTCGTCGGCTCGATGTCCACGAAGACCGGCGTCGCACCGAGATAGTACGGAGCCAGCGCGGTCGCCATCCAGGTCAGCGCAGGCACGATCACCTCGTCGCCCTTTCCGACGCCGAGCGCCTGGAGAGAAGCCTCGAGCGTCACGGTCCCGTTGGCCATGAAGACCGCGTATTTCGTCCCGTGGAATGCGGCAAATTCCCGTTCAAACTGTTCTTCCGTCGGACTGTTGAACGACCATGCGCCGCTCATATAGACCTCCTTGAGCCGTTCCGCCGTATTGAGGTCGCGGGGCGGCCAGGTCAGGTTTTTATACGGTTCGCCGAAGAGTTTCTCTCCGCCCAGAATTGCCAGATTTGCCATTTTCACCTCTTGAAGTTGTCATTTGCGATTTGAATCCGATTCTTTTTCTGTGTATAGTATACATCAACTCGCTTGTTCTGTAAATATTGCATTCTTGTCAAAAATACTTCAATCTTGCTTTCCTGGAGAAAAAATGGAAGAGATCGGGATGGTTTTATGTTCGGGGGTCGGCTCCATTTACACCCAATACTCCGAAGGGGAGGAGTACAAGCCCGGAGACGGGTTCAAATCCAGCGTGCACCCGCATCGGGAAATCTTCTTCGCGATCGAGGGCCGGAGCCGCTACATGCTCAACAACCGGGTGTATGACGCCGTTCCGGGATCGGTTTTCCTGATCGACCGGTGGGTTCCCCACGCGGTGGGATATCTGGAATCGGATCACGACCTGCTGCATTTGTGGTTCCACATGCCGGGTTCCGTGCTGGATGCGTCCATCATCCGGGTGGAGTCGCACGGCCGGTACAAACTCGATTCAAAACCGGTGCTTTTCCCGTCCGACTTGCAATCCGCCCTGATCCGGCGCTGGGATGCACTGAACAATCGGACGGAGATTTCCGTGGAAACGGTCCGGCGGTATATGAAAGCGCCGCTGAACGCGCTTCTGGACGAAACCGCGTTTCAGCTTTCCGACACGGAAACGGCCGCGGCGGAAACGGCCGACAACATCGTCCGGGCGGTGAAAAATCACATCAAAATCATGAATGCACGGGGCTGTTCGCTGAAACACCTCGAACAGATTTCCGGCTACAGCCGCTTTTATCTCTCCCACCGTTTCCAGAAGGTCGTCGGATGCACGATCGGCGAGTATGTGGACCGCGTCCGCGCCGATTACACGCGCGAGGCGTTCCGGCGCGGCCTCAAGCAGAAGGAAATCGCATTCGAACTGGGCTTTTCCTCCCCGTCCAACTTCTGGTCATGGCTTCAAAAGCATAAAAACAGGTTCTGAGGCGCTATTTGCGGTCCGCCAGAATCCGGTCGAAGTTGGCGGAAAGAATGGGCGTGAGTTCCTTGTCCGGCAGGGGAATCGACAGGAAACAGGCCAGTTCGTAGGCTTCGTTGTGTCCCGCGGCGTCCGAACCGAATACAAAACGGGTATTGCCGAACTTCCGGATGGAGTCCTCCCACGGAAGCGTGGAGCAGAACGTGCCGCAGAACTCGAAATAGACATTCGAGGAAATCGCGGCGATCTCTTCGGACTGGACCCGTCCCGCGTTGCCTCCGCCGGAATGGCCGAGAATGAACTTGGCATTCGGATATTTCGGCGCGATGGTCTTGAGCGCTTCGGCGTCGCCCCAGGTGTGAAGCAGGATCGGAAGATGGTGCTTGTCCGCGTATTCCCACACGATGTTGTAGCGCGGATCGGCGTAAGGAATGCGCCAGTATCCGGCAAGGAGTTTGAACCCGATGTAGTAGCCGCGCCCGAAAAACTCGTCCAGAACGGCTTCGTCCACATCGTCGGCATACCACGGATTGAACACGAAATAGCCCATGAAACGGCCCGGATATTTCTGGACCAGTTCCTCCGCCTCGCGGTTGCCCTCCAGAATATCCCCGAACAGGGCTTTTTCATCGATCAGCGCGAGCTTGTCGACCCCGTGACGGTCCATGAATTTCACCATGGCGTCGAGGGCGTCGGCGGGATTGTTTTCCCGGATGAACCAGCCGCGGGTTGTCGGGCCTTCCAGATGGGTGTGGACGTCATACACTTTGACGCCGTCGAGCGCGCCGCCTTCCTTGAACTTCTTCCAGAGAGGCTTGTCGGCAAAATCCGGTTCATGGGCCAGCTTTTTTGTCAACGGTGCAAGCCCGAGGAGTTCTTCCAGGTTTCCGTGCGCGATCGCCTCCTTCTGTTCGGGCGTGATTTGAGCGTGGGCCAGTGCCCCGATCGCCGCGCCGTAATGGGTCGTGTGCCCGATGCCGAAGAACAGGCGTTCTACCCCGAACTGTTCGATGACCATCTCGAAGGTGTCGCGCATGTGGAGCCAGGAGATATCCACCCCGATATTTTTGCAGCGCCACATCAGGTCGAGGACCGTGCCGAAGCCGCCCCACATCTGCTTGCAGATAATGAAATGCGAGGCCGGATACTTCGTCGCCAGATATTCAACATCGCGGAAATCGGACTCGCCGGAGCCGTATCCCGTATCGAGGAACAGCACCGGATGAAACGGAGCCAGTTCCGCCAGCACGCGTTCGATCTGCCGCACGGGAAAGCGCGAGACGGCGGGGCGCAGACAAAACGCGCAATTTCCCGCCTTCGCCTGTTCCCGGAGCCAGTCCATCGTGCCGAATTCAAAGAAGTCGGCGGGTGTGATGACGAAGGCGGGGATCAGGCGCTCCCGGAACGGTTCGATCATCCGGAGGAGGCTTTTGTTTCCGGCGGACGGCGCATAGTCCTGCGCTTCGACAGAAAACACGAGCGAACGGTCGATTCCGAGATAATCCAGATGCTTCAGCAGACTTTCGGGCGTGGGAAACTCAGGCTTTTCGTATGCGCCGCATCCGATCTTGACGGGAGTTGCGAAATAATTCATGATCTTCTCCATGTTAGAATTCGAGCGTGACGGAACCATTGTTTCCGCGAACCGTCACGGTTTCCGTTGCAGGATCGTAAACGCCTCCGGAACAGGAAACGGCATGCCGTCCTTCCGGATGGGGCAGACGGATGTTGATTGTGCGTGCATCCCCTTCCAGATTGAATTCGCAGACGATGCGATTGTCCGAAGCGGTCGTTTTTACGGTGAGCGCGCCGAAATGCGATTTCACTTTTTCAAACGAAATATTTTTTCCGGGCTCGAACCACCGGCGGGGCGCGGCCTTGAACAAGTCCAGACGGTCGCCGTCCTCCACATAGAGCATCCAGCGGGTCTGCATCAGGAACCAGGCCTCCTCGTGCGTTTTGTGCTCGGAAACCGTGTAATAATGTTCCCAGAAAGTATAGCTCTGACGGTCCTGCAATGCGGTCATCTGATTGTAATAGGCCTTCAGGAAAAGCTTCACCTCGCCGCGCATGAGATGGGCGTAGTCGTGACGCGAATAATACGGCTGACTGATCGCCGCGTTCTCCCGCGTGACCGGGTGCTGGTTCGCCTTGAGCATGAAGGTGACCGGCTCCTCGGAACAGTCGAACAGCTCGGCGATCGTCAGGTAGAGTGCACCGCAGAGGGCGCTTCGGGAGGCAAAGGAACCGTGCGTGAACCAGTCGCCGCCGTCGGCATACAGCGAAACGTCGCCGGAGTATTCGACCCAGGGCGGAAGAGTCGGCGTCCAGGAACCATCCCCGAGCGGCTTGACCGGCGCCCTTGCCTGTGCGTAGGCGACCGCGCTGCGGAGATCGTCCGCATACCGTTTCACTTCCTCCGCCAGCGCCGCCGCGTATTCCGGGGCGGTATGGACCAGCACTTCGGACATCCGTTTGAGTCCGATGAACGTTCCCGCGTTCAGGAAAAACGAATGATAGTAATCCTCCGGGTCCGCCACCTTGCCGGAAATGAGCCCGTAACAGCCGTTTTTCCGGAACTCTTCCGTTTTGTTCTTCTCCCGCCAGGCGAGGAGATAGTCGCACGCCCGGATGAGTTTCGGCGTGACCGTCTTCAGCCAGGCAAGATCGCGCGCATACAGGAAATGTTCGCCGCAGCTCCAGAGCGCGGGGCCCGTCTCGCTCTGATAATTGTGAAAGTTCTGTATGAAACCGTTCTCCTGCTGGCGGTCCAGAAAGAAATCGCAGCAGCGGCGGGCGATGTCATGGAGCCCGACCGAATCGTAATACTGGATCATCGGTGAACTTTCGGTTCCGATGGGGCTGTACCAGCCGACGCACGGAAGCAGCGGTCCGGAGTCCGTTCTTCCCAGCGTATTGATTTCGAGATGAAGCAGTCCGGCTTTCAGGCGCTCGTCAATCGCCGGTTCCGGTATGCCAATGGAGGCCGCGACATTCAGTTTCGAAAGCCAGTAGTTCCGGCAGGCCTCCAGATGTTTTTCCACGTTCATTTTCATCAGTTTTTCCGCCCGTTCGACCGTAAATGGCGAGTGCGGCACCAGCATCTCGAAAACCGCCTTTTCTCCGGGAGGAACCAGAAGAGCCGTTTCCGGCTCCTTGAGCGGTTTTCCATTCAGACGGTTCACCGAGCAGACTTTCCCCTTGTGAAAGAAGGAGTTCATCAGTCCGTCCCGCAGTTCGCCCATGGCACTCTCATGCGCAGCCCGGAACCAGGCGTATGCGGGCATCCGGGAGACGTTGACCGCCTCCACGCGCACCACGCAGATCAACTGGTTTTTGCTTTCCTCCGTCTGTCCTTTCAGAATATCCGCATATCGTTTTTTCTCCTCTTCCGGCATCGACGTGTTCCCCGTCTGGGAAAGGGCCGCCCAGGCATCCGTGCCCTTTACCGCGTCCGGCTTGAGCGGACCGTTTTCCAGCGTGGCGAACATCGTGACATGGTATTGGATGTCCTGCTCGTCCTGCACCGAATGAAGGATCGGGAGGACTCCGTTGTCGAGACGTTTCGTAATGCGCGGACGGCAGTGCGCTCCGGGGCCGATCTCGAAGAGAATGTTGTAACGCACTCCCTTCGGGGCGGGCGGCGGCTCCCATACGGGAATCGAATGGTTGTAGACGGCGATTTTTCCCCAGTACTGGAAATTCTGTCCGCCCGTCTGGGAATATTCCTGCGGAGAAACGTGAAACATGCGGACATCGTAACCGAGTCCCAGCCAGACCGGACACGATTGATCGCGGTTGAGTCGGCAGGCGTTTTCGTACGTCTCCTCCGGTTCGTTGTTCATGCGTCCGAAATCTGAAACCAGTCCTTTTGCCGCGATATCCGCCGCTGTCTGCGCCCAGGTCCGGGAATCGCTTTCCGGCAGGACCGCCGCGCCGAACTCCGGAATGAAAACGGGATAAGCGCTCGAAACGTCCCGCACGAAAAAGGAGAAAGGATGCGTCTTCTCCAACACCGTCACGATCGTCGAACAGGCGCCCGGATCGAGCTTCACGCCGTCTAGTTCTACTTCGATTTTCGAAGCCGGACCGAACGACTCCCCGGAAACGAGCGTTCCGTATTTGACGAGAATTTTTCCTTCGGATTCCGGATTCTCAAACAACACATTGATTTTCATGAATGGCATCCCTCCTGAATACACGTTATGACGTGAGAAAGAGCTTGTTCAAAGAACGGAATCGGGGAATCGTGGTTCCCGTTGTAAATTTCACCGTAATAAAAATCCTTTTTCTCCGCCAGAAGCCCGGCGAGAATGCGTGATTCAGAAACAGGAATGGTCGCGTCCGCGCTCCCGTGATACAGGAATACAGGCATGGTCAGCTTCGATGCGTTCCGGCATACGCTGTGCTTGTCCAGGAGCGTTTCATCGTCGTGGTAGGCCGCACGGATTGCGGCGGCGATTTCGTGACAGATCGGTTTTGTCTGACGGTCGCACCATTTTGCATACCGCTTCAGGTCGGAAGCAGCGCCGAGCGCGACAACCCCGTCGGCCAGCTCCGGATGAAGTCCCGCGTAAATCAGGTTGCTCGTGCCGCCCATGGAGCCGGAACAGAGCACGATTTTCTCCCATCCGTACTGTTTTTTCGCATACAGGATCAGGGCCGTCAGGTCCTCCGCCGCTTCGGGCGACATCCAGGCGTTGTTTCTCAGATTCGGAGACAGAATTCCCCATCCTTTTGAAATCATAAAAGGGACCCGCGGTTTGATGTCCGGCCGCGTGAAGACCTGGTCGCCATGGCTCCCGTGTCCGTGGATTACGACCACGCCGGTTTTGCCGCCCGGAAGCGCCAGCGCCCAGTCGCTGCCGTATTCGAGGCGCAGCAATCCTTCCGGATAGTTGTCTCCCCGGGCGGAAGACGTTGTCATTTTCATTCTATTTCCTCCATTTCGGAATCGAATTCATTTTTTGCGAAAAGCCAGATACAGCGGTTCGCAGATTGTCATCGGATGAAGAATCTTCACGCTTCCTTCTCCAAATTCGAACGAAGCCTTTTTCCATTTTCCGTCAATGTCGAGCAATTCGATTTTGCATTTTCCGCACCAATCCGCGGGAATGCGCAATTCAACGGATTCGAGCGGATCGGGAGAAAGATCGATCAGGGTGACGACTCCGTAAAATTCATGGTCGAACTTTTCCGTCGGACGGTTCAGAATGCAGAAGACGCGGGCGCATTCCTTCACGTAAACGATCTCTTCCGCGCCCAGCCAGACGACCAGTTCCTGAATCAGGCGCTGTCTGCGGTAATTGAAAAGCGAGGATGAAAGGTTGTTTTTCACGCCCTGCGCCAGGAGGACGACACGCCCGCCCAGGGAATTTTCAAAACGGGTCATTCCGATTCCGAAGGGATGATCCCGGAAATCCAGCAGTTCCGTGACCGCTTCCGTTTTGGAACTCAGCGGTTTCAGCTGCTGAAAACTCCCGTTTCCATACGGGGAAAACGTGAAGCATCCGTCCATCAGCCGCCCCGTGTTTCCATGAATGAAAGCGTCGCGGATTCTCTCCTTGCCGCAAATGTCGGCCGCGATTTTTGAATACGTCTTTTCGGGCGCTTCCGTTACTTCCGCTCCGATCTCCGGGGCAAAGCCGCGGTCGCAAAGCAGTTTCGCGGCTTCTCCGTCGAGAAGAAGCCCCTTCCGCAGGAGTCTCCGGATGGTTTCATCGTCGAGGGCGTTCGGCAGTTTTCCCGAAAGGACATTGACACGGGATTCAAGGGTCGTATATGGAATTCCGAAATGGGCGAAGGCCCGGACCCATCCGTTTTCCCAATTTTCATTTCTGGAAAATCCCATCGGGCTGGAGATCAGGCCGCAGCCGGAAACGGTGCATTTTTTCGCGGCGTCCCGGAGGGCGTTCAGGCGCCTGCATTCCCGCGCGAACATTTCGTAATAACCGGGATCTTCGTTCGGGTCGTCCAGATGCTGCCTGACCTGGAATGTGGAACCGTCGAAAGCATACGAATAGGCAGAGGCCATCAGGGTTTTCATCTTTCCGGCGGACATGAAGAAACGGTTGTGGGGATAGGTGTCCGACTCATGATAGAGGATGAATTTTTCCGGCAGATGCTGCCTGCCGTACAGCGCATGGAAAATATTCTGCGGCGCACTGGAAACATCGTCGTTCGAATACGAGGTGCCGTGAAGCCGGACAAACGGCCTGTGATTCTTTCCGGCGAGAGCCTCCGCCACGGCCCGGGTGCTGTCGCCGTCGGCATCGGCGCAGCCGGGCTGCATGGAACCCATCGGCATCCACGGCGTCACGCGGTCCACGGCCTTCCGCACATGCGCGGCGAGTTCCATAAGGGAGTCCCGGCTTAATTCCCCCCATTTCAAGCGCAAAGCAACCGCTTCGTCCGTGCCGTCCATGAGTTTTTCCCGGAGTTCCTCCCGCGAATAATGCTTGCCGGTCCGCCGGGCGAATTCTTTCAGATGCAGTTCGCAGAAACAGCCGTATCCCCGGTGACAGTTGATCCCGTAGTCGTCCTCGAAAACGATCATGTACGGCGCGGCTTTTTCGGCGATGAACGCCACATCCGCCGAGAACCGCTTCTGAAACGCCGGGGCCAGAGGACAGTTGGAAAAATACGATTCGCTTCCATCGATGCGCACAATGCGGTGACTTCCGTATTTGCCGGACTTCAGGGTCAGCGTGTTCCACCAACCCACCAGAATATCGGTGTCCCGGAGTCCTTTTTTGAATTCAAGAATCCGGTCGGCGATTTCCTCGAAACACTCCTTCGGAGGATACCCGACGCCGCGCCATCCTTTGGAGGGTCCGAACAGCGCGAATTTGCGGAACCCTGCTTTCCGGTGCAGCTCAATAATGCTCCCGATGGACTTTTGGAGATCCGGTTCCTCATCCAGTCCCACGGGAATGATAATGTCGATCGACTTGTTTTCAAAACCATCCTTCTTCATGGAAGGCTCCTTTTTTGAACGGTTTTCGTTTCGTGTGTTTTTCCGACATGGAAAAACATAAATCCCGTTCTACTGAAAAAACATGGACTTTTTTGCCGTTTCAATGTATTTTCATCGTACAGGCAGAAAAGGATTCAGCCCGTTCTGCTGAATTTCCTTCCGGTATTTTTTCTTCATGCCAGCTCCGTGGATTCCTTTTTTTCACAAACGAACAGTCGCCCGCGAAAACCGTCATGCTGACTGTATGGAAATCCGGCCGCAAAGCCGTTTTCCGACAGTTCCGCGCCGGTGATTTTCTCCAGCACGACTTTGTTTTCCGGAAACGCTTCCTCCAGAGAATAAACCGTGTTTTTATCCAGTCCCTGCGGATGAAAGATCCGGGAATTGTCTCCGTCGCAAAGACAGTGAAACACGAAGATGAAATGAATGTCTTTTTCCCGTCCGCTCAACTGGAGGGCAAGCCATCCGCGCTTTTTGGAAAAGAATTCCGGAGGCGTCAGGAAAAATCCTCTTGCATTTGCCAGAGATTCCCTGTGCCTCTTGTAAAACGCCGCATACAGGGCGATCCGGTCAAGTTCTTTCGCGGAAAATGACGCCAGGTCGCAGGAAATGCCGAAACATCCCGTCAAGTTCGAGATCATTGCAAAATCAAAGTCCGACGCGGCAAAACGGCGCCAGGTCGCCGCCTGCGGCTGGATCAGGATTCCGGGAGCGAAGGAAGGCCGGTGACCCTTTTCCGGATGAACCGCCGTACCGACGAACCAATGCAGCAGCCGGCCGGGGAGAAAACGGAACATCGTCCCTTGCGTGATGCGGAGCGTTTCGAGCGGATCGGCATTGTCGCTGATGAAATGGAGGTCGAACGCACCCGGCATTCCGACGGCGGCGCGCAAAGAGCCGCTGGAACAGTTCTCGAAAACGACCTTCGGAAAGGATTTCCCAAGACGGGTAAAAATCTCATGAACGGCGTTTTGATACCGGTTCAGGTGTTCCGGCTGGAATCCCTGGGAATGATTCATGTCGTTCTTGACATACACGGCGCCGTAGCGTTCGATCACTTCCGCGGCGCTCCGGAAAAGATATTCCTTGACTTCGGGCAGCCATGCCTTCGGATAGGAAATATCAGGATGGGCGGAAGGCAGAAACCACTCCGGATGTTTTTTCACGATTTTCGACTTGTCCGAGAAGAATTCCATCTCGATCCAGAGTCCGAAGCCAAGCCCGGAATAGCGGACTTCGTCGGCAAACGCCCGCATCCGGCCCCGGAACGCCGTGTCCGCCGGTTCTTCCCAATCGTCCACGCGAGTAAATGTCTTCTGGTCGTTATACCAGCCGTAATCGACGACAAACACCTCGCATCCCGCCCGTTTCGCCGCTTTCAGCTGGCGCCTTGCCCGGGGAAGATCAAGATGGTTCATAAGGTCGAGCCAGGTATTGTAAACGACCGGGAGCTCCTTTTTCCGGAGTGGAAACCGGCGGGTGAGGTAATCATGGAAAAGGGCGGTTCCGGAGGTCTCGTCCCGGGACGGCAGAATCTGAATCAGGATTTCCGGGGCGCGCCACTCTTCTCCGGGGGCGAGCTCGAGTGCAAGCGCATCATCCGAAAGTCCGGCTTCCACGGTCAGGGATAAAAGCTGTCCGTTCGCGGCGTGCGTGGAAAAACGAAGCTTCCAGTCCCCTTCCGGAAAGACATGGAACGCCAGTCCATGCGTGGAATAGGAATCCCGGAGAACTCCAAACGGGGTCGCCCCCTCGCACCATCGCCCTTCTCTTGAAAACAGTTCAACCGCTCCTGAATCGAGTCCGCGCCAGCCTCCCTGGCTTTCAGCGCACCAGATGCTTTTCTGCGAATACAGTTCGTATTCTCCGGGGGAGAAACCAAAAGACGCCTGATGCCGGCGCAGCACAAGCGCTTTTTTCCCGGAGTTGACAAGGGTGTCCCTGCGGGAGATTACAGCCGTTTCCGCATCGTATTCCCAGTGTGTCCTGATTTTCAGGGCATTTCCCGGAACCGTATAAACGGAGGAAAAGACATTCCCTTTCCCGCGGCTGGAAACGAGCCTGAAAGCCCCGATTCCGTCCACAACCGTCGAAAAAGGCAGCCGGGACTCGAAATCAAGATAGTCTCCCAGCCTTGCCAGACTTCCGTTTTGGTTGAATTCGATCTTTCCGCCGTCAAGGACTTTCTTCATGCGGGACATCCTTTCCGTCTATTTTCCACAGACTGTTACACTCCGAAATACCGTTTGGTTTGGAGCAGGGATTCGCGGCTTTCCAGCAGCGGGATATACTCCAGCCCAATATATCCGTCGTATCCGAGCTTTTCAATCTCGGAGAGAAGGAACGGATAGTTCGTTTCGCCGTTCAGCGGCTCATGACGCCCCGGAACCGCCGCCGTGTGGAAGTGTCCGATCCACCGGATGTTGTTCCGCAGGAATTCCGTGAGGTTGCCGCGCATGATCGCCATGTGGTAGACGTCGAACAGGACTTTCACGTTGGAACAGCCGGTCTCCTTGCAGACCGCCACCGCGTCGGCGGGATCGGAAAGGAAATATCCGGCATGATCCACTTCGGTGTTCAACGGCTCCAGATTCAGGGTGAATTCGCGGTTTTTGACCCGTTCGCCCGCCTTCGCCATGGCCTCGGCCAGGGCGGCCCGCTGCGTCTGGTATCCGCGCCCGCCGACCTGCTGTCCGGTGGTGACGATTCCCTGCTTGCATCCCGCGGAGAGCGCGTTGTCGGCCATCCGGTCGATGCGGTCCAGAAACGCCGGAAGGTTTTCCGCCCGGACCGGAGCCACATCCGCCTCGCTCGCAAAGTTCATCACAATGCTGACGAGCTGAACTCCGTTCGTGCTCATTTTCTGAAGATCGGCGGGATTCTTTCCCTGCCAGGTTTCCACGAAACCGTAACCGCAGCCGGCAATGAGGGCGGCGCGCTTTTCCCAGGGTTCGTTCGGGAAAAACAGATCGATGAGAGGGGCGGCTTTCAGCATTTTGCAAGTCCTTCCGTAATTCTTTTCGCTGCGTTGAGCATGGCTTCCTCCGTGTCGAACTGGGAGACTCCGATGACGCCCGTACGGTGGATGATGTCTTTCGTGACCGGCCAGGAGTCGGCCGTATACCGCTTCAGTTCCTTCACATGCGGACAGGTGAACGGACAGCCTTCCTTCGTGGCGCTCTTGAGTCCGATGATGTGTTCCCAGTGCCAGGCCATGTGCCAGTTGCGGACTCCGCGCGTGGCGTCTCCGGCGTTGCCGCCGACCACTCCGGCGTTCTGCGCCCGGATCGAGAATTCCTTGTCCTCGAACAGCAGCGGGAGCGTATAGCCGCAGATGCCGTCCGGATCGCAGACCTCCGTCCATTTCACGCCCGCCGGGAGCTGGATGTTATCCTTGAGAATCCGGGCGTTCCGGCGGCAGGTGGAGATGATCCAGTCGAGCTTGCGGAGCTGGGCGAGCGCGACCGCCGCCTCGAGTTCGCTCATGCGGTAGTTTTCGCCGCAGAAGAGTTCTCCTTCCTTGCGCTCCCTGCCGTAACGGTCCGGACGCCAGCACGCGGCGGTGTCGTGATAACTCTGTGCGCGGGTGTAGAGCCACTCGTCATTGGTCATGACCACGCCGCCTTCGCCCGAGCCGATGACCTTGTAGGCGTCCAGGCTGATACAGCCGAAATCGCCCCAGGTTCCGAGATAGCGTCCGCGATAGGTGCCGCCGCACGCCTGCGCCGTATCCTCGATGACGGCCAGTTTGTGTTTCTTTGCGATTTCCGTGATGCTGTCCATCCGGGAGGGAAGTCCGAGCATGTGGACGGGAAGAATCGCCTTCGTGCGCGGCGTGACGGCCTTTTCGATCGCTTCCGGAGAGAGGGTGAGGCTCTCGTCGATGTCCACGATCACCGGAACCGCCTTGGCGACGACGACCGCCGAAACCGAGGCGAAGAAAGTGTAGGCCGGAACAATCACCTCGTCGCCGGGACCGATGCCCGCCGCGACCAGCGCCGAAATCAGCGCGCTGGTTCCGGAATTGACCGCCAGCGCATATTTGCATCCGGTGTGCGCCGCGAACTGTTTTTCAAACTCGACTGTCTTGCTGCGCGGATTGTAATACCGGAAAAAGTTTCCCGCGTTCGGTTCCGGGGTTTCCTCCGTCAGAATCGCCCGGATTTTCGCCGCGCTTTTTTCCGAAACATTGAAAACATCGATGACTTCCATCAGTTCATCCAGTCCGTACTTGCACATCTGATTGCCCATTGGAGACTCCTTTCCATAAGATGGTTTTTCCGGTGTTTACCTTACTTTTTCCCATCCGGAATGCAAGCGGAATCATGTGGATAAAAGAGACAACTTTTGTGGACAAAACGAAGATTTTATTTGCATTTCGGGATTCCGGCGATATATTTTTCACCGATCCCGGGAGGCAATATGTTTGAACAGGAATTGATCCGCATGCGTCAGGCGCTGACGGAAAACGGGGCGTTGTATCTGACATCCGGTTCCGTTCCGGAACATCCTCTGGCCGGAAGCCTCTTCGGCGATCCGTATTACTCGCCCCAGTCGCACGAAACACACGTCGAAATGATCCATCGGACCGCCGGGGAACCGGCCCTGCACGTCAATGGAAAATGGATTCGCCTGAACACGGAGCGTCCCCATATTTTCCTGCGGGGAACCGTCCATACGGAACACTACCTGGAGCCGGAAAAGCCGTACGCCCTGTTCTGGATGACCGTGGCGCCCGACGGCTTGAACTTGCACCAGACCTCCTACTCGCCGGAAAACGGATACGGGCAGTCCGCCGCACGGCTGCATATCACCTCGCCGTCCGCGGCCGACCTCTGGCAGTGCGCCTCGGAAAAAGAGGTCGACACGCCCCGCTTCCACTACCTCCTGCTGGAAAGCATCGACTATACCCTCAAAAACGGCGGTCTGGACACCCTCAACTATCACCTCGACATTGTCCTTCAGGTGAAAAAATACCTCGACGAATGCTACCGGAAAAATATCACGCTCGACGATCTGGGCGCGTTGACCCATTACGCTCCGCCGCACCTCAACAAACTATTCCGGCGGCAGTACAGCGTTTCCATCCACAATTACCTGGCCGAGGTGCGCCTCCGGAACGCCGCCCGGATGTTGAAAAAAGGAAGTCTGCTGGTGAAAGACGCCGCCGAAGCGGCTGGCATTCATGACCAGCGGTATTTCAGCCGCGCCTTCCGGAAAAAATTCGGCATGACCCCCTCCGAATACGCAACATCCGGAAAGTAATTTTTTTGAGATGACGACAAGAACCTTCGATATGGGAAAAAATCAGTTTGGAAAGAGTTTTATTCCAATAGGAAACGTTTGAAAAACGCGGGATTCTTCTCTCCCGCAATTCCCGGAGCCAGTTCCATGTGGTATGATATCTGTCCTTTCGCCGTATCCACATCAAAAGCAACCAGATTGAAACCGAAAACACGCCCCGGAATGCCGGCTCCTCCCAGCATCTGCCACGGAATACGGGCCAGGTAGTATTTATGATTCCCGTTTTCCCGGATCATGACATTGCCCGGAATCACCTTGTTTTGAATTTTCTCATTCCCGAAGTAGCAATACAGTTGGGGTCCGCCGGGAGTCATGGCCATACAGAATTCACGGTCATCCGAAAGAAATCCGACGGGATCAGTCTGCGGATCGAATGAATTGTTTGCCATATCGAAAGCGAACTGAATGCAATCCTGATTCCAGATATCGAATTTTTCCGAACGGGAAACAGAAACATCGTCTTTTACATCGGCGGCGACATAAAGATAATCGTTGTCATAGGCCAGATAGAATTGGAGGGAAAGATCTTCCGGCCCGGTCCAGAGCCCCTGCGGTTCGGCATCGATCGGCTTCAGAAAAGAAGCATTGTCCAACCGGATCGGACTCACATTTTCGAACCCCTCGAGAGAAGTGTCCAGCGTCGGAGGGCGGACCAGCCTGGGAACCCTGTGAAGCGTTTCGGAGCGGGAAATTTCATATCTTACCGTATCTGTATCAACATACCCGCGAACCGGATTGTTTTCCGGTTTGTGAGAGAAAGGCAATCCGATTCGGCTCAGCGGCGGTATTTTCACTTTTTTCGCCGGACTTTCGGACAGCGAGGCGGTCGCATTCAGTTCCCGGTTCGTTTTATTCCGGATGAAAAGACTGACTTCTTCTTTCCCGGTCCAGTTTACGCTCAGATAAATTTCCGGCATGGCATATTTCCCTTGAGACACCGCGGCTGCAACCTCCTTTTGAGACGCGGAAAACTCAATGAAAACGGGACGATCGTTCAATTTCAGGACAACCGGCCCTTTTTTTCCTTGGAACCGGGTTCCATTGAATTGTGTTGCAGTCCAATCCGACGGCATATTCAACTGAACATCGGCAAGTTCTTTTGTCATTGCCCATAAAACCGCCAGAGACCGGCTCTTTTGTTTGAATATATAAGCATAGACATCCTCGGACGGCTTGACTTCAAGAGCATCGGTCGCAAAAGCCAGAAGCCGTGCCGCGACCGCAAAGGTGGCGGCATGAGGACGGGGATTTCCGTGCTGCCACATACCGAAATCCTGCTGTCCGATCCAGGCGGCGGGGTTGTCTTCGACACAAAACCAGTTCCAGCGCCTCATGCTTTGGATGGATTTTGCAATCACCAGATTCCGCAGATTGATGATGGACACTTCCTTCAGGATTGGATGGTCCAGCGGCATGGTCCGCGTGAAATTGTATCCTGTTTCCTCATTGACGATCACTTTTCCGGGGCCGATGTATTTTTCCACGTCCAGAAAACGCTGCCGGGTTTTCCCCTGTTCCGGACCGCTGAGCGGATATCCGGGACCGACAAACGACGTGTTCAAATAAACATCGGAACACAACCCGTCCACATGATTATGAACGGCCTCCCAGATGGTTTTGCCGATGGGATATTGGTCCATCATGACTCCGCCCGCGGTATAAACGTGATTCGGAAACTGTTTCTTCAATTCTTCGCCGAAAATGGTAACCAGCCGGATATAACGCTCCACTTCGAATGGAACGGAGTGATGGGTAAAGTGAATCTCATCCGGGACGCACCAGTCGGCAACTTTGGGCCCCAGAGCGCGAATCATGGCGCGCCAGTACAGCCTTTGTCCCTCAAAATAAGCGTCGTCATAAGGATTTTCATTCCGCTTGAGCTTTTCCTGTATCTGTTTTACGAGGAATGGCGGTTCATATTCCACAGGACGGGCCGAAAACCAGAGGCGCATGTAAGGGGTAAATCCATTCCGGAGGTGGGTGTCCGCCGCTTTTTCCAGATCGGAGAAATTGTATTGTCCCGGCTTTGCTTCCCGCCTCTGCCGTGTTTCGATCGGGACGGCTCCGATTCCAAGACGGCTCCGTTTCTCGGCATTTCCGTTGATGGAGGCAAAAAAAGGGTCCCGTAGATCGGTCTGCCGTTCTACGATCACCCCGGAACAAAGGGATTGGGAGATTCCCCTTCCATCCAGCCGGATTTCGGCTTTCAGGGCAAACCATCCGCGGTATGGCTCCAAAGACGGCAGGGTACAATGAATATTCCGGGCCAGCTGAATTTTCTCTCTGCCCGATTTCAACAAACTTCCGTCAAAGTCAAATACCTGCCAGACAATTTCGGCATTTTTTCCAACGGAAACATTTTTCAGCAGGAAGTCGTAACGGATTGTTTCCTCCGGATCATAAATTCCGCCGTGCGCCGCCGACGGAATTGCTTTTTCCACCGCAAGTTTCGGCTGGGTGTCGGCGATGTCTTTTTCCTGAATCGGCCCGAAATACAGATTGTCCACCCATGTCGTCCCGCTTTGGTTCTCATGCCCGATCAGTTGAATTTGGAGAAATGCTTTTTTGGCTTCCGGAGGCAGTTTGAACTTTGTTTTGAACTCCGTCCATTCCGGCTGGGTCACGTTCCAAGGAGTTGTAATGCCAATGCCCTTTTTGACTCCATCGAAAAGCACTTGAACCCACAGCTGTCCTTTTGCCCCTCTTTCGTACCCTTCCGACCGGGTGTAGAAGGAAAGCTGATACTCTGTTTCCCCTTCGGGCAGGGAAATCGGCTTGACGGGAGTCAGGAAGAACCGGAATCCTTTCCGATAGTCGATTCGAAGGGAACGGGTTCCCGCCGGTCCCTGTCCATTTCTGTCGTCGATGACTCCCTCTATATGGGGAGCCTGTTTTTTTGCCCAGGAAGGAGTCGTCCATTCTTCCATTCCCCGTTCAAAACCGGGATTCGCTATCCGATTCTGTCCGAAAACGGAAAGTGTCCCGCTTACGAAAAAAATGACCGGAAATAACTTGTGCATGATAGTACGCTCCAATGCTGCATTGAAAAATTACAGGAAAGAATTGTCAGCGGAACCCGCCTTTCAACAGTCCAATATTCCAAGTGTCTCCGTTTTGGATTTGATACCGTGTCAGGAACTCGACATGCCCGTCCACATATTGAATTCCGCTCCGTCCGTTATGCCTGATCCGTAAATAGGTTGAACTCGTGCGATAAAGATAACAGCTTTCCTGCCGGGCATTTTCCATGGAAAAAAGCACCTGAGTAGGGATTTTTATATTGTTTTCATGTTTCTGAAGGGTCGTTTCATCGCCTGAAACATACACATTCGGAGCATACATGGAAACAACAAATCCTTTGGATGCATCTCCAAAATTCAACGGAACTGTTTCCGCGGGACACGTGGTTAACATTTTATGGCTTCGTCCTTTCAATCCGGCAATACCGGCAAGTTCACCAGTCCAATACGTCTTTGAACCGCCGCTTCCGCTTCCATAGGAATAGACAAACCATCCGGTATAAGTGGAAGCATAATTCATATGAAGTATACCGTGCTGCTTGAGGTTGCTTGCGCAGAAAGACTTTTTGGCTGCTTCCCGCGCCTTGTTCAGCGCCGGAAGCAGCATCGCCGCCAGAATGGCGATGATACTTATCACAATCAGAAGTTCGATCAATGTGAAAAGGTCTCTGTGAAAAACCGGATATTTCCGGGAAGTCCGTGTTTCCATATTATCCTCACTTTCCATTGCCGTTCCAAAATTAAACCGCTTAATTTTTATATTACATTTTCTATTATAATCAGATTTCCATTAATTTCAATATTATTCCGAGAAAATTTTATTCTTTTATTGAACCGCTCAATTTTTATGCTGTAAACCGGCAGGCGCACCGGACGGAAACGGGATGGCGGAATATTCTTTCTGAACGGGATTCCCGAGTTCGACGGGCTGAAATGCCCGGACACCGGGGCCGGGTCAATTCAACCGGATCGAAGGAAGTCAATCCGCCGCGGAGGTCCGTCCGGGGCGAAGAAAGACGGATACGGTCATGGAATAAAGGCGGGAATGACATAGAACCGGAAGCTCCCGAATTTCTGTCCGGAGGTCTTCAAAACGGCGCTGTATCTCCCGGGAGGAAGCTCCTGCACTTTGACCAGGACCTTTTTGGGCATATACGCCTGAAGTTTGCCGATGTCCGTTGAAGAGATACACTGCCCCGAATTATTGACGACTTCAATTTTCGAGTCGGAGAAGGCCAGGTCACGACCCTCTTTTTCCGAATTCGGCACAACGCGGATTTCCGCCTCGACAGAGGGGAGTCCCTGCGGAAGAAAGGGACCGTTGAGAAAGTCGAAGGTATTCAGGTCGCGTTTTCCGGGACGCAGCGCGATTTTCCAGCCGGTGTTCAAAAGGATGCCGTTTTCTTTCCGTTTCGCGTCCGATTCATTCTTGTACAACAGGACCGGCTGCCAGATTCCGCCCATATTCGCCGAATCGAAAACCCGTATGGCAACCAGAGCCGTTTTTCCCGGCGGAACATTGTCCAGCACCATGAAAAAAGGCTTGTCCCACCCGTCATGATGCCCCAGGTACTTTTCGTTGCAGAAAACCCAGGCCTGTTCATCGGCGGCGCCGATATACAGAACCGGATTCTTCCAGCCGTCGGGAAGGACGATTTCCTTTCGATACCATGCAATGCCGTCGTACTGGATTCCCTGTTTTTCCCAGCTGGCTCCGGTCTGAATGGAAGCCCAGAAGGAATCGTCACAGTCGAGCCGGGCCTCGGGAGGACATTCCCCGGACAATTCCGGAGGAGCTTCCGGGGCGGAACCGGAAAGACGGACAGGAATATTTTCGAACTCCGGCAGTTCTTTTTTCCCCGTTTTCAGTTCCCGGACAAAGGCGGCGATGATTTCCCGGACCGTATCCAGCCGGATTCCCGGCCACGGATTGTTCGCATTCTGGCAGGCGATTCCCTGGATCGGCTCATAGCGGAATATCCGGCTGCGCAAGGTCGAGAGAAACGCTTCGGCGTTTTTTTTGATTTCCGGATATTTCGAGGCGGCGGCCGCATTTTCGAGCAGCCGCAGATACTGTCTGTCCGCCACGGATGCGCGAAACGCTTCGGAACGGAGGGTCGGAAGAAAATTCCCATCCGGGGCCGGCATGGCTTCGAAATGGAAGGTGCCCCCGCAGTAGCCGCAGCAGATGAAGTCGTTGTATTCGACCGAATGGTTGAAAACAAGCCATTCGCGAAGATTTCCCCGCGCTCCGTGCGCCCAGGAATGGAATCCGTTCAGAAACCGCCCTTCGATCGAATAGGTGTAGAGATGTTTCTTTTTCCCGAAATCGCTTTGACGGTCCGAAACAGGCCAGCTCAAGGGGTCGCGGACCCCCTGTATCTGGAGGTGAGGATAGAATTGTTCGGTGGTGGCATAATCGTTGCAGCGGTAGGACGCCTTGACGTCCGGGATTTGCGAGACCATCTGAAAGAGACGGATCGCATCGTCCATGGTTTTCTGTTTCGGAATCCGGGTACCGTATCCCATTTCCCCGCCGAGGTCCGCGATGATGCCGGTGCATCCGCCGTATTTTTTTGCCGCATCCCGGATCAGGGTATAACTGAGTTCAAGCGCTTTCCGGTATTCGGGCGTAAAAGGCTTGAAAGGCCCTTGCGGGTATGGTTCGCTGTGAGCCATGGACTGGAGCGACACAAAAGGCGTCTTGACCGGGAATCCGGCTTTTTTATAGTTTTCGAACCAGTCCTTCAGGCTTTCCGGAGTGCGTCCGCCCGCGCTGAGAACTTCCACGGGCATTCCTTCGGAATCGGCCTTGAAACGGCTGCCGCTGGGCCAGGAACACATCATGGAGACCGTATTGCAGCCGAGGTGATCCCGGCAGAACGCCATGGCCTTGTAGAGGTTTTCTCCGCTGCCGTTGACTCCGAGCATGGCAATGAGATGGTCGTTCAGCGGCGGCAGTTTTTCGGAAATGACCCGGATCTCCACCGGCAGTTTCCGGATTTCTCCGCTCCCGGAGACTTCGATGACGCCTTTGTACAGTCCCGCCTTCAGGGAATCGGGCGTCCGGAAACGGAACCAATATCCGAAACTTTTATTCTCCGGAAAATCGCGCTTCCCGGATTCCATGAAGTGGTTGGGGGCGATCCAGTGCTTCCGGACGGTGAACCCGGTAAAATGATAGGGCATGATGTAGAATATTTCCGCATCCGGAAAGGGAGAAAGCCCGGAAATCCGGACGGTCACATCCTTCAAGGGAGCGAATGTGCGCAGCAGGATGGCTCCGCAGCCGGATTCGCCCGGAGCCGTCAGCAGTTTCATCGGCTTCCCGACTTCGGAACAATACGGCAGACTGTTGAGAAAGATGTATTCAAACGGATTTTCACGGGGAAACAAGGCGAATTTTTTCCCCTGCGAATCAAGTTTTTTCGCTGTCGACAGAGAAGAAAGCTGTTCTGCGGACGGTGTATCGTTGAGCCAATAGCTGTGGAAGATTTTTTTCCGGTCCGCCCGGAGCCGGACCATTTTCTCCGCGCTGTCCCGGTCATCCGCCGGATACAGCGCCACATAATTCAGAGGGACTTTCCGGGCGCCGGCCCGGACTCTGATTCTGAGCTTGCCGTCCGGACAATCCGCCGCGGTTTCCACCTCATGCATCATCGGCATCATATAGAGGTCATACAGGTCATCCGTTTCCCGCGCCTCGTGATTCATGTATGCAAAGCGTTCTTTTTCATCCCCATTGGCGCGGAAAACGCTTTTCCCGTTGACAAAGAGTTCGGCGCTGAGCGGCCGGTAGAACTGGTTCAGCCAGCACATCGTGTTTGCCGCACCGATCCCGGCGATTACTTTGTATTGGCCCGGCTTCACCTGAATTTCCATTTCGGCGGAGCGTCCTTTGTCAATTTCGGCCCAGTCCATCATCAGTGCGTCGAGCGTCTTCCGGAATCCGTTCATGTATTTCTGCGGCGGATGGACCCATTGGAATCCGGGAGCTCCGGAAGACTTGTTGACGGCCACGGCATCCACGCAAACCGGACCGTCCGGAGGACCGAAGTCATAGATTTTCAACGGTCCGGACAGAGACGGTTCCGCCGGAGTTTTGCCCGCGGCAAGGTCAACCGCATACGGACAGAATCCATAATAATATCCGCGATCATTGGAATCCGCTCCCAGATAATTGACGGCGGCGACCAGCATTCCCGGATTCAGCTTGAGGCCGTCTTTTACGGGAACCATTTTGAAGACCGCCCGGTACCGGTCGGGAATTCCGGATTCTTTCAATTCAAGGGGAACCCCGGGAAGCGAAAGCGTTTCCCAACGACCCCGCCTCGACCAGTCCTTTCCATCGTTGATCCGGTAGAGGAACAGCGACAGGTTGTCCGGCTTTCCCTTCAAAGGCATCTCGATCGCAACCGTATCCCCCGCCATGATCGGCCGTTCCGAAGCCTTGCGGTTCCCTTCGCTGTCCGTCACGGTAAAATAAACGCCATCGATTCCGTTCCGGTTGACGGTCCGCAGTTCGTCGAAAAGGAGGGAGCCCGTGTGGTAAATGGAGAGGGGAAATATTCCTTTCATCTTCTTTTTCGAAAGGTCGGGCCTTGTGGAATCCAGCAGCGGAATCGTATACAGGCCGGGTTTGAACCCAAACCAGTCCTGAATTTTTCCCAGAGACGAACTGGTGAAAAGATAACGCCCGCTCCCTTCCTTCATGCGGATCTGAAGATAATTCGCCCCCTTCGCATCGTCCGGGGAAAATTCGTAGGGAATATACCGTGAAACGCTCGGGGTTCCCTGGAGCCGGGTCAGGCGGAATCCTCCGGGTTCCTTCTCCAGTTTTGCACTGGACGGAACAACCCAGCGATCATCCCCCTGCGGACGGGAATCCGTTTTCAGTTCATTGAAATTTTCCTGCCATCCCTGGGCAAAAAGGCACAGCGGAAACAGAAAGATCGCAGCCAGAAACTTTTTCACGGTGTTCGTCTCCTTTTTCCGGATTTGTTTTCTTCGGTTACTTGACCCACCCGGTCCGGAAAAGAGCGGGAATTCTTGTGGACTGAAAAGCGTCGGCTTCGCCCTGGGAAATGGCTCCCCCGTGCAAATCCATATAGAGGAAATTTCCCCGGCCCTTATGCCGGAGATAGCTGAAGTGGCTGGAATAAGTGGCGGCCGTACTGGTCGTTCCCGTATCCCCGAGAACGATGCAGAGGGACGGCTGATTCACCGAGGAAAGCCTGTAGCGCGTCCACCCTTCGGCAATTCCCGTCGGTGAAGAGACGGAATTTTCCAGATCCATGTGGAGGGTGTCTTTTCTGGGTCCTGTGTTTGACCCCCCGACCCGGTTCAGGGCGTAGTCGCCATAGGTGCCCCCGCTTATGCGCTGCCGGTCGGCGTCCGTTTTCGGCCCCGCCGGACACCGGAAGATTTTGTATTTATTTTTCATGTTGGAGAGGAGCGCTATTTCATCATGGAAATATTTTGTGAGGCTCACCCGATGCGTCGGCAGCCAGATTTCATACGCTTCGAGGTAATTATTGTATCCCAGGCCGATTTGTTTGATGTTGCCCAGACAGGAGATGTCGATTGCTTTCCGGCGGGCCTGGTTCAGCGCGGGAAGCAGCATCGCCGCCAGAATGGCAATGATCGCGATCACAATGAGAAGTTCGATCAATGTGAAAATGCCATTGCGAAGAACTGGATATTTCCGGGGAGTCCGTGTTTCCATATTTTCCTCTCTTTCCATTGCCGCGAGAATTAAACCGCTTAATTTTTGCTTTATAGTATTTATTATAATCAGCCTTTTTTCAATTGCAACGGTATTTTTGAAAAAAATTATTTTTTTATTGAACCGCTCAATTTTTATGCTATTGTACCGACAGAAAGCATTGCATAAAGACGGACAGCGGAAGGAAAACAGAAACGTTTTTCCCTTCCGGAGAACCGGATTTCTCCGGCTCGCGATTGAGAAAGTCTTCGGAAAAAACGATGCGGAAACAAGAACGTAAGGATGGGAAAATGGGAAAAATCGAAGAGGTGGCGGCCGGACTCCGGAAGGAACTCAAGGACGGAAAATATGAACCGGGAGTGCGCTTTCCGTCCGAATATGAGCTTGCCGAACGGTTCGGCGTGAACAACAAGACCGCCAACAAGGCGGTTGCGCTGCTGGTAGCCGAGGGATTGCTCCGGCGCGGACGCCGCGGCGAAGGCACGCTGGTGAAACAGACCTCCGTGTTTCCGAAAATGTTCGTCGGGTACATCGGAAGCACGGAACACCCCTACTACGCGGAGGTTTTTTACGGCTTCCAGCAGAATGCGCTGAACCACGATTGCATCGCGTGTGCGATTGCGCCGCCCCCCGAAAAACTCGGAAGCATCCTGCGCAAACTGAAACTCTCCGGGCTGCGCGGCTTCGCATGCAGCGGATTCGGGATTGTCGACACGTCGCCCCTGCCGGTTCTTTACCTCGAGGATCAGATAGGCAGCGAAAAATACCCCGACTTCGTCGCCTGCGATTCCTTTCAAGGCGGGTATTCGATGATGAAGGAAATTCTCGCGCACGGCCATCGGGACATTGTCATGTTCGCAACGCTGGCCTCCAATCCGAAACGGATGGAGGGCATGTTTCAGGCCCTTGCCGAAGCCGGCATGGAAAATCCGGAAAAGAGGCTCTTTGTTCTGACGGAATGGAGAAATCCGGATTATCACATCATGCTCACGCTGCGGAAAGCCCTGAAACAGTTTCCCGGCTTCACGGCGGCCGCAACGGCTTCCGACAATATTGCTTTTCATCTCTGCCGCAATCTCGAAAAACTCGGCATCGGATGGCAGGGAAAAATCGCGGTCACCGGCTTTGGAAAAGTGCAGGGAATCAGCGACTGGCTTCCCATCGCCACGGTCGACCAGCACCCGTTCACCATCGGATTCGAGGCGTTTCACGCGCTGATGGAGATGATCGAATCCGGCGCGCCTCAACAGAAACACATCGAAACGGAACTCGCAAACACGCATTTCATTCCCGATGTGCGGTGACGGAATACAGCCGGAAGGCTGAATGACATCCGCCGTTTCGAGACCCTCCCGAGGAATGACCGGAAAGCTCCCGGCCGCCCCGGTCGGAAACGCGCAGACTTCCGCCCAGCCCGAAGACCGCCCGGGAATCCGCGTGAGGTTTCAAACCGTACGCAGGGCAGACACCTTTTTCCACACAAAAGTTGAACAAATCCATTCTTTTCGACATTTTTTTAAAAATGAATTTTTTCTGTGAAAAATATAACGAATATAAAAATGATTTTTTTATATGATTTATAACTGATTCATTTTTAATATATTATATTGTGAAATACGATAAAATATAAGTTTTTCTCTGAATTTTATTTCAGACCTCGCTTGACAATATTATATTCTATTGTATATTAATTTGTGAAAATAATCACAATATTCACCGCCGTATCTCTCCAAAAACGGAAAACAGTTGCTGAAGAGGAAAAAAAGTATGGATGACAGCATTCGGATCGTTGTCTGCATGGGTAGCAGCTGCTTTGTCCGGGGCAACGAAAAAAATCTGGAACTGATTGAAAAGTTCCTTGAGAAGCATGTTCTCGCAGCCAGGGTGCTGGTGTCGGGCAGTCTTTGCGAGTGCTGCTGCGGACAAGGTCCCAACATCCGGATCAACGACAAGGTTTTTCATGCGGTTTCCCGGGAGAAGCTGCCCGGAATACTCGAACGTGAACTGCTCGGCGTGAAGGGGAAAGGCGGATCATGAACAAAGGAAACCCGGTCTACACCACGGAAGCGGAATGCCAGGACTGTTTCAAGTGTGTGCGGAACTGTCCGGCGAAGGCCATCCGGATCAAAGACGCCCATGCAGAAGTGATTCCGGAACTCTGCGTCGCCTGCGGACGGTGTCTTGCGGTCTGTCCGGCGCATGCAAAATGCGTGCGGGACGACCTGGGCAAAGTCCGGGAAACGCTGTCCGTCGGAGAAAAGCCGCATGTTTCGCTGGCGCCCTCGTGGAATGGAAGTTTTCCGACGCTCTCCGCAGCCGGGATCTGCGCGCTCATCCGGGATCTCGGCTTTGCCGGAGTTTCGGAAACGGCGATCGGAGCCCAGCGGGTCAGCCGCGCGGTCGCGGACACCATGAAGGAATCCGGGCGCGACGTCATGATCTCGTCGGCCTGCCCGGCGGTGAAGGAATTCGTGCGGGTCCTGTTCCCGGAGTGGGTGCATACGGTCTCCGCCCTGCCCTCCCCTCTGCTGGAACACTGCCGCGTGATTCATGAAACATTCGGAAAGGACGTCAAGGTGGTCTTTTTCGGTCCGTGCGTGGCCAAGAAGCTGGAGGCGGACCAGCATCCGGAACTGCTTTTCGCCGCGCTGGGGTTCACCGACCTGGAACGCCTGATCCATGAAAAAAACATCGATCTGAAAACATATGAGAGCATCCCGGAGACCGGAGGGGCTTTTGAACTGGAAAAAGCCCAGGAAGGGGCGCTGTATCCGGCGGAAGGCGGAATGATGGAGAGCCTGAACGTGTATGACGGCGTTCCGCCTGCGGCGGGCATTGCGGTTTCGGGACTGGACAACATCCGCGCCGCGCTGACGGGCACAAAACCGTCCGACATCCGGGAGCCGACCTTTATCGAAGCGCTCGCCTGCTTCGGCGGCTGCGTCAACGGCCCCTGCGTGACTTCGGAACTGACTCCCCTGGAACGGATTGCGCGCGTCCGCCGGAACCTGACGATTCCTCCGAAAGGCGTCGAACGGACTCCCGCGGCCGAGCTGGAGTGTCCGGCCTCCGCGCTCCAGACCGAGCCGGAACCCGCACCGGACGAGATCATCAAGGCGCTGAAACGGGTCGGCAAGACCACGCCGGAAGACGAGCTCAACTGCGGCGGCTGCGGATACGATACCTGCCGGAGATTCGCGCGGGCGCTGGCGATCGGAAAAGCGGAACCGTCGATGTGCGTTTCCTACATGCGCAAGCTCGCCACGAAAAAAGCGAACGCGCTGCTGAATTGCATGCCGTGCGGCGTGGTGATCGTGGATTCGGACATGAAGATCGTCGAATGCAACGCCGCCTTCGCGGACATGCTTGACGAGAATGCGAAGATGGCCTTCGAGGCCTGTCCGGGGCTCGCCGGGGCGAACATTCACAAACTGATTCCGTTCGGGGACCTCTTCACCGAGGCCTTCGAAAGCGGGCGCGAGGTCGAACGCGCGCACTGCAACCTGAACGGAAAGCTCATTGACATATCGATCTTCACGATCGAACCGGGACGGACCGTCGGCGCAACGTTCGCCGATGTGACCGGCATGGAACTGCGGCGCGACCAGATCGCCCGCAAGGCCCGGGAAGTCCTGGCGAAGAATCTGACCACCGTGCAGGACATCGCCTGGAAGCTCGGCGAACACATGGCGGACACCGAAATCCTGCTCCGGTCGATTGCGGACGGCTATTCCAGCACTCAGGATCAGGGAAGCTGGAAGGACGTCGGGAAGGACGAAACCACGCCGGAGGAGGAAAAATGACGGCCGCCGCGGAAACAAGACTGTTCCTCGATGTGGACTCGCGCCAGCGCAGCAAGTACGGACAGCTGGCGTGCGGAGACCGGATCGCCAGCAGCCGTTCCCCGGACGGGAAAACGGTCGTGGTGGTCCTGTCGGACGGCCTCGGCAGCGGGATCAAGGCCAACATCCTTTCGACGATGACGGCGGTCATGGCCCTGAAGTTTTCCGAGAGCGGACAGGAGTTCCCGAAAGCCGCGGAAACCATGATGCGGGTCCTGCCGATCTGTTCCGTCCGCAGAATCAGCTACGCGACTTTCTCGATCGCGGTCTGGAGCGCCGGGCGCACCCTGAAAGTGGTGGAAATGGGAAATCCGGAAATGATCTATCTCCGGGAAGGAAAGGAACTGGAGGTGCCGACGAAAGTCTACTCCTCGAAAGAATGGGAAAACCGCTGCATACGGGTTTCGGAAATCTACCCGAAGGAAGAAGATCGGGTCGTGCTGATGTCGGACGGAATCAGCCAGAGCGGAATGGGAACGGAACAACATCCGCTGGGGTTCCGCCGGTCCGGATGCGCGGAGTACTGCCGAGAGCTCCTGTCAGAAAAACCGGGGATCTCCGCGCGGGAAATGTCCTTTTCGATCGTCGACAAGGCGCTCTCCGCCGAAACGAACCGCCAGCCATCGGACGACATGAGCTGCATCACGCTGCATTTCCGTCAGCCCCGTTCGCTGGAAGTGGTGACCGGCCCTCCGTTCCACGAGGACCAGGATAAGAACTGGGCGCGGAAGGTGGATTCCTTCCAGGGAACCAAGGTGATCTGCGGAGGAACCACGTCGAAAATTCTCGAACGGGAGCTGACCCGGAAACTGAGCGTCCGGATGCTGCGCGGACGCGGACGGCAGAGTTTTCCGCCGGCCGCCGACATGGAAGGGTTCGCCCTCGTCACGGAAGGGATCATCACCCTGACCCGCACCGCCCAGATTCTGGAGGAACGGGAAGCTCCCCTCCCGGAAGACCCGGCTTCCAGGCTCGCATCGCTGCTGCGGGATCACGATTCGATCACATTCATGGTCGGAACGAAGGTCAACGAGGCGCACCAGGACCCGGCGCTCCCCGCGGACATCGAACTGCGGCGGGCCGTCATCAAGAGGCTGGACGCCGTGCTGCGTGAAAAATATTTGAAGGAAACCAATATCATCTATACCTGAAAAATATCAATAGGAGGAATCGATGGATAAAGCGAAAGTCGCCGCCGAAATGGCGGAACGCATGAAGGACGCGGAAGAAGTCCTCAAAGAAAACAACTACGACAAGACCCGGCTTGTGCCGATCCTTCAAGGAGTCCAGGCGAAATACCGCTGGCTCTCCCAGGACCTGCTCAGCTATGTGGCGCGCGCGGTCGGGCTTCCTCCCGCGAGAGTGTACGGGGTCGCCACTTTCTACGCCCATTTCACGCTCAAGCCGAAAGGCAGGCACGTCATCAAGCTCTGCGACGGCACGGCATGCCATGTGAAGGGCTCCACGAAATTGCTGGACGCCCTCCGCGGCAAACTCGGGATCAGGGACGGCGAAGACACCAGCCGGGACGGCCTCTTCACGGTGGACACGGTCAGCTGTCTCGGAGCCTGCGGGCTCGCTCCCGTGATGGTGGTCGACACCGACGTCCACGGACAGGTGAAGCCCGACCAGGTGGACGCCATCCTCAACGCCGTTCTGGAAAAAGACAAAAACGAGACGAAATAAGGAGCGGAACCCCATGTGCAACCAAACTATCGATATCGGCGTCTGCGCCAGGAAATACAATGAGAAACTGGCCGCCGTCAGAAAGCGGGTCGTCATCTGCGCCGGAACCGGATGCGTCGCCAACGGTTCCCTCGCGTTCCGGGACGCCCTCCTCAAAGAGCTCGAAA
>MWCA01000045.1 GCA_002069785.1 Lentisphaerae bacterium ADurb.Bin242 | reverse complement strand
GGCAACCTGACCCATGGAGAATATGAAGATTTGCTGAACGCCTCTGATGTACGGATAACGGTTTACCAGGATAGTATCCTGGTTCACACGATTGCGTGTGACGTTCGTTTGCCCCGCATTCAGCACAAAAATCGAAATTATCTGCCGGCATGGAAGGTTATTTGCGACGCACGTTACAAAACCCGACTTAGTTGTCGTACTCCCATAACGATTTGTTACAGCACAGGAAGAACTGAACTCCTGGCCGAGTTCAATCAATTCAAGGTGATCGGGGTTGGATCAGAGAAGAGCAATATGCCCGTTCCGGACATCAAAACGCCCTGATTTTTTTCCGCTGTCCAGGAGGGCGGCAGGGAATATCTCCTGAATTGCTTGCACTAACGGTCTTGCTCCCAGATCACGATCAAGAGACACATAAAATACGAGTTTTGGAATAATGGTCTCGGAGTATGTCAGGCTATAGCCGTGGGTTTCAAGCCGCTTGATTTCCTGCCGCACCTTTAGGTGTGCTATTTCCGTGATCGTATCATAATCGAATGGTTTGAAGCAAAGAATACAATTGCGGTGGAACCGTCCGAGAAATTCGGGGCGAAAGTATCCGCGAACACGAATTTCTACTGTGAACTTCATTTCTTTGAAGTTTTGGTCCAATAGATTTTTCGATCCAATGTTCGAGGTCATAATAATATAGAAATTACGCACATTTCTTTCTTTCCTGTCGACTGTAATCTTTGCTTCGGAGAGGATCTGCAAAAAATAATCCATGATTTCTTTTGCCCCCTTCTCAATCTCATCCAGCAGAATAATTCCCTTTTCCTTTCCTTCGAGCTTAAAAGCAAAGTCATTCAGCCATTTGGTGGGATTGCTGTATTCGGACATGTCAAACCGGATCAGCGGGACTGCCAGCAAGTCCGCCATGACTTTTGCTGTTTCAGTCTTACCGGTACCCGTTGGTCCCAGAAAGAGAAAAGCTCCGCGAGGTTCATTGTCCGGAGCAAGTCCGGCTTCGCCAATCTTGATGTAGCTGCATACAGTATTAAAGATATGATCCTGACCAATAACCCGTTTTTTGAACTCTTTCAGCATTTTTCCCCCATAGTTTCTATCTAAAAATATTACTACAAAATTAAGGCTTGTCAACCTTCAGGAGAAAAAAGTTTCAAAAAAGTTTTTGAAAAAGCTTGACAAATGACTAAAATTAAGTATTTTGTATATCAGGGCTCTAAAAAAGTTGTTTTTGTAGGATAACTTTGAAAGCATTGTTAGCTATCAATAACAACCAGGAGCTCTATCAATGTGAAACGGGAGGTGGATTTCCGAAACTTTTCCGGATTCATGAGGCATTTCCTTTTTTGTTTGAATGACATGGGGTTCTCCTCGATTAAAAAATGAGATTGAATTTTTTTGCCGCATATTCCGCGCCGGAAATGAATTCTTCTTCCACTTCCGTAAAAAATTGTCCATGCCGGTTCGAAAGCAGAAACTCCGCCAGGCGGCCGCAGGTATCGTTTCCCGTGATGACGTACGCATTTCCGGCAAACTCCGGCTGCCTCAGCAGACGGGATCGCGGAGTGACAATCTTGACGGACCGCGGGATTCCGGTCGCTTCGTAGAAGTCGGGCTCCGGCTCGTTCAGCGGATACGGATTCAGCTCGATGACCAGCGCATCCGGCCTTTTTTCACGGAAGGTCCCGCCGAGAAGCCGGAGCCGTTCCCGAAGCGTCAGCGACGACGGAAAGACGCGGAACAGACCTTCCGCCGGCAGCCCGGCGCCGCGCAAGGCCTTCTCGAATGCCCCGCGGGAAACCATGGACGCCACGGCGGTGTCGCTTCCGAAATAGAGAATTTTCCGCGCCCCGAGACCGTAAAGCCATGTCGCGGCCAATGCCGGGAAATACCACAGCCTCCTGTTGTTGACGATCATTCCATCCGTGTCGTGCTCCTTGAAACAGCGGGGAAAGTTCTTCAGGTCGGAGGAAATAATCCCTACGCGGCAGCCGCGTTCGGCCAGCAGCGGAAAAACAGCCTGGAACCACGAGCCGTTCATACAGACCAGGCTGCCGGAGTGGAGATGCCGGAGCTGGTTCCAGTTGATCCGGGCGGGGTCGTTCGAATCCGAAACCGGCAGGGTCACCGCGTAGGTTCCGTGACGGTTCGCGACCAGGCTTGCCGTCAGGGTCATTTCCCGATGGATGCCGGCAATGGCGGGAGGAGTGACCATCATGTAGTCCGGACACGGCAGCAGGATTGTGACCGGTTCGGGGGATTCCTTCATCCGGACGGTTTTCGATTCGCGGACGAACGTGCCGAAGGTGTTGCGCGTGATGGCCCCTTCCTCCTCCAGGCGCGCCAGAGTAAACCGCAGGGTCTTCCGCGCCACCCCGAGGCGGGCGGCGAAGCACCGTTCCGCGGGCAGACGCATCCCGGGAAATCCGTTCCGGACCTCCCTGAAAACAGCCGCATGCAGTTCTTTTTGCTTCGATGGGCGCACTATGAAAATCTCCCTGAAAAATATTTCTTCTTCATTCATTTTAACCGTGGTATACTTTGGAATCAAGGCGGCCTTCCGAAAAAATTTCACGTTTTTTTCAACGGCTCCCGGCCCCGCAATGAAATTTTTGTTTTTTCAAACGGCACATGGAAGGGCTTTCCGCTCCGGATTCCGCTCCTTTTGGGGGGATTCTTTCTCTTTCCGGTTGACTGGCGGCAAATGTGTGGTAGATTACTTGATCAAGCAAAATTATTTCCGGAAAGGAGCTTTTCATGGCCATACATCCAACCGCAATCATCTCGCCGAACGCTGAAATCGGCAAAAATGTCGAGATCGGCCCCTATACCGTCATCGAAGACGATGTGAAAATCGGAGACGACTGCTATATCGATGCGCATGTCAAGATCGGACAATACACCACCATCGGCCCGCGCTGCCGCATCTATTTCGGCACCTTCATCGGAGAGCCGCAGGACCACCGTTTTTACAAGGGAATCCAATCCTATACGGATATCGGTTCGGACACGGTGATCCGCGAATACGTGACCATTCACCGGCCTCCGTTCGAATTCATGAAAACCATCATCGGCAACCATGTTCTGCTGATGGCGTTCGTTCACATCGCGCACGACGTAGTGGTGCATGACAATGTGACGATCGCCAACCATACCGCCATTTCCGGGCATGTCCAGATCGGGCGCGGGGCGGTCATGAGCGGATATGTGAAAATGCATCAGTTCTGCCGGATCGGCGCCCTGGCCATGGTGGGCGTCGGCGCCATCATCGTTCAGGACGTTCCGCCGTTCTGCATGCTGCGGGAAACCAACTTCATCACCGGCCCGAACACCATCGGGCTCCGCCGGGCCGGAATGAGCAATGAAAGCCGTCTGGCGATCCGCCGGGCCATCCGGACGCTGTTTTTCGAAGGGCTGAACGTGAAAAACGCCTTGGAGCAGATCGAACGCGAACCCATGACGCCGGAGGTTCAGATGTTCGTGAACTTCGTCAAGGAAGCGCACCGCGGGATCATGCCGGGCAATCCGAAGTTCGTCGGCATTTCCGACGAGCAGCGGGACGCCATGGAAGCCCAGGCAACCTGAAAAAATCCGAAATTTTTTCGTTCAGAAAGCCGGAACAATCCGTTTGTCCCGGCTTTTCCATGTTTAAAAAGGGACAGGCACGCGGTCAATCGCTGTAAATTTCGTTCAGCGCCCAGCGGCTGGGGGCTTCGGGTGCGCGGTCAATCCATTTTCCGTTCGTGAAATCGGGGAACGGGACAGGCATGCTGCCCATGGCGATCGACTGTTCCGAGAGGCACGTGACGCTCATCCACGCCGCGCAGTCGTACACGTCGATGGGAGTGGGAATACGCCGGCGGACCGCATCGAAAAAGGCGCGCATCGCCAGGGAATCCATTCCGCCGTGCCCGCCGATCACGTTGTTCCGGTAATCCTGCCAGATCGGATGATCGTATTTCTCATAAAAGGATTCCACCTTGTCCCACTCATGCACCGTATAGGGATTGTTGGCAACATCGAGTTTTTCATACCTCGGACTGATGCCCTCTACGTAAATGCCGCCGGCGTTCTCCAGCCAGATGCCCCGGGTGCCCTGAACCCGGCCGTTGCGGGAGTACGGACGCGGAAGCGAAACCGAATGGATCATGGTGACGGTTTCGCCGTTGGCGCACTTGATGACGGTGGTCACCACATCGCCTGCGTTGAAGACCTTGTCGGCTTTTTTGCCGGTATGGGCTTCCAGGGCGGCCGCGAATCCGCGCGCCTTGGTTGCGGTGGAAGTCAGGCTCAGGAAACGGTTTCCGCGGTTGATGCGGAGGATTTTGGCGATCGGTCCCAGTCCGTGGGTCGGATACAGGTCCCCGTTGCGGCGCAGATTATGAATGGACCGTTCAAAACGTTTTTCCACCGCCCACGACATTTCGCCGAGATCGTGTTCATATCCGCACTCGCAGTAAATCAGTTCGCCGAAAAGTCCCTGCCGCACCATGTTCAGGACCATCAGTTCGTTGCGCCCGTAACAGCAGTTTTCCAGCATCATGCACGGAACCCCGGTCGACTCGTGCGCATGCACCAGCTGCCAGAGTTCCTCCGTGGACGACGCCCCGCCCACCTCGATTCCGACGTATTTGCCTTTCCGCATGCAATCGCAGGCAATCGGCAGATGCGAATTCCAGGAGGTCGGCACGAAAACGGCATCCACGTTGGGATCGTCCAGCAGTTCGCGGTAATCCATGTAAGCCTTCGGGCGGGACACGGAATGGGCGTCGAAAATCCCGTGAATCCGGGCGATTTTCTCTTCGCGGACATCGCAGACCGCCGTCACGGCGGTCTCTTTCATTTCAAAGATGGTCGCCAGAAGGGTTTCCGCCCGCGCGCCCAGTCCGATAATACCGATTCTGACGGTCTGTTCCTCAGCCATATACACCTGTCCTTTGGTTATCATTCAGCGGTTATATCCGATTAATATAAGCCCGGAAAATGACACCGTCAAGCACCGACTTCGGATTTTGTTCCGGATTCCGGACCTCTTTGTCCGAATGGAGGCGGATTTTGAGAAAATCCGGGGAGGAAGGGCGAATCACTCGAAAACATCCACAATCATGCCGTCGAACAGGTCCGCGGTTTCTTTCACCACGGGAATTTGCGCGGCTTCTTGTTTCAGCTGCTCCAATTTCTTCTTCGGCGCTTTTTCCCCGTGCATTTTCTTCTTCAGAAAGAAAACCAGATCCGCCTGGGAGTCGCCGGAAACACCTCGCAAATGGCGGAGGAGAAAATCTCTTTCCTTCTCCAGGGTATTCCGGGCAGCGACTCCGAGTTTATCGTCAAAGGCGACCCGCAAGGCCGCATTTTCGATCCGGTCGGGAAACCCTTCCTTCATGAGTTCGGCAATGCTATAGGCGGACGGACGGATGGAATCGGCCAGCTTTTCCCATAAAAGCTCGGGCGAAATTCTTTCGCACAGGGGAATGGAGGATTCTTTTTTCTCGGGAGCAGGTGCTTCCTCTTCGGCTTCCGGCTCTGCCGGCACTTCCATTTCCGGCTCCAGAGCTTCCTCTTCTTCGGCTTCGGATTCCTCTCCGGGCATTTCATGTGCCGTTTTTTCCGGAGGAATGACGGATGCAACCTTCTGACCGGGAAGCGGTTCCGGTTTTTTCTCTTCTGACGGAGCGGTTTTTTCCGGAGTGACGGAAGGTTTCGGCAACGGTTCTGCCGGAACGGTCGCCGCCGGGACATGCTGTGCAACAGGGGGAATCGGCGGTGCTGCCGGACTTTCAGAAGGGCGCCGGGCCGGGGCGGGTTCCGTCATTTCGGATTGTGACGGATTTTTTCCCGGCACAGGCTCCGTCATTTTTGTTTTCGATTCAGCCCCAGTCCCTTTCGGCGGAGAGGCGACAGGGATTTGAGAAAGGGACGGAATCTTATCGATTCCTTCCAGTTCGCCGTTCTTCCGGATCTGATTGAGACGGGTCAGGAGGTCTTCGATGCGGACCGCGTGGGCATGCCGCATGGCCCGGAGAAGAATGGTTTCCATGAAGACCTGCTTGTTGATGGCCTCCCGGAGAAAATAGGAAGAAGAGGAAAGCTGTTCCAGAAGAATCTGGAGGACTTCGGCATTGGTTTTGGCGGCAAGGGCTCGGTAGCTCTGAATCCTTTCCAGACTTTCGTCAAGGACCGTTTTCGGATCGGGAAGGATCAGGGAGAGCATGACTCCGCGCAGCCAGGTGAGGATCTCCTCATAAAGAGTTTCCAGATTTTTCCCCTGTTCGGCGAACTGGTGGACGGAAAGGATCGCGGCCGCGCAGTCGTTGGCCAGGATGGAAGAAAGGAGCGACTCCATTTCCCCGGGAGCGGTCAACCCGAAGAGGGACAACGCCTGCGCTTCGGAAATGGTTTCGTTGGCGGGGTTGTTTCCGAAAAACGAAACAATCTGGTCCAGAAGGGATTGCGCATCGCGCATGCCTCCGTCCGCGGCGCGGGCGATGACGTCCAGGGCGGAGCGGGAGATATTGATTTTCTCCTCGGCGGCGATGTAGGCCAGCCGCCGGGCGATCAGTTCGGAGGGGATTCTGGAAAGATCGAAACGCTGGCAGCGCGAGATGACGGTCGGGAGCACCTTGTTGACTTCGGTGGTCGCAAAGATGAATTTGGCGTGCGCGGGCGGTTCCTCGATGGTCTTGAGCAATGCGTTCCAGGCGCTTTTGGAAAGCATGTGGACTTCGTCGATGATGTAAATTTTATATTTGGAGGAGATCGGCAGATGAAGGACGTCTTCGCAGATGTCGCGGGCTTTTTCGACCTGGGTGTGGGTGGCGGCGTCGATTTCAATGACATCCACGCTGGACTCATCCGCAATCGCCTTGCAGGAGGAGCATTCGCAACAGGGTTCGCCGTCGATCGGATGCTTGCAGTTGAGCGCCTTGGCGAAAATGCGGGCGGAAGTGGTCTTTCCGATGCCGCGCGGACCGACGAACAGATACGCGTGGGCGATGCGCCCGGTGACGATGGCATTTCTCAATGTCCGTGCGACATGTTCCTGTCCGACCATGTCGGAAAAGCGCTGCGGGCGCCATTTTCGAGCTGTGACCTGATATGCCATGGGAAAAATACCTTATGGTTGCGTGCGGGTTTGAACGCCGGGCGCTGCCGCCGGCTGTTCCAGCCTCGATTGAATGGTGGAGGCGGAATTGCCGAGAAGAACGAAAAATTCCTTGGACAGGGAGCCGTTCATCGTCACGTTCAAGCCGCTGCACTGGACTTTGAATGAATTTGCAAGTTCCTGCATCAGGACGGGATTCTCATTGTTCAGGAACAGTCCCGCCAGACAGAGATACTGCTGGAGAAGAAGCATGGTCCGGTTGGCGTCCTGCGGACTGGCCGTCCGGAATTCGCTTTTCAGAACGATGTCCTCCCGGACGCCGAAAGAGGCGGAAAAAGAATTGAGCCTGGAAGGCGGCAGGAAGGGATTGTCCGCCAGAAACGAGTCGTCGGCCACGGCGTAACCGGAAGCGAACGCGCCGGGAACCTTCACCAGCTTGAGCATGTTCTGCGCCAGGCCGCGCGGCTCCCGGAAGTAGGGCGCAACCGAATCCTTGGCGAGCACCACGATGTCCGGCGCGAGGTACATCAGGGCAAACGTGCGGATTTTGACCTTTGTTTTTCCGCCGGAAACACGGACGCTCCGGAAGGAAATCTCATAAAATTCCCGATCGTTGAACTTTCCCGTGCGGCTGGTGACGTCCGGAACGGTATTTTCCCGGAGCAGTTCCCGGAAACGTTTTTCGGGCAGGCCCGTCTTGACGATGACATATCCGTCGCTTTCCGCCAGGGAGGGCATGGAAATCACCAGGGCGGAACAAATATCCCTGATTTTCAGGTTATTTTTTTTCAGAAGCTCCTTGTCCTGCGATTCGAGAAAAGCTTCCAGCCGTTCCTGAACCGCGGGCATCCGGCGGTTCTGCTCCGCCAGGTCCAGGAACAGCGTACAGGCGGAATTCCGGGGAATGAAAGAAAACAGATCCGACGCCTCCAGCGGTTGAGAAGCGGACAAAAGGGCTCCCAGCACAAGAAGAACAGAAATGCAAAAAAAATCTTTCATACTTTGTTTCCCCGACCTTGTTCTTTCCGCGAACTTTTTACAACCTGGGCGCAATGAAGAAGGGATTCCCTTCCGGATCGGCAAACCGGCAGACTTCAAATCCCACTTTGTCGGTACAGGCCGAAGAGGCGCTGTATCCGTAGGACATGAGTTTCTCCCGGATTCTGGCAAGTTTGTCCGTTTTATAGAGCCATGCTATTTTCCCGCCCGTCTGGGGAACGGGTTCATCCCATTCCGCCTTCTCAAGGTAAAGGGAGGCTTCCGGACTGATTTTGAATTCGACCCAGAAACTGCTGTCCAGCACAGGCTGTCCCAAATCCAATATATCCCGGTAAAACGCTTTGCAAAGCTCCAGATTCTTTACCTTGATGACAATCCCCAGCCGCGAACTTTCCATAACTGCAACTCTTCCGAACGCCTGTCCTTACTGATTGATTCTCCACGAAGCCATTCAACAATAGAACACTCCAACGGCAAAAAATCAAATGAAAAAGCGATTTTTTTTTGATCGGACTTCATGCAAACCAAGAGGAAATCCCGTGGAAAAGAAAAAACTTTTTTGAAAAGTCTCTTTTCTTCCCTTCCGAATTCCCCCGTTCTTTTGCGATGACTTCCTTCCGGAAGGAAAACCGGAGCCGGATCACCCTTCCAGAATCACCGTGGCGACCGCATAGAACTTTTCATGGCTGATCGAAAGGAAATTTTTCCTGACTCCGAGGGATTCCGCGGTCTGCCGGGCGGCGCCGGACAAAGAAAGAACGGGACGCCCGGAAAGAGGCTCGCGCAGAATTTCAATGTCGGTGAAAGCGCATTTCACGCCGATTCCGCAGCCGAGGGCTTTGGAAAACGCCTCCTTGGCGGCCCAGCGTCCGGCGATGTAGGAAAAGTTGTCGCCGCTTTCGGCAATTTCCCGGGGCGTGAGAAGACGCTCCAGAAAATGTTCCGCATGTTTCCGGACGATTTTCTCGATGCGCCGCACATCGGCAATGTCGGTGCCCAGTCCAAGAATCATTTTTCACTCCGTATTGAGAAGACCGTGGTCCACGAAACTGAAAGCATCCGTACGGGAGACGATCATATGGTCCAGCAGCCTGATTTCCAGAGACTTGAGGGCTGCCCGGACATCTTCGGTGAATTTCTTGTCCGCCTTGGACGGAAGGGTGACTCCGCTGGGATGGTTGTGGATGATAATCACGCCGGCGGCTTTTTTGCGGAGGGCGTCGACCGCGATGCTCCGGGGATAAATCACGGCGTAGTCAATGGTTCCCCGGGAGAGGATTTCGGAACCGATGACATGGTTTTTGGAATTGAGGCAGATGAGCATCATCATCTCATCCGGAAATTCCGCCAGTTTCATCCGGGCATAATTCTGAAGCTGGTCCGGGGAGGAAATCACGTCGGTGTTTTTCATCCGGCATTCCAGGTACCGGACGCACAAGTCGCGCAGGAGCTTGAGAAGGAGCGCGGATTTCTCCCCCATTCCGTCCACTTCGCAGAGTTCATGGAGTTCGGCGTCCATGATGCCCCCGATATCCTTGAAGCGTTTCAGCAGTTCGCGGGCGATGGGTTTGACATCCCGCCGCTGAATGCAGTAGGTCAGAAGCAGTTCCACCATGTCGTACTCCGGGAAACCGTCGCCGCCCGCCTTGAGGTATCGGGTGCGCAGCCGTTCCCGGTGTCCTTCGTTTAAGGATTGATCCACGTTGCCGCCGTCCTTTTTCCTGAAAAAATGTGCTGAAAAATAGCATGATTTTCCCGGAAAGTCAACCGGAAAGAGCGTTTTCGCATGAAATATTCCGATTCCGGAAACAGTTCCGGCTTCGGAGAAACGGCTATTTCTTCGACTGTATTCCCTCCGGCGCTGAATACGGCGCCGGCACTTCTTCGGCACATCAAAAACCCTCTCTCCGACAGAATTTTACTTGACGTTTTTTTCTATCCGAAAAGCAGCTTTTCGCCCACTTTTATTTGATGCTCCTCACAATTGTGTTTTCACGCCCGATTTTTCCCTTTATCTCGACATGCCGCTTGCCATGAAAACCTGGAATGTTTACCGTTCCCGGCTTCTCGGACAAAGAATGGCGGATGCCGGAATCGTTGTCATTCCAACGGTTTCCTGGGCTGGTCCCGAAACGTATGAGTTCTGTTTCGACGGACTTCCGAAAAATGGAACCGTCACGATTTCGACTGTCGGTGTCATGCGCAGCAGACAAGCCCGCGAGCTTTTCAAATCCGGACTTTCGGCCATGCTTGCGGCGATCCGTCCCGAAAATATTCTGATTTACGGCAAGCTTCCCGACTTCGATTTCGGAAAAACCGCGATTTTTCACTTTGAACCCACATCTTTTGACTGGAAAAATATGAAAAAAGATGTAAATTGCAAGGAGAACAGATAATGGGTGGGCGCGGTGCAGACAAAAATGGAGGAAGGCGTTTTTCGGGCAATCACTCTTTGTCTGATAACCTTCCGGAATTAACGAGGAAATATCCTTTATCAGAAAACGGATACTTTGGAAGTGCATCCAACCGGACGAGCAATAGTCGCGTTCGACAAATTGCAAGCCGGAATCCCCTGAAAACGGCGAGCGACTTTTACAGGCATGCAACTACAGGTGCTGTTTCCGAGAAGATTATACCGTCAGGAAAGACATCATTTCTTCGAGATGGGACAGTAATAACGCTGCGCAAGATTTCATCTTCGGACGGCTCTCCTGCCGTGGACATAAAAATAATGACATCCGGAACAGTTAAGACACATAAAATTCACTTTGTGAAAGGACAATAAAATGAATATTGCAAAAGCCAAACTGACAGACCCCATGCTGGACTTGTTGAAGAAAACGGTTGGCGAACAACTGATATGCGTTCTTCAAACAGAAAAAGAAGTTCCTTCCAGAAGTTATGGAATGGTTGGCCTCTGCTTCGGAAGCAAGAATATTGAGATACAGAATCAGGAACAACCCGACAGTCCGGACGGCCCGGAAGGAATCTGCGCGCTATCTGTGCTGGATCGAAAAAAAGAAGAAATCAAATCCCCTTTTCTCAAAGGAACGGATGCAAAAGGAAATCCGGTGGATGTCAGTCTTTTTCGCCGCGGGATTGCTCAAACGGTAATTCAAGTGGAGGTGATTACCGACCATGTTTTCTGCCGGGACGCTTCCGGAAAAGAAAAATTTCAATTTTTCAATGATCGGGCCATCGTTTTTCTTTTGAACAACGGATGTCTTACGATTGAGAAAAACGCTTACTGGAGTGAATGGCTTTCGGTGAACTACACTCCGGGAAACATTCCGCAATTATGCGAACATCCGGAAGACGGCTGGGACGAGCCCCCGGAAGGAGAACCTGTCCAATATAGGCTCATGCGGGAGAAACGTATTTTGTAAAATTGAATCATGTTGAATTCCCCGTATGGAAACCAATCGAATACGGGGGATCCATTTATCAGAGCAAAATAAGAAAATGAAAATCTTTGAAAAAAGTGGCTTTGCAAAAGAATCCTTCCGTGCGGGATGTGGGGAAATAATACAATATCGTGAATATAAAAATGGCAAGGTCAGTAAGGATATTGATTGGTCACATATTCACAAAGGAATCCCCAGAGGCACAGTTCATATCCATAAATGGAATGGCAGTGAACGCGGAGACGGCCGTCGGTTAACCCCTGCGGAGAAGAAAAAATATGAGACAATACTGCAACAAATTGATAAGGACATAAAATTATGAAAACCTTTTTGGAAAAATTCTACGAAAAAATCACAACGGAAAAGAGCTTTGACTGTATCGATTTTGAATACGACGGCATTGAATATCAGGTTTCCGAAGGGCATTTTATTTGTTATACAGATAAAAGCGGGAAATACCATGAATACAGTTTTCCAAAAGACATTGAGATTATGCTTGATGCGAAAGTCTTACCAGGAGACAAATCATTGCGCGAATTATGGGACTCTATAGGATGTGAAGAAATTCCTTCGTATTGGTATTGAACCCGAAGGAAAGCGGAGAGTCATTTTCCGGTCTGTCCGAACTTTGTTGGAAAGCAAAGGATAAGACAGCCCGGAGCCGCCGGAGACATTCCGCACCGGAACGCGGCCCCATAAGATCGAAACACACGGCTCTGCCCGGATTTCAGACTCCGGATAAGGTCTTTTCAAGGGTTGCAATCTTTAATCGAAAGCTGTATAGTATCACAAACACGTTGACACCAATCTTGATTCAAAATCAGTCCAAGCCAGGGGCTAAGCGCAATATGATGGATACATCCGTTGTCGTCGACGGGCTGTCTTTGCGGCAGGTTTTCAATCGGATCGAACTCAAAGACTTTCTCTGGTTCTGAAAAAATGATAATAAAGATTGCCAATCAAAAACTCTCGGTGGAAGCTGCCGAGTCTTTCATCAATCATATTCTCTATTATGCCAACTTTCTGGCGAAAAAATTGGAGTGTCACGACGAATATTATCGCGGCGCTTCTTGCGCTTATCATGAAGTTTTGCATACGATTCAGCATTGGGGGAAGCAAGCCGAGATATTCTGGAATAAGGATCTTGCTCAATGGGCAGACGATCATCTTCAATGTCCGTCCAATGCAATCCCTGAAAAGCATAGCTCGCTGAGGATCAGGATCAGATCGGGGAATGTGACGTCTGCAAAACTTGAGCAGCTGATTCAGGATTTGTTTGTTTCTGCGAAAAAGGCGGCGGAAAAGTATGATGTTCAAAGCGACTTCCAGCAAGGTGTAGGGCAAACCTATACCGAAGTTCTGGACAGTATCCACAATTGGGGTATTATTGAAAATGCCGGAATCAATTGCAACCTTGAACAATGGGCGGTAAAACATTTGGCGTGAAACCGGCAGTAGCACCCAGGAGAATAGGATTGAGGATATGGGAAAAACTTTTCTTGATCGTTTTCTGGAGTATATTAATTCCCCGGAAAGGTTTAACTGCGTCGAATTTGAATATGACGGCGTTGAATATCAGGTTTCCGAAGGGCATTTTATTTGTTATACAGATAAAAGCGGGAAATACCATGAATACAGTTTTCCAAAAGACATTGAGATTACGCTTGATGCGAAAGTCTTACCAGGAGACAAATCATTGCGCGAATTATGGGGCTCTATAAGATGTGAAGAAATTCCTTCGTATTGGTATTGAGCCCGAAGAAAAGCGGAGAGTCCATTTTCCGGTATTCACCGATGGGAAAACGGGAAACGACAAGTAGAGCACATCCTGCCGAATTCGGCCGAAAAACGTCAACTCAAACCTGTTCTTGACAAACTTGAAAATGGAGATAAGATAAAATGGGAGTAGAACAACATTTCTGGAAATACCTCAAAGAATACGGCAGCATGGATTTCGTTGAGTTGGCTTATAAAGGGATTCAATACCAGGCCGTAGGAGATCATGGCGACGGGATATATGCTATTTACATCGTAAATAATCAAGGAGATGACGTACTCGTCGGAGGATATCCATCCATGGAGGATATGATGGATAAATCCGTTATCGCCGACGGGCTGTCTTTGCGGCAGGTTTTCAATCGGATCGAACTCAAAGACTTTCTCTGGTTCTGAATGAAAAAAACGTTGGATGTTTTTCTTGAATGGATTGGAATGGAATCGACGAATGAGATTTTTTTCCGATTTGCCGGGTATGAATATCAGATCAGTTATTGTGGCCGATATATTCTTGTGGAAGACCGTAAAACGCATGAATCGGAGGAATTCTATTTTTCTGAAACCGGGGAGGGTTTAATCGAAGCATTCCTGAACGCTTCTCCCAGAGGAACAACCATACGGGAAATCCTGATGAATTTGTCGAAAAAAGATTTGATCATTACGGAATAATCCTGTCTGAAAAATAATTTGTCCGCGTTTCGCAAAAGGAAGATTCCACCAAAAATCAGGAATAGAGCAAGGTCGCTTCAACATCATTTTTTATGAAAAAACCTTGTCAGTTGTTCCAGTCCTAACAACTGACAAGGTCGTAATTTACTGCCAAAATTGGAAAATGCAAATTGAATTGAAAAATGTTTTGAAAATCACCGTCCGGAAAAAAATTATATTCTCGGCTTGACAAATCTTCCGACGGTGCTATATTCTCTCCATGCCCATACGTTTGGGCTACTTAAAATCAGTTTTAAAAACATTGGAAAAACAAGTCATGGCGGTCACGATCAAAGACATCGCAAGACTGGCGAAAGTGGACGTGGGATCCGTCTCGCGGACGTTGCGCAACCACCCGGAAGCGATGCGTCTCCGCGAGGAAACACGTCTCCGGATTCAGCGGATTGCGGATGAGCTCGGATATCACCGCAATCAACTGGCCGTTGCCATCCGGACGGGCATCGCCAAAACCATCGGAATCATTCTCTCCGACAACGAATACAGCGCGATGCAATTTACCGGCATCATGCGCGAAGCCATGAAATGCGGGTTTGACGTTAAACTCTATCCCGATTCCGAACCGGAAAAAACCTTTTCGAAGATCATGGAAAACCAGATCAAGAATGTGATCGTCCTTTCCGCCTGTAACACCCTCCGCGAAAAAGCCGCGGCTTTCGCCCGGAAAAACGGCATCCGCCTGGTTTATGTTTCCGAATATTCGCACGGGGAATTCCCGGCCATCAACATCGACAACTTCGCCGCCGCGGAAATGGCGACGGACTACCTGATCCGGTGCGGACACCGGAGAATCGCCCTTTCCTGCGCCCAGCATGATCTGCGTTCGGAAAATGATTTCGGACGGAAATACATCCTCGAACGCCACAACGGGTTCATCCACGCTCTGAAACAGGCCGGAATCATGCCCGATCCGAAGTGGCTGGGCTGTACGGAAGATTTCCGCGGATATGCGAAAGATTTCCTTTCCATGCCGAAGGAAAAGCGCCCGACCGCTGTTTTCGCCATCAGCGATTGGGGCGGCGCCGTCATCGAGAATATTGTCTTCGAGATGGGGATGACGGTTCCGGATGATATTTCCGTTTTCGGGTTTGGAAACAGTGAAAACGTCTGTATGATAGCGCATTCCGAACTCAGCAGCGTCGGGCCGGCCATTTCAAACACTGAATACGGCGAACAGGCGGTCAAGGTTCTTTTCGGATTACCCGGCAGAATGAAACCTGATGCGGAAAACAATTGTCTAATTCCACCGAAGCTTTTTATTCGGAAGTCCGTTAAAAATATAAATCAATGAATGGAGGAACTGTTATGATCACTTCAGGAACAAAAAAGCATGTCATCGGGAACCGTCGTTTTACACTGATCGAACTCCTGGTCGTGGTTGCGATCATCGCGATTCTGGCCGCCATGCTGCTGCCCGCGCTGAACCAGGCAAAGAAAACAGCCCGGAGCGTCGAGTGCATCAGCAAGCTGAAACAGATTTACATCGGATTCAAAATCTATGAAGGCGACTACAAGGACTGGGTCCCGGGAGAATCTTACATCAAAAACGATTATTACGCCAGTTTCGTGATGCTGTTTGCCAACGTCGGAATCTGGAGGTACGACTCCACCAAATGGATCAACCGACCTTTTGTCTGCGAAGAGGCCATCAACTATGTGGTGGAGAGCAAAACCGCCAACTACATGAACGGAAATCTTTATTTTACGGCGGGAACCAGTTACCACCTCATCGGGAACAAAGACACCCCGATCGGTTTCCCTCAATATTACCGGAAATACCGGAACGGGTGGATCGCGGAGAAAGTCCCGACCAAAAATCCCGTCGGAACCGCAACCTTTTTCAAGCCGGGGTCGGCCAACTTCCCCTCCGCGCTCGGACTGGTCATGTGCAGCAGCAGCTACAGCGATTCGTATTTTCGATATTTTCATCGCGGAGGGGTGAACCTGCTTTTCTGCGACGGAAGCGCCCGCAACACACACCACAGCCAGATGGGAGTTTACCGCGTCAACACCATCTGGTATTCATGGCCGGCCAACGGATGCCCCGACCGGAGCGTCAACATCAACAATCTGTAATAAAAACAGGACCTGAAAGGAAAACATCATGACTGCAAAAGGATTTGCATCACTCCTAGCCGTTTCCATGTGTTCCCTGGCCGTTTCCGGCGCGGACTATACGCTGGCGGACAACGGAAAACCCAATGCCCGCATCCAGTCAAATCCGAATCCGGCCGCGCCCGAATTCATGGCCGTGACCGAGCTCCAGGAGTATATCCGGAAGATCTCCGGCGCCCACGTGAAGCGGACCACTTACCCGGGAGTATTCTGGCGAAGCACCTCCGATACTCCCGAAACCGTTGAAATCCTGCCCGTCACGCTCGAAAACGGCAAGCATCTTCTGCCCGACGCGGTCAAGGCAAAACTCGAGGCAACAGACAATCCCGACGCTTTCTACATCAAGAGCGATGCTTCCGGCGGCAAATTCATTTTCATCGCCGGAAAAACGCCGCAGGCGGTCCTTTACGGAACGCTCGCCTTTATCGAAGACTATCTCGGCGTCCGCTGGTTCCACGCCGGAGAGGAAGGTGAATACTGCCCGAAAAATAAAACCATCCGGCTGGGTGAAATCGACGATTTCCGCCAGCCGTGGATGGCTCAGCGCACCATGGGCGCCTGGACTAAATCGGTGCTTCCCTTCGACTTTGAGAATTTCGAGACCTGGCTCACCCGCAGCAAATACAACTGGAACATCAACCACGCCTATTCCGACAAGACGCGTCTCCAGCTCGACAAGGCGACCTGCGGCAACAAGCCCATCGGCGGCGGCGGACACCTGACTTTCGAGCAGGCGGTTCCGAAGAAACTTTTCGCGGCGCATCCGGAATATTTTCCGCTCAAAAAGGACAAGCGCGTCTGCGAGGAACGCTCGCAGCGGTGTCTCTCCAATCCGGCCGTCCAGAAAATGGTCATCGATTATGTGACCCGCCATACCGCCTATGGAGGCAAATACAGCATCAGCTATCACGATTCCACCGACGGCTGGTGCATGTGTCCCGAATGCGTCAAGATGGGTACCGGCGACACGACCGGAAAATTCTCCTACACCACGCTGGCCCACCGTTTCAGCTCGCTGGTTTCCGAAGCCGTCCTGAAGCGCAATCCGGACGCGAAACTCACGTATGACATGTATTCCCAGTTCCGCCCGTTCCCGGACATCAAAGGCTTCCAATACGACAAACGGATGCTCGGCGTCTATTGCCCGCATCAACGGTGCTATGTCCATGCGTTCGACGATCCGAACAGCGACTGCAACAAGTTTTTCCATGATGAATTCATGCGATGGAAAAAACTGGGAACCAAAATCGGATTCTTCGAGTATTACTGTTCCGCGAATTCCCCGTATACTCCGATGGAATATGTCCTTGCGAAAGATATGCAATTCTTCAAGAAAATGAACTTCACTTCGTGGCATGAAGACTGCACCTATCCCGATGCCCAGTATCCGCTTTCCAACTGGCCGCTTTACTGGGCCGCCGCCAAGCTCATGTGGAACGCCGATCTCGATATCGGCCGCCTGATGGACGAGGCTTATACTCTTTACTACGGGGCGGCCGCCGAACCCATGAAGAAGTACCAGAAATACCGCCGCGAGCTCTGGGAGACCGCGCCCGGGCACGCCCTCTACGGCGGACCGAAACGCTATGCCTATTGCCTGACGGTTCCCGGAGCGGAAAAACGTCTGCTCGGCTATCTCGAAGAAGCGAAAAAACTGGCCGACGGCGACCGAATTCTCCTCAAGCGCATCGGAAACGATGAATTTTTCCTGAAAAAATACTGGATCGCCGGTGCGGAGGAGCTCAAAAAAGTCTCCGCCGGACAGAATCACATCCCCGTTGCAAAAGCCAACGGAAAAATCACCATCGACGGAGTGCTGGACGAGGACGCCTGGCGCGGCGCCTCTTTCGTCACCGGATTCAAGGACATGAAGACCAAAGAGGAACCCATCGAAGAAACCCGCATCCGGGTTCTCTACGATTCGGACAACTGGTACGTCGGCATCGAAGCCATGACGGAACACGCCTGGGGCAAGCTCGTCGCCAACACGGCGGAACGCGACGGCAACGTCTGGCAGGACGATTCCGTCGAAACCTTTTTCCAGCCGCCGAACACCGGCGATTCCTTCCAGCTCATCGTCAATTCCGTCGGCACGCTCTGGGACGGAAAAATGCACCAGAAAGACCAGTATGATTCGAAGGCCGAAATCAAAACCCGCGTGCTCAAGGACCGTTATGTGATCGAGATGCGGATCCCGGTCAAGGCCATGGGCCGCGACTCCATCGGCAACGGCGAAGTCTGGAAGATGCACTTCTACCGGAATATCCACAACCTCCAGCCGCCGAACAATACCGAAGGAATCGGGCTGGACGCCACGCCGCCTCATGAACAGACCCGTTACCGCAGCGCTGCCGTCGGGAAAAATGTGTTCATGAACGGCAATTTCGCGGAAGTGGCCCCCGTCAAGGAAAACGAGAAGAAGAATTATACCTCGCCCGAATTCGTAAAACACTGGAGCGGCAATTCGGTCGGGATCGTCAAAGGCGCGAATAACCGGAATACGGTCGAAATGAAGCATTGGATGGCTTCCTGGATGGACCTTACCCCCGCCAGAGACTATCCGCAGATTCTCCGCGGGGAAATCGCCGCGTCCGGAAAAGGCGCCCTGGATTCCCATATCAGCGGCTGCGTCCGCAAACCCGATGACAAAAAAGCCTTCGGGCATGAGATCAAGCTCAAAGTGATCGAAAAAGGAGTTCTTTCGGATAAAATGCAGACATTCCCGTTCGAGGTGGAGATCCCGCCGTATTTCCAGGGATATGTCTATCTGTATTCCCCCGATGCGAAAATCGACTATATCACCGGTTCGCTCAGCCCGAAAAAGTAAGACGCCGGGACGCTTTACCGAACTTTTTGCAAAAAGGATGAACCCTCGGGAGTTCATCCTTTTTTTACAAATTTTCCCCTTATTTTGAAAAAGTTTTCATTTATTTTCAATCGGGCTATTGCAAATCCGGCTTTCACGTGTATTGTAATAGAATTGTCTCCGGTAAGAATACAATGATGTCATTCATGGGAATGGCTTTTTGAAAATGGTATGGCCGGAGGCGTGATGAAGGTTTGATTTTGGTGTAAATTCCGGCTGCCCTCAAAGGCGGCGACGATTCAAGTATGACCTGAAAGTCATATCTCTCCGCAGAAAATCCCGATAGGTTCAGTATCAAATGCTTTCTCCAGGTTTCTATCCGGATGTTTTTCAGCGCAGGTTTCCAAAAATCAAATGTTTTTCAGAGAAGGCAGAAAAGCGGTGAAAAATCCGCAGAAGGCAAACATGAATATCTACGTAGGTAACATGCCGTACTCCATGACAGACTCCGACCTCAATGACGCTTTCGCGGCGTATGGGAAAGTGGACAGCGCACGCGTTGTGATGGACCGCGATTCCGGGCGTCCGAAGGGATTCGGCTTTGTCGAAATGCCCAACAATGACGAAGCGAATGCGGCCATCGCCGCGCTGAACGGCACACAGCGTGACGGACGCGCCCTTTCCGTCAACGAAGCCCGTCCGAAAGAAGACCGCCCCCAGCGCAACAGCGGCGGCAACAGAGGCGGACGCCGCTGGTAACAGCTGTTTCCCACTTTTTGCAAACTGCTTCGAGAATTCCATTCCCGGAGCAGTTTGTTTGTTTTTATACCAATTTGCAATCTTAAGGATAGCAAAGAGCCATCTTGAGGTCAACCCAATTTTTGTTTTGCAACGTAACGGGTAGGTTCGGCAGTCCCCTGCCGAACTGCGTCAACTCAGTTCGCGACGGAGTCACGAACCTACCTCGGGTTATGCCTGATCGAAGGATCGTTCTGAAGTCATTTCCATAAGAAAAAAGTACCCTTGAGGTCAACCCGATCGGACTGTTACTAACCTTAAGGCTGCAAATCAGTATTAAATACCTCTTTTCACCCGAGTACGTTGCCTTCGCAATGACAGCCGGCACCGGATCAGAAATCGTTCCGGACGCTCCCGCTGACAATCCGGAACCGCCGGGCTTTTTTCAGGTTCAGGTCCTCCGATACTTCCGTCAACGCAAAGAAGGTCTGCCCGGCCGAGGCGATTTTAGCCAGAAACGCCTCTTTGGTGCGGGTGTCCAGGTCGCCGGTGGCGTCGTCGACCAGAACCACCGTGTCCTTCAACGCGCCCTGGGTCCTCCGGACTGCTTCCAGCTCCGCCAGCTTCAACACCAGGGACGCCATGCGGCACTGTCCGCGCGAACCGAAGGAACGAAGATTTTTCGTCGCATGGGTGAACTCGAAATCATCCAGGTGGGGCCCGAAGGAGGTAAATCCGCGGAAAATGTCCTTCGACTGTTCCGCGTCTGTTTTTTTCAGATAGGATTCTTTTTCCTCCGTGTCTTTCAGATAGCGCATCCGAATCCCGAATTCCGCAAGGGACGGGCAGATTTCCCCGATCATTTCATGCATCAGGTCCGAAAGCATGGAACAGTAGGCTTTGCGTTTCCGCACGATCAATGAACCGGAATCCGCCAGAACGGAAGAATAGGAATACAGGATGTCCCGGTCCCGGTTTTTATTTTTCAAAAGAAAATTCCGGGAGCGGAGAACAGAGGAATAATTCTGGAGGGCCGTGAAATACTCCCGGTCGAGCATGGAAATGAACATGTCGAAAAAGCGCCTCCGCAGAATAGACGGTCCGTTGATGATCAGGGGATCGTCCGGCAGAAAGGCGACGGTCTTGATTTTTCCGGTAAAGTCGCTGGCTTTGGAAACCGGCGTATGGTCCAGTTGCAGACTGCGCACATTTCCCGCCTCGACTTCCAGAAAAGATTTCCATCCGGGCGGACGTGTGAAAATCAGGGAAAGCTGAAAGCTCATCGCCCCGATTCTCTTCAATTCCTGAATCCTGGACGTCCGGAAGGAACGCAGGTTGGCCAGATAAAAAATGGACTCGAGAAGACTTGTCTTCCCCTGGCCGTTCGCACCTTCGAAAATAACGGCGGCGGAATCAAAATCAAGAGAGACTTCCTTGAAATTCCGGAAGTCTTTCAGATTCAGCTGCTCGATGATCATTTTACGGATTCCGGATCTTTTTTCCCGCGGACAACGGGCCGGAAAAAATTACAGCCGCTCCGTCATTCCCGGGAAGGGAAATCACCCCGTTTTTACAGAAATCCGGAAAACATCCCGAAACGGAGCGTCCCAATTTGAACTTCACAGGCACGGATGAATAATTGATCAGGATGCAGATCGTGTTTTTTCCGTCGAAATGCTCCGTAATCCCCACGGAAGGCGGCTTGTCCGGAAAAGAAATCTTCCCGCACGAAAGTTCAAATACTTTCCGGTAGATTTTCCAGAAGTCATTCCTGCTTTCCAGCGCCGAATCTTCTATCGGCACGCTCAAAAAGAAGACTTTCCCTTTCCCGAAGGAGGACTGCACCAGCACCGGAGCGCCTTCGCTGTCCTTTGCCAGAATTTTCCCTTTTTCTGCGATCAGTTTCTGCGTAATGGGAGAATCGCAGGTCATTTCGAAAGATTCTCCTTCCAGCCGGAAACATGTCCGGGAAGGTTTTTTCGTGCGGTAATCGATCCGGCATCCGAAGACATCCCCGAACGGCTGAAGCACTCCGTCGATGCAAGTAACGAACAGGGAAGCCCCCTTTTTCACTTTCTCCAGAAGAACGTCATACCGGTGCTTGTCGATCACCCGGAAGCCGGAAATTGCGGGCATGATGTAAAAATCCGAGTCGGGCAAAGGGGCGGAAGCGGAAGCAAATTTGAACTCGAGACCGGCTTGCTTCGCAAGATAGAATGAACTGAAAGCGGTTTTCCAGTGATTCTGGTCATACGTCAGAACGCAGACGGCGTCCGTTTTCCGCGGAGGAAGTTTTTCAAACGGGAGAGAGCCCAGGTATTCCGTAAATTTCTTCATGGTTTCAGCGGTATGTTTCGGTTGGTGATCCGCGGTGAAAAGTCCGAGTTCGCGTTCCATTCCGATCCAGTCGTAGGGAGGATGTTTCAAGTGATTCTGGTCGAATCCGCACCACCATACATATCCGCGAAGATCATGCGCCCATGCGGAAAACAGGGATGTCCACATATTGGCGGCGGCCCGTTCCCCGCTGCATTGCATGGGACCCAGGGAACCCGCTTCCTCCACGAAACAGGGTTTGCCGCCGATGTCGGCGTAAAGAAGGGATTCCGCCGTGGAATGCAGCGGGGACGGCAGTTCGTTGAATTCCGAAAGGTTGCAGAAAGGAGTAAACAAAGGATACGGATGCGTGGTAAGGATATCCGTCAATTCCGCATTGTTCCGGATGCTCCAATGACTTTGTTCGTCAACTCGCAGTCCGTGCATTCCCGAAACCACCGGACGCGTTTCATCTTCCAGCCGGATGGCGGAAACAATGGAATTCATCCAGAGCCAGGCAGACGCGGACGTTACCTTCCCGTTGGACTGAAGACAGTTGCACTCGTTTCCAAGGTCCCACGCGAGAATGGATTTCCGACGCTTCATTCTTTTTACAAAGAACCGGACAAATTTCACTTGAAGCCGGATCGCTTCCGGATCCGTCAATATGTCCACTCCCTCCAGAGCGGGAGGCACAAACAGACGCCCGCTCATCCAGCCGGTGATAATTCCCACGATGAGAGAAAGCTTGTTTTTTTCCGCTTCTCTACAGAAAAACTCAAACCTGTCCATCATCACCGGATCGATGCCGGCGGAACCTTCCTCCGTATCGGGCAAAGGACTTTCGCGGATACGGAGTTCCATCTTTTCTCCTCCGCATCCGAACATTCTTTCAACCGGCTGGAAATCGGACCAGAGCGGAAAGACGCGCAGCACCTTCATTCCTTTGGAGGCACAGGTTTTCAAGTCTTTCGACACTACTTTTTCCGACCAGTCATGCCACATGGAAGTTCCGGCGTGGGAAGCCCAGTAATTACAGCCGGTAAAGAAAGTTCCGCTCTCAAAAAGTTGACCCATAAAAGCAATTCCAGCCGCCTCTTCTGTTTCCATCGAACACAAGAGACTTGTCTGTAACAGGTTGCAGGAGAAATTATTTGTTTCTCATAGGCATGATCACATAAAGAAAACCATCGCCGCTTTCCACTGCGATCGGGCTGAACGCGTCATTGATTTTAATCATGACATTGTCCACGCCGATGTGTTTGAAGGGATCGGAAAGAAACTGCGGGTTGAAGGAAAGCGAAATGGATTCCGGATCGTTGTATTCAATATTGATATATTCCTTGCCTTCTCCGATGTTGCTGTTGGCTTCAAACAGGAGACGATTTTCCGCAAAAGTAATTTTAACGAAGGAAGAAGAAGCGTCGAAAAGCGGAATACTGACAATTTCCAGAGCATCGATGAAATCGTTGCACGGAACAGATATTTTTTTCACGAAACTGGCCGGAATAACCTGTCTGTAGTTCGGATAATTTCCATCAATGAGCTTGGAATAAACCAGTGTATCGTTAAGCTTGAAAAGAATCTGCTTCTCGCCGATTTCAAGAACAACGTCTCCTTCCTTCTCAAGAATTCTCTTTACTTCATTTGCCACTTTCAGTGTAATGATCACATCTCCGTCGGAACCTTCGGAAACTTCATCCAGAAGTTTTTCCACCAGAGCAAGACGCTTCCCATCCGTAGCGACTGCCGTCAGGTTTCCTTCCTTCACGGAGAGAAACACGCCTTGAAGAACCTTTCTGGAATCGTCCAGGCTGACCGCATAGGAAATGCGGTCGAGAATACGGGAAAAGTCGGCCTGTTTGACCTTGAAGCTTCTCTGGAAAGTGAAATCGACCGGAACCGGAAAATCCTCGGGAGTCAGTCCGAGAATCATGAAGTTGGCGGTTCCGCAAGTAATCTGCGTATGATGTTTTTCATTGGTCTCAAGAAGAACATTTTCTCCTTTGAACTTGGAAACAAGTCCGAGAAGACGCTTTGCGGGAAGGGTCGTCGTTCCGGCCGTTTCCACCTGAGCTTCCACAAACGTAGTGATTCTCAACTCGAGATCAGTCGTTGTCAAGGTAAGCTTATTCTGGACGGCTTCGATCAGTACATTGGCCAGGACGGGCAGAGTGGTTCTGCTTCCGATGATATTGCTTACCTTCTGGAGAGCTTTGAAAAGAGCTTCTTTTTTAACGTTTACTTTCATTTTTCCCTCGACTTCTCTTCGATGTTGGTTATTTATTCAGTTTTCTATTTAATATATCATTACTATTATATATGTCAATAATGTTTACAACCCTGAAGGCAAACTCATTTCAAAAATATGGAAGTTGTTGAGAATTTGTTTTGAAATTTTACATAAACGATGCTCTATTGATATACATCAAATTTGAGAACATCATTTTACGACAACTCAACAAGGTTATGAACATGGTTACCGACAATATAACAGACCGTCATGTGAAAGAACTCCTGAAAAGGCATCCGGAGCTTCAAGAAGCGGTCGAAAGCCTTCTCAATGTATATTCTATACTGAAAATCTGTTTTTTCAATCGAAAATTTTTATTTGTTTGCGGAAATGGCGGCAGTGCGGCCGATTCCGAACACATCGTGGGAGAGTTGATGAAAGGGTTTAAAAACCCGCGTCCCCTTCCGGAAAACGTCAAGGCTCGTTTCCGTCAGAAAATCGGAACGGACGAGCTGACGGAAAAGCTTCAGATGGGATTTCCCTGTGTCTCCCTGCTTTCCCATTCCGCGCTGTCCTCTGCCTATGTCAATGACGTGGACCCCTTTATGGTTTATGCCCAGCAGCTGTTTGTCCTTGGAAAAGAAGGAGACGCCGTCATCGGGCTGAGCACCTCCGGAAATGCCGCGAACATTCTGAATGTTTTCCAAGTGGCCCGGGTGCTTGGAATCACAACGATATTGCTGACGGGCCAGAATCACGGAAAATGCGAGAAATACGCTGATTACATTGTAAGGGCTCCGGCATCAGAGACTTACCTTGTTCAGGAATATCACCTGCCGTTGTATCACTGTCTTTGCGCGATGCTGGAGGATGCCTTCTATGGAAAATGATGGAAAGATTCCTTCCCATGTCGCCATTATCATGGACGGCAACGGACGGTGGGCAAAAAAAAGAGGTATGGAACGGGTGGAAGGTCATCGCGCGGGAGCTGTTGCCGTAAAAAACCTGGTGGAAAATCTGAAAGGAAAGGGGATCCGCTATCTGACGCTTTACGCGTTCAGCACGGAAAACTGGAAGCGATCGAAGGAAGAAGTAGATGCCCTGATGGAGCTTCTCTGCGAGTTCATTGATGCCAACCTGGACTTGATCGTCGAAAAAGAGATTCGTCTTCTTGTGATGGGCAGAATGCATGGTATGCCTGAAAATGTTCAGAAAAAACTGCGGAATGCGATTCAGGCAACTTCAAAAAACAAAGGGGAAACGTTGATTTTCGCCCTGAATTACGGAGGAAGGGCCGAAATCGCCGATGCCGCCAGGCAGATCGCAAAAGATGTTTTGAAGGGAAAGGTCAAATCGGACGACATCGACGAGGCCCTTTTCAGCCGTTACCTGTATCTGCCCGATGTGCCGGACCCCGATCTGCTGATCCGCACCAGCGGAGAACTGCGGCTGAGCAATTTTTTATTGTGGAGTCTTTCCTATTCGGAAATATATGTGACGGATATTCTGTGGCCGGACTTCGATATTGCCGAACTGGACAAGGCCATCGATGATTTTCAAAAAAGGAACAGACGATACGGAGGAAGATAAAATGTTTTTGCCGAGACTTGGAAGTACCATTCTTTTGCTGCTTCTTTTAGGGGTTTCCGTTTTTGCTCCCAATATCTACAGGCAGAACACATTTTATGTGCTGCTGGTGTTGATGACCTTCGCTCTGACCAGGGAACTCTGTTCCATCCTGAAAGAAATCCAGATGCCGACCCTCGACACTTTTCTGCCTTATTTCATCGCCTTTTGTTCCATGATCTGCGGGTTACAGGTCTTTTATCCGACCCGCCTGATCATTATATTGATTCTTTTCTTTTTCTTCATTTTCCTTTTCCTCGGATTCTGGGGAACCGTCCTGTTTACCCGGAACTCCGCGGAAGCGGTAAGAAAATTGTTCAACACCCTCACGGCGGGAATGTTCATTATGATTCCGGTCGTCATGATCATCATGATTTATACTCTCGGAGAGGGGATGAACCGATCGGTCGGCTTCAACCTTCTTTTTCTGTTTTTCATTCTCGTGACGAAAACAGGAGATATCGGAGCCTATGCGGTCGGAAGTCTGTCGAACAAGCTCCTGAAAGGGGGAACCCACAAAATGATTCCGTCCATCAGTCCCGGAAAATCCTGGGAGGGAATGGCGGGCGGGTGGATTTTCACGATTCTTCTGTGCATATTCTTCTATTATTATAAGGGGTTGATTGCCTCCATCTGGGCGGCAGTCGTTCTGGGAACGCTCTTCTACTTCGTCGGCATGGCGGGCGATCTGGCGGAATCTTCCATGAAACGGGCGGCGAAACGGAAAGATTCCGGAACGACGGTTCCGGGAATCGGGGGAATCTTCGATCTTGTGGACAGTTTGTTAATGACGGCTCCGCTGTTTCTGCTGGTTTTCGTGCTGCAACTGATTTTCATGCGTTTCGGACTTGTATTTTTCAATATTTAAGGCATATTTCTATCCCTTTGCATTTTTCATTAAAACGGAGCAGTCAACATGAATAAAGTGGATTTAAGAAAACATATCCTTCGTCTCCTGGGTGAAAACGGACGCCTTCAAGTTTCGGACATTGCCGAACGGATCGATGTTTCCGAGAAGGAAATAGAAAAAGAAATACGCGCTCTCGAGAACAACAATATCATCATCGGATATCGAGCTATTTTCGATGAATCCGAACTGCCTGAAAACGCGGTGAAAGCCATCATTGAAGTGAAGGTCCGTCCCGAGCGGGAAGGCGGATTCGACAAAATCGCGCGGCGCTTGAGCAAGTTCCCGCAGGTGTCCTCCCTTTATCTGATGTCGGGTCCTTACGATCTTCAACTGGAAGTCAAGGGGGAGAGCCTCAATGACGTGGCCCATTTTGTTTCCAGCAAACTGGCCACCATCGACGGCGTACTGTCCACCTCCACCCATTTTCTTTTGAAGAAATACAAGGAGTCCGGAAAATTGATGCAGGAGGAGGAAGATCATGAGCGTCTCAAAATCACACCCTGAAAAGAGGAGGGTGGCGCCTCATATCGCCGAGCTTCCCAAAAGCGGAATCCGCGACTTTTTCGAGCTGGTCAGCACAATGGACGATGTGATTTCCCTCGGGATCGGCGAGCCGGATTTCGTGACGCCCTGGAATGTGCGTGAAAGCGCGCTTTATTCCATCGAGCGGGGACACACCCACTATACGTCGAACCTCGGCATCCTTCCTCTGCGCAAGGAGATCTGCCGTTATCTCTCCAGCGACTTCGGCGTGGAATACGATCCCGTGCACGAATGCATCATCACTGTCGGTGTGAGCGAGGCGCTGGACCTGGTGATCCGCGCGATTACCAGTCCCGGCGATGAGATCGTTTACCACGAACCCTGCTATGTTTCCTACAATCCGGAGATCCGGATGGCGCACGGGATTCCGGTTCCGGTCAAAACCTTTGAAAAAAATGATTTTTCACTGGATCCGGCCGATCTCGAACGGGCGATCACGAAGAAAACCCGCGCCATTCTTCTGAATTTCCCCTGCAATCCGACCGGCGCCACGCTGTCTCTGGAACAGACAAAGAAAATCGCGGAAATCGCCATCAAGCACGACCTGCTGGTGATCGCCGACCATATTTATTCCGAGCTGACATACGGAGAAAGAGTTCCCTCCATCGCATCCATGCCGGGGATGAAGGAACGGACCGTGTTCCTTCACGGCTTTTCCAAGGCGTTCGCCATGACCGGGTTCCGCATCGGATACGCCTGCGGGCCCGTACCGGTCATCGATGCGATGATGAAGATCCACCAGTATTCGATGCTCTGCGCCGGCATTACCGCCCAGGAGGCCGCTCTGGAAGCCCTCCGCAACGGACGCGGCGATATGATGTCCATGAAACAGGAATACTGCGACCGGCGTAATTACATCGTCAAAAACCTGAACAAAATCGGCCTGAAATGTCATAAACCCGAAGGCGCGTTTTACGTGTTTCCGAATATTACGTCCACCGGGCTGAATTCAAAGGACTTCGCCACCCGGCTTCTGACGAGCCAGAAAGTGGCTGTCGTTCCGGGAACCGCTTTCGGTTCCTGCGGCGAAGGTTTCGTGCGCTGCTCCTATGCCACCTCCATGGAGGGCATCAAGGAAGCCATGGACAAGATCGGACTGTTTCTGAAAGAAATTTCGTAAGCAGTTCTTTTTAAACAGTATCCACACCACAAAAAAGGGGGGAAGAAATATGAAAAAGCTTCTCATCGGGTTGTGCCTTATTGTTTTCATCTCGGCGGAGAGCCGAGCGGCGGAGCGTCTCACCTGGAAATATACATTGTCGGAATCCCTCCTCACCGTATCGGTCACAATTCCGAAAGGACAGTATCTGTACCAGAAATCGACTTCGGCGGAAGTTTTTCAGAACGGAAAGGTCCTGCCGGCTTCGGAGACACCCCGGGCTGTCATGCACGAAGATGTTTTTTCCGGAAAAACGGAAATCTACCCGGGCGCCGCCGTCCACGCATGGAAATTCAAGCTGGAAAAGGGAAGTTTTCCCCTGAAACTTCTCCTTCGCTGGCAGGGATGCGCGGAGGCCTCCGGAGGACGTTCCGCCATGTGCTTTCTCCCCGGCAGCAAAGAATTTACTTTGGAAAAGCCGGAGATCGTGAGTTCACCGAAGACGCTTTTCCCCGAAGTTTTCCCGGAAGAAGGGAAAGTCCCGGAAAAGGAGGAGGGAAATGCGTTTCCCGGATTTGAGATCGTCCGGGCGGAGGCTGGTTATATCGGCGCATCCGAATTCATCGCATTTTTGAAGGGGGAAAAGCGGGAATCGTTCCTGGACTTTGCCGGAAAAAACTTTCTGGTGATTCTGTTGCTGACATTGCTCGGCGGAATCGCGCTGAATCTGACTCCCTGTGTTCTGCCGATGATCCCGATCAACCTGGCAATCATCGGGGCGAAAACAGGAAGCCGTGCGGCCTGTATGTTCCGCGGACTGATTTACGGTGCGGGGATCGCCGTCGCCTACGGAGTGGTGGGCGTGGCGGTGGTTCTGACCGGTTCGAGCTTCGGAGTGATCGATTCCACATGGTGGTTCAATGCGCTGGTTGCCCTCCTTTTCATCGGACTCGGACTTTCCCTGTTCGACCTTTTCCTGCTGGATTTTTCCAAATACGATTCCGGGTTCCGGCCGTTTTCCGGAGCGAGACTGATCGGGATTTTCGCCATGGGGGCGGTAGCCGCGGTTCTTGCCGGGGCGTGCGTGGCGCCGGTGGTGGTGGCGGCTCTCCTCCAGTCCAGCCGGATGTATAATTCCGGAGAGCACATCGGGCTGATCCTGCCGTTTGTACTGGGGCTTGGAATGGCGTTGCCCTGGCCGATCGCGGCAGCCGGTTTTTCCGTGATGCCGAAGCCGGGCGCGTGGATGAAATATGTGAAATACAGTTTCGGAGCGGTCATTCTTCTGATCGGCATTTACTATGGATACACCGCGTTCCGGCTCGGAATGTCTTCTTCCGGGGCCTTTGAGAACATCGCGCAGAACGAAGCCGCCTTGAAAGAAGCGCTGAAAGAATCCGCGAAGTCGGGAAAACCGGTTCTGATTGATTTCCGGGCGGAGTGGTGCAAGAGCTGCAAGGCAATGGAAAGCACGACCTTCCGGAATGCGGAGGTTCAGGAAGAATTGAAGAATTTCATTTTCATCCCCTTTGACGCCACGGATATTACCCATCCGAAAATCAGCGCTGTCCTGGAACGTTTCGAGGTGTCCGGACTTCCCGCGTATCGGATCGTCCGCGGAAAATAAGCCGCTTCCTTGCGCGGCGGTTTCAAGCGCATGAAAATTCCTTTTTCTCCGGAGCTTTTCCCCGAATGCCGCGGAAAAGCGGAAATGGAGTTTTTTTGTGGACAACTCATTGACTTTCAGTATGAAATATGCTACATTGCACCTCTGAAAGAGGTCGATGATTCGAAGATCCATTATTTCCGGAGAAGAGGCGGATCGGATGAAAGACATCGGTTTTTGACTTCCCGGATTTTCGGGTCGGCCGGATTGTTGATCGAGGCGGAATAAAATCAGGAAAGGATTCTTCGTTATGAAGTCGCACCCGAAGGACAATATGCCTGCGGCCATGATCCTGTGCGGAGGGAAAGGAACGCGCTTGCGTGAGGTCACGGAGCTTCTTCCGAAACCGATGGTTCCGATCGGGGAACAGCCGATCATATGGCACATCATGAAGACCTATGCCGCGTTCGGGGTTCGCCGTTTCATTCTGTGTCTCGGGTACAAGCAGGAATCCTTCATCGACTATTTCATGAATTTTCACATGCGTCTTTCCGACGCCACGATCACGCTGGGTCACAATCCCAGAATCGTGTTTCATAAGGAGATCGAGGAATCCGACTGGGAAGTGACCCTGGCGCAGACGGGAGTGGAATCCTTTACCGGAAAGCGCGTGATCCTGGCATCGAAATACCTGAAAAAAGGAGATGAGAATTTTTTCCTGACGTATGGCGACGGACTGTCCGACATCCATATCGGCGAACTTTACCGCAGCCATTTGAAATCCGGCAAACTCTTTACGATTTCCGCGGTGCATCCGGCCGCAAGGTTCGGAGAGATGCTTCTGAACGAGGATCGGGTGGAACGGTTCGATGAGAAAATCGCCGTTTCCGCCGGATACATCAATGGCGGTTTCATGGTGTTGAACCGGAAGTTCATCGAAAAGTATCTGAGCCGGACGGAAAATGAATTCTTCGAGAAACGGCCGATGCTTTCAGCGGTTCGCGACGGCGAGGTCCACGCGTTCCGGCACGAGGGATTCTGGCAGTGCATGGACACCCCGCGGGAATACCAGCTCCTGAACGAACTGTGGGAGTCCGGCAAAGCGCCGTGGACCCAATTCTGGGACGAGTGAATATGTTTGGAGATGTTTATCAAAACAAACGCGTTCTGATTACAGGCCATACCGGCTTCAAAGGCTCCTGGCTGGCCTGCTGGCTCCGGGAGCTCGGCGCGGAGGTCTGCGGGATTGCGCTTCCGATGAAGACAGCGCATTCTCACTTCGATCTTCTTCATCCTGATATCCGTTCCGAAATGACGGATATTTGCAACCGGAAGGAAGTGAAAAGAATTTTTGCGGAATTTCAGCCCGAAGCTGTGTTTCACCTCGCGGCCCAGCCGCTTGTCCGGGTGAGCTACCGGGAGCCGGACGACACCTTCGCCGTCAACGTGATGGGCACCGTGAACGTGCTGGAAGCCTGCCGTTCAACGTCCTCGGTACGCGCGATCGTCGTGATCAGTTCGGACAAGTGTTACGAGAACCGGGAATGGCTGTGGGGCTATCGGGAAAGTGAGCCGATGGGCGGATATGATCCGTACAGCGCCTCGAAAGGATGCGCCGAACTGGTCGTCGCCTCCTGGCGCCGCAGTTTCTTCCACAACGAAGACTACGGGAAAAAACATCATACATTGCTGGCCAGCGGGCGCGCCGGAAACGTCATCGGCGGGGGCGACTGGGCGGAAGACCGTCTGGTGCCGGACCTCATGAAGGCGGCTGCAACGGGAAAAAGGGCGGAGATCCGGAATCCGGAGGCGGTCCGTCCGTGGCAGCATGTGCTGGAACCCCTGAGCGGATATCTTCAGCTTGGGCAGAAACTTCTGGAGGGTGAAGCCCGTTTTGCCGACGGCTGGAACTTCGGTCCCGCCGAGGAGGGGATCATTTCCGTGAAAGAAGCGGCGGCCGCGCTTCGGCGGCATTGGGGCGCGATTCAGATCGACATCCGTTCACCGGAAAGCGCTCCCCACGAGGCTGAATTGCTCCGGCTGGACTGCTCCAAGGCGCGCCATTCGCTCGGCTGGTATGGAACCTGGTCTCCGGAAGAGGCTTTTCTTCATACCGCGCAATGGTACAGAAGTTTTTATGAAGAAAACAAGGTCCGGACAAAAGACGATCTCCGGGATTACATTGCTTCGGCCCGGAGCAGGGGGCTGGCATGGACAAAATAAAGCAGCTTCATGATGAAATTCTTGAAAAAGTGAAGGAATATTATACTCTTGTTTTTCAACCGGATCAGTCTTCGTTTGAACCGGGAAAATCGCGGGTGAACTATGCCGGCCGCGTCTTTGATGAAAAGGAAATGACCAGTCTGGTGGATTCGTCGCTGGAATTCTGGCTGACCTACGGGCGTTACTCCCGTGAATTCGAGAAAAAATTCGCTGAATATCTGGGGATTCGGTTCGCGCTGCTGGTCAATTCCGGAAGTTCGGCCAATCTGCTGGCGTTCATGGCGTTGACTTCGCCGCTGCTGGGCGACCGCAGAGTTTGCCGCGGCAACGAGGTGATCACGATTGCCGCCGGGTTTCCGACGACGGTTGCGCCGATTCTTCAATACGGAGCGGTGCCTGTTTTTGTCGATGTGGAGGCGGGGACGGCCAATGTTGACGTTTCACGGCTGGAAAACGCGGTTTCGGACAGAACGAAGGCTGTCCTGCTGGCGCATACGCTCGGAAATCCATTCAATATCAGGGCGGTAAAGGCGTTCTGTGAAAAACATCGTCTCTGGCTGATCGAGGACAACTGCGATGCGCTGGGGTCGAAATACGACGGCCGGTTCACGGGAACGTGGGGCGACATCGGCACGTCCAGTTTTTATCCGCCCCATCACATGACCATGGGCGAAGGCGGAGCCGTGTATACCAATGATCCCCTGCTTAAAAAGATTCTCCTTTCCCTGCGGGACTGGGGACGCGACTGCTGGTGCGATTCGGGCGTGGACAATACGTGCGGATGCCGTTTCTCGAAACAGTTCGGCCAGCTTCCCCCCGGCTATGATCACAAATATGTCTACAGTCATTTCGGATACAATCTGAAAGCGACAGACCTCCAGGCCGCGATCGGCTGTGCGCAGCTCGAAAAGCTGCCCTCTTTCACGGAAAAACGGAAAGAGAATTTCCGTATTCTTTACGACGGCTTGAAAGACCTTCCGCAGTTGCGTCTTTTTTCCAGATATCCGGAAAGCGATCCCTCCTGGTTCGGGTTCCTGATCACCCTCGCGGACGGGGTTGGATTCACAAGAAACGAGCTGGTCGAGCATCTGGAATCGAAAAAGATCCAGACCCGGAATCTGTTTGCGGGCAACCTGACGAAACATCCGTGTTTCGAGTCGCTGAAAGAGGGAGTGGATTACCGGATCGCCGGTGAACTCGTGAATACGGACAAGATCATGAACGACGCCTTCTGGATCGGCCTCTATCCCGGAATGGGTAAAGAAAAACTGGATTATATGATACAAGTTCTTCAATGTTTTCTTGCAGAAAAGGGGAAAAGGGAATAAATTGAGAATATCGGATCCTGGTTTTATCGGATGAAAATAAGCGGTTTGGAAAGCAGTATAGAAATCAGAGGTGAATATGATGAAAGAAGTCTTTATAACGGCAGAGGTCGGAATCAACCACAACGGAGATCTGAATCTGGCAAAACGCATGATCGATGCCGCGTTGCTGGCTGGCTGTGCAGCAGTGAAATTTCAGAAACGGACTATAGAGACTGTCTATACAAAAGAATTCCTTGATTCTCCGCGGCAGAGTCCCTGGGGAACGACCCAGCGCGACCAGAAAAACGGGCTGGAATTCGGGGAAGCCCAGTATGATGAAATCGATCGTTATTGCAAAGAGCTTGGAATCGGCTGGTTTGCTTCCGCCTGGGATGTCAATTCACAGAAATTTTTGCGTCGCTATGACTTGAAATACAACAAAGTCGCTTCTCCGGTTCTGACGAATATTCCGTTGTTGAAAACAGTGGCGGAAGAAAAGCATTATACGTTCATTGCCACCGGGATGAGCACATGGGAGGAAATCGATACTGCCGTCGGGATTTTCCGGGATGCGGGATGTCCGTTTGAACTGCTTCATTGTGTTTCCATTTATCCGATGTTGCCCGGAGAGGCCAATCTTTTGATGATTCCGGAGCTGAAACGGCGTTATCAGTGCCCGGTTGGATATTCCAGCCATGAATTGGGAAATATCGCCACTCTCGGGGCCGTTGCGCTTGGCGCGGAATCTGTGGAGCGGCATATTACATTGGACCGGAAGATGTATGGTTCCGACCAGTCGTCCTCCGTGGAGCCGGCAGAGTTGATTGAGTATGTGAAGGCGATACGGGACATGGAAGCTGCTCGCGGCACAGGATTACGCAACCTGACGGAAAAGGAAATGCTCATCAGGAAAAAGATGAGGGGGTAATTCGGAATGGTACGAGTAGCAGATTATGTAATGTCGTTTCTTGTCAAGCAAGGTGTCCGGTATGTATTTTTTCTGCCCGGCGGGGGTGCCATCCATTTGAATGATGCGCTGGGACGGAATGAAAAGCTGAAGCATGTTTCCTTTCTTCATGAACAAGCACTTGGAATTGCATCGGAGGCATATGGACAACATTTGAATTTTCCCGGTGTCGGATTGGTGACGTCCGGGCCCGGCAGCACGAATGCAATTACTGCGGTTGCGGCGGGCTATCTGGATTCTACGCCGATGTTTCTGTTGTCCGGCCAGGCGAAACGGTCCGACCTGAAGATCGGAACGGGCGTCCGGCAGATGGGGTCGCAGGAAGTCGATATTGTTTCCATGGTGAGCTGCATCACGAAATATGCAGTTACCGTAATGGAACCCGAGAAAATCCGTTACCATCTGGAACGTGCCTGGTATGAAGCCACTTCCGGGCGCATGGGGCCGGTCTGGCTGGATATTCCCTTGGATGTTCAGGGAGCGATTGTCGATGAAGAAACCTTGGAAAGTTTCATTCCTCCGGAAGAAAAAAAATATGCCCTTCCGATGGCTGAAATCATTTCTCTCTTGCAAAAGGCGGAACGTCCGCTTTTGCTGATTGGCAATGGCGCCAAACTTTCCGGATGCGCGGATCGTCTTTCCTCTTGGGCGGAACGGAATCATATTCCGATGCTGCTGACTTGGAAAACGGTCGATCTTCTGGGGTATGACCATCCCCTGAATTTTGGGGCGCCCGGAATCATGGGGACCCGTTATGCTAACTTTATCGTGCAGAATGCGGACTTGATTCTGGTGGTCGGAAGCCGGCTGGATCCAAGTCTGACCGCTTTTCACAGCGAAGATTTCGGACGGAATGCGAAAAAAATCATGGTGGATATCGACGAAGCGGAAATTCGCAAGATCAAAGGGATCGATATTCCGGTCATTGCATCCGCGGATGTTTTTGTCAGGGAGCTTGACTCCCTTCAGGCAATGCCGCCCCGCACAGAATGGCTGGATTTTTGCCGCGAACTCAAAGTTCGCTATCCGGTCATTGACGATGAGGCCAGAAACCGTAAGGATGGAGTGGATCTTTATTATTTTACGGACGAGTTATTTCGGCAGCTTCTTCCCACAGACGTGATTGTCCCGGAAAGTTCGGGGGCGGCGGGAGAGGTGACATATCAGGGAATCCTGATTAAGAAGGGGCAGAAAGTGAAGAATGCAGCTGCTCTCGGTTCCATGGGATTCGGGCTGCCCTATTCTATTGGCGCGTGCCTGGCAAACGATGGGAGACGCACCGTTCTAATCAACGGAGACGGTGCCTTCCAGATGAATATACAGGAACTTGAAACGATGACCCGCCTGAGGCTTCCTGTGAAAATGTTCATCTGGGACAATAACGGTTATGCCAGCATTATCAACACTCAGCGGAATATGTTCAATGGTTTTCTGGTTGGATCCGAACCGGGCAGTGGATTGACACTTCCGGATGTGTGTGCCCAGGCAAGGTCTTATGGAATACGGACACTGGAAGTGGCGGATAACGCTTCGCTTCCTGCGGCGATAGCCGAAGTATTGGAAGGGAATGATGCCGTTATTTGCAAGGTGAAAGTTACCTCCGCTCATTTGACCCGACCGAAGGTTCAATCGCAGCGTCTTCCAAACGGGCAGATGATTTCCAAACCGCTTGAGGAGATGTGGCCGTATTTGCCCGAAGAAGAATTCAAGCGTAATATGAGGTTTGCCAAAGGATGATTAAAGCCGTATTGCTGGACATTGACGGAGTTCTTACGAATGGAAAAGTGATAGTGGATTCCCAGGGGAACGAATTCAAATCCATTGATTTCAAGGATATCGATGCTGTATTTGAAATGAAACGCCGCGGAATAAAGATTGGTTTGCTGACGGGAGAAACAACACCGATCACATTGTTTTTCAAAGAGCGTTTCAAGCCGGACTTCTTTTATAACGGCTGCAAGAACAAGCCCGCTGCACTTGCGGAAATCATGGAACAATCGGGAATTTCCGCGGATGAAATCTGCTATGCCGGCGACGGCAAATACGACATCCAGATCATGAAGCTCGTGAAATATGCGGCCAGCCCCGCGAATGCCATTCCCGAGGTAAAGGAAATTTCCAATATCTTGTTGGAAAGAAATGGCGGGGATGGCTGTGTCTGGGAGCTTATGGAAAAGTTGCAGGAGAAAATGAATGTGCATTGAGGAAACGGTTGAGGAGCTGGAAAAATATCTGGCCGATCCTGCAAAAGGATTGCCGGAAGAAATTTTTCTTCTTGTGACCCGCTTGACTCCGATGGTCAATGTCGACTTATGGATTCGGGATGCGACCGGCCGTATTCTCTTCACATGGCGCAATGATGTCCATCATGGGCAGGGGTGGCATATTCCCGGCGGCATCATCCGGTTCCACGAAACCATCCGTGCCCGGATCACCGCAGTTGCTTCCGGAGAACTGAACTCAACTGTGCGGGTTATTGGGGAGCCTCTGGCAATGAATGAATTCATTGTTCCCGGACAAAGGAATCGTTCCCATTTCCTGGCGTTCCTGTATCTGTGCGAACTGACCGCCCCTCTTCCGGAAAGCCTGAAATATCGCGAAGGAGAACCTGTTCGCGGGCAATATGCATGGTTTGACAACATTCCTGAAAAACTTTTGCCGGCACATGAACCGTACCGGCCTCTGTTTGAACGTCATTTTTCAGCACGGGAGATAAAATGAATCCGATCCGCACATTTCGTCCCTGTCCGGTTTGCGGTGAGCGTGATGCGGAAAATTTGTGCTCGCTGGATTATGAACGTTTCATCGAGCATCTGCCGCTCCACTATGATATTGTTTCCTGTCGCGTCTGTGGAATGGTCTTCAACGATACGACGGCTTCCCCCGATGACTTCAACCGGTACTATTCAGACTGCTCGAAATACGATAACAACAATATTGTCGGCGCAAGCAATATTTCTCCCGTGGAGCGGCGTCGTTACGGCCGGATGCTGGAACTCATCCAGGATTCCCTCACCCCGGAGAAATCCGTCATTGAGATCGGATGCGGCTACGGCGGAATCCTTCCCGTGCTACAGGAAAAAGGAATTCACAATATTACCGGGATCGATCCCTCGGAGAACAGCGTCCGGCATCTGCTGAACCAGGGAATCCATGCCGAGGTCGGTTCTTTTGAAAAGCTCTCGGACATTCCTCCTTGCGATTTCCTGATTATGATCGGGGTCCTCGAACATATTTACGATCCGCTCCGGGCGTTGAAGAACGCCATGAAGCTGTGTCGGGAGGAAACGGTCATCCTGATCAATGTACCGTCTTCCATTGACTATGGGGAATATATTCGAACGCCTTTTTATCATTTCGATTTCGAACACATCAACCATTTTTCTTTGCCGCACATGGACAACCTCTTGCGTCTCTGCGGGTATTCGAACCGGAAGTATGACTATGACGCGGTTCGGGTGAGGGATGTCGTGAATACGACGCTTACAGGAACGTATGGAAAAACGAAGGTTCAGGAAATTATCCCGGATTTTTCCTTGTCTGCCCAGATAAAGAAGTATGTGGATGAATCCCGAAAAAATGATTTCGGGAAATCGATCGCGGCTCTGGCCGCCTCGGGAAAAAAGCTCTTTTTGTGGGGATGCGGCGCACATCTGGCCCGACTTTTGAAGTCGACGCCTCTTTCACAATGCAACATCGAGGCTTTCATCGACAACGATCCCTACAAACAGACGAAAAAAATTACCGGGCACCGGGTTCTTCCGTCTTCCACTCTGCATGAATGCGGCGATGATTCGACGGTTGCAATCTGTTCTCCGCTGTATCGGACACTGATGACGGAAGAACTGACGCGGTCCGGATTCAAGGGAGAGATCGTTTATCTGTGCTGAACGGAAACCATTTGAAACAACCGGCGCCGGAGTATAAATTATAACCAGACCCGTTGCCGCATAGAACATTTCGGGAAAGCGGAAACAAGGATCGGAGACGAAAAATGAATGAAAAACAGATGGAACTTCAGAAGCAGGAAAAACAGAAGCGGGAGAAACTGAAGCGAGAAAAACCGCTGGTTTTCGAGAAGATCCTGAAGATTAAGGACCGGCTGGACCGGGGCATTCCGACACCGATGGTCGACATTGCCTACAGCTATCTCTGCAATCTTCACTGCAAGCATTGCATGGTTTCGCGGATGGCTCCCAAAAAGCGGAAGCTGGATGTTGCCATGATGCGTTCCATTAGTGATCAGGCCCATGCATTCGGCTTGTGCCAGTTTACGCTGTCCGGCGGGGAACCGCTGATTCTGAAGGAACTCGACGATGTGATTGCGGCCATGCAGCCGGACAAATTCCACCTCAGCATGAGCACGAACGGCCATTTTCTCACCGAAGAGAAAGCGCTGCATCTGAAGAAAATCGGATTGGATAAAGTAAAGGTCAGCATCGACGATTTCGACGAAAAACTGCACGATAGGAATCGTGAGAATGCCGGAGCTTATCAGAAAGCGATTGCTGCCCTTTTCAATGCGCAGAAGGCCGGGTTAAACGTGGTGATCCAAACGGTTGTAAGCCATCAGAACTGTAAAACCGACCGGACTCTGAAAATGGCTGAATTCGCCCAGAAAAACGGCTTTTCCGTTGATGTGATGCTGGCCAAAGCCGTCGGACAGTGGGAAGGGAAACACGAAGTGCTGATTGACGACTCCGACATGGAATATCTGAAACAGGTTCATGAAACTTATTCGGCGCTGCATCTGGATACGTTTCCGACCTACGGGATTGACCGCGGGTGTGGAACGGTGAATTCATTACTGCAAATTACTCAATATGGCGATGTCCTTCCGTGCGGATTCATTCAAATCAGTCTCGGCAACCTTTTCGAGGAGAGTCTTGCCGATATTCTGGCCCGGGGCATGCGCATCCGGCATTTCGGATGCTACCACAAGAAATGTCTTTCGGGGCATGACCGGGAATTCATCGAACAATATATGACGAAATTTTACGGAAAACCGTTGCCGATCAACTGGTGCGAGGCTTTCGGAGAGGAGGATTTCATCCAATGAGCGGTTTTACCATTATTTCCAGCAACCGGATGATCCTGAAAGATCATCTGCCGCTAGCAAAGCCGCTGTCGGTATTCATTGAGCCGACCAACATCTGCAATTTCCGCTGTACTCCCTGTGTCCAGGGCAGTGAAAATACCCGGAACGACCTGAAGCCGTTCTGCAACCTGGAAATGAGCCTGTATAAACGTCTGGTAGACGAGCTGAAAAACTGGCCGGGACCCAAGCTGAAGCTCCTCCGGCTGGCAGCGCTTGGAGAACCTCTTCTGCATCCGGATTTCTGCGAAATGGTGAAATTGGCTGTCGATGCCGGAATCGCCGAGCGCGTGGATACTTTTTCCAACGGTTCGCGCTTGACCCATGAAATCTCCGAAAAACTGGTGGATTACGGACTTGACCACATCCGTTTCTCGATTTACGCCGCAATAGATGCTCATCAGAAAGAAGTGACCCGTTCCTCTGTGACTGTCGGGGAAATCCGCGACAACATCCAGTATCTCCGGGAATATCGCGACCGGCAGGGGAAAAAGAAACCGGTGATTCTCGCGAAGATGTTCGATTGTTATGACGAGGAAAACATTGTCTTTCAGAACTTGTACAAGGACATTGCCGACGAAGTCGGTTTCGAGAAAGTCAATAACGCAACTCGTTACAGCGGCAATAACCTGATCAACGCCTATTATCATGACAAGGGTAAAGAAGCGAAAACCGAAGCGGAATTCAAAAGTCATCAGCAACATCACGTTGCCTGTCCGCGTCCATTCATGAATCTGGTGGTCAACAGCGCCGGGGATTGTATCCTTTGCACCCACGATGCTCCGAAGGCTACTAAAATCGGCAATGTCCACGAGAAGACGCTTTTGGAATTATGGGAAAGCGACGAGCTCTTTGAATTCCGCAAAATGCACTTGGAAAACCGGAAACACGAAAACCGCATCTGCCGCTATTGCGACTGGTACAAGCTCTTCCCGGCGGAGGATAATGTCGATGGTTTTCCGGTCGAAAGGCTTCGTCCGAAATGATCCCCTTCACCCAGCTGAAAAATACCCATCGGCACAATCTGATGGAAGTTCTGCCTTTGCCCAAACCCTATACGGTTCTCGTCGAACCGTCGAGCCTGTGCAATTTCCGCTGCATTCAGTGTTTTCAGAGCCTTTCCGGAGAAAATTACTTCACCCGTACCCGCATGAACATGCCGCTGGATCGGTTCGTCCGGGTTATCGAACAGCTGAAAGCATGGCCGGGAGAAAAACTGAAGGTTCTGAAATTGAGCCTTTACGGAGAGCCGCTGCTCAATCCGGCTTTCTGTGAAATGCTCCGGATCGCCCGCAAGGCCGATCTGGCCGACCGGATCGAAACGACCAGCAACGTGAGCCGTCTTACACCGGAAATTGCCGAGGCAATGGTCCGCTTTCAGCTGGATTATTTACGGGTTTCTATTTATTCACCAGATGAAAAGAGACACCGGGAGATTACCTCCTCTTCTATAAAACCCGCCGAAATTCATGAAAATCTGCGCGTCCTCCGGGAGATCAGAAAGCGACTTTATTCCGAACGTCCGTTTATAAGTCCGAAAATGCTGGAGTCTTACGGCGAAGAAAATGAGCGATTCATGAAAATGTACGCCGATGTCGGAGATGAGATTTACATCGATAAACCTCACAGCTGGATCAAGGTTGATGAAGAGGCTGATTTCATGAAACGCTACTATGCTGATTCTCTTCCGACGGCCCGGCAGGACTTTTCCGAGCACAGTTCACTCCGGATTGCCTGTCCGATGGCGTTTACCACCATGGCGATCCGGGCCAACGGAGACGTGTCTCCATGCTGCATCGACTTCATTGGTGGCACCAACCTCGGCAATGTCGATCAGACATCCCTGCGGGATCTCTGGGAATCAGACGAATGGTTCGAATTTCAGAAAATGCAGCTGGAAAACCGGAAGCATGAAAATAGTTCCTGCGCGCATTGCGACATTTACCGGAGTGATCACTACACTCGGGACAATATTGATGGGTTTCCAGTCGAGAATCTGAAAAATGGACGAAAGCATTCCGGCCAATGAAAATGCAGTATTCCGCATCGAATGAAAACAGAAAAAGTTCCTTCGAGGGGGAACGGATTTTTCTGACAGGAGGAACCGGTTTTTTCGGAAAAAGCATTCTTTCCATGCTGCAACGCGGCTTCTCTCCCGAAACAGAATGGGTTGTTCTTTCTCGTGATCCGAAGGGGTTTCTCCAAAGCAATCCGGAATTTTCCGGCTTGGAGAAGATTTCTTTTTTGTCAGGAGACGTGCGTGATTTTTCATTTCCGGAGATGCATTTCGATGGAGTTCTTCATTGTGCCGCGCCGACCCATGGAGTCCCGGATGGAGAAGTGCGCGACATTATTTTGAAAGGGACGCGGCATGTCCTGGACTTCGCGGAAAAATGCGGAGCCCGACGGGTTCTGATGGCCAGTTCCGGTGCGGTTTACGGTATTCAGCCGTCTGAACTGGAACGGATTCTGGAGGATTTTCCCTGCTCCCCCGTAACGGAATACGGCATCGCGAAATTGGAGGCCGAGCAGATGTGTCTGGCTTCAGGTGTCCCCACTGTGATTGCGAGGTGTTTTGCTTTCACCGGACCGTATCTGGATCGGAATGTCCACTTTGCGATCGGCAACTTCATCCGAGATTGTTTGGAAGGGAAGGATATCGTCATTCAGGGAGACGGAACGTCGTACCGCTCCTACCTGTATGCCGACGATCTGGTGGAATGGCTGTGTGCCATTTTGTCCGATGGAAAAGATGGACGCGTATACAATGTGGGATCGGATCAGGCGGTTTCCATTCTCGAGCTGGCGGAGACGATTCGACGGGCGATCGGGTCCGACAGCCGGATTCGCATCCGAGAATCTCCTTCCCCGGGACGACAGACGTCCCGGTATGTCCCGGATATTTCCCGGGCGACCAGTGAACTTGGACTGTCCGTAAAAGTCAGCCTTGAGGATGCCATCCAGAAAAGCTCGATGGAGCCGGGGAGACGGTCATGAAACTTTCACTGGCCATTATGGTTTACAATGGTGGGGATTACTGGCGGGAATGCTGGGAATCCGTCAAGGCGAATCTGGAGTTTTTCGACGGAGTGTATATTTCATTCAATAAGTCCCCGCGGCAGGCAGAGGATATGGCGCTGGTGAAGGAATGTCCGTCGGAGAAAATTCACTGGATTTCCCATGACTGCACTCTTTCCGCCCTTCAGCATGGCCGGAGACTGGACCGGTGGATTGGAGATTTAAAGCTGGAGGGACATGTCTTTTCCCTTTGTCATGACGATATTCTCCTTCGTGAGGGACTGGAAGAACTGAGTCGGCTTGATCTACGGGAAGGGGATGCCGTGTTTGGCCCGTTTCATTTTTTCACGCAGGATGGGAATTTGCGTGAAATGACGGTACGTGAATTCCACCGGCAAGACGGCGAACCTCTTTCGAGAAGTTTTTTCGCATCGCTTCAAGATCAGTGGTCTTTTACTTACAATGTTTCCGGGATGACCATTCCGGCGTCCATATACCGGAAACAGTTCCATCCTTGGGGATTTCTTCGATACGGATGTCGATCGGAGTGCTGTCATCTCTGCAATCCTTATATCCACCGTATTTTTCAGCCGTATTTTCCGACGGTGAAAATTCGCTGGCATGGTGAATCGGAGGGAAGCCGGATAAGCGTCCGCAGCATTCAATATGATACCTTGGTATATCTCATGATTTCCTTTGCTTCCTGTTCCGATTCATATCTGCGGACAATGAACGTCCGGTCCATGGGGTATATAATTCGCCAGGCCCCGCTTCGTGGGCTGTATTACTTTTTTCTGGTTCAATACAAACTTCGGAGAATGGAGTGCTTTTATCCGGAGGCGTTCAAAGTATATAGATATTTGTTCCTTCTCCTGTTCCGGAAAGCGAAGAATTTGTTCAAACGCATTTTGAGGATCCGTTGATATGCGCAAAGTTACTGTCATGGGGTTGTATCTGAAAAAAGAGGATTCTTTCGGAGAAGATGACGGAGGAACCTCGTATGGAAATTTGCTTGGATATCCCGGAATCCGGGCGAGAGAACTGCTTAAGGAGGAGGACTTTGTATTTTTTTCCGAAGCGGAGCTGCCTCCTGAAAAAGCGGATGTCATATTCTGTATCGATCTGACAGCGGAACTCTGGGAAAGGATCGGGCGGCTTCCGGGAAGCGTCCGGAAAATCTTACAAGCGTGCGAATCTCCGATCTACAATCTTCTGGCGCACCAGGCGAGGATTCTCATGCATCCGTGCTGGGACGTCATTCTGACGTGGAACCGTTCTTTTGAGGCTCCTTATGTCATTCATTACGACCTGCCGGTTGCCGGGAAGAATGCTTCTTCTTCCGGCATTTCCGCGGGACGGGCGATCCCGGAAGATTCCGGAGACTGTCTCGGGGTTGTCGTCTCCTCTTTTAAGAAGGGGGATCACCGGGGCGTGGCTCCGGAACGGGATGATTTGTACCGTTTGCTGGCAAAGCGCGGATGGATTGATCTGTACGGAAAAGGGTGGCCGATCTCGAAGTCCGAACATTGTTTCGGTCCGGCCGGCGACAAACTGACGGTCATTGCCGGGCATCCGTTTGCGTTGGTGATCGAAAACTGCTGGGCGCCCGGATATGTCACGGAAAAGCTGCCCGACTGTATTCTGGCGGGAGTACCGGTAATTTACCGGGGAGATTTCCCGACGGCGGAACGCCGTTATCCCGGGACGTTTGTTCCATTGGAAGAACTATCCGAAAAAGGTTTTCTGGATGCCCGTCGCCAATTGTTTGACAACTATGCCGCTCACCGTGAAAACGTGCTGGCGGCGCGGGAAAACTCCGATACCTGGTGCGATTCCTATCTGGAGGCGGTCCGGCAGGCTTTTCTGCGGGTTCTGTAACCCGGTTCGGCGCCGACGGACGGGGATAGGAATTTCCACCGGGAAGCGATTTGAAGAAGGAGGGGACGCATGGCGGAACCGGGACGGAAAAATCTCCTTTCTTTCCGCAGGAAAATGGAGGCGCTGAAAGGACGGAGAAAACTTTCCGAAAACGGGCCGTTTTCGGGAGGCATGGACACGTTTTGCCCGATTGTTCCGGAGGACGTGATCGTGCGGATTTCCTCCAGCCGCCATTTTTTCCGTCAGACGTTCATTCATCAGCGCATGATCCTGAAAGTGATCCTGAAAGGGGAGGTCAATACGCTGCTCGACGGCGAGGAATTTTCCATGTCGCCCGGAGACGCCATGCTGTTTTTCCCGCACCAGTTCCATTCCACGCGGCTGGCCGATCCGGCTTCGGAGTATGAGTTTGTTGCGGTTTCGTTCCTGGAAAAGAGTCGAAACTACGAGCCTCTCCTGAACTTGCGTTCCCGCGTGTTTCGTCTGAACCGTTCCGACTTCGACAACCTGCTGAAGCTCATTTCCGCCTACAACGGGCTGGACAAGACGTCTCCTTCGGAAGCGGTCCACGCTTTGGTGTCGATCCTGACCCGTCAACTGGAATATTCCCGGGAGGAGACGCCGCCGGAGAAGAACACGGGCGGCGGAATGTTTACGGAGATTTGCGGGTATCTGCGGAAAAATTTCCGGAAAGAGGTGTCCTTGAAAACACTGGCGTCCGAGTTCGGGGTCTCTCCGGTAACGGTGCGGCGCATGTTCCGCCGTCATTACGGAGACGTGACTCCCGGCGTCCTTCTGCGGAAATTGCGGCTCCAGCACGCATGCGAACTGCTGGTCCGCTCGGATCGTTCCGTTTCGGAGATCGCGGAGCACAGCGGCTTCCGCGACGCCTATTCGTTCAGCCGCGCGTTCAAAAACGCGCTGGGCGTTTCCCCGCGGAAATACCGTGAGAAAAACAGGGACCCGGAACCCGCCTGAATGACCGGATTGACGGCAGACTTCCGGATTTTTTTACGAAGCAATCCTTGTTCATTCCCGTTTTTTCGCGAGGCATTCATCTGTCATGGATTCGAAACGGGAACGGTTGATTTCTCCCTGGAGTTTTTCTCCGGCAAAGAACCGTTTGAACTCGTCCAGCAGGAAGGGAATGAAAAGTTCCCGGCCGGGAAATCCGGCGTTGTGAGGCGTCATGATCAGATTGTCGAAAGAGTACAGCGCCGAATCCTCCGGCAGCGGTTCCGTATAATAGACGTCAAGCACGACGGAGATACGTTTCGAGGCAAGGGCGTCCATCAGGGGCTGTTCCTGAATCAGTCCGGCGCGTCCGCAATTGACGATCGCGGCGCCGTCCTTGAGAAGGGCGAGTTCCCGGGCGCCAAGCCGGTGGAGATTTTCCTGATTCACTCCGACGAGACAATGAACGATATCCGATTCGGTCAGCATTGATTCGAACGGCACTTTGCGTGCGCCGAAGGCATGGATTTCGTCTTCGGACGCATGGCTGGAATGCACCAGAATCCGTTTCGGATGCAGCGGAGCGAGCATGCGGAGAAAGTGTTTTGTCGTATCCCCGAAGCCCCACCACTCTTTCTATGATTGCCGTGACAAGTCCCAAAACTTGCCATGGCTTTTTTCGTTTTACAGCACCAGTAA
>MWCA01000044.1 GCA_002069785.1 Lentisphaerae bacterium ADurb.Bin242 | reverse complement strand
GCCGGGCTTGTCGAAGTCCAGATTTCCCGTCCGGCTGAAACGAAGCTTTCCCCCGTTCCGCCCGCCGAAAAGAGCCTTTCCGCGAAGCCCTTTCTCGAACCGGATATCGCCGCTTTTCCAGATCACCTTTGGTTTGCCGGCGCTCAGGTCGGCGTCTTCGCCGTTGTCGAAGCTCTGGTAGAAAGTGATGTCCTCGCTGAAAGGAGGATAGCACGGGTCCTGTCCGGCGGCGGCAAGAACCGGAAGCGAGGCGAGGACGATGGCGGTTGCGAAACGCATGCTCATTCCCCTTTCCAGAAGAAGGTGTGAAGCTGGTCGCTCCGGTTGTCAATGTCCCGGAGCGTCGCGCCCGCCACATGCCCGTCGAAATAGAAGAGATTGAAGTGTCCGTTGTGGCGCACGAGATCGAACCAGGCCGCGGTCGCAACATCCGGCTGGATGTTGTACAGATTGTAGGCGTAGTTGTAGCCGTTCTGGTTCGCGGCCAGCGGGGAACGGGTGGTTTCCGCCATGTAGAAAATGCGGGAATGGTTGGGGATGCTCTGGAATTTCCGGAGATTCTCCCAGTCGCTGGCCACGGGAACCGACGGAATGCGTTTGGTGTTGACCGCATAGGTGTAGTAGGCCTGGTCGGTGTTTGTATATTTGTCCCTGGGAATCATCGGACACATGTAGGGCGCCATGTTGGAAGCGGAGAGGTTCAGCTTGTTGTCCATGTAGACGATTCCGAGCAGGTTCAGGAACTGCATCCAGAGCTTGCTGGAATAAGAACCGTAGACCCCCGGGCCGCCGGTGTGCAGCGGCAGGACATACCCGTTGTAGGCATCGCTGTAGAGCTGGACCGCCAGCGCGCCCGTTTTCAGGTTGTTTTTACAGGCGATGTCCCGCGCCGTAAGCCGCGCCTTGTTCAGCGCGGGCAGCAGAAGCCCCGCGAGAATGGCGATGATCGAAACGACCACCAGGAGTTCGATCAATGTGAAAGAGCGTCTCCCGACCTTGTTTTTTTTCGACCGATTGTTTTTCATGTTGAAACCTCCTTGAACCGTAAAATATTTTTTATTTATCGTTGGGAACTTTTGCGTATAATCAAATCCGGCTCGATAAGAACTTGCCGGCGGCCTCCCGTTTCCAGCAGCCGGAACGCGGCCCGGCTCATTTCCGACGGATTCTGTCCGAGCGTCGTGATCTGGTGTTCGAAACCGCGACTCCAGATGGTATCCAGACAGCCCGAGACCATCAGATCCTCCGGGACCCGGAGCCCCAGTTTTCCGGCATATCCCACCGATTCGTAGGCCAATCGGTCGATGGTGCTGAGAATGCCGTCATATTGATCGGCAAGCGCTTTGAATTCTTCTTCGGAAAAAATGCTCTTCTCCGGGTCCTTGCGGACAAAGTGGATGTCGGGAGGCTGAATCCCCGCTTCCGCAGTTGCTTTCCGCACGCCTTCCATGAACAGGGTGGTGACATGTTTTCTCCAGTATTCTTTCGTCTTCGGAACATCCGGCGCCAGATATCCGCACAAGATCAGAAGGCGTTTGCAGCCGCTTTCGATGAAATGGCGTGCGGTCTTATAGCCGCCGGAACGGAAGTCGAGCAGAACGGAACTGCCCGGAGGATCTTTCTCGCTGTCGAAGATGGCCAGCGCCACCGAGCGGATATTTTTCCAGTTATCAAGAAACGGTTCGCGCCAGTAGCTGCGCCCGCTGTACAGGACCCCGCGGATGGGCGCCCGCAGAACCTGGGTGACCGTCGCCTGTTCCTGAAGATTCAACGGGTTCCCACTTCCCGGCATCATGAGGTTGACCGGCAGAAGACCGCACCGCAGAGCCTCATCCCGGAGAGATTCGTAGGGTTCATGTTCATAGATGGAATAACGGGGCAGGAACATCAGCACCAGGCGGTGCGTCAGGTTGGAGACATCCTTCGGCTGTTCCTTGATGAAGATTCCTGTCCCGCGGACGCCTCGGATCAGGCCTTCTTCGCGCAGACGCTTCAGCACGGCGTCGATCGTCCGGTGGCTGACGCCGAAGTGTCCGATCATATCCAGCTTGGAAGGCAGACGGCCGTCCTGGAAGCTCCCTTCCAGGATTTCATCCCGGAGCCGATTGGCGATGGCCTCTGTCTTCGTCTGTTTTTTCTTTGAGATCATTTCCGCGCCGTTCCTTTACATAAACATGTGGTTTGTTTATGTGGTTTGCTATAGATTATAGCATATTTTTTATTTTCCGCAAGCCCTGATTGGCCCGGATTGCGAAAAAAACCGGAAAAAAATGCCATATGCCTGTGAAACGGGGAGAACCCGATGCCGGTTCCGCTTTTCCGGAATGTTTCCGAAATGTCTTATTTACGCCAGAAATATGTCGTTTTACAGATAAAACGGTATTGCTTTTTTCTTCGCGATCGCGTAAAATATAGAAATGAAAGGATTTTTCCGGACTCATGAAAAAAATGACGCAGAAAGAAATTGCCAAGTCGATGAACATCAGTGTCCGCACCGTTTCGCGGGTGCTGAACGGAGACCCTTCCGTTAAGGAAGCGACGCGGCGGCGGGTCATCATGACGCTGAACCGGAACGGGTGTTATATTCAGACCCATACGCACACGGAAAATGTCGTGTTCGACGTGAGTTCCGGTTTGTTTCACCGGAGCCAGGCACTTGCACTGATGCAGGAGCTTTCCAATAAGGGATTCAATTTCCTGGTCACCAACCATCAGCAGGACTGGAAACTGTTCCGGGAGCGGATCATGGAGGCCGACATCGTTGTCTTCTGTTCCTGTCCGACGCATGAGGTGATTGTCGAGACCCGCGAGATCAATCCGGACATCCTGCGGATCAACCTTTTTTCAAACGGGGTGCCGGGCGCGGAGATCTCGATTGAACCGGACAACAACGTCGGAGGCAAACTGGCTGCGCAGCATCTTTACAGCTTCGGACACCGGGATGTGCTGGTTCTGTTGCTCGAATCCTCCTGCGCCATCATGGAGCGCGCCAAGAGTTTTATCGCCGAGATCATGCTGCTCCATCCGAAATGTCATGTGGAATGGCAATTCTTCCATGCAGCCGGGAATCTGGAGCAGGATATTGCCGATTTCTTCCGCAAGAAATCCTCCCTGCCCACCGCCGTGTTCTGTCCCACCGGCTACCTCTCCTGTCTGACGGTCCGGGCCCTGAACACGCTGGGCATCCGGATTCCGGACGACATCAGCCTTCTCGGCTTCGACCTGCCGGAAGATGTTTCCCTGCCTTTTCCCCAGCGGGTGGATACCGTGTATTTCCGTCCGTCACACATCATTTCGCTGGCGGAATATTATATCGTCAACCGTTTTATTTTAAAGGAAAAATGTCAGGTGCGTGTATCCTCCCATGTAGAACGGATGATTAACGGGTCCGTCAAAAAGCTCAAATGACGGAGGCGGCCGTTGGAAACCGGAAGAGGGCGAGCCGGATTGTGACCGGTTTTTCAGGAGAAACAGAATATGAAAAAGAGGAGGTTTGTTTCCCATGAGGAAATCTTTCCTGAAAATGCGTCAGAAGAGGAAAAAAGGTCTTGTTATTTGCGAAAGACTGAATATAATAAACAAAACGGAATAGATTATGGAAAGGAGAAATCATGAGAAGGAAAAGGGAGAGTTTTACATTAATCGAGCTTCTGGTTGTGGTCGCGATCATTGCCATTCTCGCGTCCATGCTGCTTCCCGCGCTGAACAAGGTGCGCGATACGGCGAAGACGATTTCCTGTGTCAACAACATGAAGCAGATGGGACTGGCCCAGGCCGGCTATTCTTCCGACTACAAGGACTGGATCGTGCCGGCCACCGTCCGGGGCTACATGTCGGCCGAAGACAAACTCCTCTATCATGAATACTCGTTTCACTGGTATGGACTTTTATCCGGCTACAAGCATTCCGGATACGGAAAACTGACCTCGGGATACGGTCCCTCCTTCTATGGAAATGGAACAAGTCAGACGAAAGGCACTTTTGTCTGCCCGTCGGAACCGGTCCCGTTCGGCGCCTATTCCAACGGGAATTTCAGCTATACCCACTATGCCCTCAATGTGTTTTTGAGCGGATTGAGCAACACGCGGACCTCCAGCACTGAATTCCAGCGCCGCCTCAACTGTCTGACGATCCCGTCGCAGGCGTTCCTGGTAGCCGACAGCATGGTTCTCAACGGCTTTACACTGGCCGGACCGGGGACGCCCGCGTTCCGGCATGCCTCTCCGGATCCCCGTATGCGCTCGACCACCATTACGAGCGCCGAGCCCACAAAAGGAAAATCCAATATGCTTTTTATGGACACTCACGTGGAAGGGGTCCGGTACGCCGAATTCAGGAGATGGACACCGGCTGCAACCCCTCTTTCTGATTTCAGCAGCCGCCTGATGTTTGTCCGGGGGTTCGACACCTATAAGTGATTTGCCGTGACCCGGCGATTTCGAGGGTCCGGCTTCGGGCTGGAAACCGAACTTGCATTTACACTGAAACACCTTTATAAATGGGAGAAAAATATGAGGTATTGGAGGCTTGCGTTCCTGCTGGCTGCGGGAATCCTGCCGGTTCTGGCCGGGAATACGGACGGAATCGGAGAACTGAAAAAACTGGACGATCCGGCGTTGTGCCGCGAGGCAATGAACGGAAAGGACCCCGTTCTGCGGCGCGCCGCCTTCCGGCGTCTGCTGGAAAATCCGGCGATATTCCGGGAAACGGTCCTGGCCGGGATGTCGGACCCCGATCCGCTGATCCGGCGGCGTTCCCTGTATGAATACGGCAGCCGGTATGGAGACGCCGCCCTTCCGGAAATGGAAAAAATGGCGGCGGATTCCGATCCCCAGGTGATCGCCCTGCTGATTGCCTTCTCCCGTCACTTGAAACAGAAGGAAAATTCCGTCCGGCTCTTGAAATGGATTGCCGACAGGGGATCGACTCCGGAATTCCGCCGTCAGGCGTCCAAGCTGGTCAACTTCACTTTTTACCGGGAGAACAAGCGGCTGAAGGACAATCCCACTTTCGACCATGAGATCATAAAGGTGAAGTCGATCCCGTTGCCGCTGGAAGGATGGAGTTTCCGCGCCGATCCGATGGGCAACGGCCATGAAAAGGACTTTTTTAAGGCCGATTTCGACGATTCCAAATGGAAGAAGCTCAAGATCGGAGCCTGGGAACAACAGGGATACCCCGGCTACGACGGCATCGCGTGGTACCGGCTCCGGTTTCGAATGCCGGAAAAGATCGATTCCGAGGCGGTGGAACTGGCGTTCGGCGCGGTCGACGAATCCGCGTGGGTCTGGCTCAACGGGATTTACGTCGGACAGCATGACATCGGCCCGAACGGGTGGAACCGTCCGTTCGCGCTGGATGTCACCCGGGAGATCCGGTGGAACGCTGAAAATCTGCTGGTCGTCCGGGTCGAGGACACTACGGCCGCGGGGGGAATCTGGAAACCGGTTGCAGTGGATGTCCTGAAATGAAAAGAAGGTTTGAAATGTGGAAAAAACTGATGATTGCCGGATTGTTTGTGGGGGCCGGGATGACGTATGCGGAGGAATTGACCGCCCACTGGGATTTCACGAAAGGGAGCCTCAACAGCATGGACGGCAGATTCAAAGCCGCCGTCCGGGGCGCCACGCAGATCGCCGGGGATGAAAAAGAAGGGAAGTATCTCGCCGTCGGCATGTCCCGGCAGGAGAAACCGGAAGGCATTGTGCTGGCGGAGAAATATCCGGCGCTTTCCCCGGGCGGGGGATTCCGCCTCGAAGCGAAAATACGGCTGCGCGAACAGACCAGCTCACAAGTGAATCTGGTGATATGGGACAGCAAATATATTTTTTATTTTCCGAAAAAAGACAATCCCTCTTATCATCACGGCATTGCGTTTTTTCTGATTCGCGCACAGAACGACTTGTTCCGTCCCGCCGCATGCATCGGACACGGGGGAAACTCGGATATGTTCACGGGCGCGCCGGTAAAACTGGAGGAGGGGAAAATCCATACGGTTTCCTTCGAGTATGACGGGGTCCGCCAGGGGACCTTCCGGGTGGACGGCGCGGTGAATCAGGTGGTCAAAGCCAAAGTCGGCGGCGCCGTATCCCCTGCCGTATACAATACCGTCATCGGGGACCGTGTCGGGTCCACGTACAATCACTTCGACGGCGACATCTTTGAAGTGAAACTCTACACCTTCCCGAAAACAGAAAAGAAATGAGGTCTGTCATGCGAATTCATATCGTTACTGTGCTCCTGCTGGCTTCCTGCGGAATTTGGGCGGCGGAGCTGTCCGTGGAACCGTACGGGCGCTGCGCCTTCTTCCGGAATGAACCGGATGCGAAATGGGAAATCGAAATCGTCAACAAGGGCGCCTCCCCGCTTTCCGGCGTGGTTCTCCGCGGAACCGTGGACGGTCAGAAGGAGGTTTCCGTTTCCCTGCGCGAGATCAACGCCAGGACGTCGGTGCGGGTGAAGCTGCCCGTGGAGACGCGGCTGAAAACCGGAAAATATTCCTGTCTCCTGAAAGTTGCCGCGACCGAAAACGGAAAAGAGGTGACCGTCGAAAAAAACGCGGAGCTGCTGATTGCTCCCGTTCCGTACGACATCATGCCCGTCGTGGTCTGGGGATTCCGGAGCGACTACAGGATTTTCAAGGACATGGGGTTCACCCACGGCGTGGAATCCGCCTCCATGATCTTCACCCGCGACTGGGAGAAACCGCCCATCATCCGAAACCGGATGAAACGGTATGACGCCGTGCTCGCGGATGAGTTCCGGATTCTGGACTACTGTCTTACTCCGCACATTCCGAAATACCGGGACCAATTCCCCCGTTACGGACGCGACGGCAAACCCCGCACCGGTTCCCATAATATGGAAGCCTCCAATGACGGCGCCCGCGAGCTCTGCCGTGACATTTCCGAAAAAACCGCCGAAACTTTCAAAGACCATCCGGGACTGGACGGACTCCTGATCAACTCGGAAATCCGCGACAATACGAATCCGTCCTTCGGGAAATTCGAACCCGCCGCCTTCAAAAAGTTTGCCGGTTTCGACATTCCGCCGGAAGTGGAAGACAAAACCGCCCCCCATTATTCGCGGATCAAAGGCTTTCCGGTTTCCCGCGTGATTCCCGAAAATGATCCGTTGTATGTCTACTACCGCTGGTTCTGGAAGGATGGCGACGGCTGGAATCCGCTGCACACGCTGATCCATGAAAGCTATAAGAAACACATCAAACGCCCGTTCTGGAGCTTCTTCGATCCGGCGGTCCGCGTGCCGCCCGTGTGGGGAAGCGGCGGGAAGGTCGACTACCTGAGCCACTGGACCTACGCCTATCCCGATCCGATCAACATCGGCGCCAACACCTCCGAACTCCAGGCCATGGCGGCGGGATGCCCGGGGCAGGGCGTCATGAACATGACCCAGATCATCACCTACCGCAGCGTGACGGCCCCGATCGGCCAAAAAGTCGCCAATGAACCCGGGTGGGTCGGGGAATTCCCGAGAGCGCCCTACATTACTTTGGCTCCGGACCTGATGCGGGAGGCAGTCTGGACGCAGATTTCACGGCATGTGTCGGGCATTATGTTCCATGGCTACGATTCCCTGATTCCCGATCCGGCCCGTCCGAACTTCAAGAAGGATGCCGGCTACCAGTGCACCCACTTGAAGACGAAGGAAGTTCTCTCGGAGTTTCTTCTTCAGGTCGTGCGTCCGCTGGGACCGGTCCTGAAACAGATTCCCGAACGCAAGCCGGAGGTCGCCGTTCTGGAGAGCTTTCCGGCCTCGATCTTTGCCGGACGCGGAACCTGGGGATGGTCCGGCTGGATTTTCGATGCGAACCTGATGCTGATGTGGGCGAACCTTTCCCCCGCGGTCGTGTATGAGGAAACGATTCTGCGCGACGGTTTCGGAAACCTCAAGGTGCTTGTGATGCCCCATTGCGATGTGCTGACCGAGCCGGTGTTCCGCAAAATCCAGGAGTTCCAGCGCAAAGGCGGCATCCTGGTCGCGGATGAACATGTGGTGCCGGGGATCACGCCCGACATTCCCATCCGGGAGATCCTCCGTTCCCGCGATCCGAAGAAGGACAAGGAGGCCCTCCAGCAGGCCGCCTCCGATCTCCGCCGTCAGCTTGCCCCCTATCATCGGCCCTATTCCGATTCGACGGATAAAGACCTCGTCACGTGGGTCCGCTCCTGGAAGGACGCGGACTATCTGTTCGTCATCAACGACAAACGCACGTTCGGGGACTATTTCGGCCCCTACGGGCTCGTGATGGAGAAAGGGTTGCCGAACCGGGGGAAGGTGACGGTGAAACGCCATGCCGGAGGGGTGTACGATCTCGTGAAGCATCAGGCAGTCCCTTTTGAAAGCCGCGGCGGAACCACCACGATTCCCGTGGATTTCTCGACGAATGACGGCCGCCTTTTGCTGATCCTTCCGAATGCGGTCGGAAAACTGTCGCTGGAGCTTCCCGGCGCGGTCAAACGGGGACAGCCGGTCCGGTATGAGGTGAGATTGGCGGATACGGACGGGAAAGCGGTCGAGGCTCTGATTCCCCTCCGGATCGCCGTCGAAGACGCCGACGGTGTCGCAACCGACGACAGTGCCTTTGCCGCGATGAAGGACGGCGTTTACACCGGAACCATTCTTCCCCCGCTGAATACGAAACCGGGCGACTGGACTTTGAGCGTCACCGAACTGGCCTCCGGGAAAAAAGCCGGCGGCAAACTCCGCGTGGAGTGAGCGTGGCGGAGGCAGTGGGAGGAAATGTCAGCGGGCGGGCGTATAGTGGACGATCGTGCCCTGACGTTCCGGTGTTGGTAAAGAAAGACTTCTCAGGTGTGCTTGATGATGTTGAAATCCCAATGTGATTCAACAATTTGCCCGAATCTTAAAAATCGGAATTTCCCTTGAAGGTCCGGGGTAAAAAAATGCTTCCCGCGGTCAATACGAAAACCTGCCGCATCCCGACGCGGCACTTTGAACTCCAGACGGTATCTGCCCCGTTCCATTGTCAGTATATTGGAATGAATAAACAACATTTCACGTATTGACTTGATATCGTGTGGCTGTATCGGTAAATTCCAGGTGAAAGCACCACACAAATTCTCTATTAAGTTTCTGGCCCGCAGATCAAGTTCAAAGCCTTGGCGATCCTTGCTTACCCTCAAACGATATTGCAAACAAACATGGGGCAATGTTTGCTGAAATTCCACCACAATCTGTTTTGAAGTTTCTTTCAATACTTTGCTGACGAACGGATATTGCCAGACGATACAAGGATGTTGTCCTGCCCCCACCGACCACGCCGGACGGAATCCCAGAATTTTGGTGTAACTCCGGTAACCTCCGGGGGGCAGCAACTCCGTGCCCAACTTATCCTTGATGTGATCTTCCACAATCACCAGGTCTCCGATATGCCAATTCTGAAGCGACCAGCCAAAATCCGGATAAATGCTGAATTGTTCATCTCCATTGGTCACCGTAAGCTGGAGCCACCGTCCGGCTGCATGCTTTTGCCGCAGAGAAAATTCATGCTTTGCCTTTTCATTCAATTTATTCCAACGCGGCCCCTCCGGATAACAGCGCCGGGCAAAATCTGCCAGCAAAACTTTATGGTTGTTTTGCGCCAGCGCTACAAAAAAATCACGTTCACCTGTCAGTTTTTCCGCTGTGGTTTGCTGATTTTTTTTTGCCTGGAGATAATGAGGAGAGGTTTCCGGTATCCGGCTCAGATATTTTGTGACAGTGGAGAACCGGATGAAATTCCGATCCTCCTCCGACAGCGGGACCTCCCGGAGAATTTTTCCGGCAATCGGGACCGCCAGGTTTTGCTGAGCGGCGTAAACCTCCTCCCAACTGGTGACCATAATTCCCTCGGCCCGATATTTCTTCTGTTCCTTCTTTGCCATCCGCAAAGCCGCCAGGCGTCCGTCCTCTGCGCCGTTTTTGATAGAGGAAGCCGCAATAGTGCGGAATCCATGCTCGCGTAACATCTTCAATCCCGGATAACCGCCAAGATTGACATGATAATACCAGAATGCAATAATCGCCTTACGGGATAGAATTGCAAATGTCTCCGGATAATGAAAAAGCACATCATGCCAGACGATTGGCGTAATATTGCGTTCAGTCAGAAACTCGATCGCCGTATTGAGGTATTCAGCCCATGCAATCCCCGCCTTGAATTCCGGATCTTTAAGCAATTGCGAGGGCGCCTGCCATTCATCGCCGCCAATAAGCATGTAACGGCCGTTGAAAAAGGAACAATATTCCGCCAGAGAGTCGATCATCCATTGTTTTACCGTTGCACTCGCCGGATTGAACTCCTCTTCTCCGAGTTCCGGATAAGCCCTTCGAATTGCCGCAGTATGCCCGATGACGTTGAAGTGTCCGAATAATTCAATGCCGATCTTTCCGGCATAGATGCCATATTCTCTCCACTGATTCGGAGTAATCGCACAGGACGGACATGCTTTTTCCACCGTTTTCAATTGAAGCATATTTTCCAGATATGGCAAAAAAGCGTCAAAACTATTGTCGCGGGCCAGCTTCATTGCTTTCTTGAATTCCTCCGGACGCAGATAACATCCCCGGGCAATATCGTAGTGCAGAATGTTCATTTTGTTTTCACCAGGAGAGTATAATTTATAATGGCGCCTTGTTCAATCAGTTTTGCCTGCAATTGTGCCACATCGATCTTACGGGTGTCTCCCGCCGCGATCGCCTGGGGCGCGGCGGCGCCGATGGCTTCGCCGAGGGCGATGCAGCTTCCGTTGATCCGGGAAGAGGAAAACGCCTCGTGCGTGGCGGAGATGGGGCGTCCGGCGATATAGAGATTCCGGATCCCGCGCGGGGTGATGCAGCGGTAGGGAATTCCGTAGGAACGGCTCAGGTTGAAGTGAGGCATGGGCGTGACGCCGTGCATCGTCACCGGGTCATGGATGTCGATTCCCCAGCAGCCGCGCGCGATCTCGTCTTCGAAGTCGCGGCCTTCGATGACGTCCTCCGCCGTGAGCACGTAATCGCCGAGGATGCGGCGGGTTTCCCGCACGCCGGGCTGTTGGGCGGTTTCGGACACATAGGCTTTTTCGAATCCGGGCATGCGGCGGCGGAAAAACTCCACGATTTCATACGCCTGAAGGGTGCCCTCATAACGGATGCGGAGCTGTCCTTCGTGTGTCATCGGGTCGCAATCCAGAATGTGGGTCATGTTGACGGCGGCCTCGCCGTTCGTGTTCGGAAGACAGGTGATGACGGTGTGGTTGGTCGGGACGTTGTGCGGTTCCGTGTTCCAGATTTTCGTGGCATCCCTCATATTTTCCGGAATGCGGGAAAGGTCGATTCCGCCGATCTTGAAGGTAAGGGACGAGGATTGCACCTTGCCGTCGGAAGTGCGCCCGTATTCGAACGGACAGCCCGCCATGGCCGCGAGATCGCCGTCGCCGGTGCCGTCGACAAAGAGTTTTGCGCGCCAGGCTTCCAACCCCTGTTTCGAGGCGGTGAAAACTTCCCGGATGAGACCTTCTTCCGTCCGGGCCGCGACAAGCTGCGTATAAAGCATCAGGTCGATCTTCCGTTCGCGGAACATTTCCAGCAGGACAAGACCGAGGACTTCGGGCTGGAAACGTCCGCCCCAGTCGTGCCTTGAAGAATAGCCGCCTTTTTTTTCGGTGCGCGTTTTCAGTTCGCGGAGAAAGACGCCGTCCACGACGATTTCGTTTTCCAGCCGCCAGCCGGAAACGATTCCGAGGATTCCTGTAACGGGGACTCCTCCGGGCTTGCCGAAGTATTCGGCGATTCCGACTTTGAGCCCGCGTTCCGCCATATTCCAGGCCGCCGCGGCGGAACTCAGCCCGCATCCGCAAAGAAAGGCGTCATACTCTCCCGCAAGCGGAACGGAAGAGACCGGGAAGGGGATGGTTTCACTCATTTCGGGGTTCCTTTCGCGTTCCAGAAATAATCGTCGGTACGGATGTTTGTGCAGACTGGGATTTCTCTTGCCGCATAGGGCGAAACATGGCTGTCGACGAACATCATGTTGGCATAGCCGTTGTGGCGGAAATCCGGTTCCAGACCGTCATGATCCCGATAGGATTTGCGGTAAGTCCAGTAAGATCCAGTAGAGTAGTCTGTTCCGTTCCAGCCGTCGGTGATGTACATTACCTTCGAGGGCTGCTTGATTTCCTGCAGCTTGTAGTAGAAACAGGTGCCGAGGCTGTCTCCATTTACGGAAGTTCCGTTATAGGAGGCACTCCAGGTGATCCCGAGGTTCAGGTAATAGCTCAGGTTCTTGCGCCGTTTGTCGGAATTGCACTGCCAGATTCCGCGTGGAGCGGTGTCCGCGTTGATTTTTCCCGAATTTCCCTGCAGATAGCCGATATCGTAGAAAATGTGGATCCACGAACGGACGGTTGAGGGGGTATTCCGGGTGCCGGCGCTCATCATCCATTCCTTGTAATCCATGGAATACTGGGAGCAGAGAAGGGCATACTGTTTGAGGTTGCCGACGCATTGAATCGCATTGGCTTTCTCCTTGGCTTTATTCAGGGCGGGCAGAAGCATCCCCGCGAGGATCGCAATGATCGCGATTACAACGAGGAGTTCTATCAATGTGAAATGGGTTCTTTTCATTTTCCGATCCTTTTCATGAAGAGGGTTTTATATTGAAATTCCAGAATGGTCCGCAGGTTTTTCACAGTGTAATTCCTTCCGGTTATTTTTTCAGTTCAAGAATTTTATGAATACTGCTTCCGGTGGGGACATCGGCCTGGAACTTCATTCCTCCGAACAGAGGAGCGGACGCCGGAGAGAAGACGGTCGCACGGATTGCGGATTCTGTCGGATTGTGAATCTCCAGTTTCGGCGGTTTTCCGGGCGCCTGGCCGTCCACCGTCAGGGTCAGTTTCAGGTTTTTGTCCGAAGCGAGGAACACGTTCCCGCACCAGACATCCGCACCCTTTTCGGTGGAGGTCTGGAAGAAGAGCGAACCGTTCTGCACCGGGGCGAAGAGGAAGCGTGCGGAGCCGTTCCTCTCGAAGTAGGCGGCACAGCCGTTGTCCTCGAGGCCGTTCACACGGAAAGGCAGATCGCAGACCGTTTTCAGCGGGCGGGTCGTGAACGCCAGGGCTCCATTGTCCGCTTCAAAGGTGGAGATGAGGCGGGAGGAAAGGAACTTTCCGACCGCGGCGCGCACCCCGGGCGCGGAATGCTTTCCATTCATGTCGAAGCCTTCGGGGAGATCCTTGACGGAAGAGACATCTCCGGAATAATCCAGCTGGGAAATGAATGCCAGACGGAGAGTGACGGTTTCTCCTCCGGCGATCCGGTCGCCTTCTTTTCCGAGCCCGAAGTTGAGAGTTCCCGAACCGGTCATCTCATAGCGGAGCGACAGCTTGTCCGCGGACGGGATCAGCACGATCCGGCGGGGAGACGCTTTGCTCAGCACCGTCAGGAATCCGCCGTCCGCAATTTCTCCGGAACACTTCTGTGCCGGCCGGTCGACGAGCTTTCCGCCGGGTTCCTGTGCCACAAGACGCGTCCAATAGCCGCGCGAGGCATTGAACCAGGAGCTTCCCGGAGAAAAGGACGCGATCCGGATCGGGAGGGGGCCTTTCAGCACGGTGTCTTCCTTGAACCGGAGCTGGATTTCGTGAAGCATTACGCCGCCCCGGTAGTCGTCGGCACACAGCCACGGACGGGTCCGGCGCAAATCCGGGCGAATCCGGCTGCGGAGAAGGTACGAAGTCTGATGAATGTCCGCGATCGGCTGAGGTTCTCCGAGCGAATAGAACGGGCCGTTGGAATAGGAAACCCTCTTGTCGAGGTGGTGCCGGGAACGGGTGTCCACCCGGCGGGTCGAATCGGCGGTGATGATGGAAATTCCGTCGGAGATCAGGGGATACCGGACGATTTGCGCATTCCAGTTGTCCAGTTGGTTGCTGCCGCCCGACTGTTCGCCGCGGTCTGCCTGGAGACTGATGCTGATGGAGGTCTCCGGCGTGAAAACAAACGCGCCGGCGGTGTCCACTCCCGCAATGGAGGTCTGCTCCATGGTCGGCAGGCCGGGATCTTCAAAATCGCGGAACGTGACGGTCGAATGGCGGTCCGGGTGGGTCGAAAGCGTGGAATACCCGAGCAGGTTCAGGTTGTCCGTGCAGCGGGTGATCGCATAAAACGGATTCTGGATGCGGAGCACCTGCGACCATGCTTTTTTCCCGCGGCTGTCGGTGACTTCCAGGACCAGCGGATGGACGCGGTCGTGAACGGCTTCGAATTCGGCGGAGAAATTTTTCTGCGACTGTCCGTTGAAGCGGCGGAAGAGTCCGCGTGTGGCGTCGATGACTTTGACCTCCGCGATGCCGTCGGGAGACTCTACCTCGAATTTCAAGCGCACCCGCTGGGCTCCGGCGACTTTTCCGAAGGGCATGGAGTTGTTGAAGTTGATGCCGTTCCAGAGGCGGATCCGGGGACCCTGCGAGACATAGCTGCTGTTCGCTTCATAGGTGTTTTTGGTGTTCAGCCAGTCCCGGGCCTTTTCCAGCGGCCCGTAGACCACGTTCCGGACGGACGAAACGGTTTCTTCCGAAAGCTTTTCGGGAGTGTCGATCCCGCCGTATGTCATGGCGCCGATCCCGCGGATGTCGTCCAGCGCGAACAGGTATTCCGCCACATTGTCCGCCTGGAGTTTTCCATTGCGGTAGACCAGCAGCGGAACCCGGAAATACCACCAGAGATTACAGGGATCTCCGAGCTGATGAAGCCTGTCGTAGTTCAACAGGGCGGACGGGCGGCGGTCGCATTCGGCCGCGTACTGGCCCCACCAGTGGACGGTTTTTCCGTCCGGGCTCAACACATGTTTTGCCGGGAAGCGGACTGCTTCGCCCCAGAAAGCCCAGCGCAGGCCGGTGGAGGTCGGAAACTCGATGCCGGGACAGGCATAGAATTGAGCGTCCGAGACCTCTTTGCATTCGCGTTTGAGCTGTTCGTATTTTTCAGGAGTCAGTTTTTCGAATGATTCTGTGAACGCAATGAAGTCCAGACCGGCGCGGCGCGCGGCGGCGGCAAATTCACGAACCGTTCCTGACCCGTCGGAAAGGGCGCTGCGGATTCCGATGATGCCGGTAGTGAGCGTCCGGGCGGGCGCGGGGAAGCGAAGCCTGTCGAAATTGACGGACGGGGGCAGGGCAGTCCCTTCGACGGGCTTTTCCACATAGGAGCCGAGCGCCGGATTGCCGGCAGCCCCTTCCGAGAGCCAGCGCAGGGTGTTGAACAGCAGCCGGTGTCCGTCGCTGGCGGTTTTCCCGTCTCCCCGGAATTCGAAGACGCCCGGCCAGTCGACCGCCTTGGCGTTGATGGTCAGGTGCATCAGATTGCAGGAGATTACCGCGAGACGTCCCTTCCCGTACGGGCGGATGGCCGCGATCGGCGGTTCCGAGGCGTAGGAGCCGGGGAGCTGGAACCATTCGTTTTTGGTTCCCCCGGGCGAATACCGGTAACTGGCGGCCGTTTTGTCCCCCCGGACGACCACGTCCCAATGGGAATCGAGTTTCAGCGCCATCGTGCCCCACATGCCCCCGGCTCCGAACAGCGGCATATAGAGATTCTTCACGCCGTCCGTGACCGGCGAAGGCTTGATGTTGGACAGCCGGAAGAACCGCAGGTAGCTCGGTGCGGTCTGTTTTGCGGTGGAAAGAAAGGGATGGCCCTCGTAGGAATATTCCTGTTTCGGATCATAAATTCCCTCCCGCAGCATGGTGACGCCGTATTCTTCGAACATGAGGTTGAAGATTTCCGGACGGCGGTCCTGCTTGTATTCTCCGCTCTGCGGGACCAGCAGGACACCGCCGCCCTGTTCCAGATAACGCCGGATCGCATTCCGGTAGTTCAGCGTGGTCTTGGTGTAATCCTTTGTCAGGTAGCCGCGGTCCAGGGAGATGACGATCGCATGATATTTTTTGAATTCATCGTAGATTTTGTCTTCGCCGACGTTTCCGAAAATCCAGCTCAATGATGGTATGGCGTTTCCGAGAAAGCCGTTTTCGAGGAGCTTGTCATGGAGTCCGTATTTGCGCCAGGCGTCGCTGTAACGGAATTCCTTGGAAAAGAAACCGATCTTCGGGAGAGTGTCCGCCGCTTTTTCCAGTTCGCCGGCCTGAATGCCGGAACCGAAAACGCCCAGCAATGCAATCAGTTTGAAGAGTCTTGGAAAATTCATAGTATTATCCTTTCCGGATCAGTTGGAAGGTTTTGATTTCGAAAGGCTCGAAATGAACCTTGGTATGACTGAGCGGACGGCCGTTCTGCTCGGTGAGGTCGGTTTCCAGCAGTTCAACATTTGCCGGAGATACGGAGAGCTTCGCGTCGCAGCCGCGCCCGAGCGTTTCGTAACAGCGGAGAATCCAGCCGTCCTTGAACGCTCGCAGGCTGGAAATCACGATGTTCCCGCAATCCAGCGAAACGAAACTCCGTTCGGGCGTGATTCCGGAAGCATTTCCATGAAGCACTACGGGTTTCCGGTTCAGGAAACGTCCCAGCGCGACCGCTTTTTCCAGTTCGCCGGGACGGTGTGCGCAAAATGCGAACTCATATTCCCGGATTCCGTTGTCCCAGGCGCCGGGCTGCGGCAGCATCAGTCCGTCCTCGATCCGGGTGGGGCTGCGGAGCAGCGAAGCGACGATTTTTCCGGCGGTCATGGACCAGGCCCGGTGGTCGCAGAGGTCCACCCAGTGCTGGGCGGGCCATTCCCCGCCGGCCGCATGCGCGTAATCGTTCGGATTCAAGCGAAGCATGGTCGATTCATACGGTTTCGGGACTTCAGAGTACGGTTTGCGTTCGACGGCGCCGAAGGGGACGTCGTACGTCCCGGCCGCGTTGAAAGGATCGCAGTTCGTCGGGAAACGGACGGCGATTTTCGTATTGTTGCCCTTCCAGTCCAGACGCAGTTTCAGCGTGAAATAATCCAGGTGACGATAAAAGCGGTATTCCTTGCGGAAGGAGAGATTTCCGAACCCTTCCCAGTAATCGCCGTTTCCACCGTCGATCGCGGGGGAGGGAAGGACTTTTCCTTCCGTGACGACCTGAATGAACACATCGCCGGAAGTGACCGATTTGACTTCCTCCCTCGTTTTTTCCTTCCCGAACCATTCCGTGACCGGTTTTTCGCTCCACATGCTTCCGATGTCGCGGCGGAACCGAATCTCGCCGAAGCCCTCCGGGGCGAAGGCATCCGCCCCGTTCAGGGAACGGATCACCGGCAACGAACCGGAAAAATCGACTTCATAGAAGTCGGTGCGAAAATGGTTCGATTCCGACCGGGGCGCGGCGATTTTTCCGGGTCCTGTTTTGAACCCCTTGACGCCGCAAGGGGGCAGTTCGGCGGTGAACACCAGCCGGTTGCCGTCCCTCTGCGCGCAAACCCCTTCCGGAATCCGTTTTTCATCGTAAAGCGTTTCGACCACGGAGAGGCCGCCGCTCGAATCCGGGTTGAACACCGTGAACGGGCCGAGGGCTTTTCCCGCCTTGACCATTTCCGCATCCGCTTTTCCGGCGGCGCGGTCCATCAGCCCGGTTACTTCCTCATATACATTGTCGTGATGACAGCCGCAGAGGGAGTCGTGAAAACCGGCAAGCTCGAGGTTCGTCCAGGCGTCTTCCAGGCGGACGGAACAACCGGTTCCCGCGCCGAGCATTTCGGCGGCGAAGAGGAGGTTTTCGCCCCTGCGCATTTTCTGTTTCACCCGAATCCGTGTGGTATAGCATCCGGTGAAAATCGGATTGAATTCGCCGGAGACTTCCGGCAGTCCGGAGGTTTCCAGATTCAGGCAGTAGTCGAGAATGGAGCCGAAGGTGACTTTGCGCTTGCCACCGGCCCGGTTGACCGCCTCGATCTGCCAGAACATTTCTTCCGAAAGGGGATGCGTTTCGGTGAAATACTGCACGAACATGTCACCCGGGAAGGAACTGCCGCGAATATTCAGAAGACTTTCACGGAGGCGCTCGGATTCCGTTTGCGTAACCGGGAGATTGATGACATAGCCGACGTGCGAAACAAACGCGTTCGGCGGGGTGACCGTAATGGCGGAGCCGTCCGGCCCGCGCCAGAGGAACGGACGGTTGCCGTCGAGCGTGGACGGGAAGTTCGGGCGGCGTCCCGGCAGAAGGAAGGAATAGCCGGACTTGACCAGAATCTGGGGAAGCTGTCCGCACATGCCAAAGGCGTCGTCCATACAGGCAACCGTCACGTCCGCGCCGAAGGTTTCGCGGTACCAGCGCCGTCCGTCCTGAAGGTTCCGCACCAGAAGCTCCCCGGAACAGAGGTTCAGGTCGGGAATCGTGAAACCGCCCATGAGGGTCAGGCGTTTTTCGCGGACCGCCGCCTGGAATTCCGGCAGGGCGTCCGGATGTTTCACCAGATACGGGCGCAGCGCCTCGCTCTGTTCCACGAACGCATGAAAATCGGGATGTTCCTTCAGGAAACGGCGGATGTCGTTCCATTGTTTTTCCCGGATTTTCTCGTATTCCGCGAGGGGATATTTCCAGACCAGATCGGAGTGATGCCCGCAGCACAGATACGTTTTTCCGGGGCGGTCCGGTCCGGCGGTCTTCGCGGTTTCCTCCGGAGAAGCGGCGAGGGAAGGGGAGGGGGAAGAGACGGTGTCCGGTGGTTCGCGGACGTAAAACCCTCCCGCGCCGCGGCATTCAATCATGCCGTAGTCGACCAGTTCCTTCAGGGCGCTGTGCACCACGGAGGAGCTGATTTCAAAATAATCCGACATTTCGCGCACGGTCGCCAGGCGGTTTCCCGGCGGAAGCTGTCCCGAGCAGATGTTTTCCCGGATCGTATTGATGACCTTCTGACGCTTGGTCGGCTCCGTATTCAAGCCTTTGAGCATGTTTTTGAAACTCCTTATTTCGGTGATTCATTCAAAAGAAGAAGGAGCTGTCCGGGGTAGGTGTCCCCTTCGGCCGTTCCGGCTCCGTTGACGCTGATTCCGTAGGTGATGCTGTCCCCCAGACAGACGATCCGACGGGCGTTGATTTTGTTTGTCCGGATGGCTTGGAAGACCATTTCCGCCAGTCTGCGGTATCCCGTCGGAGTCGGATGAACGCCGTCCACTCCGCCGCGGTTGTCGGGATTGCGGAGCAGGGAGTCTTTTCCGGCGGTTCCCTGTTTCCGGACCTCGGCGTAAAAGTCCACCAGCGGGAGCTTGTTTTTCTCCGCGGCGGACCGGATGATTCGATTCGCTTCGACGATTCGGGCATTCGGGCTCATCGACCCGAACTTTTCCGGCTGATGGCGTTTGAACAGGAGCGCCTCATTGCAGGGCGGGAGCGTCACCGGGATCACGCGGCTTCCCGAGTCCAGCAGACGCCGGACCACCCGGTTGTAGTTTTCTTCAAATCCGGGAAGGGACGTCAGCGAAGCAGAATTGATCATGTCGTTGGTGCCGACCAGGAGAACGGTGAGATCGGGTTTCTGGTCCAGCGCCTTCTGCAGCCGTTCGTCTTTGAGACTGGTCACCGGCATTCCCGGCGTTCCGAAATTGAAGATTTCCGTATCCGCCACACAGGCGGAACACAGCATCATACCGGCGAAAATCCAATCTGTTTTTTTCATGGCGTTCCATCTCCTTTTGTTTAATTATATCTCTTTCCGGGGAAATGTCAAGATGGAAAAAGAACAAAATCGAACAAATTTCGGACAAAATCGAACAACAGGGTAAAAAGTCCTCAAAAACAGGGCTTTTCAGAGTGCCGTACAATGCCGTACAGAAAAGAACAAGGGGAAGAAAAACATTCCGGCGAATCCCGGAAAACGGTTCGTTTCCGGTTATTTCACCAGATCCGCAAATTCCGCCCTTACCAAGGGACCGGACAACGGTTCAGTGGATGGTGTAGATGTATTCCCCTTTGGGGAAAATCGCCGGGACAACCACCAGCAGGGACGCCGCGAAAACCACGCAGATCGCATATACCAGAAAGAGCGTCTGGTAGTGACAGAACGTCATTCCCATGGAGGTCCACGAGGCCGCCAGCGCGCCGGAACCCAGAATAAGCGAAGTCATGAAGCGGGAGAGTCCCGAACCGGCGTAGTAGAAGGAATTGCAGAACGCCATCGCCATGACCTTGTTGTTCGGGTTGGCCAGCGCCATCATTTCGCTGGAGGAGGAGATGTTCGCGCAGGCAAAAGTGAAGCTGTACAGAAAAAGAATGGCCGCGATCGTGAAGTAAAGCCGCGAATCCGGCATGATGCCCTTGCTCATGAAAAAGAGCGCCAGGTTGGTGACCGCATAGATCACATGCACGGCCAGAAAAGTCTTTTTGATGCCGTAGCGCCGGATGATCCAGCCGGCGAAGAAGGAGCCGACCAGCATTCCCGTCAGCGTGATGGAGGAGATGAACACGATGATGTTGTCGGGCGCGTGAAGCGCTTTTTTCATGTAGAGCGTCACCAGGGGGATCGTGCCGTACGCGGCGAGGTTCAGGATGAAGAGGTAGACGGAGTATCCGGCCAGCGGCTTGTTGGCCAGCGCCATGTCCAGGCCTTCCTTGAAACTCAGTTCTTTGCGGCCGCTTTCGGATTTGAAGTTCGGGATGCGGGCGATGAAGTAGAGCTTGAAGGCGAAGATGCACATGCTGAACAGCATGACCATCTGGAGCATCCCGACGGACGGGTTTTTGCCGATCACCATGCCGATTCCGCCCAGGAGCAGCGCCGAGGACAACTGCCAGGAGAAGCGCATCCGCCCGAGATAGATGCTTCGCCTTTCCTGCGTCAGAAAGGTGTCCAGCATGGGGAACCAGGCGGAGAGGTAGACCGTGTGGCAGACGGAAAAGACGGCCAGCGCCAGGAGAAGGACCATAACCGCCGCGCTTCTGAAGAAGGGAGCGCAGACGATGACGCCGAACAGCAGGAGGGAGAAGAAGCTTGCCCGGAGGATGGTCTGCTGGTAGGAGCTGCGGAGGGTGATCCAGGCGGCGGGGATGGTGAAAAATCCGATGGCGAGGGGAACCAGCGAGGTCGTGATCATGGTGAAGGTGTCGCTGGCGCCGAGCATGTTGGCGTACAGAATGATAATGGCGGCGTCCGTGAACGGCACGTCTCCCATGCTGGTGCAGCAGCTGGAAAAAATGGAATCCCTTTCCGCCTGCCGGGCCAGCGAAGGCGTCAACTCCGTTTTTTGCTGGTAACGAAACATAAGCCGGATCGATCCTTTTTTTGAATATGCGTTTGCCGGAGATTTTCCGGAAGAGGAGACGGTTACTATACATTCCAAAGCCCGGAATGCAAGTCTGCGCGGCGGTTTGCGTCCGTTTCACAGGTGTTCTTTCCGGTTCGCATCTTCCGGGGAACGGGAGGCGGTCGGTTGATTTTTGCCGGAGCGGGAGTATATTCTACCGAATGGACAACAAAATGAAACCGGGGTCTGAAAAAACCGTGCGGGTTTCTTTTCGGATTCGCGGGGAGGGGAGCTATCATGATGAGGGTGCGTTTTTCCCGTGTCTGTGCCGCGATGTTGGGGCTGCCCGGCCTCCTGATGCCGTTTTCCGCCGATGCCGGCGGAGGCGGGGCGGGTCCGGGGATCCTGAATCCGAGGGATTTCGGGGCGAAGGGCGATGGAATTACGGATGACACCGCCGCTCTCCAGCAGACCATCGACCGGGCGGCCGAGTTGAAAGGCGTGGTTGCGGTCCCGCCCGGGACGTACCTTACCGGCGAGCTCAAGCTGCGCCACGGCTCCAATATCCGCGGAGAGCTCTGCAACCGGTACAGTTACAAATCCGAAGAGCCGTGCGTCCGCCTCGTGCTCCGGAAAGACGACACTTCCAAATGCCTCTTCAACCTCGGCGAAGCCCGGGGCGTGCGGCTGTTCGGGCTGGATATGCGCGGACCGGGCCGGGACGAGCCGCGCAAGATTCACGGAATCCTGCTCGATCATGAAGAATACGGTCCGGCGCACGACTCGCCCGTGATCGACTCCTGTGTGATCCGTTCTTTCAGCGGAGACGGCTGTCATTTCTCCCGCATTTTTGTCTTTTCCATCCGTTTCACCACCATCGCGGGGAACGGCGGACACGGAATCTCCATGCGCGGCTGGGACGGATTCCTGACCGATTCCACGCTGGCGGGGAACTCCGGAGCCGGCTATTTTGCGGACGCGGAAGGGGCCTCCGTCACCATGACCGGAAACCGGATCGAATGGAACCGCAAAGGCGGCCTACTCCTTTCCGGGCATTCGCATTACAACGTGACGGGCAACTATATCGACCGTTCCGGCAACGCCGGAATCCGTATGGAAAACTGCCGGATCATGACCCTGACGGGAAACGTGATCTACCGCAGCGGCAAGGCGGACTGGGCCGGCGGCGATCCGCTGGACTCCACCCACCTCCGGATGACCTCCTGCACGGGAGTCGTCTTCACCGGAAATACGCTTTGTCTCGGGCTGGACGACGACCGGAAAGGACCGTATTCTCCGGATTTCGGAATGGTCATCGGCTTCAACAAGGCCTGCGTTATCCGGAACAATGCGCTCGCGGACGCCTGTACGAAAAAACTGATCGTCGATCTGGGTGGAAATGAAAATTGCGGCATCGGCGACAATCCCGGCTCCCTTCCTGAAAAATACGCGTTCGAAAGATACGCGGCCCTCACAAAAGCCTTTCTTCCCCCGAAAGAGCCGGTGATGGTTCCCGGCAAGATCCAGCCGGTCGCGAAAGACAAATCCGTCGAACTTCCCGGCGCGGTGATTCTTCCGCTTTTTCAGCGGACGGTTTCCTACGAGGATTTCCAGCCCGCTTCGGTTTCTCTTGCCGCGGATGACCGGAACCTGTATATCCTGCTGAAAGCACAGGAACGCGATATGGCCGGAGCGTCGGACACGTTTGTGCCGGGCGCCGACTATCTTTCTATCTGGAACGACGATGTCTTCGAGGTGATGCTTGCCCCGGCGGACGGAAACAGGCACCTTCAGATCGTTGTGAATCCGGCGGGCCGTTTCATCGCGCTGGAATATGACGGAATGAAAAGCCGGCAGGTCTTTCCCGTCTTCGGCACGACGGCTTCCCGCACGAAAAACACATGGCAGGTCCTGCTCACCCTGGACCGCAAGGCTCTTGAAAAGATGTGTCCGGACTGCGGACGGATCGCGGTTTTCCGGGTCCGGAAACCGCGGCTTACGGAAACCCGGCAGCTCATGGGACTTCATCCGTTCGAATACCCGTTCCATGACACGGAAAAATATCTGCGTTTCCGCTTTTGACCGGCCGTTACCGGAAAAAACGCAAAATCCGGAAAACCTCTCTTGAATATCCGCGCCGGCGCATTATTGTATCCGCTTCAACCATTGTAACCCAAGGATTTTTCATGAAGCTCAACTACAAGATGCGCGCAGTCCAGATGGACCTGGCGCGGCAGATGGAAACGGTTCCCTTCATCAAAGGATTCATTGATTTTATCGCGGAAAATCATTACAATACCCTGTTCCTGTACCTGGAATGGCGTGTCCGCACCAAAACCTTCGACATCGGCAAAAAGGAAGGCTACAGCGCGGAGGAGCTGGCCGAAATCGTGGAATATGCCGCCGTCCGCGGAATCGATGTGATCCCCGGTCTGGCCACGCTCGGTCATGCCGAACTGATTCTGGAGCAGCAGAAATTTGCTTCGTATTCCGAACGCAGGGAAGGCATTCCCGGTCGTTTCGGCGACGGAATCGACCATGTGTTCTGTCCCTCCCTTCCGGAAACCCGCCGATTCCTCGAATCCTATCTCTCCGAGGTCGCGGCGATCTTCCCGAAAACGCCGTATCTCCACGTCGGCGGAGACGAGGCCTGGGACTTTGTCTTGTGCTCCAAATGCCGGGACGCCGTACGGACTTTTGACGATGAACAGAAACTCTATCTGGATCACTTCAAATTCATTCACAAGGTCGTGAAAAAACTCGGGAAGCGGATGATGCTCTGGGACGACATGTTCGAGTATTACGAGGACATCCTTCCCGAAATGCCCCGCGACATCATCATGGTCGACTGGCAGTATCAGAAAAATGTCCGCGGCTATCTCGGCCATTTCTGCAATCTCGTATTCTATGATATTTTCTCCACGTATGACAAACTGGGTTTCGATTATCTGACCGCCCCCGCGGATTTCTGCTGGAGCAACATTTCCACCTCCACCGCGCACGGCGACAACTACAAGCCGATGGGAGGCCTCCTCACTTCCTGGGAAAAATCCACTTCGCTCCTGTATAAGTACTTCCCGAGCATGGCGGCCGCCGGGCAGCTCTGGAGCGGCACCGCCCCCGACGCCGACAGCGCCATGGCGCTGGGCGTGAAACAGCTTTTCGGAATCGGGGACGATTGTTTCCGGAACGCCGTTTCGCTGTATGCGGAGATGGCGCACCGGGTGCCCTCGGTTTCATTGAAATCCCTTACGGGTTTTCCTTTCTTCGGCCTTGACAATACCCGTCTGCCCGCCCTCCAGACGGCTGCCTCCGTTTTCATGCAGTATTCCGGAAAACTGAAGGACACCCGTGCGGAAATCGTCCTGGCGGACATTCTCGGGGACTGCATTTTGAAGATTCTGGAAGCCCGTTCCAGGTTCGCCTGCTGGAAACTGTTCCAGGGACAACCGGGCGAATCGTTCGACGATATCCTTGCGGAATTGGAGGACGCCGGAAAGAAATATATGGAGTTTTGCGCACAGCACCGCCGCAGAAGCGATGCGAAGCCGGTCGGGAAGATGCTGGAATCCTGGAAAAACGCGCTCCTCGAAGTGAAGTCCTCCCTGAAAACCAAAGGGGTGCTGACCGTTCTTTTTGCCCTGCCGGACGGTTACGGAGCGGAAAACACTAAAATATTTGTCCGTTCCAACGGCAGGGAAATCCAGGTTGCGGAAGGCTGTTTCAAAGTGGCGGAGGAAACCTTTTTCGAGTTCAATTTCTTCCTTCCGAAAAACATGGAAGTGGAAGCTGTGCGTGTGGAGGCGACCGGCTTCTCCGGCGAAGGCATCGCCTACGTTTCCGCAAGAACCGCCAAAGGGACTTTCATTCCGTCCGGCGTGACGAATGCCGTCGGAACGGTGGAGCATCCGGAATTCATCCTGAAACCGAATGTGAATTATGCCTTCCTCGGCATGCGCGACTCGCTGGAACAGTTCCGCGACCGCGCCAAGGCGAAGGTGGTCAACTCCATCGAAGTCGCCATGAAGAAGGCTTGATTGGATATAAAAGTCGGAGTCATCCCCGAAAGTTGGACTTTCCTTGATCGAACAGGCGGAAGATATCCAACTTCCGGGGAGGTTATTCCTTAGTGAGTGTGGGCTTCAGGACAGCAATGATAACAGCCGTCGGCAGTGGAATAATACTCCTTAGCTTTTCTCACTGCCTCATGCGCGTTGGCGCATTCTCCCAGCGCAATTCTGTTATTCGGGTCCGGCAGCCAAAAACAAATCTCTTTATGGACTTCATGGTCTCCGCGCTTGTCGGACTCTTTATTTACGTAGTACTTCATTTTGGAGTTCCTTTTTTGATGTTCTTCCCTTTCCATAATCATAAAGATATGGAATTTTCCAATCAACGGGTGGCATAAATACGCCATACGACAGAACAGACGGAAATCCAAAAAATAAGCAAACATCGCTTGATATTTTTATCGAATCACGCTATATTCCATTACCTTATTTTGGGGCAAGCGGGATTCAAGCTATTTTTGAATTCCGTTTGTTCCTTTTTAACCATAATCATGCATGGTTGTTCTCCTTCTGTCCACTTGTGGACGATTGCTGGTTTATAGTTATAACAGATTCAATAATATGTATTGAACCTGTTTTGGCGGTTCTGTAGGATCTGGTAGCTCCCGACCTACAGAAATTCTATAAGCCGGGAGCTTTTTCAATGTACAAACCAAGAGTCATTCCATGTTTCAACCCACGTTTCAATTCATTTTTTTCAGAATAATATGCTAAATTGTAGATGGCATTTTATTCCTAATATAAAAGAATTATGAAACGACAAAAACAATATTTCAATTTCTCTTCAAAGGGAACTTATGTCATTCCTCTCTCCTTTCACTTTATATCAATGTTGGTGGTTCTATGAGATTTTGATTTTACCAACAGTCAGTCCATGAATATAATTATAATGTACTTTTGTTTTTTGTCAAGGGCAGAAGTTATTTTTTTAAAGAATTTTTCATGATTGGACCATTCATCGCCCGGAGATTCCCAAAACGCAGTTTTCAAAAACATTTCTGTAATCCTGAATTCGCCCTCTCTATATTCTTTCCATAGTATGTATTACTGATTTACAGCCTTCAGGTTAGTAACAGTCCAATTGTGTTGAGCTCGAAGGTATTTTTTTTCTTATGGAAACTTTCATGACTTTAGGACAATCCTTCGATCAGACATAAACCGAGGTAGGTTCGTGACTCTGTCGCGAACTGCGTTAACTCAGTTCGGCAGGGACTGCCGAACCTACCAGAAACGTCGCAACTCAAAAATTGCGTTGATCTCAATGTGACTTTTTACTATCCTTAAGATTGCAAATCGATATAACTTATTTTTTATAGCATTATTTCGAGGCAGGGATGAAATGGAGTCATTTTATCCAGTTCGTTCGACTTTTCATTGTGACGATTTCAAATATCGGGAAGAAAAAATGTGTAGCCGGAACGGTTCTTTCGGGTATTGAATGAGAACCTGATTTTTCCCTTTGTTCCTGAAGGAAATCTCTTCTGTTTCATGGTTGAAACGGAAGTCTTTCATGTTATATTACCCGGCTGTGGTTTCGATAAAATTTATTCTTGATGAAATATAGATGGAGCGGATGACTTTTTTCCATGGACAAGCCGAAAGACTCCTATACCATATCCGTCGCCGGAAAAACCAATTTCCTGAGCGCCTTCAATCCCGCGTTCTTCTGTTCCTACGCGGCGCTGCTGATTCATCACTTCAACCCCCTGTTTGAAAAGCAGTCCTACCATGTGCTGCTGGTCTTCACCATCTATACGCTGCCGATGCTGTTCACGGGCATCCCGGTGCATTACCTGACGACCCGTTTTTCCTGCCGCAACGTGATCACGTTTTCCCGGGCGTTCGAGGCGCTGTTCCTGATTCCCGGAACTGTTTTCATCGCCCTCCTGCCTTCTCTTCATGCGTTTCCCCTGCTGCTGACCGTGCTGCTGATGGGGATCGAGTATGCGATGTACCGTCCCGCGCTGAAAGGATACACGGCCGGAGTCGTCGGCAGGGAATCGCTCCCGTGGGCGAGTGCCGTGACGGAAGCGACGACTTTCCTGGGGATCGGGCTGGGTGCGGGGGCGGCGGTCTTTGCCTTCAGCCTCCACCTGAACTACGGCGGGCCGACCTGGATGGCGGGGGGCTTCTCCTTCCTGCTGGCGTTTTTCAGTCTGGTGATCGCAATGGGGCTGAATCCCGATCTCCCCCTGCGGCGCAACCTGAAATTCAAGGAACTGCCCCGCGAGTGGCTGAACACGCTCCGCAAACAGCCGCGCTGCCGGGAACTGGTGCTGACCGGGATCGGGGAAAGCTACGTCTTTGCCGCGATGATCCTGGTGGCCGCCATGAGCGTTCAGTACATCGGAATCAGTTTTCACGGAATGGAAATCTCCAAAATGCACCTTTATCTGATCATGCCGTCGGCAGTGATCGGCGGGGGGATCGGATGTATTGTCGGCGGCTGGTTTTCCAAGGGAAATGTCGAGATCGGGCTGGTGCCGCCGTCCTCGCTTTCCATGACGGTGCTGGCGCTGCTGGCGGGGACCCTGCCTTACTATTCCGACCTGTATATCGAAAGCGGTCTGCTGGCGGTTCTGCTGTTCGGCTTCGGCTTTTTCGCCGGGATCACGCTGGTCCCGATGCAGGCCTACCAGGAATACTTCGTCAAACGGGAACTCCGCCCGGCGTTTTTCGCCTGGTTCTATTTCCCGTTCGGACTGGGACTTCTGGCCGCCATTGCGTTGTCCTTCCTCATGTATTATTACAAGATTCAGATTTTCACGGTCACGCTGGCGCTGGCGGTCCTGACTTTTGCGCTGGCGGTCGTGACGTTTGTTCTCATGCCGCAGTTCCTGTTGCGCATGCTGATGAAGCTCCTGCTGGCGACGCTCTACCGTCTGCGCATTTTCGGGAAAGAGCATATCCCGGAAGAGGGACCGGCCCTGCTGGTTGCCAACCGGGCGTCCTTCGTGGACATCTTTTTCATTTCCGCGTGCACGACCCGTCCGATCCGTTTCATGATGCACGAGGCGTTTTTCCGGAACCGGTTCATGAAGCCGCTGTACAAGGCGGCCGGTTTCCTCGAGGTGCCGTCCGGCAAGCCGAAGCGGTTGAAACGGCTGTTCGAAAAGACCCGCGCCGCGCTGGCGAAAGGGGACATCGTCTGCGTGTTCCCGGAGGCGGACATCACCCGCAACGGCAGCATGTCCGAGTTCAAGGACGGCATGGATTTCATGCTTCCCGACCGTGTGGATGTGCCGATCATTCCCGTGCGGATCGGGATGACGTGGGGCAGTATTTTTTCCTGTTACTACGGACGTTTCAAGCTCCGCTGGCCGAACGAGCTGCCGCATCCGGCGACCGTGACGGTCGGGAAGCCGATTCCCCGTCACACCTCCGCCTACGAGCTCCGCATCATCCTGACCGAGCTGGCCGCCGAGACGGAAATGGTCCCCGGCCCCCAGGAACGTCCCTTCCATTCCCAGTTCGCCTTCATCTGCAAGCGTTTTCCCTTCCGGAAGATGATCCGGGAATACGGTCCGGAGGGTTCCCGGGCGCTGCCGAATCTTTCCCTCCTGACCGCGTCCATCCTCCTCAGCCGTTACATCCGGAAAATCTCCGCGGACGACACGGAATACGTCGGCATGATGCTCCCCAACGGCATCGCCTCCGCCATGACTCTGACGGCAATCCTCATGGCGGACCGCTGTCCGGCCGTCATGAATTATACGGCCTCCCGGTCCGCCCATCTCCACGCGGTCGCCGGAACGAAACTCAAGCACATCATTACCAGCCGGGCGTTTCTGGAAAAACTGCACATGGAGCCGCTGCCGGAGATGATCTTCCTCGAAGACATCCTCCCAAGGGCGGCTTCGCTTCCGCGAAAGATTTTCTGGATGACGCTGGCCGTGATCCTCAACACGCGCGAACTGATGAAGCTGGTCTCCCCGGCCGGCTGGCAGGATGTGAACCGTCCCGCGGTCGTGATCTTCTCCAGCGGCTCCACCGGAATTCCGAAAGGGGTTGTGCTCTCCCACCACAACATCACCGGCGACGTCTCCTCGGTCATCAACAGCATCGGCTGGAGAAGCTCCGACCGGATTCTCGGAAACCTTCCGATTTTTCATTCTTTCGGGATGAACGTGTGTCTGTGGCTGCCGGTCATTACCGGCTGTGAGACCGTGATGATCCCCAATCCGCTGGACGCCCTGACGGTGGGGCGCGCCCTGGTCGAGCGCAGGATCACCGTCGCGATGGCGACGCCGGGTTTCCTTCAGACTTACATGCGGCGGTGTCCCCCGGACGTCTTCCAATCGCTCCGGCTCGTGGTGACCGGCGCGGAAAAACTGCGCGACGACATCGCGGACCGTTTCTACGCCCTCACCGGGCTGGCCATCGCCGAAGGCTACGGCTGCACGGAACTTTCCCCGATCGTCTCCATCAACCTGGCGAACTCCCTCATGGAACTGGGGACGGAGGTCGCCAGGCGCGGCAGCATCGGGCCGCCGCTGCCGGGCGTCTGCGCCAAAATCGTGGACCCCTCCTCCTTCCAGCTCATGCCGGAGAACACGGACGGCCTCCTGATCGTCAAGGGCGCCATCGTCATGCGGGGCTATCTGGGCGAGCCGCAGAAGACCGCCGAAGTGATCCGGGACGGCTGGTACATCACCGGCGACATCGCGCACATGAACCGGAACGGTTTCATCACCATCACAGGGCGCCTTTCCCGCTTCACCAAGATTGCGGGCGAGATGATCCCGCATGAACTGGTCGAACGGGAAATCAACAACATCCTTCTTCCGGACGAACGGGTGGTCGCGGTTTCCGGCGGCGAGGATGCGAAACGAGGCGAGAAGCTGATCGTCTTTTATACCGATCCGGAGATCGTCAGGCCGCCCGAGCTGGTCCGGAAGCTCCGCGAGGCAAACATCCCCAACCTGTGGGTACCCAAAGAGGAAAACTTCGTCCGGATCGAGAAAATCCCGCAGCTGGGCAGCGGGAAACTGGACCTGTCGGCGCTGGCCGAAATGGCAAGGAGTCTCGGCCGCAGAACGGAGCTCGGCCCTTCCGAAGATTGACTTTTGGAATGGAACTCCTTCCGTCCGGAATAATTCCGCGCGTCCGGCGTTACAGCGCGGGGTCCTTCATGCCGAGCGAGGCGAACGCTTCGCGGCGGAGGCCGCAGCTGTCGCAATGGCCGCAGGGGCGCCCGTCGGGAGCCGGATTATAGCAGCTGTGCGTCAGGGAGTAATCCACGCCGAGCGAAAGTCCCAGCTGGATGATCTCCTTCTTTTTCAGGTATTGAAGAGGGGTGCGGATATTGAATTTCCATTCCTCGTCCGCCGCTCTGGTGCCGAGGTTGGCGCACTGGCGGAACGCTTCGATGAACGCGGGCCGGCAGTCCGGGTAGCCGGAGTAGTCCATGGAATTGACGCCGATGAAGATGTCCCTGGCTCCGATCCCTTCCGCGAGGGCGGTTCCGAAGGAGAGGAAGATCAGGTTGCGCGCGGGGACGTAGGTGATGGGCACGCCGGCCCGGCCGGGTTCGAATTCGGGGACCGGCAGTACGTCCGAGGTCAGGGCGGACGCTTCCCGCATCCGGAGATCGAACCCGATCAGGTGGAACTTTTCCACGCCGATGCGGAGGGCGCTTTTCCGGGCGCATTCGATTTCGATTTTATGGCGCTGGCCGTAGTTGAAGCACAACGCATGGACTTCAAAATTCTCGTTTTTGGCGATGGCCAGGCAGGTGACCGAATCCAGTCCGCCGCTGAGCAGGACCACTGCTTTTTTGGACATTTTCAAAGACTCCGGTTGAATGAACGGCGTTTCCTTTGCCGACGGATTGCCGAAATGCACAATATCCTTTGTTTTTCCGGTTTTTCAAGTGAAAAATCATTGAAAGTTGCACAAAAAGGGCATAGATTACCGCCATTCGGAAATCAACTCGAACCTCTACATAAGGAACTCTATGAAAAACAGATGTTTCGCTCTTCTTTCCTGTATGCTCCTTTTCGCGGTCGCCGGCTGTGCCCGCGTCGTGATTCCGGAGGAAGTCATCCAGATGCCGGAATTCGCCTCGGTGTACACTTCCTACAACCTCTGGTATGACAAGGACGGCGACATTGCCAGCGAGAACATCCAGCAGGGAACGATCCTTCCGTTCGGCACCAAAATCGAATTCATCGACGCCAACACGGACCGGATCCGGATTCGCCGGGTCTCCGACGGCAAGGAGTTCCGGATCAAATACAACATCAACCGGAATCTGATCCCCATCGAAATTTTCATCAAGCGGCTGTTTGTCTTCCGGGACGAAAAAGACCTGGCGATGGGTGTTCGTCCGGTCGTCTATGAAAAGATCCGGCGCGGCATTGTGGAAAAGGGCATGACCCGTTCGGAAGTCCTGCTGTCCTTTGGTCCGCCTCCGGCCATGCGCACTCCTTCGGAAACCGTGGACACCTGGCTTTACTGGAGCAATGAGGGCGTGACGAAGCGGGTGGTGTTCTTCGGCGACAAGGCAATTGATATTATTGAACTCGAATGACAGTACCATTATTATAGAGAGCAAATGACAATATGAGCCTATTTACTTTCGCGGAAATCCAAAAGGCCTGCGGCGGAGTTTTTGCCTCGCCCGTCGATTTGAACGCCGCCATAGACGCGGTCAGCACCGATTCCCGGGCCAAACTGAAAAAATCCGTTTTCATTGCGCTCCGGGGGGAACGGCTGGATGGGCATGATTTCCTTCCCGACGCCGTGCGGAACGGTGCGGAACTGCTGTGCGTCGCCGGAGACAAGGCGGACCGGGTGCCTCCGGGCGTTCCGGCGCTGCTGGTGGATTCCACGCTGGCCGCGTTTCAGGCGCTTGCCCTTTTTCACCGGAAACGGTTCCCGAAACTCAAGGTGATCGCTTTGACCGGCTCCTGCGGAAAGACCAGCACGAAAGAAATACTGAGCACGATATTTTCCCATGTCTGCGGGCCGGCCAATGTCCTTTCGACCGCCGGAAACACCAACAACCAGGTGGGCGTTCCCCAGAATCTGCTGCGGGTCCGGGCGGAGCACCAGTATGCCGTCATCGAGATGGGCACCAACCGCCCCGGCGAAATCAAGCCCCTGGCGGACATCTCTTTGCCCAACGCCTCCCTGATCGTTTCCATCGGATGCTGTCACCTCGAGTTCCTGAATTCCGTCGAAGGCGTCGCCATGGAAAAGTCGCACATTTTTGCCCCCGGCACGGTAGAGACCGCCGTCTTTCCGCAGGAATGCGCCGGAAAAAACATTCTGGAGGCGGCCGCGGCGAAAGCGAAAAAGAAATTCACCTTCGGCTTCGGGACAGAGGCTTCCATCCAGGTGGTCTATCACGGCGGCAACATCGAGGGGAGCTCCTTTGGCCTCGTCGATACCGCCTCCCGGAAACGTGTGAGGGTCCTCTGGAACCTGGCGGGAAAACATCAGGCCCTCAACGCGGGCGGCGCGGCCGCGGTCGCCCTTTCCTTCGGCATCTCCCTGGAACAGATCGCCTCCGGGATTTCATCCGTTACGCTTCCGGGAATGCGCATGAAGAAGCAGAAACACGGGAACGCCCTCTGGCTGAACGACGCCTACAATGCGAACCCGGACAGCATGTGTGCTTCCCTGTCATGGCTTTCCGAGTTCGCCGATTCGCGGAAACTGCTGCTGGTACTGGGCGATATGGCCGAACTCGGGCCCAACTCCCTGAAGGAGCATCTGCGGGTGCTTTCGTTTGCCTATGACCAGTTCCCCGCCGCGCGAATCGTTGCAGTCGGCCCCCGGATGATGGAAGCGCTGGAGGTACTGAACGCGGTCGTGAAGAGAAACATCACGTTCTTTCCGTCGGCCGTGGATGCGGTGTCCGGCGTTCGGGACATGGTTCGGGCGGGGGACCTGGTGTTCCTCAAGGGGTCCCGGTCCACCGGTATGGAAGTCATCGAACCGGAGGGCTGATTTTCATGGTGCTGCCCCTTGCCGCATACCTCCTTCCCCTCCGGGAGCTGATCCTTTCCTTCCAGGGAGACGAGACCCTGCCGGTTTCCGCCGTGACCAACAACTCCGCGGAAGTCGTGCCCGGTTCCATTTTCTGTGCGATCAGAGGCGCGAAAACGGACGGACACCGTTTCCTTCCGGACGCATGCCGGAAAGGAGCCTGCGCCGTGGTTGTTTCGGAAAAGGACGCGGAGATTCCGGAGGGTGTCGCCGTGATCCGTGTCTCGGATTCCTACCGGGCCTGGGGGCTTCTCTGCGAAACGTTTTTCATGGAACCGGCCAAAAACATGGATGTGTTCGCCGTGACCGGAACCAATGGAAAAACCTCCATTGCCTTCATGCTCCGGCGGATCTTCCGGGAGGCTTTTCCGGGGCATTGCGGACTGCTTTCCACGGTCGAGTATGACACCGGGGCGGACTGCGAGGAGGCCGCGCGCACGACCCCGGACGCGTTCGCCTTCCAGCGCCTGTTTGCGGAAATGCGGCAGAACCGGTGCCGCCGCGCGGTGATCGAGGCCTCCAGTCACGGGCTTCACCAGCGCCGGACCGGGTCCCTGAAGTTCGCGGGCGCCGTCTTCACGAATCTCACCGGAGACCATCTGGACTATCACGAGACGATGGAGGCGTATTTCCAGGCCAAGAAAAGCCTTTTCTCCGAGATGCTGCGTCCGGTAGCTCCTGCGGTGGTCAACGCGGACGATCCCTGGGGGAAGCGCCTCCTGTCGGAACTGGATGGAGACAGACTGTATGGCGTATCCCTGCGGAACGATCCGCAGGCACGGATTCCGGTTTCGGAGATCGAACTTTCGTCCGGAGGCGTCCGCTTTACGCTCGGGACCGGGCGGACGTCCCTTCATTTGAAATCGGTCCTGATCGGGGAACACAATGTCTGCAATCTGGCGCTGGCGGCGTCTCTGGCGCTGGCCTCCGGCGTGGACGGGGCGCTGCTGGAAAAGGTTCTCGCCTCGCCCGACATCGCGCCTCCGGGGCGCCTCGAACCGTTCGACTTTCCCGACGGCATCCGCGCCTTCGTCGACTACGCTCATACGGACGATGCTCTTTTCCGCGTTCTCAGTGCGGTCCGCGCTTTCGCCCCCGCCCGCGTGATCACGGTCTTCGGATGCGGCGGCGACCGCGACCGGACTAAGCGTCCGAGAATGGCGGCGGTCGTGTCGAAGCTCTCCGATTTTTCAGTTATCACCAGCGACAATCCCCGTACGGAGAACCCTCTGGCGATCCTTCGGGAGATCGAGGCCGGAATACTTCCTCCGGCCCGTTATGAAGTGGAGCCGGACCGCCGGGAAGCCATCCGGAAGGCGGTTTCGGCGGCGCGCCCGGGCGACCTGGTCCTGATTGCCGGCAAAGGACATGAAAACTATCAGGAAATCAACGGAGTGAAACATCCGTTCGACGACCGGGAAGTCCTGCGTTCGCTTCAGCAGAAATTGTATGGGAAGGAATGACCTTTGTTTTTCATTGTTTTTCCGAAGAGGCTCCGGATCGTTTCTCAAGGTACTTTTTGATCGTCTTATAACGGATCAGGGGCTCGGTCTTCTCCGGGTTGTTCCGAAGACGCGGATCCCCGGCAATGATTTTTTCGACTGCCGGAAAATTCTCTATGAATTACAGTGGTAACGAAGCATTTGAATTGCCCGAAACAGTTCTCTTGAGAAGAGAGAATCCCATAACAGGTTACCAGTCACACGCATTGATGTTGATTGATTTGATGTCGCTCCACAATGTGGGACTGCTGTGACCATCGAGGAAAAGAAAATTTACCGTTTGCGCATGGATTCTTCTCGGAATATTCTCCTTTGTCGCGGAAAATCCGCCGCCTCTCAGCCCGTAGATGTAGTTGTAGGACGGTTCATCGTTTTTATCTACCTGGCCCGGTTCCGCCTTGCCATCCCCGGCTTGTATTCTCTGACTGAGAAACCGGATTTTAACGACTTTCAGACAAAAACCGGAAGTCGCGGATTGCAGGTATCCGGCCCAGGCGTTGTAGGAATAATTCGTATAGGAGTTTTTGGTGGAAAAGTATCTGCCGTCCGAACCTTTCTGTGCGGGACATCCGAAAATTTTAAGCTTTCTTGCCGCAAAGTCGGTCACGGAAGAATCCGTTTGTTTGATATGAGGCGAGAGAAGCATCCACCACGGAACTCCAGGAGGAGTCATTAACGCCGGTACAAGATATCCGCTGTTTTCATCCGAGTAAATTGCGGAAGCCAGACCGATCTGTTTGAGCTGACTGAGACATTGGACCGCTTTAGCCCGCAGACGCGCCTGATTCAGCGCCGGGAGCAGCATTCCCGCCAGAATCGCGATGATTGCAATCACGATCAGGAGTTCGATCAATGTGAAATTTCCCGGTTTCCCATGATTCCCATTTTTAGTCCACATGATATTCTCCTCCTTTTCCAGAGAGTTTTTCAGGCTTGACGACAATGAACATATCCGGAGCCCCCCAGGGGGATACCGGTGGTTTCCCAAAAGAATGCGCCTGAACCCACCCGGTTTTCCCATCAAAAGAGAACCGGGTGTCCGGGCCGGAAAAGAAAGTCTTGCCGTCCGCATCGATGACATACGCCATTCCGACAGGACCGCAGAGATTGGAAAGAGCGACTTCAAAAGAATTGCCTCCGGCTTTCAAAAAAGGAGTAACGTCATATTCAAAAACCGTTTTATGACCGGAACAGCCGCGGAGTTTAACTCCGTTCAGTGTCAGTTCGGCTTTGTCGTCCGCGGAAATGGATTCACAAAACAGCGATGCTGAAATCATTGCCGCATAAATCAGCGGTGTTACAGACATGTTCACGTCTCCCTCCGTATTTTTTCCCTGTTTCCATTCTTTTTTTCCAACATTGGAACGTCCGACGTATATTTCAACAGAAACATAGCGAAATTTTTCAATTCCGGAATGGTGAATTCGAGGAGGTCTCCATGAAAGGTCCATGGGACTTCTTTTTCGTCCGGAGCATGCGAAAGAGACGAAACGCGGTATTTCTTCAGAGGAAGACGCAGCTTCACGTGTATGTCCCGCCAAGGCTGTGCGTGTGAATCGAAGGAAAGGTTCAAGAGACTGATGATATACCGGTTTTCGCCGGGCTGGTCGAATACCGTGAACGTCACCGTGCCCAGGGCGTCGGTTTCAATCACTCTTTCCGGGTTCAGTTTTCTCAGAAGCGCGGTGAAGATCCGATGCGGGAGATCGAACGCGGCTTCTTCCAGTTTTCCGGCACAATAGAGGATTTCCCCTTTGCCGGAACGCCGGTGGACCAGTGCCGGAGAATCCGTCCATGTCATGGGCGGATTGCTGTTCGCCGACCCGAAACGGGTGGTTTCTTCGGCGGAGGAACACGGAAACGTCCCGGTTCCCAGCACTTCGACATCTCTGTCCGTGAGAATTTTCACTTGCCGGTGTTCCAGCATTACCGGATATTTCCGGGTGCAGAACCGGTTGAGCGGCGACTCTTCCGTCGGGCTTATATACGACGGCTGGAGCGTTTTTCCGCCGGCATAATGGATTCCGAGAGTTCCGGCCAGTCCGAAGTCTTTTCGCATTCCCTTTTCCGGATCATAGAGGGAAGTGCAGTAGGAGGCATACAGTTTTCCTCCATTTTGGACATATTTTTCAAAAGCGGTGCACTCAGTGTCGGTCATGCGGGAGACATCACTCAGAATGACGACGGGATACGAAGCCAGTTTTGTGCAGTCTCCGGTAAAACAGCAGAGTAAATGTTCCTTTTCGCAAAGGCCGACAAGACTGCACCAGCTGAAAAAGTGTTTGGATTTGCTTTCGGCGAAATCTTTCAACGGCACCTTTTTGTCCGTATCCACCTGGGAATCGGTATTGACGTAAACGGCAATATCGGCGACCGGTACGGATTGTCCACGAATATATTTTTCATATTCGGCGTAACGGCGGTTGGCTTTTCCCGCATGTTCATAAAACCGGCGGTCCAGCGTGCCGGACGGGTCGATCGCGTCAATCATCGTAAAGGAAGCCTGATGGAGCAGACAGGTGAAAACCCGCAGGAGAAGACTGTCCGGACTGCGTTCCGCGGTGTGTTGCGCCAGGGACTCGCATCGCGGGACCATCAGCTCAATCGGACGGTTAGCGGAAAAGGCGGAAAACAGTTTGCACATCATGGACAGGATAACGGAGTCGAATTCTCCAAAATCGGCGGCCATGAAATCGTAGTCCAGAATCAGGGGGCGGGTCATCGCGGGGACCCAGCAGCCCAATCCGGCCGATTGAAACGTCAGGGTCCGTTCGGGATGCCGCTTCCGAATGGTGTCCCGTATTTTCCGGACGAATTCCGCCAGCCATCTTTCCCGGCATTTCTGCAGTGCGATGAAACGGGGATCGTTCCAGTCGATTTCCGCCGGATATTCCTCGTAACCGGTTTCAATGCGAAACCTTTCCCGGCAGGCCGGACAGCGGCAGATCGTATATTCCGAGAACATGTCGATCCAATATCCGCGGCATTCATACCGGGAACACAATTCATCCAGCAGGTCCAGGAAAAATTTTCCGTACGGCGTATTGTGACAGCACCATCCGTAACGTCCGCCCCAGATCCCGGATTCAACGGAACCTTTCCCGTCGGGATTCATTGTCCGCCAGTCTGGATGCGCATCGTATGCCGCGCGGTTCCAGATATTCAGGTAGAGCTGAATTTCGATGCCGCGTTTCCGACAGGCTTCGATCGTTTCTCCGAGAAGATCGCGTCCATTCAGATTTTTATGAGGGAACCCGACCCGGGTCGGCCAATGGCAAAGTCCCATACATGAAACGGCGGCGATTTCCGCTGTCGTCGTATCCGCCAGAGCCATCATTTCCGCATATTTTTCCGGAGAGAAATCACGCAGCATTTCTTCATTCCAATCCGGAATGTGCATGTCCACCATGAGACGGCGTAAATTTTTTTCATACCATTTTTCAGGCATAGAAGATTTCCTTTATTCCGATTTTCCTTTACTTTTTTCGGGAATGCGGATTCATTTCCGTCGCCATACGTTGTCGGACGAACCTTTTCCGAGTCTTATTATAATCGCCCGGAAAGCAAAAGTCAAGCCCTATTAATATTAAAAATAGCTTTTTTAGTTATTAATAGATTTATTTTTAGTTTGAAAAATGAAAATGAAGGCGATATAGTATCCTTAAAAAGGGAGATCGAAGCATGGACAAGTCCGATGGAGACGGCACTTTCACTCCGATGTATCGGGAATTGACGGATCGGCTGGGAAAAGAGATTCTCGACGGCGGATATCGCGACGGCGATTTTTTCTGTACGTTGAAAACGGTTTGCGAACGGTATCAGGTGTCCATTACCACGGCGCGCAAAGCCGTGTCGTGCATGGCCCAGTCGCAGATTTTGAATTGTAAAAGTTCCCACGGCATTTTCATCCGTTCCACTCTGCCGCTGAAACTGGCGCGATCCCTTGCGAATACGGTGCTGATTTTCGATGACCATTCCGATCATTCCAGTTATTTTTCGCTGCGGCTGGGAGCCATGCTCCGGGAATTTTCCGCGGCCGGATATACGACGCAGGTGGCCGTGCCGGAGAGTCTGACTCCCGAAATGCTTGCAATGGTCGCGACGTCGATGACCGCGGTCGTATTCAACACGACTGCAATACAGCGGTTCGGCAATTTCATCCGGTCCGTGCGGCGCTGTCCCGTACTGCTGGAACATTTCATGCCGGAATATGAAAATGCCCCGAATCTGATCCTGGTGAAGAACGATGTCAAAGGGGAAGTCCGTCTGGCGCTGGACTATTTCCGGGAAAAAAAACGGATTGTTGCAGTTGTTTTCGAAGAGATTGCTTATGCGCCCTTCCGGGAATTTTTTCGGACGGAGGGAGTGACTCCGGAGGAGATCTGGATCGATGGCTCCTCCGTGGCGGCCGGACATGCCGTGGCGGACCGTCTCGAAGCCTGTCCCGCGGGAACCGGATTCTGGATTCAGGATGACTTTACGGCGCTGGGAATCTGGGAGGAATTCCTGATGCGCGGCCGGGATTTGCGTGCGGAACATGTCATTCTGGCTTCGGCCAACCCGAGATTCGATTATACGACAGAACTTGGATTGCCGGTCGTCGGCTCTGATCCCGTATGTTTGGGCGGCCAAGCCGCGCGCGAACTCTGCCGTCTTTTGAAAACCGGCATGGGAGAACGGCTGGTTTCCATTCCCGCGGAAGCCAATTTCGAACCCGGAGAATCCCATCACGTCCTTTCCTCGTAACGGGTAGAGCGGAATGTCCGCGCGGCGGAAAAAACAGGAGCGGCCTCCCGTTGCAAATGAGATGTTTCAAGCCTCTGATTAAGAGATAAGGAGATATTTTATGTCAGGACTTCATGATCAGATTGGAAAACGCGCCTTGGAACTGCTTCCCGAATGGGAATCCGCTTTCTGGGCTTCCGAAGCCGCCAATATTCCGGAGTATTGCTTTTATCCGGATACCCATCTGGCGGCCCAATGGAACGAACCGGAAAAACTGTCCTATTATGAAAAATACTGTTTGCTGCCGGACGGACATTGCATTCCTCATGGTCCGGTTGATTCCGAATGGAACAGTGTTGTATTCGCCGGAAATTCCGATCCGGCACTCGCGGATGATATCATCCATTATTACTTGAAAACGATTCTGGATCGGCTTCGTGAAAAAGAGATCACCGAATCCGCCCGTTTTGCCGGCACGTTCGCGCATCTGCTTCAGGATTCCTGTATTCCGGTTCATGCCGTGAACAACATTTTGATCAACCGTCTTTTCCCTGACCGGGACGGCAAATACTTTTTCTATCACCGGCTGGTCGACGGCTGGCCCTTCTGTCCGGAACGGATTTCCGGGAAACCGGAACTTCTCGGCCGCACCCTGGAAGAGACGGCCTTTGTCGCGGGCGAAAATCTGATGGGCCGGATTGAACACGGCATGGGCTTGCTTGTACCGTTCCTGACCGCGATTCGGGACGGCCGCAAGGAGGAAGCCGATCTCATCAGCCAGATCATGAATGCGGACGCCGTCAAGATTACTATGGATTTGTGGCATACCTTGTTCAGCATCGCCTTTCACCGAATCTCCGCCGAAGAAACAAAAAAACTTGCGCATCGCAACCTGACGGACAGCCGGATGATTCTAAGTTGCGATACAAAGTTCAACCGGGAACGGTTCATCGAGGCGGGCATTCCGTTTTATCCGACCTTGTATCCGAACAGCGATCCCTGCCGCGCACGTCTTTCAACGGATCCCTATCCATATGAACCCGCCGTGGATTCCGCTTACGACGGCAAGGGAAATGTAATCCCGCTGGCGCTGCGGATCGGGAAGGAGCGGGTCCAATCGGAGAGAGGCATTGCGGCGGGAGGATACGGGATCGCCTCCTACCGCGTTCCGGGCGGGTTGTATTCCGAACTGGACGTTTATGCCGGAGTGCATCCGGATTCCGCGTCGGATCAGGAAGTCACTTTCGGCATCTGGTGTCATGAGACGGAAAAGCCGCTTCTGGCTTTGGGAAAAGCCTCCCGGAAAACCGACGCTTTGCACTTTGTCGTTCAACTGCCGGAATCCTGCCGGACGGTCAGTCTGCTTTCCGCCGGCGGCAACCGCGATACGTCCGGCGTCTGGCTGAAACCCATGTTGAAATCAAGAATCGGTTGAATTCCCGGGAGAGACCTCATGCAGACTTTTCTTACCGACATCGATGGAACCCTCACAATGGAATATTCCGTGAACTGTTCCGGCGGGCTTCAGCCTTTTGAATTTCTGTGCGATTGGGTTGCCGAATCCCTTCAATGTCCGGCGGGGGAAGCGGAAAAACGAATCCGCGCCGCGGGCGATCCCGAGACGACCTGCTGGTTCAGACTGCTGGAACGTTTGAACGTGCCGGAGGGGCCGCTCTGGAACTTTTTCTGCGAATATTACCGGCCGAGGCTGAGCATTCCGGAAGACACGGTCGAAATGCTTTCTTTCCTGAAGGAGCGAAACAAACGGGTCTATACCGCCACCACCAACTCGCGGAAGATAACCTTGGTGAAATTGTCTCTCGGGGGCCTGGCGGATACGGACGGCTCACCATGGATTTCCGGTTTCTTCGGCGGAGATTCTTTTGATCCGGCGCTTGGAAAATTTGCTCCGGATTTTTTCCAGAACATCCTGAAAGCCGGCGGATTTGATCCCGCTCAGACAGTCATGCTCGGCAATGAAATGGAACATGACGCACGGCCGGCGCTGAATGCGGGGATTGCCTGTGCGGTTCTGATCGACCGCACCCAGACACGCGATTTTTATCGGGACGGAAAAATTATCCATGTCCGGAATTACCGGGCGCTGCGGGAAAACCTTCCGGAACTTTTCTGAAAATCTCATTCTTTCCGGATCAAATTCATTGCTTCCGGGGGATTTTCCGATCGGTCCGGCCGTTCCGGAATCTTCACGCTTCCTTGCGGATGTCCTTCCTTTTGACCAGAAGAGGAACCCCCGTCTCGACCGTTTCCGGAGTGACGATGCACTCGGCAATGTCTCCGCGGGACGGCAGATCGAACATGATCGAGGTCATCATGTTTTCAATGATCGCCCGCAGCCCGCGCGCGCCGGTTCCCTTTTCGACGGCTTTTGCGGCCAGCGTCTCCAGGGAATCCTTGCGGAAGGTGAGCTTGACATCTTCATAAGCCAGCAGTTTTTCATACTGGCGCGTCAAGGCGTTTTTCGGTTCGGTCAGAATCCGGATCAGTTCTTCCTTTGTCAGCGGCTCCAGCGCAGTCACGACCGGAAGGCGTCCGATGAATTCGGGGATCAGCCCGTAACGGATCAGGTCTTCCGGCTCCGTGAACTTGAGCACCTGCGAGGATTCCAGCCGCTTCTGTTTTTCGACGGACGAATGATCCGCCGTGAAGCCGAGGACGTGACGCCCGATCCGGCGCTGCACGATCTTGTCCAGTCCGACGAACGCTCCGCCGCAGATGAACAGGATGTTGGTGGTGTCCACCTGGATATAGGACTGGTTCGGGTGCTTGCGTCCGCCCTTGGGGGGGACATTGGCGACCGTGCCTTCCAGAATCTTGAGGAGCGCCTGCTGCACCCCTTCGCCGGAAACGTCGCGCGTGATGGAGACGTTTTCGCCTTTTTTGGCGATCTTGTCGATCTCGTCCACATAGATGATCCCGACCTGAGCCCGTTCCAGGTTGAAGTCCGCCGCCTGGAGCAGACGCAGAATGATGTTTTCGACGTCTTCCCCGACGTATCCGGCCTCGGTCAGCGTCGTGGCGTCCGTGATGCAGAAAGGCACGTTCAGCATGCGGGCCAGCGTCTTGGCGAGGAGGGTCTTTCCGGACCCGGTCGGGCCGATCAGGAGCACATTGCTTTTTTCGATCTCCACATCGGGGAACTCTTTTTCAACGCCTTTTGCCGACTCCGTTCCGTGCTTGAGCAGCCTTTTGTAATGATTGTGGACCGCCACCGAGAGGATTTTCTTGGTTTCTTCCTGTCCGACCACATACTTGTCCAGTTCCGCCATGATTTCAGCCGGTTTCGGCAGCGGTTTTTTCAGAAGGTCCGCAAATCCTCCGGCGTTTCCGGAGACGGGTTTTTCCTCTTCCTGCGTCTGGAAAATCTGCTGGCAGGCTTCCACGCAGGAACGGCAGATCATCACATGGTCGTTGGCTTTGATCAGCGGTCCCGTTTCGGGGGTGAACCCGACGCGTCCGCAGAAGGAACAGCAATCTTCTTTATTCCGTGGCATTCTCAATCCTTTTCAAGAAATCAGTTCTTCGTTTCGGCCGGACGTTCGCGGTGCGGAAGGACATGGTCGATGATCCCGTATTTGACGGCTTCCTCGGCGGACATGAAGAAATCCCGGTCGGTGTCTTTGGAGATTCTGGAAAGGGGAACGCCGGAATGGAAGGAAAGAATCCCGTTGAGCTTCTGGCGCAGCTTCAGGATTTCCTTGGCCTGAATGTCGATGTCCGCCGCGGTTCCCTGGGTTCCTCCCCACGGCTGATGGATCATGATGCGGGAGTTCGGAAGGGAGTAGCGCTTGCCTCTGGCTCCGGCGCAGAGGAGCACCGCGCCCATGCTGGCGGCCTGGCCGACGCAATAGGTTTTCACGTCGCAGGAGAGAATCTGCATCACGTCGTAGATGGCCAGTCCGGCGGTCACGCTGCCGCCCGGCGAACAGATGTACATGTCGATGTCCTTCTTCGGGTCCTCGCTTTGAAGGAACAGGAGCTCCGCGATGATGAGGTTGGCGAAGGCGTCGGTGATCTCGGTTCCGAGCAGAACGATCCGGTCCTTGAGCAGACGGGAAAAGATATCGTATCCCCGTTCGCCGGTGCCGGTCTGTTCCACGACAATCGGTATGGTGTAGTTGTTGAACATGTGTCAGCTCCTTTATGTTGAGACGGTTTCCGGAAGGACTCAGGCCTTGGCCTGGGACGCCACGAAATCGATGACTTTATCCATCAGAATGTCCGACTGGATTTCACTGTAGCCGCCGTTGCTCTCCAGCATTTTGCGGACTTCCTTCTCCTTGTAGCCGAGATAGGCGCTCATGTGGCGGATCTGGAGATCGACTTCCTCCTGGGAGACCGTGATGTTCTCCGCTGCGGCGATCTTCCGGAGGACAAACATCTTTTTCAGCTTTTTGGACGCTTCCGTTCTGGCTTTCTCCAGATGCTTTTCCTTGTCCGATTTGAAGGCTTCGACGTCTTCTTCCTTGCGGACCAGTTGTTCGGCGATGCGGGAGAATTCGCGCTGCGTGGACATGGAAAGCAGTCCTTTTGGAAGCTCGAAGTCGGGGACCGCGCCCAGGAGAATCTCGGCGGCCTTGGCCTTGACCTGCTGTTTCTTCGCCTGTTCCAGCTCGTTTTCCGTCTTGTTCTTCAGGAATTCGTGAAGTTTTTCCACGTTTTCCATGCCGAGTTTTTCCGCCAGTTTCTCTTCGGAGGCGATCGGAACACGGCGCTGGATTTCCGCCACTTTCACCGTATAGTTGACCTTTTTCCCGGCCAGCGCGGCTTCGCGCCAGTCCGCCGGAAAATCGGCCGTGAATTTGTATTCCCCGCCCTTGACCGCGCCGGTCATGGCTTGGAGAAGCCCCGGAATCTGTTCGGGTTCGTTCAGATAGAACCAGCCCTCTTCGGCCTTGACCGCGCGCTTGAGGGAGGCGGAGGCGTCTTCCGGGAGGGCGAAGTCGGAGTCATAGGAAACTTTGAGCATGTCGCCCTGGACCGCCGGGTCTTCCACATTCAGGAATTCGGCATACAGGTTCTTGACGTATTCCAGCTGGGCCGCATAGTGCTGCTCGTAGGTTTCGCCCGGTTCTGTTGCGATGGCGAGGTTTTTGTATTCCGGCGTCTGGAAGGAGGGGGCGATTTCCACGTCGAGGGAGAAGGCGTATTCTTTACCCTGGGCGGGTTTTTCCGGCGCGTTCATGGCGCCGAAGGAAACGATATCGAGCTTCCTGTCTTCGGAAAGTCTGCGGAAGGCGTTCTGCTGGAGCATCTTGGTGACGTCATCGAGAATATAGTCTTTGTATTTTGCCATCACGAGACCGAGGGGAGCCTTCCCTTTGCGGAAACCCGGAAGCTGTGCGTATTTTGCGGCCTCCTTCGCGGCGTCCCTGAACGCGGCGTCGACCAGTTCCGCACTGTATTTGGCTTCCATTTTCCGGGTGCAGGAATCGATTTCCTTCACTTCGATCTGAACTTTTTCAAGCGATGTTTCCAGAGACATAACTCACCTTTTCGATTTTTATAATTCCATAAAGCGATTCCGCCCATGATCAATAAAGTCAATAAATATAACCCGCCTTTTTATTTTTTTCCATAGAGCCCGCTAAAAAAAAGGAAAAATATTCGGTCGCCCGGATGGAAAAATCAAGGATGCGGCGTCAGGGTCGGAAAAACCCGTCGAAGTTTTTCAAACGGGCCTTGACTTTTTCCGTTCCTGTGATAAAATAAAAACAAACAGTTGGTTTTATTTTCATCATTTCAACGGAGGTGCTGTATGAATTGGCCGGAACGGATCGAAAGTGTGGCGGCGCTGGAGGAGCTTCTTGCGGTTCCGCCGGAGGCTCTGGCGGAGACCATGAAGCGGCTGGACGGGGATATCATGATCCTCGGAATTGCCGGAAAAATGGGCGTCAGCATGGGACGTCTGGCGGTGAACGCCATCCGCACGGCGAATGTGAAAAAGAAAGTGTTCGGCGTGTCGCGTTTCTCCCATGCGGAGGATCGCGCGAAGCTCGAAGAATGGGGCATCGAAACGATTCCGTGCGATCTGCTGGAACGTGAACAGGTCGAAGCCCTTCCGAAAGTGAAAAATGTGATCTTCATGGCCGGGCGCAAGTTCGGGACCGAAGGAAGCGAGGCGCTTACCTGGGCGATGAACACCCTGGCGCCGGCGTATGCGGCGGAACATTTCCGGGAGAGCCGGATCGTGGCGTTTTCCACGGGCTGCGTGTATCCGCTGGCGGGCGCGGGGCAGGGGGGATGCACGGAAGAGGTCGCGCCCGCCCCGGTGGGCGATTATTCGCAGTCGTGCCTGGGGCGCGAGCGGATTTTCGAATATGCTTCGCAGAAATCCGGCACGAAACTGCTGCTGTTCCGGTTGAATTATTCGATCGAGCTGCGCTATGGCGTTCTGCACGACATCGGACGGAGCATCTGGGAGGGGCGCGAGGTCGATCACACGGTCGGGTTTTTCAACGGGATCTGGCAGGGCGACGCCAATTCCAATGCGCTGCGCGCGCTGGAACTGTGCGCAAATCCCCGCACGATCCTGAACGTGACCGGACCCGAGACCGCCTCCGTCGAACAGACCGCGCTTCAGATGGGACGCCTCCTGGGAAAGGAAGTCCGCTTCAAAGGAACGCCCGGCCCGGTCCAGTATCTGAACAATTCCGCAAAGATGTGCCGCGTTTTCGGCTATCCCTCGTTCCGCGGGCCGCAGGAGGATATCATCGGCCACCTGATCGGCGGTGGCGATGCGCTGGTGCTGATGCCCACCGGCGGTGGCAA
>MWCA01000043.1 GCA_002069785.1 Lentisphaerae bacterium ADurb.Bin242 | reverse complement strand
ATCGCGCCAACGACAAAAGCGCCGATGCGTATTTTTCCAATCACCATAACTCGGAGGTAAGTCCCGCCAGGGCGCCCCAGTCCGTAAAATCCAGAATACCGCATTGATAAATTGCCGATTATCACGGGCATTTCCACCCCAAGTTCCCTTGCGCCCCGGCAACAAAAGTTCCATTTTTGTCCAGGATTCATCCGAAATATCATGTCGCTCGTATGCATTCGTCATCTTCAGATACCTCCATTCTGACGTCTGTATAATATAGCACGCTTCTATTGACGACACAACCTAACGAAAGAAATCGCGGAAGAACCGGCACGTAAATTTCACTTGGGGATTTGCCCCGTGCGTCAGAAAGTGCGGTTCTTCCGCTACCGAGCTCCAGGCGTCGTACATACCATCTTGGACATAAGGTCCGCATTCGGCAAGTTGGACGGGATGGGCTCGTTTTTACAGTAGCACGGCAACTGAAAACATTCAAGGAAGGAGAAAAAATGGGTCTGAAAACGATTTGGATTGGGCTGGATGTCTCGAAAAAAGAATTTGTCGCATGCACGGATTTTCCACCTGTGGATGGATTCCATGAAAAGAAAAATGTCGAAGGCCTCTCTACCCAGACTTTTGAGAATTCAAAAATAGGCGTTTCTAAATTCCTCCGTTATTTGGATTCCCAATCGATTTCCTTTGAGAACGCATACCGTTCAAAGTTCGCGTTGGAGGAGAAAACAGAGCTTCCCTTTTCTCTGGAACCCCGTGTCCTTATGGAGTCCACCGGACCTTATTCCCGCAATCTGGAGGGATTTTTCCTCGAATCAAGGCCTTCCCTGCGTCCGGTCATTGTGAATGCGGCGTTAATCGCATCCTTCCGAACCAGCCTCAACCTGAAAAACAAAACGGATCAGCTCGATGCAAAGGCGATTGCCCGATATGGAAGTGAACGGACTCCTGAATTCAAAATCATTTCCCGGAAAATTTATGCCGCACTGTGTGAACTTTGCCGTTTCCGTGACTTTTATACCGTCCAGACCACTGCGCTGCGAAACCTCCAGGGAACGATCAGCGAGCCAATGCTTAAACGGATGAACACAGCTACCTTGAAGCATTACGAGAAGAAAATTGACGACCTCGAAAGACAGATCAAAAAATTCATACGAGAACACGAAGAATTACGCCGGGAAGTGGAGATTATGGATTCCATGCCCGGAATTGGCGTTATTTCCGCTGCCACTCTGGTCGCTGAACTGGGGTCCTTCAAAGACTATTCCACCAGAAATAAACTGGCCGCCATGGCGGGGATGAATCCTCTCCTTTGTCATTCCGGTTCCAGCATTCGGAAATCGAAGTTGAGCAAACAGGGCTCTCCCCTTGTCCGCAAATACCTCTATCTGGCGGCTATGACCGCCGTCAACCGACTCCCCGAACTGAAGACATTTCACGACAGACTCGTTGCAAAAGGGAAAAAACCTATGACGGCTCAGTGTGCTTGTATGCGGAAAATTCTTTTGATCCTTCGCTCTATGGTCATTGAAAATCGCCCCTTTCAGCAAAATTTTCGGGAAAAATGAAAATTCCCCCTTGACTTTAAACACACCATCTGACGCATTACGGAGAAAGCACGCAATATGTCAGCGGAAATCCGGAGGACCGGGGGGAATTGTGGCACTATTTGCGTTGCTTGAGCCCGATTGCCGCGGTGCGGCGGCTCCGCCCGGATTCCCGGATCATCCCGCCCAACAGGAGTGCGGGGTTCATGATGTCATCTCTTCCCATAAATCAGTGCTCAGATATTTCAGCCCGGAATCGCAGCAGAGGACGACAATCGTTTTTCCCTTGCACTCATCCTGCAACAGTTTCATTGCCGCACAGACATTCGCTCCGGAAGAAAAGCCAGCGAAGATGCCTTCTTCCCGCGCCAGACGCCGGGCGGTCAGGATCGCCTCATCATTGCTGATCTTCACAAAACCGTCGATTCTGTCCCGGGAAATGAATTTGAGTTCGGGCATTGAATAGCCGCCGCCTTGAATTTTATGGTTGGCATTGGTTATTTCCCGGCCCGCGTATACAGCGCAGGTTTCCGGTTCGACAATATAGCACTTCACCGCGGGATTGAATTCCTTCAGCATATTTCACAAAACAAAAATGTCAATCCCATGCAGTAAAGTTTTCCAACAAAATAACTGAACGGATACTGTTTTTGAAAACAGTGTCTCCTGCGTGAGATATCGAGCTCACAGTTTCGGGATTTCTCACGCGTCCCGGTCATGGGGCTTTGTGACGGAAATTACCTTGTTTCGGAAGAAGTTTTCTGAAATGCGGCTTTTTTTCATTTCCGCATTTGACTTTTCCTATTTTAAGATTATAATGTTGGACATAATACACTTATTCAGTATTTTTTCAAAGGAGGCATCCGATGGATTCGATTTTCAATCTGTCGCATCACGATGGAAATCCGCGCAATTCCGAAGGCAGTTTTGTCCGTTTGAACGATGGACGCATTCTGTTCGTTTATACCCGCTATCGGGGCGATTCCTGGCACGATCATGCCACAGCGGACCTCGCGGCAAAATTCTCCGCGGACAACGGACGTACATGGAGTTCCGAAGATACGATTCTGCTTCAGAATGATTCTCTCAACGTCATGAGCGTTTCCCTGCTCCGGCTTCAGGACGGGCGGATCGCCCTGCTCCATCTGCGGAAAAGCGCGTTCGAAGGCGAAGGCGGAGGCGTCGACTGCCGCCCGTGGATTCATTTTTCCTCCGATGAAGCCCAATCATGGTCTCCCGCCATCGACATTACGAAGCTCCCGCCTTCCTATCTGGTAGTCAACAACGATCGCCTGATTCAGCTCAAAAACGGACGTCTTGCCGTGCCGGTCTCCTTTCACCGTTTCCGGAATCCGAACGGGGAGAAATTCGAAATCGATTCCCGTTCCATCGCAGTCTATTATCTATCGGACGACGGAGGGCAGAACTGGCGGGAATCCAAGGATTTCGTGCTGCCGCTGTCCCATAAAATCTCGACCGGCTACCAGGAACCCGGCGTAATCGAACTCTCGGACGGACGGCTGTTCTCGTGGTTCCGGACCTCGGACGGCGCCCAGCACGGCAGTTTTTCCGAAGACTCCGGAGACACGTGGGGGACGCCTTTCCGCGCACACCAGTTCCCCTCCATGTCTTCTCCGCTCTCCATGAAAGCCCATCCGGAGACCCGTGAACTGTTTGCGGTCTGGGCGGACATCGATCCGCGCTGGAACATTACGCCGCAGGAAGGAAGCTGGAGGCGCACGCCACTGGTCATGGCGCGCAGCACGGACGACGGCAAGACCTGGCACGCCCACCGGATGCTCGAATCCGAGCCGGACCACGGATATTATATCGCAATGCTTTTCACTGACGACAACGCTCTGCTGCTTGCCTACTGCTGCGGAGGCGGAAAAGGGAGCACCGTTCTTCAGGACCTCCGCATTCGCCGGATCGAACTGTAAAGCACTGGGAAACGTAAAAATCTTATTCCTTTTTGGTTCACCGCCGCCCCCATTTGAAGATTTTTCCGGTAGGTTCGGCAGTCCCCTGCCGAACTGAATTTCAGTTCGGGAACGGAGTCCCGAACCTATCTGTTTTTGCATCCGGCCCGCTTGTGAACCGTACAAGGTCAGGCGAAATCCCCCCGATGTTCTGCAACATGGATGACCTGACCGAAACAAAAATTTTATTCGTGCAGCGTTTTGATCTCTCCGGCCAGCCTGGAAAAGGCCTCGCCTTCGACGGAAGCCAGACGGTTGTCCCGGGAAAACGGACAGACCAGAAACGGGCCGGTGAAGGAAACCAGCGCAAAGTAGCGGAGCCAGGGCATCAGGTGCGCCCGGACAAGCCGGTTTCCGCAATCCGCATTGTAGCAGAACAGCACGGAACGGGTTTCCAGCCGCAGCGTCCCGGCCAGATGGACCGGATCGAAATCGCGCGCCATTTCATGCGGATACAGGTCCAGACGGACTTTCAGGTTCGGGATCATCCTCTCCCGCAGAAATGCGGAAAGAACGGCAATCCCGTCTTCCTTCTGCGACGGAATCCGGACGGGGAGCAACACGGTCCGGGAGGTCTCCTGGAGAACCGGGGCCAGATGACGGAGAATCCGTTCCAGCGATTTCCGGCGGACCGGGTCTTCCAGCGCCGACGCCACGGAAAAATGAAGCGTCCCGCACTCGATCCCGGCTTTGGCAAAACCACGGAGCGCGGCGGCGACCGTCCGGACGAAATCCTTCTGCATGGATTCGGGAGCGCTCAGGATGTTGTACGCGAGGGGTGTCTCCAGAATGCTCCCCGCCTGAAGGATTTTGAAGCGCTGGAGGAAGGCGGCGCGCTCCGCGTCCGGGAGGGCGTCATATTGCTCCCGGTGAAGTTCGATCGCCTCGAAATATTTCAGGTCGGCGCATTCGCACAGACGCGAAACCGGCAGATTGGTGCGCGCCGCGGCAAAGCCGAAACGAAGCTGCGGATAATAGTCCCGCAGGCGGATGACATTTTTAACGGGTTCCGAATCCGGCATTCTGGAGTGTCTCCAAAGTAAGCGGTGATGTTGATTTTTTCAGTTCCATGCGTTCCAGCATGGAAAGCACATATTTTCCGAGAAGGTCGCATTCCAGATTGAGGACGTCCCCGGCCTTGCGGAAGGAAAGATTGGTTTCCCGCCAGGTGGTTGGAATCACATTGACCGTGAAAAAGGCCTCGTCCAGCGCGGCGATGGTCAGGGAAATGCCGTCGACGGCGATGGAGCCTTTCGGGACCATCCAGCCTCGCAGTTCCGGGGAGAGAGCAATCTTGAGAACCGTATCGTCGCCGTTCCGGCCGAGGGAAAGAACCTCGCCCGTGCCGTCGATATGGCCGCTGACGAGATGCCCGCCGAGACGCCCGCCCAGCGCCAGCGCCCGCTCCAGATTCACGGTATCGCCCCGGTGCAGGAGTCCCAGATTGGTACGGCGGAAACTTTCCTCCATCACATGGAATTCCAGCCGGTTCCCTGCCTCTTTTTCCAAGGTCAGGCAGGCCCCGTTGACCGCAATGCTCTCGCCCGGAACAAGCCCTTCCAGATGCTTGCGGGATTCCACCCGCAGTTTCCCGGCCTTGCCGGAAAGCGATGCCGAATGGAAAGTACCGGTCGCTTCGATCAGTCCAGTAAACATGATTCACGCCTCCGTTTCCGGATATTTCACCGCTGCGCAGTACGCATAATCGTTCCCGTATTTGCGGATTTCCACCTGATCCAGAAGATACGCGCCGTCCAAGCTTTCCGGATCGGGTCCGCCGACACTTCCCCGGCTGTGAACTCCGCCCAGCAGCTTCGGGGCGATGTGGAATTCGATCCGGTCGACCACATGCGCCGCGAGCGCCGACGCGGCCAATTCCCCGCCGCCTTCGATCAGAAGGTTCGTGACGTTTTCCGACCCGAGCCGGAGGAAAAATGCGTCCCACTGGGATTGGCTCCGGAGCGTCACGAACTCCCAGCCGGGCTTGTCGAAGGCTTCCGGATGATCGGTAACGATGATCCGCCGGGGCGTTTTCAGGATATTGCCGTTTTTCGAGCGGACCGTGAACGCGGGGGAATCGAGACGGAAGGTTTCGGCTCCGGCCATGATCGCATCGGCCTGTTTCCGCAACGCCTGAACACGTTGCCGGACAGGTTCGCCGGTGATCCATTTGGAACAGCCGTTCTTCGTGGCGATGCGGCCGTCGAGAGTCTGCGCCATCTTGAGCAGAACCAGCGGTTTCCCGGTCCGCATCCACTTGAAAAAGGCTTCGTTGACACGGCGGCACTCCGTCTCGCAGACCGGATACTCCACCTCGATTCCGGCTTTGCGGAAAATCGGGAGGCAACACCCGGTGTGCTTCGGATTCGGGTCGAGACAGCCGAACACGACGCGGGAAATTCCCGCCGTGCAAATGGCGTCCGTGCAAGGTGGCGTCCGTCCGTAGGAGGAACACGGCTCCAGCGTCACATACAGGGTCGCGCCCTTCAGGGAAACGCCTCCGCAGGAGGCAATGGCATTGATCTCGGCATGGGGTTCCCCGGGACGGACATGATGTCCGGAGCCCAGGATCGCGCCGTCTCGGACGATCACCGCGCCGACCATGGGATTCGGGCTGGTGGTCCCCCTCCCCTTCAACGCGCAGCGGAGCGCTTTTTTCATCCAGAAGACATCCCCGGTCATCATGTTTTCCCCTTTCCTTCCGCCGTCAGCGGTTCACATCCTTGCAGGAAAAGATCGCTTCCGAATACAGTTCCGGAGAGAACGGCTGCAAGTCGCCGGGAGTCTCCCCGAGTCCGACAAACAGGATCGGGAGCTTGAATTCGTCCTGGACCGCGGCCGCCGCGCCGCCCTTGCCCGTGCCGTCGAGCTTGGTCAGGACGAGCGCGCTCGCGCCGGAAACCGCGGCGAATTCGCGGGCCTGGGCGATGGCGTTGGTTCCGATGCTGGCGTCGAGCGTGAGGAGAGTTTCGTGCGGGGCGTCGGGCATCCGCTTCCGGATGATCCGCCGGATTTTCGCCAGTTCCTCCATCAGCCCTTTCTGGTTGTGCTGACGCCCGGCCGTGTCGATGACCAGATAATCGGAGCCGCGGGCGAGAGCCGAGGAAACGGCGTCGAACGCGACCGCGGCGGCATCGGCGCCCGGGTTGGAGGCAACCACCTGCGAGCCGGTGCGTTCCCCCCAGAGCTTGAGCTGTTCCGCAGCGGCGGCCCGGAACGTGTCGCAGGCGGCCAGCGTGACTTTCTTGCCCCGGGCAGTCCACAGGCTGGCCAGTTTTCCGGCCGTTGTGGTTTTGCCGCTGCCGTTCACACCGACCATCAGAACCACCGTCAGGCCTTCCGGTGCGGTATGCATGGGGCGCGTCCCCGCCGCGAGCATGGCGCAGAGATCGGCCTGCGCCACCTGGAGGATGTCGTCGGCGCCGCTGAGTTTTCCCTGCTGGTAACGGTCGCGCAGATTTTCGACGATCTTCCGGGAGGCGGTTACGCCGAAATCGGCCAGAATCAGCTCTTTTTCCAGTTTCCGGAAAGCGGCGTCATCCCATGTTTTCACATCGGCAAAGAGACCGCCGATCCCGCGTCCGAGCGCGACCGCGGTTTTCATGAGGCCGCGTTTGAAAGTATCGAAAATGGCCATCAGTGTCCTTCCTTGCTCTCCGTTTTTTTCACAGTGCCGGGGGTCTTGATCCCGGGAGGCAGCGAATCCTTGACGCCGTTCAGAATGCCGTTGATGAAGATTCCGGACTTGCCGGAACTGAAGTCCTTGGCGATTTCGATGGCTTCGTCGATGCTCACCAGCGCGGGGATGTCCGGGCAATAGTAGAGTTCGTAGATGGCCACGCGGATGATGTTGCGGTCCACCACGGGCATGCGCTCGATGTCCCAGCGGTCGGAGAAATCGCGGATGATCTTGTCGATCTCCGTTTCGTGCTCGAACACGCCGGCGATGATCTTCTCCGCATAACAGCGGGCCTTGCGGAACACGCGGTTGGTGGGAAACTCTCCGGAACATTCCGCCTGTTTCCAGAAGTTTTCAAGGCTCTGGTCGAAATTCTCCATCCCGGCGACATCGCACTGGAAGAGATACTGCATGGCAAGTTCGCGGCCCAGCCGTTTGAAGTGAAGCATCGGGACCACATTATGGTCTTTTCGGCCTTCCGCGGCCTTGCCGGAGTGATTTTCTTCAATGTCGTTCATAGTCTCCCGCATCAATCCTTCCGGGAAAGGGACTTCATCAGGTTGGCCATTTCAATGGCGGAACGGACCGCGTCGGCGCCGCGGTTGCCCGCCTTGGTGCCGCTGCGTTCGATGGCCTGCTCGATGTTCTCCGTGGTGACCACGCCGTAGATGGCGGGAATTCCCTTTTCGATGGAGAGCTGGCCGAGCGCTTTCGATACCTGACTGTTGATGTAGTCGGCATGCGCGGTGGCTCCGCGGATCACCACGCCAAGCCCGATGACGGCATCGTATTTGCCGGTGTCCATGAGCCTGGAGACGACCAGCGGAATCTCGAAGGAGCCGGGCACCCACGCCACATCCGCGTCGGCCGGATTTCCGCCCATGCGCCGGAACGTGTCCAGCGCGCCGCCCAGAAGTTCACTGACAAAGAAATCGTTGAATCTCGCGCAGACGATCCCGATCTTGAGACCTTCCGCACAGAGCATTCCCTCATACGTCTTACCCTCACAACATGTCATTGCACAACCCCTTTCCTGAGTTCTTGCGTAATTCGGTAATATAACTTTTTCCGGTTCCACTTTCAACCCGCTTCTCACGACTTTGCGGAAGAATCCAGCAGATGTCCCATTTTTTTCTTTTTCGTTTCCAGATAATGGGAGTTGTACGGCTGCGGCTGCACCATGATCGGCACCCGTTCCACGATTTTCAATCCGTAGCCGTCGATCCCGATGAGCTTCTGCGGATTGTTCGTCAGCAGGCGAATCCCCTTGATGCCGAGGTCGAGGAGGATCTGGGCGCCCATGCCGTATTCCCGCAGGTCGGGGGGAAATCCGAGCTTCAGGTTGGCCTCGACCGTGTCGCAGCCCTGGTCCTGGAGCCGATAGGCATGGAGCTTGTTTTCCAGTCCGATGCCGCGGCCTTCCTGACGCATGTAGACCAGCACCCCCAACCCTTCCTTCGCGATCATCCGCATGGCCGTATGGAGCTGTTCCCCGCAGTCGCAGCGGATGGACCCGAAGACGTCCCCGGTCAGGCACTCGCTGTGGACGCGGGTCAGCACGGAGTCCTTGCCGCGGACATCGCCCATCACGAGCGCAAGATGGGAGCTCTGGTCAATCAGCGAACGGTAGAGATACATTTTGAAGGTGCCGTACTCCGTGGGAAGGTTCACGCATTCCTCGCAGGAGACCAGGTGCTCCGTCCGGCGGCGGTATTCGATCAGGGATGCGATCGAAAGAATCTTGGTCCCGTGAACGCGCTTGAACTCCAGCAAGTCCGGCAGACGCGCCATTTCGCCGTTTTCCCTGGTGATTTCGCAGATCACGCCGGCCGGATACAGCCCCGCCAGACGCGCCAGATCGACCGCGGCCTCGGTATGCCCGCTTCGCTGGAGCACGCCGCCCGGGCGCGCGGCGATCGGAAAGATGTGTCCGGGGATTCCGAAGTCGGTCCGCTTACAGGCCGGATTGATCAGCGACAGCACGGTGTTGGCGCGGTCGGCGGCCGAAATGCCGGTCGTTCCGGACAGCGCGTCCAAGCTCTCCGTGAACGCGGTTTTGAAGTGATCGGTGGACGGCGGCCGGAGGATTCCCAGTTCCTTTGCCCGCTGTTCGGTAATGGGCGCGCAGACCAGCCCCTTGGCGTATGTGATCATGAAATTAATGATGCCGGGTGTGACTTTTTCAGCGGCGCAGAGCAGATCGCCCTCGTTTTCGCGGGTCTCGTCATCGGTGACGATCACCAGTTTCCCGCGGCGGATGTCTTCCAGGACCGCATCCACGCTGTCGAACTCGAAATCCATGTTCAGCCTCCTTCTGCTGCAAATCCATTTCCCCGGGCGGCAGAATGGAAGAGCGGGAAAAAACGGGAGGCGGACAAAATTCGTTGAACCGGAATATTTTCCGGCGCCTTCTGTTTCTTCTCTCATCCAGACTGTTACTGTCGGTCACGGAATTTCACCATGGTCTGCCGGATGTGTCACCGCCGGTAAGGACTTCGCGAACAATCGCGTCACCTTGCCCTGAAGAAAACTTCTTTTTTGAACGTCGGCATATACTATAGCATAAAGAATCGAAGAATCAACTCCCGATCCGGAAAATTCCGGTCAAGAATGCCGTCCGGAGGCGGCGTCCGCCCGAAATGCGGTCATCGCGGAGCCGACCGCCACTCGCTGACGGGCCATTCTTTCTTTTCGGATGCGGAATAAAAGCCGTCGGTAATGCGGCCGTAGTAGACTTTTCCGTCCAGTTCATCCCCGAGCGGAACCGCCTCGATCCTCCGTCCGTCATAATGAAAGATCAGCTTTCCGGATTCCATTCTCCATCCCCGGCCGTTGAATTTTTCCCGCGGATAGGGTACGGAATAGAAGCGTTTTTCATACGCAAGGACGTACAGAATTTCCCCTTTCTCCGGATCGACGATGTATCGGCTGTCCTTGTCGACGAAATAGAGCCGTCCGTCCTTGAGACGGTAAACGTTGAAATACGTGCATCCGCCCGTGTTCATCTGAAGATTCCGGTACTCTGTCTTTCCCTCCCGTTTGAAGCGGAGCCGATAGTTGTATTCCGCAAGGAAAGGATGAGCGCCGCATTGTTCGAAGGCGATCTTCACATTCTTTTCCTTCGGCAGCTCAAAGGCAACCCATTTGCCGCGGTAATCCGCCGGATTCGGGATGAAATGGAACATGAAAAACAGGATCGACAGCACAATATTTCCGACGGCAAATACCAGAAAGACCGCCGGGAAAGGAAGCCACGACCGTTTTCCTTCGGCATGAAATTTCCGCCGGTTCCACCGTGCAAGCAGTACGATCGTCAGGATTCCAAGCGCAAGCCCGAACGCACCCAGCCCGAGACGAAACACTCCATGCCGGAGGTAACGCGTCGGAAACAACTCGAAAACATACCGCAGAAATTCGATGATTCCGTAGAGCGCCGTAGGAACCATGAGCATCACGAGGCATCCGAGCGGAACCGTTTTCCATGCGGTGATCCATGAACCGGTCCTCCGGCGTGTCTTCGGGTGAGCGAAAAGCAAAAGGGGAAGCGTGATAAAGAAAAGGCAGGTGATAATGTTTTCAAGCATGATATTTCTCCATGAATCTATTTTTGGACGATGGAAACAAAACCGCGGAAACACAGATCCAAATGCACAAAATATCCAATGGAATAAAAAGCAGCAGATCTATCCGGATGGGAACATCCCAAACGGCATACTCCTTCATGACTTCCGTTTCGATCCATGTGCGGAAAAGAAAATAGAGGACACCGAAAAAAAGAAGCCCCCGGTGGAATCGGGAAATATTCCGCAAAAAAAGAAATCCGCCGGTCAGAAGAAACGCAACACCGACCGTATACCAGACGCTTGAAGGAAAGATTATACTCAGCATGGAGTTCCGCCTCCCGTAAATGAGACCTCGGACTCGCCGGATTGCTTCAGCCAGTCCAGCATCCGGGCGTTGCTGAAGTCGAGATTGTGCACAATCGTATCGAGCGCGTAAAGCGACGGATCGAAGAGCGGCGAATCCCGGTTCAGCCATGTGGAAAAGGAACTGGAAAACCATGCCGCGGGCCGCACCGTCCAGACCGGCAGACAGATTTCCCGGATCATTTTTCCCGGCAGGAATTGCCGCGCAAGGTCCCGATAGAATTGCGAAAGCGTTGTGCGGCGGCTGTCGAGCACGGTGACGCCTTTGCCGCCGGCCTCCGGCAGGATCATCGCGGCGTACAGCGTCCTGCATACATTTTCGACGTGCGCCAGAGGCCAGCGGTTGCGTCCTTTCCATTTGCCGAAGTGAATGACGAACGGAGAACTCAGGAGATAAGCGACCGCGCGCGGCGTAATGGTCGTATCGCCGCTGCCCCAGACCACGCACGGACGGACACAGCTGAAACGTTCCGGCGGCAGATGGGCCGCCAGCCACTCTTCCGACAGGATTTTATACTTCGGATACGGGTTCCGGACGCTGTGGTCGAACGCCAATTCCTCCTCGGATTCGCCGTGAAAATCGTGAAGTCCGTAGACGTCGGACGTCGAAAGGTAGACAAAGCGTTTCACACCGTTGTGCATCGACAAATCGGCAAGATGTTTCACCGCCTCGAAATTGGCAATGCGGAACCGTTCATCGCGCCCGACGTCGCTGGCCCGCGCGGCAATGTGGATCACGAAGTCGAATTTCTCCGCGAAGAGCCTCTCCCGCGAGGCGGAATCGCACAGCTCGGCTTCGACCGCTTTCGCCCCGGAACGAAGGAAGCGTTCCGATGTTTTGCGGTGAACGGTTCCCGTGACGTCGAAGCCCCGTTTCATGAAAAACTCCGCGGCATTCGAGCCGATGTATCCGCCCGCGCCGGTGATCAGTATTTTCATCATGATTCCTCTACCTTCCGGAGCAGGGTTTCAAGTCCGCGGCGGATCTCCGGCAGCTCCAGTTCCGCCGTCGAACGGATCAAGCCGATGATTCCAAACATTCCAGGGAAAAAAGCCAGGATAAATATCGTCTGCCATAAACCGAAAAACAATCCGCTGAAACTCAAAAGGAGCAGAAAAATGGACATTCCCCACAAGCTGGTGCGATTGCCTTTCGGAATGAGTGCCGTAACATCAAGCCGGGTTCCGTTTTCGTGTTGATGTATTTTCAACCGGAGTTCCGCACGAAATGAATTCAGGAAATGGCTCAATGGAAAAAGAACCAGCCCGTCCTGTCGCTGCCTCAGAATGAAAACCGTGAAAGAGGGGTTTATCACGGCTTTGAGTTCACTCCAAGGGAAAAAAGTGTCTTGCGAACAAAGCTCCGCAAGACGCCTTCGGAGTTCCTCCGGCGGCAATTTCGAATACAGGGAATAATTCTCGTACGGCTCCTCCAACCTCAGTTTGGACAGCCCCCATTGAATGCCTTTCCGGAACAGGATGAACCAGGAAAACAGCAGGAATGCCAGTGGAAAAAGAAAATTGCCAAGGAATACCATCTGGAAAAACTGGCGATGATGGATTTCACCAACCGAAATGATCATTCCCGCCAGAGCAAACGGCAGGGTGGGGAGGGCATACGCGAGAAAACAGCGTTCCCGCGACTTTCCGGACAGACAGAACGCGGCGGCGCAAACCACCAGAAACAACCCCGAAAACACCGCCAGATTGAAGAGCAGCGGCGCCCAATGCAAAGTCCAGCCGTTCAACCAGGATTCAATCGGCCACCCGAACGGGTTTTGCCATCCGTAACACCAGACGGGAAAGTTATTCCCCATATAGAGGGCAACTTGCCGGACGTACAAGGACCAGAATAGAATCTGCAACACTCCGGCCGCCGCGAACAGAGTTCTTTTCATTGCACCACTCCTTGTATAAATTCGAAGACGGAATCATCCTTTTCACCTTTGTCATCCGCGCCGTTGAGTCCGAAAGAATAAATCCGGACTCCGCGAACGGTTTCCCCATGGAGCCGCTCTTTGTTCGGAAATGTTCCGCGCATACTTTTGAGCGGCACATCGGCAAACGGATCGCGAATGGAATCCGTTTCCAGCCCCGCCTTCTCCCGCAGAAGTTTTCTCACAGCCCGTATCCGAAACAGTATCCGGTGTTCCACTGAAACCGCGGAATCGAGAGCCGGAAGAAACATTCCACACAAAAATTGATTTGGATATTCCTTTGCCTTCGGCCACGGCAGGGGCTTCGGAAACTGCCGGTAATCCAGCGGAGAATCCAGCACTTCCGAAATGAAATGGGCAAAACTCCGGCAGGCAAATGTTTTGGTGTCCACCAGCACAATATAAAATGGAGCGGCCAGCACGCGGTTCATGCGGCGGAACGGATATTTTTCAGCCCCCGGAGCCTCTCCGTCCAGAAACATGTCGGCCACATCCGGCAGAAGGAAAGCCTCCATCCGGAAATTGCGGGCGAACGAAGCGCGGATCAGTTTTTCATCATCCCGGAGTTCCGCATCCAGTCTCCGGCACTCCTCCGGAGAAAGGGAAGTCCTTTCCAGCATTTCCGCAAGCGCTCCCATCCGGTTGGCTTCAATGCCGCAGGCGGCCAGAGCGCCGATCAGCCCCGGTTCGCAGAATTTCAGCAGCTCCCGGCTCCGCCTGAAATCCTCCAGCGCCGCGTTTTTGTCGGGATGTTCTCCGTCCAGCGCCGACTGCATCCGCATGGAATAGACGCTCATCAGCCGCCGAGCCTGGTTGATCTGCGGTATCTGAAAATTCACAACCGGCTTTTCCGGATCGATCTCCGGTTTGATCTTCCGGAAAATCAGGGAATCAATCTTTTCCATCGTGGGACGGATCTGTTCCAGGCACAAATCCCTCCACGCCTGAAGTTCCGGGGTCATGCGGCGATGGGGAAGCGGCAATCCATCCGGGAACTTTTCCGGTATTTTCCGGAGCAGTTCCTCCCATTCTTTCGACTCGTTTCCGGGCGCGACGCCATCTAGAAAGAAACGGTTGTATTGGGCGCGATTCACGGGAGCGCCGAGAGATGCCAGTTCGGATGCTGCGCGGGAATAACGGAAATCGGCGCAAAGGGTCATTCCGTAAATCCAGGCCAGCATTCCCAAAGCAGACAGAAGAAATCCGGCGGAACTCCATTTTATCCATCGCGACGGCTTTTCCCGGGACACCGACAGATAAAACGCGTAAAGAGAAATCACCCATGCGATCGCTCCATAAAAAACAAGGTGGGTCAACAGCGGAAGCGGAAGGAACTTCCATATAGGACTCCAGGCGGCGAGGGCAAAAACACCCGCAAAAATGAAAAGTATTTTCGCTCTTTTCGTGCCGCGTTTCCAAGCCGGTCCGGAAGCCGCCGCGAGATGCATCAGGCCCGGTGCAAAGAAAGTTCCCCAGCAGAGAAGATTCACTGCCACGTGCTTCATTTCCGGATTTACCTCGAACCATAATCGACGGAAAAACAGAACAAAAAAGGTATTGTGGATCAGATACAGGACAAGCGGAATTCCGCCGCACAGAAACAGCAGCAGGTTCTTGTGCGACTGAATCCACAACACTGTCCCGTTAATGCCGTTGGAAGGCGGCAGACTGGCCAGATACGGGGCGGACAATGTCATCGCCAGAAGCAGCGCCGCCATGTAAAAAGCCGGAAAAACAAGAGAAATCAGAAGGCCGTCGAGAATCCGTTTCATTTGTCAACGCCTTTCCCGGAACCTTTCCCGTTCCCCGTTTCCAGATACCAGTCGGCAACCTTTTCCATCAAGCCGGGGTTCTCCAGCACTTTTTGGGAAACCGCGTAAAACGGCGCGGCCCATTTCTTCAACGCATAGGAAACCAGATTCCGCAATTCCTCATCGGGTCCGGAATATTGAAGCAGACGCCGTCCGGTCAGCATTTCCAGCGACAGGAGTGCCACCAGCCCTTCCCTTGCGTAACAAAAACAACAGAAGTGTTTATGGGTTTCCGTCCGGGAGCTCAGACGGGAGTTCAGAAAGGCGATCAGTTCCTTTCGATCCCAGGCGATCAGTGTTTTCCACTTCGGGGAGGCGAACGCCACCTCGCGCAGCAGACATTCGCGCTTCCAGTCGTCAAGGAATTCCTGCCACAAGACCGGCAGGGCGGGCGTCGGAAGCGGAAGCGTGAATTCTTTTTGACAGAACCATTTCACGATTTGCGAAGTCACGGCAAGTTCAAAGGTCACTTCATCATGATTTACCGACAGGCATTTCAGAGAGTCTTTTTCTTGCTGCCGGATGATTTTCCAGTTCTTTCCATCTTGTTTCAGCCGCAGAACCACCGGGGGTAATTCCCGGCGGATTGGTTTTCCTCCCTGAAATTCCAGAAAATCGCTGTATAAATTGATGCCGATTTCTCCCGGCGCCGGAAAATCATACACCATCAAATAATGGAAATAGGCGGTATATTCCGGCAGGGTCCAGAAGAGAAACCGCCTCTGATTCCCGGCAAGCCGGATTCTGCCGGTCTTCCCGAGCCCCGGATTCGGCAGCTTGTCCAGCGGGTGATAGCCGCTGATGAAAATATGTTCCGCTTTGAATGGAATTTCCAGAACAGCATGAACTGTCCCGTTGCCGCGCCACACAACGCTGTCGCCGAAATCCGCCTCGAAACAGCCGTCCCGATATGAAGTTTTCAGCGGCTTCAATCCCCAGGCGGATTCCCCGTAGTGTCCCGACACCTCCAGATACTGGCAACGATGATCCGACGGCAGAAAACGGCGCAGAGAAAGCGGCATATAATCCGAATTGAAGTCATGCGCGGAAAGAAGTCCGGCCGAGAAAAAAAGAATCAGGTGGAACAGGAAAGGTTTCATGGGATCACCCCGAATTGTTTCCCGAGCCGCGCCAGCGTCGCCGCCGCACAGCCAAGTTGTTCCTGTGAATGGGTGGACATCACATTCAGGCGCAGACGGCATTTCCGCGCGTTGACGGCCGGAGTCGTTCCGATATTGGTAAAAATTCCAGCCTCGAACAAGGCCGACTGAAAACGCCCGAGCTTCGTTTCATCCCCGACCAGAACCGGGAGGATCGCCGAACGGCTTCCCATGGTGTCGAAGCCGTATTTCTCCAGTTCATTCTGGAAGAAGTCACGGTTGCGCCGGAGGTTTTCCAGATGCTCCGGCTCGTCCTCCGCAATCCGGATGCTTTCGAGAACCGCCGCGACCGTCGTCGCCGGGATCGCGCTCGAAAAGAAGAAGCTCCGCGCGTAATAACGCAAATAATCGATCAGGACTTTCGACCCGGCGCAGAATCCTCCGATACTCCCGAGCGCCTTGCTGAAAGTGCCGTAGTGCAAGTCCACATGGTCCCGCATTCCGAACAGATTCGCCGTCCCCCTGCCCCGTTCGCCGACCGCCCAGAATCCGTGCGCGTCGTCGATCATCAGCAGACATCCGTAACGCTCTTTCAGCCGGACCAGTTCGTCGACGGGCGCCAGGCTGCCTTCCATTGAAAACACGCCGTCCGACACAATCAGGCGTCCTTTCGCCGGACACCCTTTTTTCAGCAGGCGTTCCAGATGCTTCGGGTTCCGGTGGAGATACGGGAGCAGTTCCGCCCCGGAAAGACGCGCCCCGTCCACCAGCGAAGCGTGATTCGAACTGTCGCCGAAGATCACGTCCCCCGGACGGCACAATCCCGAAAGCACGCCCAGATTTCCGGAGTATCCGGAGGGAAAGAGAATTACCGATTCCGTGCCGGTGAACTCCGCCAGTTTCGCCTCCAGATTGTCGTGGAGACCGGTTCGTCCGGCATACAGCGGCGGGGAACCCGCTCCGGAGCCGTACCGCTCCGCGGCTTTCCGTTCGGCTTCGATCACGCGGGGATGAAAATTCAGATTCAAAAACGAGTTGCTGCCGAGCATCAGCATCTCTTTGACGCGCCCGTCCGGGAACCGGACTTTCGTCACGGGCCGGACGCCTTCCAGCAGGACCATCCGGAGGCTGTCGTAATAATCCGGCGGATTCGAGGCCAGTTCGTGCGCCAGGCGCTGCGCCTTTTCGTCGAGCGGCGCAGCCCCGGCGGATTGATAACAGTGTTCAAACAGCGACTTCATTTCGTCCGCATCTCCCGGATGTAGTTCCGGGTCGCCTCGATCCGTCGGGAGGATAGGATGTCCCGGTAGTCGGGCGGCGCGTTTTTCATCCGGCCGAACGGTTCTCCGCCGTAAGAGAAGCGGAACGTGTTTTCAATCGTGTCCGAAAAAGAACCTTCGCCGATCCGGACGGCGTCGGCACAACTTCCCTTCGGCACGGCGAACAGAAGCTCGTATTCCCCGACTCCGCCGATCAGGGTCCAGAGCGGATCGAGGCCGGGAACGTCCGGTTTGAGGAGTTTCTCCGAAAGGACGTCCGTCAGCTCGATGTGCAGCTCCATTCCGCGGTTGACCCGCCGGAAATTCTCCAGCGCGTCGAAAAATCCGCCGCTGGTATCAGTGGCGAACAACGCGTCGGACGGAACGGGAGCGCGGAGTTCAAACCCCGGCATAGATTGTTTCAGGAACGCTGCGAGGTTGGCATCGCCCAGCGGTCCGGTGACATACAAATCGAAGGGGATGCGTTCCCGGGCGATCCGGGTCACGGGCGGTTTCGGACTGTGCGCCTGAACCAGCGTCGTACAACTCCATGGGCGCGATGTGCCGAGATCCCCTCCGATGCACCGGGCTCCATAATGCCGCAGGACCTCTTCCACGCCGACGGCGATTTCCCGGTAATATTCCACCCCCTTGGAATCATCGATGTTCCAGGACTGGAGCCAGATTTTCGGAGCCACTCCGCACACGAGGAGATCGGCGCATGCGGCCACCGCCATATTGTGCCCGATCCGCCGGGGCGATGTCCGCGTAAAGAAGTCCTCGGTCTCGGAAAAACCGTCGATCGAATACAGATCGAACCCGTTTTCCGTCTCCACAATTTCGGCATCGGAGGAATACGGTTTCGAGCCGTGGACTTCTCCGAACATCCGTATAAAATCATCTTCTTTCATTTCAGCCTCCCGCAATCAACTGTAATGTATGCTCTGCAACGCGAATTTCAACCGGCAGATGCCCGTGAAAATCGCCGTCGTATTCAACTTTGACCGGTTCCGGCGAGACGATCCGGGTTGTCCCGGACACGATTCGGAGCGTCCCCGCCGGAGTTCCCCGGTAAAAATCCGGCAGAAGCCCCAGCCATCCGGAAAAGGAGAGATTCCGCAGAAACCAGACCGCGTATTCGTCTTCGGCAAGTTCCGGCAGGGCAAGTTTCAGGCCGCCCGCAATAAAAGGCATCCGCGTGACCAGAAGATGATTGCATCCGTCGAGCTTCTCGCCGTTGATGATATAATGGTATCGTTTCGACTTCAGAAGGTTCCGGACCAGCGCGCAGAATGTCCCGAAACGGTCGCCAAGCCACGGACGGACCCGGTTCGCCAGTTCCGCCACATCCGCGCCCATTCCGAGGTTGCACGAACAGCCGAAATACGAGGTCTTTCCGTCGTGCCGGATTTCAAGCAGTCTCACCGGCTTGCTTCTGCCGGATTTCAGAAGTTCCGCCGCGGAAAGCGGATCGGCCGGGATGTGATGGAAGCGGCAGAAGTCCGGGCTGGTCCCGGCATACAGTACGCCCATTTTCAGCGCGGGATCGGGGTTCCGCAGAACACCCCCGGCGACCGCGTTGACCGTGCCGTCCCCGCCGCACGCGGCCACGATGTCGAACCCGGACGCAGCGGCCGCCCGTTCGGTCGCTTCCTCAATATTTTTCAGCACGACCGCCTCGCAGCCGGGAAGATGACGCCGGAATGCCTCCCACTTTTTCAAGGCGCGGCCGCCGTGCGAAGAGGGATTGATCAGCACGAGTATTCTCATTGGTAAATCCCCATTTTCCGGTAAATTTCCGTCGGCTTTCCACTCCGCCGGTTCCGGATCAGTGTTTCGGTGACGCTCCACGGGAGCGGATATTGTCCGTCGAACGCCGCGGCAATCTCCTCCGCGAGTTCACAGCAGATCCAGTTTTCGCACGGGACGGCAAACGCCCGGCGCATCTGGCTGTAGGCAGTCCCGAAGGAGACTTCGTTCAGGTTGCCGAAGGAAAGATTCACGAACTCGCACGGCTGGACCTCCCCCGAACAGCCGATGTAAAAGCGGTCGATTCCGCCACAGCAGCACCCGAGCATTTCCGGCGACTCCTCGAACACCTGGGCGGTCAGGATCGGCGCATGTTTCTCCTTCGACGAATTGTAGCGGACTTGCGCCGCACAGGCGATCTTCACAGCTTCCTCATGACGGGTGGTATCGAAGTTTTCGTTCTTCCAGCGCCCGCACATTTTGGGATGAATGAGCTGGACGTAGTCGCAGTCGTGCTCCTTCGCCAGGTTCATGATCCCGTCGATCCCGCCCGAAAGGATCGGTTCGTCCGTCAGAACCGTGTTGAAGCCGGTCAGCATCCCGGCGCGTTTACAGTCGGCAAGGAATTGCAGGGAGCCGCGCCACGATCCCGGAACCCCGGTAAAGGCGTCGTGTTCTGCCGGACCGACCGAATGGATCGAACTCATTACGCCCGTGACCCGGAGTTCGGCCAGGCGCCGGATCTTTTCCGGCGTCGCGGAGAATCCGGTGGAATTCACCCAGACCTCCAGCCCCTGTATCTCCCGCAGCACCGCCTCCAGACGCTCGAACCGCAACAGAGGCTCGCCGCCCTCGACCGCCCACGCCGCCACCCCGAAATCCCGCAGCTCTCGCACGACTTCCACCATGCGTTCCAGCGGCAACTCCCGGGGATCGTCCAGCCCCTGATAACAGTGCGGACACCGGAAAGAACACGTCTTGGTCATGGAGAAAACCACGCTGACCGGTCGCGGCGGACGACAGAGCAATTTGTCGCTCATCGCGGTGAAAAACGCCTCCGACGGATACCGGGGCATATAGAAATCCAGCTTGTATTCCCCGGACGGCAGACGCAGCAGTTTGTGTTTGAAAAAGAGCCGCGTAAACTTCGACGCCCGCCGAAGCATCCCGAGATATCCGGAAAGTCCGAGACGGCAAATCTCCGAACGGAAACGCCATGCGCACCCCAGCGACATGCGCGCATAAAAAAGGACTTTCGGAAGTCCGGTAATGAACCTACTCTTTTTCATCAGGATACCACCGGAACAGGAGTTCCACAGCCAGCCACGAGAAAAGCATGACGACAAGACCCGCGGAAGAATACAGGCTTAAAACAAGAAGCTGCTGGGCCGCACAGCTCTGACAGTTGGATTTCGTCGAACGGTGAATCTCGCCCGAGGCAAACATCAGAGCGTTCCAAGCCGCCAGAATCACGCACCATCCCCAGGCGATGATGAAATAGCCCGGGTCTCCCCATATCATGAAGGCCGGAATAAAATACAGTCCCAGAAGCAGCGCGGCAAAGATTCCCGCGATCCTCTGCGTTTTCCGGTTTCCGATCATCACGGACAGCGTTTTCTTTCCCGCGGCCCGATCCCCTTCCACATCCTTCAGCGTGCTGTAGAGACACATCAGAAAATGCGAAAGGGCCAGAAAGCCGCACAAGGTCAGAATCGATGTAATATTACGAAAATCACGGACTCCTCCGGACGCGCCGAGATAACCGTACAACGTGCACATGGAAAGCGACACACCGTAGACAACGTTTCCCAGCAGCGGAATACCCTTTGTGTGCGCATAAAGCAAGTTGAACAGGAATCCCAGCCCGATGGGAAGCAGCGTCCATACCGTCAGAAAACAGGAAATCACGGCAAAACAGAACATCAGAAGACAGGAGAGCAGCCATGCCGGATGGGGCGCCAGTTTGCCGGACACCATCGGACGGTGCGGCGCATTGATCCGGTCTTCTTCGCGGTCGCTATAATCGTTGATGATCTGGTTGATTCCCCATGCCAGAAACCCGACGGCAATCACCGGAAAAACCCGCCATGTCCAACCGTTTCCGCGACTGTAAACCGCGGGAAACACGCCCGCAAGCGTTGCCGCACCGGTTACGAAACCGTAATACAGCCGCATGGAACGAATGTAATAATAGAGGAATTTCATTTCTCTTTCGCACTCCGGCGCGGGAGCCCTTCCACCGGAACATTCTGCCGCAGCCATATCTGAAACTTTTCCCGGTCCGACGACTTGTAGTAAAAGGTGACGATGGACAGATGCGTTTCATCCCGGAAATTAAAATAATCCTGGAGGCCGACCGCCTCTGTTCCGCCACTCACCCACAGCAGACAATCCGGCAGTTTAACTTCATATGTTTTCCAGAGTTTCCGTTTCTGCGCATTGGTCAGGCAGACGGAATATTTCTCCACGGTCCGGCGTCCAAGCAGGATTCCGAGATAGGCTTCCGGTGTAAATTCGGGCCATACCGAAATGAACATGTACGTTTTCCCATCTTCTGATTTTACTTCCGTTTTTTTCCGGTTGGCGGGATTTTCCACAAAGGAATTATACTCGGCGATCTTCCGGAAACAATATTCGTTGTCCGGAAGTTCCGGATAACTGGCCCCAAGCCCAATACCCGATTGCCGCGACAAGGCACATCCGCTCAAAATCAGCATTCCGGACAACAGAAGAATTATTCTGGACAGCTTCATTTTCCCTCCTCATATCGTATGATTCCGAACGGAACATAGAATTCCGGTTCTCCGAGTTTATGTTCATGGACATGCGATGCAACCCGTTCCGCGCTTTCCGCATCGGAATAAAGGCCATGCGCATTCAAGGGGATGTTCAGTTCAGAAGGAACCCGGTTCTCCATGTCGCAATGCCGGAAGGGACAGCCGAGCGAACAGTCCAAACTGTTGCTGAAGTCATGTTCATTCCCTGAAATATGAAAACCGTAAAGATCGAACCCGAGAAATTCACCGCCGGGAGCGAGCCGAGACGATTTTTTGAATCCGGGAATTTTCATCAGAGCCGGGTTTGCAAATCCAATGCCGAGAATGGATACATCGCTGCGACCATGAAAAAAGTCCTTCTTCAGCTTCCGGGCATCGGAAAACTCCGTATAACGCGGATTGAAAAAAATCAATCTGCCATGTGCCAGAAGTTTGCTGTTCCGTTCAAATATCTTCCGGGCGACCGCCTCGGACACTTTCCACTTTTCCGCAAATTGCTCCGGCTGAAAGCTCCGGTTCACCCCCGGCATGGACTCATAATCCGGCAAGACGGCATTGTCTTTACATTGTCCCTGGCATCCGGAAAACTCCGGAACTCCCTGTACAGTTCCCATGACCAGATAATATCCCCACGGAATTAATTCGGAATATTTCATTTCAGAAGTTCCTTTGCAGTATGATCATGGGAATTCCGGATATCCTCTTTAATTTCCTCCGGGCAATTCGGATTTTGCGCATATTGGATCAATCGGATATCACTTCTGTTGTCGCGGTAAATATCCAGCAGCAGTGAAGATGGAGTTGCCGGATTCATTGCAATGTACTGCAAGGCAACTGAAAAACTCCTATCTTTTTCACGCAAATAAATATCGCGGGCGATATCTTCCGGCAACTTCGGATTCAGTGCGAAAGAAAGATCAATTCGGTGTTGTGAACTTTCCTTGTAACGGTTGTAAATTTTTCGAAGCATATCCGGCGGGGTTGATGGATTCCGGGCCAATCCATCTTGCGCATACCAATCGCCGGCATCAACAAAATAATTTCTGATGTCTTCCGGAATGGCGGGATTCATTCCCAGCGAAACGCGCACCTGATCATTGGAATCCCGTGAAAGTTTTTTCAAGAGGTCGTAAGAAGCATTCGGATTACACGCGACGCCGCGTCGAACATACCAGTCGCGGCTTTCTGAAAATTTTTGCAAAAGCTTCGGCGGACACGCCGGATTTTCAGCCAACATTCGATTTACGGCACGATCAGAATAATCCGTCAGACGCTGAAAGGTTTCCGGCGGCAACGGCTTCCGTCCATGAATCGCCTGAATCAATCGTTCCGGTTCGCCCTTTTCCCGCAGAAAACGTTCCGAATAATATTCCGCCATATCGCCGCCGGCAATATGGCATCCGGTCAGAAAAAGTATTATCCCGGCAATGAAGAGAGACGTGAACATCCGTTTCATTTTGCATCCTCCAGACCGGATTGAAGGCGGACCATGAGTTCCGTGAGATGTTCCATTTCAGACGGGGAATAGACCGACATGATTTTGTGGACCAGTTCCCGATAAGGGCCTTCGACCTCGTTCAGGAAAGCCGCACCTTTCCCGGTGAGGGTCAGACGGTAGAAACGGCGGTCGTCCGGAGATTTTCGGCGCTTCACGAAGCCGAGTTTTTCCAGACTGTCGATCAGGCCGGTCAGATTGGATTTGTCCACCAGAAGACGCTCGCTCAAGTTCTGTTGCGACAACGGTTTTTCCGCATATTTGAGCAACATCATCACGTTGAACTGCGATTCGGAAGCAATCCGGTCCCGGAAAAACCGCCGGGCCTGCCGCTTCAACAGGATTCCGGACCACCAGACGCTCATCAACGCTTCGTGCAACGAATCGTCAAAATGATTGACTTTATTGAATCCCATCATGCCCCCTTCCTCTATTTTTGAGTTCATAAAGGCCAATATAGCACCCAATAGTTGTAAAGTCAACTATTTTTCATAAAATATTTTTAACGAGCTTTTGTCAGTTTGGAAGTTGGTGAGTTTGGAATTAATAACCGATTCGGATAATTTGGATAGAAGAAAAGGAACAAGGATTCCGTTCGGGAATGGAGTAAGGAACAATTTTACTCCGATATGAATTCCAGAATAACCGGGGTCCGGGAGGAACTTTCAGTTCTATCCAATCTCCGGCGGCTTCCGGCGCGGCCGTGAATGGCTGATTCGCAGGATACAGCGGCCGGAACCAGCCCTGCTCCAATTTGCAACTATTCCGCTCCAGGCATAATGCTGAACATCGGGAGGAATTCATTCGCGGTAATCCACCGTGATCCGCCTGATTTTTCCCTTGAACCAGCCCGATTTGCCGCCGCCGACAGAGGCGGCGGTGTCGTACAGTCCGGGATATCCGCATTTTCCTTCGAATTTCCTGCCGTCGACAGAAATCTCAAAGTGATCCAGCCCGTAATGGAAGATCAGCCTATTCCACTGTTTCTCCGACAGTTTCAAGCCTGTGTCGAATGTGTAAACGCGGAGGGAATCCGTGGTCAGTTCCAGAAAAACGACGCCGTTTTCCGTCCATATTTTCAACAGGCCCGCGCTGCTGGAACAATTATCCAGCAATGTCTGAACGCCTTTCGGATCGGTTTGCAGGAGTTCCATGGAGAGCGTGAAAGCGGCCCTGCGTGAAATCACCCCGCTCGGCAATGCCAGATGCTGTCCGGGTTTCCCCATTCCCCATGCGTCCTGCATCTGATCGGCCGACGTCTTTTCAGCGTTTTCAGGAAAGTCGCTCAAGGTGATGAAAACCGAACTGTCCCGGTTCCCCGCGCCCAGGCGGCCGCTGACTTGCGCGGGATATCCGCCGCCCATCCCCCAGTAACGGCGTCCCTCGCTTGTCCGGAGCACGGTACCGGATGCCGGATCGAAACGGTAGTCAAAGACAGGAATCCGGTCTTCCGGCAGGCTCAGGAGCACGGGTTTGCCGCTAGATTCGGAATACACCTTGATCTTTCCTTTTGCACGACTTGCTTCCGTAAGAATGAGCGGTGCGCTGCGTCCGATTTTTCCCGAGTTTGCGGTCACTTGCAATTGGATGACAGAACGTTTGCTGTGCGGGGAGATGGTCGCCTCGAATTCAACCGACGGGCGGTTCAATTTCGGCGGATGGAGCATCTGGAAATCCTGCCGGGAAACGGAGAGCACCGGGATGGAGTTTCCGGGAACGCCGAAGGCTCCGGCGGAGAGCACTTCCGCAAGCGGCAGATCATACCGGAAGAAGCCGGGGACATCGATATGCAGGAGTTCCTTCTCCGCCTCTTCCCGCGGAAGGGCCAGGAAAAAGCGGGTGGCGCCCACTTTCTGAACCGTCCTGAATTTCAAAGTTTTTCCGCGAAACTCCTTTCCCATGACGCTGGGATGTCCGAAAGTCGTGTCTCTCATCCAGCGGGCGTTTGCGGAGGAAACGGAAAGGGTTCCGTCGAGAGTGTGACTGAACGCCCCCAGGTTCTGGAAATGAATGCAGAAGACCCGTTCTCCGGCGCTCTCCATCCAGTAGGGAACGCCGTCCCGCGTTGCCGTATAGACCGGCATATTGTCGTCGAGAATTTCCGCATAAGCGATCGGTTCCTTCGCATCGAACCGGACCTTCAAACGGTTCTTTCCGCTCCATTCGATTTTGACATCCGGGGCGGAAATGAGGTCGCGCAGAGGCTGTTTCACATACTGATAGTCGCAATTTGAAACCGGTTCAATCTTGATGGATTGGAGTCCATCTCTATAGACGGTATCTTTTCCGTTGCGCAGGATTTCCAGTTCCGGACGCACGAAAGGCAGGGAGGCCCATTCTTCCGAAGGGATGGAAAAGCGCTGTTCCTCCATGCTTTTCCCGGAAAAGGAAAAAAGAGGAGAACGGAAGATTTCGCGTCCGTCCGGAGCGCGCAGCAGGAAACGCGCCTGGACTTCTCCACCGGAATCAGGAAGTCCGAGCAGTTCAAATTCCGGTTTTTCCCCCAGGGCGACGACTTTCCGGTAACTGACGATGAGATTCGGAATGGTCTTGTCGTCTCCGGGCAGTTCGGGCGACAATCCGCGAAAGACGCGCGTAATGCGCGTGAATGTGGAAAGATTGTAAAGAGTCGGGCGCAGACTCGTGTTTTCGTTTTGCTCGTCCCATTCCGGGATAATGATGAGATCGGGATTGGCCGCGAGAGCGGCGGACATGGTTTCCCGATAGCACCAGGTGCCGTAACTGCCCCGGATATAGCCGACACGGCTGGCGTTTTCGTGTCCGAGGCGGACGGCGATTGCAAAAAGTTTGTCCTTGAATTCCGGTTCGCACATGACTTCCGTTGCAGTCCGGATCATGAATTTAAAAAACGGGATATCCGTATGACGGTCCGCATTGGAACGGACCGGAGCGCAGGCCAGATAAATTCCATCCGTGGCGCGCGCATAAGCGCGGAAGTGTTCTTTCAACTCCTCAAGTCTGCTGCCGATGATCCGGTTTTCCTCATACTCTTTCCGCCAGTGATGCCACGCGCGTCCGCAAGGCATTTCCAGAAGAGGCAGAAAAAGAAAACGGTCTCCTTCCGTCCGGCGGTAGTCGTCCAGAAGTTCTTTCCAGAACTGCGGCGGACGCCGCATGTCCGCGTTGTAGCTGGAAATAACCGTTTTTCCTTTGAACTTCAAAGTAAGACTGCTTTTTGCGGCGGAAAGAAATACGGGGTCCGTGTTCTTGCGCATCTTTGCAATTGCAAGGGGAGCATCGTAAACTCCGGCGCCGCTTGCATACACTTCCGGCAGCAGGGAAAAGCCGGGGATATCCGCCCGTTCCAGTTTCCGGATCAGGGAGGGTGTTCCGTTTCCGGAAAGACTCGCGAAACCGTCCAGCCCGTAAAGCATGGCATTTCTTCCCATTGCTTTCAAGGCGGCGACGGAAGTGGACCCATCCGGGGAAGGATCGTTCAGTTCCGGATCGAGCAGAAGCGGCCGGTCGACCCATCTTCCCCCGTAATTCAGCACGGGATTGTACTGAAATTGCGCCCGGGAATAGATCATTGTCCGGGGAAATTTTCGCTGATACTGCGGAGAACCGGAATCCGCAAGGAGCAGAAGAGGCAGGGCAAGCAGACAAAAAAGAGTTTTCACGGGCTTATTCTCCCACGGTTGCATTGAAATAACGTTTGATCGCGGCGCTGTCGCCTTTCTGGGGGGCCTCGCCCGGGTCCAGAAGTTCTTTGAGGAACACGACGCGGTTTTCCGCACGGGAGAGTTCCGCGGCTTCTCCGATGGCGGTGGAAAGCATTCCCTGATCGAATGTGGCGGTATTGGGTTCCGTACCCCGGATGGCCCGGATAAAACTTTCCAGAAGGCCCGGATCGGCTCCGGCATGTCCGCCCCTGGGCTCCGGAATCTCATAGACAATTTTCTCATTGGACCATCTTTTGAGAACCGTGAGCGTGCAACCGGCAAGACTCAGCGATGCCTGTCCGAGAGTTCCGACAACCGTATAAAAACGGTCGCTCATCCCTGTTACGAAACATTCCATGTGGCACGCCCGCACTCCGTTCTCGTATTCGACGATGGCAAAGCCGTTGTCATGGACGCTCCGGTCGGAAAGATAAATGCAGGAATCTTTCACATATCCATCCAGTTTCCGGGCTTCACCGCTCCATTCTTCTTCGGTATGCGGATATGCGTCTTTGCAAAGTCCGTTCTCCGCATAATGACATTCGGAACAGCAGGGGCCCGGCCGAATGTCCTTCTCCAGCGGGAACGGAAACCCGTCCGGAATAAATACGTTCATGCCGGCAAATGCGGCAACCTTGCAAGGTTTCGGAAATCCGAACAGCCAGTTGAAGACGTCAAAATCGTGGCTGCCTTTATGAATCCAGAGTCCGCCGCTGGAAGATTTCCTGCCGTTCCAGCGCGCCATATAGGTGCGTCCATTGCTGTAGAACTCGCGGTTCTCCACAAGGAAGATTCTGCCGAGGACACCTGTTTCCACAATTTCCTTCAGCTTCATCAGGAGCGGAGCATGACGCAGGTTGAACCCCATCATGGCGACTTTTCCGCTTTTTTCCGCTTCACGGATTATATTCCGGCAGCCTTTCACCGTTGTGGCAAGCGGTTTGTCAATCAGAATGTTGACCTTATGCTTCAACGCCTTGACCGCACACTCTTCGTGAGACGCATCCGGAGTGGTGATGATGACCGCATCGGGTTTTGCCTCCTTCAGCAGGAGTTCCAGATCGGTGTAGATGGCTGGAGACCCGAGTTTTCCCGCTGCGATTTTCGCCCGTATTGCGTTCCGGTCGCAGAGCGCTTTGATGGTGCAGTCGGAACGCTTTTTCAGCAGTTCGCCGAAGCATAAGACTCCCCGGCTCCCGGTGCCGACAATGGCGAACGTCAGTTTTTCCTGCATGGCATTCTTCCTTGCGTTACTTTTTCAGGACGTTGAAATATTTCTGGATATTGGCAGTGGTTCCGTTCTGGAGCGTTATCCGCGCCATTCTCCATTGTGACACATGCCCGTCGCACCAGAGAATATTCGTGCCGTTGTTGTGGCAATCGTTCATGCCGTTGCTGGCTTCCGACGGCAGGCTCGATGAAACAATGTAACGTCCGTAGAATCCTGTCTTTGCCCAGGCGTCCGCGGTCATAACTTTCTCCGAGGGATTTACCACATGGTCGATTTTCTGCGTCACCAGTGCATTTCCATCACTGCCGTTCCAATACCCCCGGTTGCTCACAAGATAGTGGACATTGATCCCGTAGTTGATGAAGCGGTAATATTCCAAGGAAGAGTTCGGATATCGTATGCAGGTGTAAGGACCGTCCTTTCTTGAACGTTCCATGCCGGTCGCGGAGGTAAAACCGGGAGCCGCCGCATCGCAAAAGAGGATCTTATTATTCTTTACATAATTTGTGTAGTTCAGGGAATACGCCCATGTGATTCTGACACTTGATCCGCCGATACCGTCATAGTCAACAAAGGGAAAATGCCCGTTGCAGTCGCCGGCATACCCCACCAGTGCCAGACCGAGCTGTCTTTGATTGCTGACACAGGAGGAAGACTGTGCGCTGAGCCTCGCCTTGTTCAAAGCGGGCAGCAGCATTCCGGCAAGAATGGCAATGATCGCAACAACGATCAGGAGCTCGATCAATGTGAATTCTCTTTTATTCATTTCCAATTCTCCTTCCTTCTATTTGATTTGGATTGCATAGACATTCCCTTCATAACCGACCAGATAAACCATATCCTGAACCACGGCGGGCGCTCCTTTGAACGCGCTTCCCGCGGAAAGAATCCGGGATGGCTGGGCTGTTGCGGGATCGACCCGGTACACCGTGCCGTCGTCCCCGGCCACGATCACCTTCCCGTTGACCGTAACGGGAGCGGACGTATTTGCGAGAAACTGGAATTTGACTCCGGAAGACGCCGGGAGGGGTTCAAGGTTGACACGGTTCAGCCGTTTCCCCGTTTCCTCTTCGATGCTGATGATGGCATTTGTGGAAAAGGCGATCAGCTTGCCGTCTGCCGGTACAATTCCGCCGATGGAGTTGATGCTGCCCGGCACTCCCAGTTTCCAGAACACCTTCCCCGTTGCCGGATCAACCTTGCGCAAGGAACTGCGCAGATAATAATAAACGGCGGAATCCGTTATCAGAGGAACTCCGGCGCTGGACTTGATGTTTTCTTGTGTGCGCCAGATATCCGAACCGTTGTTCAGGTCCAGGACGCCGTAGCAGTCCGTGCCGCTGAAGAAGAGCCTTCCATGTTTTGCGCTGAAGCCGTGCGCCATCTGTCCGGGACCGAGAAACGCGGGCTTCTTCCAGAGCGCTTTCCCGGTTGCCGGATCGATACAGTGAAGATATCCGCCGCGGTTGTGAAAATAGTGGACCAGAAGTTTTCCTTCGGCAAGACACAACGGCGACTGAGCCTGCCTCCATGAGGCGGGACTTTCTTTTACCCCGGGTATTTCCAGATTCTGCCTGCGGAGCAGTTTTCCATCTTTGGCGTCCAGCGTCAGCAGTTCACCGTCATTGGTCAGGGCATAGACGGAAATCCCGTCGGAGACGACTCCGGCGGAGATATTGACCCCGCGCAATGTCCGCCAGAGTTGTTTCCCCGTTTGTCTGTCGAGACAGAGCACGCCTCCGGAAACGCCATCCGGATTTTCCGCGCTCAAACCCAGGAAGAGCCGATCGCCGCGGACCGATGGGGTCGGATAACGGAAAAACGTGTTTCCCGTGGCATGGCACCAGAGCAGTTCCGGCGCATGGGACGGCACGATCTGTTTCGACCAGCTTCCCTGCCCCGCATCGACTTCAAATGTCAGCGGTTTTCCTGTATATGCACGGTCTCCCGGCAGCTCCGCCGTCCAGACGAAGTCGCCTGTGCGTTTCAATTCCGTCCGCAGCCCGTTGCCGTCAAGGCAGACAACCCGTTTTGCCTCATGGACTGTATCGTAAACGAAGGCAATCAGGTTTTGCTTTCCCCAGAGGATGGAATGGATTCGTTTGCGCTGGTTGAGATAACGGGAACGTGTGGAAAGAATGCCGTCTTTTGCGGAACATTCGATCAGGCGCAGTTTTTTGGTGAACGTTCCGGTGTCATGCGCCCGGAGAGGAGCATTGTAAAGAGAAAGGATTTTGTTGGAATAAAAGATATTGTCATAATGGTAATGCGCGCCCAGATACCCCAGGAGACGCAGATTGTTTTCCCGGATGCGTTTTTCGATATATTCCCCAATGCGGGGCGGATCGTGGGTTACGAGCATAACTGGCGTCCCGGGAGGAAGGAGCTTGAAGTCTGCATCCATCCACTTGAACTGGCGCTCCTGCTCCATTCGGGACAGGAGCCGGTATTCCGACACCGGAGCCATGAAGTGAATCCCGCCGTAGTTCCAGGAGTAGTACGGCGCACCGAAACATTTCGTGAAGTTTTTCAACTTCGGTTCCGACTTCAAACCGTCATGTCCGCCCCAGATCGGGTAACGGGGAAAAGCCGCGCGTTCCATCTCCTCCCTGAGTTTTTCCAGCTGCGCCGGTTCCCCGAATTCCGACAGGTCGCCGGGAAAAGTGATGAAGGCGCAGTCATATTCCTTCATGACGTCGCGGATCTCCGCCATGTCGTTTGCCAGTTCATCCTTTTTTTTCAGGAAGTCGTATTGGATGTCGCTTCCATGAATGAATGTGAATTTCGCCGGAACGGATTTGCGCTTTTCCAGTTGGAAAGCGATCCGGTTTTCTCCGGGAGTCAGTGCGAAAGAGCTTTTCCCGGCTGTCTGCATATTATCCGGAAAAAGAATGTAGACGAACGGTTCGCAGTCTGTTGTGACCGTGAAATTGCAGGAGCCGTCCGCCGCAACCGGATAAAATTTCTCTCCGTCGCATAGCAGGACATTTTTCGTTTCCGGCGCCGTGACTTTACAGGTGATGCGATATTCTTCCGCCCATACTGCGGAATAGAAAAACATCATGAACAGTCCTGAAAATAACAGGATTTTTTTCATTGTGAATCTCCCCGGTTTGGTGTCTTGGTTATTTTTCGGCCCGTTTCATCCCAAAGACTGATGTTGAAATTCAGTCGGTAATCTTTTTCCAGTGTTCCCGTGCAATTGAGGCGGAAAAGAAGATCGAACGGATGTTCCGGACAGCCGCAGCTCCCGCCCGTCCAGAGCCTGGGGGCAATGTTGATTCTCTCCAGAATCACCCCGCATATCCGATTTTTCACCCGGTTCAGAATCAATTCCACACACTGTTCCGCCAGCGGATGCAAAGGCTGAATGACCGTCGAAATGGAAGGGGTGGTGTATTCGATGAAGCTGTTGCCGTCGCATCCGACAAGCGCAATGTCGTCGGGAATTTTCCAGCCGCGCCTACTCAGGTAACGGGTAACTTTTGCCGCCAGAAAATCGTTGGAACAGAAAAGTGCGGTGACTTTTTCTTTGCGAAGGATTTTTTCCAGCTGTTCCGCGGAACCTTTCAGCGTATGAAGATCAATCCGGGTCCCCTTTGCTCCGTGAGTGTGCAGCGCCCTTTGCCAGCCTCTTTCCCGGAGATTGATTCCTTGATGGTGAATCCCGAGATAGGAGACCGCCTCGTGGCCGTGCTCCAGCAGATGCGACGTGCCCAGATAGCCGGTCTGCTCTTTATCGATGTCAATATCCGAAAGACCGCATATCGTCCGGCAGAAAACAATCGGAATATCGGGCATCAGATATTTCGGAGGCGTCTTGGAAGCTCCTATGACAATCATTCCATCCACTCCCCGCGAGGCCAGCGCCTGGCAGACCTGCGGCAATTCGGATATCTGCGGGATGAGGTCCGCCGCCAGGTAACTGTATCCGTGCGACCTCAATATCTGGCATATCTCGGCAAAAACAGCGTCGGAATACGGCGTTCCCGGCGACGCCAGAATTCCGATTGTTTTTGTCGTCCCGCCTTTCAGGCTGCGTGCCGCTGCGTTCGGAATGTAGTTCAATTCATGGGCCAGCTTCAAAACCTTCTCCCGCGTTTCCGGCGAGACCCGGCTGCCGCCGTTGCCTTCCAGCGCCGCCGCGACTGCCTGGCGGGATATTCCAATCAACATTGCGATATCTTTCATCGTAACCGGCATAAACAGACACCTCGTAAACGCATGATTCAGATTGCTCGTGTAATCGTAATATAGAACAGCGAAAAATGGAATTCAAGGCATGCAATCAAAAAAAATCATGGAAATTTCACAATTTGTTTCACATCAGGGAAAATTCAGGCTCAAGGGAACAGGCGGGAAGCATTTTTCCGAACCTCCCTGTTCCGGCAAGCCGGCTCATGCTGTTTGCCGGATCAGCGCCACCACGAATCAGCCCCCGCGGGAGTAAAAATCGTTTTTGCCATGCTTACGGCATTTTGCAACGCCGCTTTTCGATATTGTTCGTTCGGCGCCGTAAGAGAAATCTCAAAATTATAAGCATTCTCATAACCGATTTCATGAAGTGCGGAAATTACTTTTTTCCAATCCACGGATTGTTTGAAAAAGCCGGGAAAGAGATGTAAATCGTCTGGATACCAATACCCTTTCTTGAGTTCGCCGTGAAAATGAAGCCCGGAATTGTCGTTCAAATGCAGTGAAAAGAGTTTTTTCCCACATGCCCGAATGTATTCGCCGGGGTCTGCGGCAGTCAGATTCAAATGACCAGTATCGAAGCAGAAACCAATATTCTCACACCCGCTCGAGTTGACCATTTGCACGATGGTTTCCGGAGACTGGACGCTGTCCGGACAATTTTCCAGGGCAATCCTGAGATGGCGGCCTTTTGTATATTCCCCCAGTTCATGCAGGGACTCCGCCAGATACTGTAATGTTTCCTCCACGGGAACACTGCCGAAAATGCTTTCCCATGTTCCGGGATGAACTGCCCCGGCAATAATGCCAAGTTCTTCAAAGAGATCGCACCAGCGTTTGACTTTTTCCACATCATCTTGCCGTTTCAGGCGATCGGAAGCGGCTAAATCGATTCCATTCAACAGATGCCCTTGTTCAAAATGAACCCCTTCGGATTCCGCCCAACGGCGAAAGTGGCTCCAACTTGTTCTGCCACGCTCCACCAGCATTTGTCCAAACGCAACAGACGGCTGAATGTATTCCCACCCGCAAGCTCTTAAGTAGAGTACAACTTCTTCCGGTGTTTCGCAATGCGTCGCCACGTCGGAGGCAATGGAAAAATGTATTCCCGCCATGAATTACTCCCTTTTTTGGAAATTGACTGAACCCTTGATTTTTTATAGGATTTATTATAACATCTAATCTGGATTATTTCAAGTGTCCCCTGAAAAAGAATCAGCGGACTGCAATTGAATGTTCTCATTTTTAAATAGCTTCATTTCCAGCCTGGATAGCTCCGATGAACATTCATAAAAAATGAAAAAAAATAGAAAAAGGCTCTTGACAAAATAAAAATATAAGATATAATATTACTACTGATGAAATACTATTTAATGGAGATGAGGCGATATGTCTGTCCCAATATACAAAATCATAACCGAAGAAATCCGCCATTCCATCAATAGCGGGACATTGAGGCCGGGTGACCGCATTGCGTCGATCCGTGAACTTTCCCGACAGTACAATGTCAGCCAGATCACAGTTTTGCGGGTATTCAAGGATCTGGCGCAAGAAGGGAAAATAATCAGGCGGGACGGAACAGGATATTTTGTCGCGGATTCCTCTGCCGGAACCAGTGAGGGAAATACATTGATCATGGCATTTCGTGCGCCCAGAGAAATTACGGAGCACGACAACTTCATCAACCGGATTTCCGAGGGAATGATGACCAAGGCTTTGGAACAAGGTTTCAATCTTTATTTCCCGAAAACAATCTTCACCCTGCGCGGACATTCGGTTTCCGATTCGCACATGGAGAATCTTCTCCATGACATCCGATCCATCAGGAATCCAGCCGGACTCATTCTTGACATGCTTTATCCCGATGCCATGATAAAAAAGCATATTCTTCCCTTTTGCGGCAATATGCCGTGCGTCGTTGCCGGACGGCGCAGCGAATTACCTGTCAAAACGGTTTCCATTCCCTTTGAAAAATGTGCGGAAGATGCGGCGCTGCTGGCATTGAAATCCAATGCCCGTGAGTTTTTTATATATGAACATGCCAATCCCTGGGGCGGCAACCGGCTGTTGTGCACACGTTTCCAGGAGGAATTAATGAAAAACGGCATTCCGGAGGAATCTATTTATTACCGGGACAAGGTGTTGGTTTCCTCGCAGCGGGATGTGGAGCTGATGTCGGAGCTGGAACAGAAAATTCTTTCTTCTTCAGAAAAAATACTGGCTTTTTCATCCTCGGATTATTTCAGCAGGGATATCATGGCCCGCCTCCACGGGCAATGTCTCTTCGGCACCAGGGCATCGCTGATTTCATTTGGAGGATTTGAATTCATGATGAAACACATTCCTCCTGTCACCTCCATTGTTCCAAATGCACGCCGGATCGGCACAATGGCCGTCGAGCTTATCCTGAAAAATGATATACCGTCTTATTCGCATGAATCGACGGTTGACTATAAGGTGGAACTGAATGCGACTTTATGACTTTTCATCCCGGCTGTCTTGGGCCTTCCAAAAAAACAATCCTATATGGAAAGAGGTTAAAAATGAATTCCGATAAACAGACGCGTTCCCATTCCTATGCCGGTAAAGAGGCAAGATTCACATTGATCGAACTTCTTATTGTGATTGCAATTATTGCAATCCTCGTCGGAGTGCTTCTCCCGGCAATCAATAAAGCGAAAAACATGGCTTATGGAGTTTCCTGTAAAAACAATTTGAAGTCAATAGGGATTTACGTTGTTTCTTATATGGGGGATTACAGGGATTTCCTGCCTGTCGGAGCCAAATACAATAATCCGGATGGTGTCAGTTTTACTTTCTTTACTTGCATCAGGGATTACTGTCCCCAGTTCCTGTATAACAATGGCACCTATTATGATCCCATCAATTCCAGCAGCAACAATGTACCGGAAAACTTCGGCAGGGTATTCAGATGTCCGAGCGATACCTTCCGGAAAGAAAAATCTTCTGCGCGGGTGAAATATGCGTTGAGTTATGCCTTCCACGGCGCCACAGGCTGGGATTCCAGCAGCCAGAAGACCATCACAAAAATCAAAAGGAGTTCTGAACGTATCTACCGCATTGACTGCACCTATGAGGATAATCCGAATGGATTCGTAAATATAGTCAATCATCCAAGGATTTTTGGATTCAGCGCCACGAATGTCAACACCAATGGAGAGATATCTTACCGCCATAATGGAAATGCGAACGCTCTTTTTCTGGATTGGCATGTCTCCAGTGTAAGATTGAAGGATACACGCGGTTTTGCGGGAAAATATGTGGATGAATGAGAGAAGGAGAAAAATGAAATTCCGGAATCTTGTCTGTTGCGGACTGATTTCATTCAGTACGATTTTATCTGCGAAAGAGTTCTTTGTCGCCCCGGACGGAAAAGACGGCAATGGCGGATTGTTGGAGGCAAACTCTTTCCGTACCATTCAAAAGGGCGTCGATGCACTGAAGCCCGGAGACATGCTGACGATTTTTCCAGGAAAGTATCATGAAGCTGTCTTCTGGCGATTCAATGGAGATTCCCGGAAGAAAACCATTGTTCGTGCAAAATATCCGGGGACAGTATTGATTCATGGAGATATTCCGGTCAGTGGTTTCAAAAAAGTCAATGGCGTCAAAAACTGTTACGCTTTGCAGCTGCCGATCCATCCGGAAGCTGTCAATGAATGTGATTCTCTGTCTGTTTACAGCAGACGTTTGTCCTATTTCCAGGGTCCGGATATTGCATCGTATGGGGCGTATCATTATGACGAACAGAGCAAAACGCTCTTCATTTCAACTCATGACGGCGGCGACCCGGACAAACATGTCATATCCATTTCCGTTATTGGAAATCATGGATTCCGGATTGAACCGCTTCCCCTCAAGGAGCAGCATGTCGAGAATGTAGAGATCGACGGACTCGTGTTTTCCGGTTTCAACAAAAGGGACTTGGGGGCTCACCAATCCACATGGGGAATCTCAATCCTGAATCCGGTAAATTGCAGAATCAGACGCTGCACAGCCTTCATGAATGCCGGAGGCATTGCAATGGAGAACACCGTCAGGAGTAAAATCGAATATTGCAGCGCCTACGGCAATGGAACGGAGAATGACGTTTCCGCCGGAAATATTATCATCCGTTCCGGGCAGGACTCCGTAATCGACAACTGCATGTCGTTCAGATCCCTGACTTACGGAATCCGTTTTTATGGCAGGAACATCAATAACATCCTTTCAAACTCCATCAGCATAGGCGACCTCAGGGGCGCCATCTGGATCAAGCCGTGTGATGATTTAAGCAAACTCAGCGGGATTTATTCTCCGGACCTTGTCGCATGCCGGAATTCCGAATACAGCGTATTCAAGATCAATGATTATGACAGAAGCGGAAAGAACGGTAAAACATCCCTGGCAATGAATAAAGATTCAGTGGTCTCGCATGGCAGAGATTTTGCAGATCCCCATAACTATGATTTACGGCTGCAGAAGGGGGCGGCACTCAAAAAAGGATTTTCCGGAGACAATGTATTTTTCATTTCCCCGAACGGGAAGGATGAGCACGACGGCAGATCCATTGATACGCCCTGGAGGACATTAAAGAATGCCAGAGAAAATTCAACGGTCTATTTTCTGCCTGGAAAATATGCGGGCGGCATGAAAATAGACAAAAACAATGTTGTTCTCGCAGGACGCGGACAAAATGCGCCGGCAGTGATTCAGGGCGCTGAAAACGGCTTGGACATTGCCGCGGATAATGTTACCGTATGCCGGTTGAGCTTTGTCGGATCGGAGAACAGCGCCATCCTATGCAATGGCAAAGACATAACCATTGACCGCTGCGGTTTTTCCATGCAGAAGATTGCGCTCAAAGCGGATTCTGCATCCGGACTCGCCATCAGGCATTCCGCCTTTGACCGAAGTGTTGAAAAACTTATTGCGGCGGAAAAGTCGGACGGGGTTTTCGCGCACAATATTCTGATGGGAAAGGAAATACTGCCGCGCGGCTTTACCGCTTGCGGAAATGCTTACGGCGTTTCCATTCCCCCTGGAGAAGCGGGGGCAGTGAAAATCATTCCGGAATTTAAAAATGCTCTGTCCGGGGATTTTTCCCTGAAAAATGAAAAAGCTTTTCGGGGAAGATCGCTTGACGGACTCTCGTTCGGACCCTATTTTTTCCTGTATGAGCCCGAGGATACTATGCCTGATCATCTTGCTCCAATTCAAATCGGTTCTACAACGGCAAGCATCGGATACACAATGCGCGGAATGCCGCAAAAGGCATTGTTATGTTTGAAAGCAAAAGATGCCGGGGAATGGAGTCAATTTCCGGATCAGGCTGAAGAGTGTGCCTTTCGCAGCATTTCCGTCACGGGCTTGACCCCCGGCATGGAATATCAATATTATGTCGTCGCCTCTCCCGTGATGGGCTATCATCTCGGAAATCATTATTTGCCGGAAGGGTTGAATATCAGAGATCCTCGCAGCATCAGGTCCCCGGTGCTGACATTTTCAACTCCGCTTGCGGATCGCCCGTCCCGTGTCTATCATGTTGCAAAAAATGGAAATGACAGCAGCGAGGGGACTGCCGCAAGTCCGTTTCTGACAATATCGCAAGCCGCGATGAAGACGCTTCCCGGTGATACGGTCATTGTTCATGAAGGCATATATTCCGAAACGGTTGTGATTCCGACCAGCGGCACCCGGGATAAACCGGTCACCTACCAGGCCGCGCCCGGCGAATATGTGTGGCTGGATGGAACAGGCCGGCAAATGTATCGGGCTTTTGCTGTTTTCGGAAAAGGCTTTTTGAATTTTGATGGATTCCGTTTCAAGATGTATGGCACCGGCAAGGCCAATTCTTCCGGTATTTTTTTGCTTTTCGGCGGCAATGACATTTCCATCTCCCGCTGTTTCCATGATGGAAGAGCCCCCGGGTATTCTCCGTCAATGCTCCATGCCAGGAATTCCAGAAAGATTTCCATGCGCAACTCTGTAAGCGTGGGAGGAATGAGCAGTACGGCATTTGTGAATTCGAGTGAAATCGTTATAGAAAACAATGTTTTCAAAATGCCATCCATCTGGACTGTTATCTTCTACGGAAAGCCCGACCAGTCAATCCGTTTCGCCAATAATATCGTTACGGATAACCTCCGCTCAAAAACAGATCAGGCGCCCCTCAGGATTGAAAACTTGAACAGTCTGGCGGAGGAGAACAATATATTCTTCATGCGTTTCCCGCGTGATTTGCGGTATATTGTCGAGCATCTGAATGATGGGGCTGATTCCGGCAATGAATGGGAGAAAATCAAATTGGATGAATATTATAATCTGATCGCCCGGAACAAAGGTTCCATTTTTGCTGATCCAAACATCAAAGCGCTTCCCAAAATGCTTCAATGGAAAAATGCGTCTGAAAGAAAAAACGACATGAAAAAAGGCATTGAGTTTGAACGCAATGTCAACAACTATGAGAATGCAAGAAACCCGAATAATCATCACCTTTACCGGCAATGGGATTTTTCCGATTTCTTTGCGTCTCCGCCCTTGTTCGACGGCAAAGGAAAAAAGATCGGACTGGACCGGGAACAATTTACGACTTTTCCTTCCAAACCGCAGGACACTTCCGTTTGGGATTCAAGACGCTGAGGGAGAATGAATGAAAAGCTTCAAACCCTATGAGATTCATCTGGAAAAACGCCCGGAATGGTGGAAAGTGCGCCTTCCCGAGATCAAAGAGCAGCTGAAACTCGTTCAGAAGGGGCGTGTCGAAACAATTCTCCGGAGCAAAGAGATTTCCGCCGTCTATTATAACGAGAAAGAATATCCTCCGCCGAAGGTCCGCTGGCCGACGGCAGCCGGTTCCGGCAATCCCGATTCATTCAAAACTTCCGGATATGAACCTCAAGGCGTCATGATCATTGCCGGCGTCCACGGGGCAGAGCCGGAGGGGGTGGCTGCGGTTCTGAATCTGCTTCAACTGCTTGAAACAGGGAAAGACCTGCGCGGAAAAGAACGGCCGTTTCTACTTGATTTATTGAACCGATACCGCCTGACCTTGATTCCATGCTGCAATCCGGACGGCAGAAAACTTTCTCCGGACCACATGAAAGGCGTTTCACCGGAAGAATTCCACAGAATTTCACAAGGTGTCTGGCTGGACGGAAGCACGATCGGCTGGGCGAAGTCGAAAGAATTTTTCCCTCTCCCGCTTGACAAGGTCTCTTTTCCCGGCGGCTACCCGAACAGGGACGGATATAACATCATGCACGATTGCGCCCCCGGAAAGTTGTATACCGGGGAGGCAAAAGCGATATTGGCGCTTGCGGAGAAATGTCAGCCGGATTTGTTTCTGAACTTGCATTCACAGGAACATGAAAGCATATTGTGCCGTCCAGGTACATTTGATTATGCGGGAAATATACGCCGCGGCAATGAACTCTCCGAATTGAATTGGGCGGCTTTCCGGAATGCCGGTTTTCCGGCATCGGTTCCAAAAGGTTCTTCCCAGTCATTGAATTTGAACACCGCAGCGGTCATGCTTACAGGAACATTGGCCATGACCTATGAATCGACAACGGATTGCGGTCTTTCGTTTGATCAACTTCTGGAATCTCACTATCTCATGCTGGAAACTGTCCTTGCCGACGGCCTCCGGAAAAGGTTTGCTCCGAGAAATGAAAGATGAGAAGGCATGGGATGAAGCAAAATCAAATACGTTTCAACCATGGAGCCGATCTCAAAAAGCATTGAAATCCGGCGGATTCATCAAAAAGCGGGGAGAGGGAATTCCTTCTCCCCGCGTCTTGCGGAAACCTCGGCTGTCCGTTTTTCAGTCGGACCGCCGCGGATTTTACCGCCGCCGGGCCTGTTTCATGGCTGCCCGGCGGCGTTTTTCGTTCAGCGGCCTTCCATCATCGCCGCGACGTCGGGCGCGGCTTCGCTGACCGGCTTGATGTCGAACTTCTCGACTAGGACCTTGGCGACTCCGGGCGAGAGGAACGCGGGAAGCGTCGGTCCGAGACGGATTCCTTTGAATCCGAGCGCCAGCAGAGCCAGCAGGACCGCCACCGCCTTCTGTTCATACCAGGCGATGTCGAACGACAGCGGCAGCTGGTTGACGTCCTTCAGCCCGAACACTTCCTTGAGCTTCAGCGCGATCACCGCCAGACTGTAGGAGTCGTTGCACTGTCCGGCGTCCAGCACGCGCGGGATTCCGCCGATATCGCCGAGGTTCAGCTTGTTGTACCGGTACTTCGCGCAGCCGGCGGTCAGGATGATGGTATCCTTCGGAAGCGCTTCCGCGACCTGCGTAAAATACTCGCGGGTCTTGTGCCGTCCGTCGCATCCGGCCATCACCACGAACCGTTTGACGGCGCCCGACTGTACGGCCTCGATCACCTTGTCGGCCAGCGCCAGCACCTGATTGTGCGCAAAACCGCCTGTAATCTCCCCCTTTTCCAGTTCCGTCGGAGGCGGGCAGGTCTTCGCCAGCGCGATGATGGCGGAGAAGTCCTTCACGCCGCCCGCCGGACGGTCCGCAATGTGGGGAACGCCGGGATATCCCGCCATGCCGGTGGTGAAGATCCGGTTTTTATAGCTTTCCTGGACCGGCGTGATGCAGTTGGTCGTCATCAGGATCGGTCCGTTGAAAGAGGCGAATTCCACATTCTGCCGGTGCCACGCGTTGCCGTAGTTGCCGAACAGGTGCGAATATTTCTTGAATTCGGGATAGGAATGCGCGGGAAGCATCTCGCTGTGGGTGTAGACGTCGATCCCGGCATCCTTCGTCTGCTCCAGAAGATCTTTCAGATCGCGCAGATCGTGTCCGGAAATCAGAATTCCCGGACGGCTTCCCGCGCCGGTCTTCACTTTGGTGACTTCCGGATGGCCGTATGCGCCGGTGTTGGCCGCGTCCAGAAGCGCCATCGTTTTCACGGCGGTCTGGCCGCATTCCAGCACCAGAGCCGTCAGGTCTTCCGCTTTCAGATCGACCGCGGTCGCCGCCAGCGCTTTCAGGACGAATTCATAAATGGTTTCGTCCTCTTTTCCCAGCACGGCCGCGTGGTCGGCATAGGCGGCGATCCCCTTGACGCCGTAGATCAGCAGCTCGCGGAGGGAACGGATGTCTTCGTTCTCGCAGGAGAGCACGCCCAGCGGCGCCTGGACATTCGCATTCCCGAGCATCTCCTTTGCCTGAGCGATCTGTCCGCGGATGCGTTCGTCGTCGAAGTTGGCATTGGTGATGGTCATGAAAAGGGACTGGACCGTGAACAACCCCAGTTCCTTGTCATGCTTCCGGGCAAGGGCAAGCATTTTCAGCGTCTGGATCAGTTCATCTTGAAGGTTGGCCGTGTCGGCCTTCTTGCCGCACATCCCATTCAGGGTGCAGCCGGTGTTTTTGCAGGTTTCCTGGCATTGAAAACAGAACATGCTCATGTTTCGTCTCCTTGTTTTTAGTTTGGGGTGATATTTCCATCGATACCGATGATTTTTACTTCAACGGGGTACTTCCGTCCGGACATCTCCATTGCCCTTTCGACAATCGAAAGAGTTCCTCCGCAGCAGGGGACCTCCATCCGGGCCACTGTGACGGACCGGATATGGTGCATTGTGAAGATATCCGCCAGCTTCCCGGCATATTCGTCGAAACTGTGGTCCAGCTTCGGACAGAAGATGATCAGGATTTTTCCCGGCAGCAGATGCGTATGGAAGTCACCGTGCGCATACGCCACGCAGTCGGCAGAGATCAGCAGTTCCGCATTGTCGAAGCAGGGCGCCGCCGGATTCAGGAGATGAAGCTGAACCGGCCACTGCCGCAGCGCCGACGGCGTATGTCCGGCCGGGACGGGCGATGCCGGCTGCTTCTGTTTCAGCATCCTTGCGAGCGTCCCGGGACAGCCGCACGGGAGTTTCGCCGCCGGGGCGGTCCCCGGAACCTCGATCCCTTTTTCCTTCAGGACTTCCACGGCAATGTTGTAGAGATTCTTTTCTCCATGATCCAGAAGATGCTTCAGGTGGGCGCGGATCGTGTTGGCCCCCTGCCGGACGATGTTTTCCATGACTTTCTTCTCATCGTAGGGTTCCGCTTCCCGTTCCACTACGCGGAGCGCCCCCTGGGGACACTCCCCGACACAGGCGCCCAGACCGTCGCAGAAGTAGTCGCTGATCAGGCGGACTTTGCCGTCGATCACCTGAAGCGCGCCCTCCGGACAGTTCGGGATGCACAGTCCGCAGCCGTTGCACCGTTCTTCATCGATTTCAATCACTTTTCTTTTCATGGCGGTTTCCTTTCCAGGTTGATTGTTCAAAGCCTGAGACCGGATTGTTTTCTTTCAAGGTTTTGCAGAGGGCATTCCAGAGCCGGTTCCCTTCTTTGACCAGATCGAAAGCCTGCTTCGACATTCCCCATTGTTTGATCAGGAGCCGGACCGGGCCGAGCACCAGGCGGAACAGCATATCCACCTCGATATCCCCGCGGATCTCACCCGCCTTCCGGGCGTTCAGGAACATCCTCCGCAGGGAGCCGCGGTGCCGGTGCATCATATCGAGCAGCAGGGCGGAACACTCCTCGTCATCCATGAACAGCTCCTCGGAAAACATCACCTTGGCCAGCGGCGGATTCCCGGCCACCAGGGTGAAGCGGCTCTTGACGAACGTTTCGATCCCGCACAGGCCGTCCGCCTCCCGGTCGGTGATCGCCGCATCGGCCAGCTCTTCGAAATTGACGATCATGACCTTGACGATCTCCGCCTTGTTCTTGAAGTGGCGGTAGAGGGCCGGTTCCGTGATCCCGAGAGCGCCCGACACATGCTTGATCGTCAGATTCTGGATGCCGCCATCCGCCGTAAGCTGCAAAGCCGCGTCGATGATTTCCTTCTGTCTTTTCGTTAAATTCATAATCCGGCCCATGATGTTAGTTAATTTTCACTAACAATATACCCCTCTCTTTTCGTTTGTCAAATCCTTCTTTAAAAAAAAAACGCTTTTTTTTGCATGGACGGCAAAGGCGCCTTCCGGGCCGGAGAAATTCCCCGGCCTGCCGCCGGGTCATTTCATTGCTTTTAGCGGCCGGATATGCCCGCGAAAGCTGTTTAACGCCTTTTTTCAAGAATTGAAGTTTCTGCCGGGAAACGGCTTTTCATAAAAAATAAAGACCTTTTTGTGCGGAGAACAGAAAAAATCTTATGGTTCGGAATGTAAAATATTATAATTTCATTTGTATTTCTTCCATCAGCGCTGTATAATATTTAAATAAGGATCAATCCCTTTGAAACAAAGCGGTAAGCACGGCAGCGACAAAAGCTTACGGAAGTTGGGGGTTTTATGCTTTGCTCCGGGGGCGGCTGGCTGTTTTGAAACCATGCATTATTCAGAAAGGGAAATTCAGTGAAGAAATTCTGCCTGAATTATTTGTTCATCCAGCGGAATATTCCTTTGTTTTTGCTCCTGTTCACCATCACCATGACAATGGCCCTGGCGGCTGCCGGCATAATGTATTCCCTCTGGACTTTCCGGAAAACCGACCGGGAAATGCGCCAAAGCCTCCTGATCCGCACACGGTTCATTGCGACGGGGCTGAATCCGGAAAGCGTCAAGAGGCTGACCGGAACGGAATCCGATCTGAAAGAACCGAAATACCGGCAGCTCAAGGAACAGCTCACCGCCCTTCTCCGGGCCAATAAAGATATCCGCGATATTTATCTTATGGGACGAAAGCCGGACGGAACGGTTTTCTTTTACATCAATGCCGAACCGATCGGTTCTTCCCGCAGCCTGCCGCCCGGGTATCCCTGCAACGATATCACTCCGGGCATGCTCCGCAGTCTGGAAAACATGACCGAGCGGGTCGAAGGGCCCAAAAAAGACGAATGGGGAATCTGGGGTTCGGCCTTGGTTCCCGTCCGGGATTCGTTAACCGGAAAACCGCTCGTCATGCTGAGGACGGATGTCGCCTCTTCCACCTGGAACAGCCGGCTTTTTTATGCGGTGGCGCCGGTCATCGCCGTCACGCTTTTCCTGATCCTCGTCGTTCTGCTTCACGGGGTACTCATGGGACGGCGTTACTCTCTCGGAAATGCCGCGCCGCGCTGGATGGATTCCCTCGCTCCCATGCTGATCGCCGTATTCGGGACGGTTTTTTCCTCTTTTGCGGCCTGGCGCGTGTATGAGAACAAGGTCATGGCCCGGAATGAAATTTTCTCGGACATGGCCAACCGGAATATCGACCTGATCGCCCGAGGACTGAACTACATCCGGTTCTCCGAACTGGAAAGCCTGACCCGGTTTTTCCAGCACGGCCGGACACTGAACTCGAATGAATTCAAGGTTTTCACCCGGCATCTGATGAAAAATTCACTGGTTCACACCTGGAGCTGGGTCCCGGTCGTTCCGGAAAAAGACAGGAATCATTTTGAAGCCGGGATCCGGCAGGAAGGTTTTCCCGGTTTCCATATCTGGCAGTTCGGAAACAATGAGCAGCCGGTTCCGGCCGCCGGACGGCCTGCGTATTATCCGATTCTTTATTACGTCCCGGAATTCGAAGGCAACCACTTCCGCGGATTCGACCTGGGATCGGAACCCAGGCTGCTGCACGCCATTCAAACCGCAATCCGCACGAAGCTGCCGATCGCAAGCGAGGCCATTCCGCTGATTCAGGATCCCAAAACAGGGAAACAAAGAAGCATTGTAATCTTTTCTCCCGTCGTCGACGAGTCTTCTCCCGACCAGCCGAGGGGGTTCGCCGCCGCGGCCATCCCGCTGGAAACCCTGCTGGGATTTTCCTACCGGAAATACGACATGCAGCAGATAACGCTTTCCTCCATCCATCCGGATGCCCCCGCCAAAATTCTGGCGTCCTTCGGAATGGACAACAACGGCGCCGCGCCGGATGCGATCGTGCGTCCCCTGTTTTTCTTCGGGAAAGTCTTTCTGGTCACGATCCGGCCGACCCGGACGTTCCTGCGCACGTATTCCGTCAGCGGATGGTGGTTCCCTTTCCTGGCGGGTTTGTGCCTCACGGCGACGGTCACGATCATCTCTTTTCTGGTCCTGCGGCGGCGGTCGGAACTGGAAAAGCTGGTGAGCGAACGGACTTCCGAGTTGAGCAGAAGCGAGCAGAAATACCGTCTGCTGTTTGAAAACATGATGGGCGGATTCGCCCTTCATGAAATGCTCTATGACCCGAACGGAAAAGCATACGATTACCGGTTCATTGAAGTCAATCCCGCCTTTGAACGGCTGACCGGCCTGAAAGCGGAAAAGATCATCGGCCGGACAGTTCTGGAGGTCCTGCCCGAAACGGAAACCTATTGGATCGAACTGTATGACAAAGTCATCAAGACCGGTTCCGGATACGTGTACCGGAGGCGCTCCCGGGCACTGGACAGAAGCTATGACGTATGCGCATTCAAAACGGAAGGAACGTGCTTTGCCACCATTTTTACGGACGTCTCGGACAAAGTGAAAATGGAGGAGGAGCTCACCCGCTACTTCAACACCAGCATCGACCTCTTCAGCATCACCGACATGCAGGGCCGTTTTCTGAGGCTCAATCCGCAGTGGAAAGAGGAACTCGGCTATGAGATAGACGAACTCCTCGGAAGCAAGGCCATCAAATTCATCCACCCGGACGACCGCAAGCCCACCATGGAAATCATTGACAAACTCAGCCCGGAAAACACCATGATCGCCGGGTTTGTCAACCGCTACCGTCACAAGGACGGTTCCTACCGCTGGCTGGAATGGCGGAGCACCTCGAACGGCAAGCTGATCTATGCCTCGGCGCGGGACATCACGGAACGGAAGAAGAGGGAACTGGAATTGCTGGAAATCAACCGGTCCCTCAAGCAGTCGGAGGAACGGGCGACCCAGATGGCACGGCGGGCGGAAGCCGCCAACATCGCCAAAAGCGAG
>MWCA01000042.1 GCA_002069785.1 Lentisphaerae bacterium ADurb.Bin242 | reverse complement strand
AAACCCGCGAACGCATCAAGAAGATCGCGGCCGAACTCGGCTACCGCCGCAACGTCCTCGCCTCCGCCACCCGGACGGGCGTCGTCGATACGATTGCCCTCGTGATGCCGGCCACCCGTTTCGAGATTCCCGCGCTCGGCGGTTCCCTGATCGGCGGGATTCAGTACAGCGCCGAGAAATACGATTACGGCATCCGCCTTTTCCTGGTCGACAATCTTGAAAAATCGTTCGATGACATTCTTTCGCACCGGATTCAGAACGTTCTTTTCCTTTCCCTTTCCGATGAATGCTGCCGTTATGCCGCCGATTTCTGCCGGGCTCACGGCCTCCGCCTCGTTTTTGTCGACACGCGCGGCTATGGCGGCTTCCCGGGCGTCATGATGGATCACTTCCAGTCGGTCCACGACCTGACGGCCTACCTGATTTCGCTCGGACACCGGAACATCGGCTATATCTGTTCTCCCCACCGGATCTTCCTCAACGCCGAACGGCATCGCGGATATACGGAGGCAATGCTCGGGGCTGGAATCGAACCCCGGCCGGAATGGCAGACATGCGGCGAATATCCGAATGCGGACGGAATCCGGAAACTGCTTGCCAACCGTTCCCGCACCCGGCTGACCGCCCTTGCCGCATGCGGCGCAATATGGCTTGCGGACGCCATGCGCGCGGCGGAAGAGTTTGGCATCGATTATCCGGCCGAACTTTCGATGGGGTGTCTCGCGGATGATACAGAGGCATCCCTGACCGCGATCCGCCTTACGCACATTCATGTTTCCGAACCCAAAACGGCGGAAAACGCGGTTTCGCTCCTGCTCCGCGGCCAATGCGGCGTCCGTCCGAATAAAGAAAACACATATCTCATAAAATCCGAACTCGTCATCCTGGATTCCACATTCAAAAACATCAAAAGAAAAAAGGAAAGACGCACATGAAAAAACCGGTGATCCCCGAGATACGGCGGAAGAGTCTTCCGGAGAGGCTGCAAAAGAAGGGAGAATTCACACTCATGGAACTCCTGATCGTTATTGCGATCATCGCGATTCTGGCGGCGATGCTGCTTCCCGCGCTGAACAAGGCCCGCGCCCAGGCAAACGCGGTCGCCTGTAAAAACAATGTCCGCCAGCTGGGAGGCGGCTGGATTCTGTATGCCGACGACTTCAAAGGCTGGGCCTGCGGTCCTTTTCCCGAGTATGCCGTGGCCGGCACAAGCGTGAGCTGGGTCTTGTTCATGTCGGATAAAAAGCAAAGCTCCTATACCAAGGACGGGTGCAATCTCGGCTATATTCCGATCGGGTACATGCCCAACCGGAAGAAAATCGCCCGGTGTCCGTCCTGGCTGGATTCCGATGCCGGAACGCTTCCGATTTCGATTGACTACGGCTTGAATTACATCGATCGTTTCACTTCGAAACAGCCGTCCATGGACCGCGGATTCCTCCGCTACGACATGATTGCGCAGACGACGTCCTACGCCTGGCTTTTCGATGCGCCGGACTATTATAACCAGATTCATTACCGCCACAACCGGGGCGCCAACACATTCTTTCCGGACGGTCATGCCGAAACGATTCTGATGAACCGGGTTTCCCCGAGCAACCGGTATATCTCGAAAGGGTTCTGGAAGGATGGCATCAGCAAGCGTTATCCGTTCAGCGGAGATCTTCCATGATTCATTGGAAAAATACAACACAGGAGCGTTATAAAATGAGACTTTCCTTCCAGCTTCCTCTCGTGCTTCTTCTGTCGGCCGCTTTCGCGGCGCAGGGCGTCGACCTTGTGAAAAACGGGCAGGCGAAAGCATCGGTCGTCCTTGCGCCGGAGGCTTCCGCCGTGGAAAAACACGCGGCGGAGGAGTTTGTCTTTTTTGTGAAAAAGATAACCGGGGCGACCCTGCCGGTTTCCGGCAAAGCGGCGCCGGGACTGGTTCCGGTCCGCCTCGGGAAGACAACTTCTGAAAACATGAGTTCCGTCCCGGAGGTCAAACGGCTTGCCGGGCAGATCCGGGAGGATGGCTTCGGCGTGTCCGCCGGTCCCCGCGGCGTGCAGCTTTTCGCCCGTGAGGACCGCGGCGTTCTCTACAGCGTGTATCATGTCCTCCGCAAATATGGGAGCGTCTATTTCCTTTACCCGGGCGAAGAAGGGGAAATCTGTCCGAAAAGTCCGGATTTTTCGATCGCCGACGGGGAGGAAGTTAAAAATCCTGTATTTACGGTCAGGAAATTCAATCTCAACGGCGGGTCCGGCTGGACGCCGGATACTTTCGACTGGCTCCTGCGGAACGGTTTGATTCTCTACAGCTACAGCACTCCCGTTCCCAAAGGGAAGGCTGACGAGAAAACACGTTTTCTGGAAAGCCGGGGTGTCGTCCTCAGCAGCGGAGGCGGACACGATATGGGCAATCTGCTGGTCGGATACGGCGCAAACTACACGCAGAGGATGAATGCGCTGCTGAAAGAACATCCGGAATATTTCGGGCTGGTCGACGGCAGGCGTCTGCCCGCCGGAAATATCGACGGAGCATCCCAGCCCTGCACCTCGAATCCGGAGGTCCTCCGGCGGATGCTCGAGAACTGCATCCGGAGGATTCAGGACGCCTGCGGGGACCGGGAAAACATCCGCGGATTCTGCAACGACGACCATACAACCTGGTGCCTGTGCGAAAACTGCCGGAAACTGGACTCTCCCCTCGAAACCAACAGCTTCAACCGTCGCTCGACCCGCTGGTGGCATTTCGTGAACTTCATGGCGAAAGGCATCCTCGATTCCGGGAAGTGTCCGGGCACGACGCTTTCGACGCTCGCCTACCAGAATTTCCGGATGCCGCCGCTCGGGATCAAGCCCGATCCGCGCGTGACGGTCGGGATCGCGCCGCATCAGCGCTGCTACCTCCATCCGCTGGACGATCCCTCCTGCACGGTCAACGCCGACAAATTCCGGGGGCTGTTCGAGGCTTGGCACAAGGCCGGAATGCGCGCATACACCTTTGAATACCACCCCGAAATGCCCGGAGCCACAAACTACCTTTTCAATGAAAAAGCGTGGATCGACGACCTCAAGTATTATCATAAGCTCCGCATGGCCGGATACGGCATGGTCACCAATGCGCCCAACGGCCATTACCAGAAGGATTCTCCCCGTCTCTACGCCCGTCAGAACCGCTGGATGAGCTCGTGGCAGCGTCATTGGCTGACCGGTTATTTTTCGTGGAACATCGATGCGGATTTCGACGCGGTTTCCGAAAAGATCAACCGGCTTTACTACGGTCCCGCCTACCCGGCCATGAAGGAATACCGCAAGCTGCTCACGGACGCCATCCTGGATTCGCATCTTCACATGGGATACGGCACGCCGAACAGCGTCCTCGGAAAATGTTACGACCGGCCCGGCCTTCCCGGAAAAGCGCTCGAACTGCTCGACCGTGCGGAGAAGGCCGCCGGAAAGGACCCCGTCCTCCTCAAACGCATCGCGCGCGACCGGGAATATTTCAAAGTCAACTGGGAAGCCGCCTATCAGGAATATCTGGCGACCCGGCAGAAAGAATACAATGCCAGGCGGCGCGCCGGAGTCATCACAGTGGACGGCAAGCTGGACGAGAACGACTGGAAGGATTCCGATTTCATTTCCGACTTCAAAACCCTTTCCGGCGACAACGCGGCTCCGGCGGAAGCCTGTCCCGCCACATTTGTACGCCTGTTGTACGATGATTCGAACCTGTATTTCGGCGTGGAAGCGATGAAGGCGAAAAACGGAAAGGTCGATGCCAAAGCAAAGTCCGACGGCCTTTCCGCGCTCAACGGCAGTCATATCGAGTTGTTCATCGCGCCTCCCGAACTCAAAGGGAAGTATTATCACCTCGGGTTCAGCGTCAACGGAAAACTTTTTCAGGCGCTGACGACCACGGGCTCCTCCCGGGACGAGAGCGTCAAGCTCCATCCCGAGTATAAGATTGCGGACCAGCCCGACCGCTGGGTCCTCGAAACCCGGATTCCCCTTTCCGCGCTCCAGCTCAAGGTGGCGGACGGTGTCGTCTGGCGCATCAATGTCGCCCGGGGTGCGCTGGACGATTCGGGAAAAATGCAGTCCTCCAGCTGCAGCGCGGGCGTTTTCCACGGTTCGGAGGTTCACCGGAGCGTTGCTTTCGGAAAAACCGGGGCCATTCTCCGGAACGGCGATCTGGAAGACCTCGTGCCTGCCCGGGTCCGGACCTTCAAGGACCCGAACCGGAAAGATTGGGATTACCGGTCGAAAACCGTCCCGAAATTCTGGTACTTCAATGAAAACAATATCGGAAGTGTCGAAATGCGCTCCGATACGCCCGCCACCGGAAAGTGGTATATGCGGATTACCGGGACGAATTCTTTTATCGGGCAAGCCTTGTCCGTTCCCGGGAAAGAGGTTTCCCGTTATTCGGTTTCGCTCCGGGCGCGCGGCAAAGGGGAACTCCTGCTCCGCCTCCTTGTGAAAGGCAAGTATTACGGCGGCCGCCAGACGGTCGAAAAGCTGGATTCCCCCGACCGCTGGGTTACGGTTTCCTCCACGATCGAATGTCCGCCCGGCGAAGCGGCGACCTTCTATATGCGCGTCACCGGAACCGTCGATGCGGATGACATCCGCATTGCTCCCGCCGCAGCCGAAGAAGAATCCATGCCCAACGCCATGAAACACTGAAAACCATTTCGGAGTCATTCCCATGAATTCAAAATCATCTTCCCTTACATCGTCCGCCAACTCGAAGCCGGACGCTCGAATCCGCCGTCTTGTCGAAAAAGTTCTCCCGGAAGTCATCGAAGTCCGGCACGCCCTTCACCGCAGGCCGGAGCTTGCGGGGGAGGAGGTCGGGACGGCTTCCCTGATCCGGGAAAAACTCCGGGGAGTCCGCGGTCTCGACGTTCGGAAACCGTATCTGAAAACGGATGTCGTCGCGCTGCTCGCGGGAAAGAATCCGGGCGCGAACGTCACGCTCCGCGCCGACATCGACGCCTTGCCGATGCAGGAGGAGACGGGGCTGCCGTACGCCTCGGAGATTCCCGGACGGATGCACGGCTGCGGACATGACGGACATGCCGCGATTCTTCTCGGCGCGGCAAAAGTCCTTGCGGAGCTAACGGACTGTTTCGACGGTTCCGTCCGCTTCGTTTTCCAGCCGGGGGAGGAATGCGGCGCCATGGCACGTTTTCTGGTCGCGGCCGGGGCGCTCGATTCCCCGAAGCCCGACGCCGTTTATGCGCTCCACGCCCATTCGACCGTCCCGGTCGGAACGGTCAAGACGAAATCCGGCGTCCTCATGGCGGCGATCGACACCTTCCGGATCACGTTGACGGGACGCAGTTCCATCCGCAGCGAGCCGGAGAAAGCCGCCGACCCGCTGGTTGCCGCGGCCGATCTCGTCACGCGGATGCAGGGGCTGATCGCCTCGAAAGTCTCGCCGCTCGATTCCGCCATCCTGGTGTTCAAAAGCCTGAAGGCGGAAAATCCGGTCGGGGATGTTCTATGCTGTGCCGAAATCGAAGGCACCCTCCGTTATCTCAGGGAGGAGACAGGGGAAGTCCTCCGCACCGCGGTCAGACGCCAGCTCAAGGCGGTCATGACTGCTTCCGGGGTAGGGGGCAAGGTCAAATTTGAAACGCCTTACCGGATCAGCCGCAACGATCCCGCCTGCGTGGAACTCCTCCGCCGGATCACCGTCGAAACCTGGGGCGAACGCATGTTTCAGTTCATGGAGCAGCCGTCGATGGGAAGCGAGGATTTCTGTTATTTCCTGGAACGTGCTCCGGGCGCTTTTTTCAACCTCGGCATCGGCGAGAACCGCGCCTACTGTCACAACGCGGCATTCGACTTCAACGACGAGGCGCTTCCCTATGGAATCACGCTCATGGTGAAACTCGCCCTCGAAACGCTCGCCGCGAAGAAGAGACGATCCGGTACGGCGGCTTCCCCGTTGTGACCTTCCCTTCCGTTTTCCGCCCGGAAAACAGGCAGATCAGTCGATCGTCACACAATAGACGCGGCGGGAATACGGCTCGAAATCATCCTGGAAGCGGCCGCCCGACTGAAGAAGCGAACGGTTGTCGAACAGGACCTCGGCCTTCGGCGCATACTTCAATCCGCCGGGCAGCGTGACGCCGACGCTTTTTGCCGGACGATTTTCGCTTTCGACCTGCCGCCTTCCGATTGCGCGGTATTGCTGCGGAAGTGCCGGGCGTTTCAACTTCCGGTTTTCGATTCCGGGGAACCGCCGGGGAGAGCTGCCGTATTTGCGCTTGAAAAGATTGGAGAAATAATAGGGGTCCGGGAAGCCCAGCTCGAAGGCGATTTCCTTGACCGTTTTCCGCGTGTTCCGAAGCATCAGCAGGGCGAATTCCAGCTTCTTTTTCAGGAAATAACCGTAGGGAGTGTCATCGTATTCCTGCCGGAAGATGCGGATCGTCTGGGAAATGGACAGCCCGAACCGGCGGCTCATTTCCGTCAGGTCCATCGTATGGCAGACCTGCTGGTCCATCCAGCGCTTCATTTCCAGCGCGAGCGGATTTCCTGTTCCGCCTCCGCCGTATAGTCTCCGGCTGATCTGATAGATCAGGCGGTGCGCGGTGAGCGTGGCCGCTTCGTGGGCGTTTTCCAGGTTTCCGCGCATCCGGGCGAGACTTTCCGCAAAAAGGTCGTGCAATCCGCTGCCGTGCAAATAATACACATTTTCCAGACGGTAAATCTTCATCAGGTCCGAAACGAGGCTTCCCTGGATATTGAACCAGATTTTCACCCAGCAGTCCGTGTTGTCCGTCCAGTAGCGGTGAGTGCTGCCCACGTGGGCGATGTAAACGTCGTCCCGTTCCGGATGGAAGGTCTGTCCGCCTGTCTGGTAAGTGCCTTTTCCCCGGACGATATATTCGAACACGTATTTCGACGAAACATTCCGGCAGATGCGGTAGCCCGGCAGACAGCGCGTGATCCCGCAGAGCGGCATGTAGATCCGTTCGTCGCCTTCGGAGGAGAACGCCACCACGCATTCTTCATTGAACTGGTCGAAATTGCGCAGAATGCTCATCTTTCTTTCATTTTCCCTATTTTCAAAACCGTTTTCATATTGTACAATATCTTTCCGAAATATCAACCGCCGCAAACGGGAAAGTTCCCATGAATCGGAGAAAAATTCCCGGAGGCGACATAAATGACAAGGGAGAAGGAGAAAGAATGAAAAAAGGACTTGTGATCACGCCGAACGACTTCAACGGAGTCGACTGGATTGCCCGGATGAAGGAACTTCACTTGAATACGCTCGGAATCCATTCCGGGGGCGGTGCCAGCCACGATGTCCTTGCGGTGCTGGGCCCGTATGCGGAAGCGGGATTCCGCTCGAAAGTCCGGGAGGCCGGGCTGGAGCTGGAATACGAGGTCCATGCGGCGGACGTCCTGCTGGAACGTTCTCTTTTTGAAATGCATCCGGAATATTTTCCGCAGGAGTATATCAGGGGGTCGCGGACTCCCCTCGGCAACTGGTGCGTAACGAATCCCGGTGTCCGGGCGCGGCTCGCGGAAAATGCCGCGAAGCTTTCGCAGCGGCTGATCCCTTCCACGCATCGCCATTATTTCTGGAGCTGTGATTTTCAAAGCGGATGGTGTCACTGTCCGGGATGCTCGCCTTACACGATTTCCGACCAGAATCTGGCTTCCGTCAACGCCATGATCCGGGCGATCCGCGAAACCGACCCGAAAGCGGAACTGGCCTACCTTGCATATCAGAATCATTACGCGGTTCCGAAGAAGATCTGTCCGGAAGAGGGCGTTTTTCTGGAATTCGCCCCGATGACCCGCTGTCCGCGCCATGCGATCGACGATCCGGACTGTGCGATCAACCAGGTCTTCTGGAATTCCCTGAAACGGCATCTGGAACTGTTCGATCCGGCCCGGACCCATCTTCTGGAATATTGGGTGGATGCTTCCTTTTACAGCCGCCACAAGAAGCCGGCCGTGAAACCGGTCCTGTTCCGCGAGGTGCTGAGGCGCGACATCGAGGCTTACCGGAAACTCGGGATCGACAATTTCACGACGTTTGCGGTGTATATGGACGGCGAGTACTTCCGGAACAACGGGGACGAGGAGCTCCGCATGTATGCGGAAATCCTGAACGAGTTCGAATAAGGCCGGAGGTTTGCGGCAGGGAAGGATTCTCCGCCGCCCTGTGAAAATACTCATGGATTTTCCATCGTTTTTTCGTGGCGTCCGCTTGATTTCCGGTTTTGGTCATGTAAATTTTCTTAAATACAAAATCAGGAGGCTGTGCCATGGGATTGGGTTTTTCCGAAATTCTGTTGATTGTCGCCATAGTTCTTCTGCTGTTCGGCGCCAAAAAGATCCCGGAACTTGCACGCGCCCTCGGACGCGCCAGTCATGAATTCAAGAAAGCCAAAGAGGATCTGGTCAACGAGACCAAGGAACTGACCGAAGCGTCCGAAAAGAAGGCGGCCGCGGAAGACACCGCTAAAAAGGAACCGGCCGCTGCCGCTGCAAAGACGGATAAGCCGGAATCCAAATAACCGATCGGGGACGTGGCCGGAATGGAGAACGGGAAGGAAACGAATACCCCGGGTTTTCTGGACCATCTGGATGCGCTCCGGTCGGTCCTGCTGAAAATCATTCTTGCCTACGGGCTGTTCTGTCTGCCGGGCTGGTATTATTCGCAGAAAATGCTGGATCTTCTTCTGGGATATGCGGCTCCAGCGGGGTTTTCACTTCATTATTTCACGATGATGGAGCCGTTTCTGACCCGGTTGAAGATCATGATGGTGGCGGCTTTCGTCGCGACGCTTCCCTTTGCCCTGTGGTGGCTGTGGGGATTCATCTCTCCGGGACTGACCCCGGAGGAGCGCCGGGCTTTGCGGACACCCGTCCTGTCGATGCTTCTCCTGGCCGCGGGGGGAGCGGCGGTGTGTCTGTTTTTTCTCGTTCCGGCGCTGGTGACGTTTTCGCTGTCGTTTGCGGGACCGGACATGAAGCCGGTCATCGGGATCGGAAGTTTTGTTTCGCTGATCCTGGTGGTGACGCTCGCGGGAATGCTGCTGTTCCAGTTTCCGGTGGTGCTGCTGGTTCTCCTGACCACGGGAATCGTGAATGTGGATACGATCCGCCGGAAGCGCTCCCATGTGATCGTGATCATTTTCATTCTGGCCGCGGTGCTTTCGCCGCCGGATGTGTTCAGCCAGCTCATTCTGGCCATCCCGACCTATCTTCTGTTCGAGGCCAGCCTGCTGGTGTTCACCTGGCGTTCACGCAAAAACAGGTCGGGCTACGAAATTTACGAGAATTCGGACAAAGGTTCAGACAAGGATTCGAATCAATAACCACTACAGGAGGTGGATATGAACAGACGTGATTTCTTGAAGACGACGGCGGCTCTGGCCGCGCTGGGTGTCGTGGCGAAGCTGGCCGGACCGCTGAAGGCGGAGTCGCCCGCGAAAAAAGCTCCCGTTTCCGGGGAGCCGGATATGGTGGCCGTCAAAGGCGGCGAGCCGGGTCCGATGTTCGATCTGGCCATCCGCGAACTGGGCGGAATGAAAAACTTCGTCAAGAAGGGCCAGACGGTCGTCATCAAACCGAACATCGGCTGGGACCAGCCCCCGAGCATGGCGGCGAACACGAATCCGGAACTGGTCGCGCGCATCATCGAACATTGCAAGGAGGCGGGCGCTTCCAGAATCTATGTGTTCGACACCACCTGCAACGATTGGAAATCCACCTATAAGAACAGCGGCATCGCCGAAGCCGCCGAGAAGGCCGGAGCCATCGTGGTCGGCGGGGACAGCGCCCGCGACAAGGTCTATCTGGAAAAGAACTACACCGAAGTGGACGTCCCCGGCGCCACGAGACTGAAAAAAATGATGCTTCACAACCTGGTCAGGGACTGCGATGTCCTCATCAACGTGCCGGTACTGAAGGTCCACGGCGGCGCACACCTGACCTGCTGCATGAAAAACCTGATGGGGATGGTTTCCAAGGAAAACCACAAGTTTTTCCACAACAACAATCTCCACCAGTGCATCGCGGAGTGCTGCTCTTACCGCAAGCCCGACCTGAACGTTGTGGACGCCTACCGGGTGATGATCAAGCATGGTCCGCGCGGCGTGAATTCCGATGACGTGAAGGTCCTGAAATATCAGATGCTCGGGCGCGACATGGTGGCGCTGGACACCGCGGGCGCCAAACTGCTGGATGTTCCTCTCCGCAAGATCGGTCATCTTGCCATCGGGGAATCCCTGGGGATCGGCACCACGAAGCTCGACACCCTGAACATCAAGAGGATCACCGTCTGAGTCATGAAGAAAAAGTTTGAGCTGTACCGTTCCATCCGGATTTGTCTTGCCGCCGTGAGTTTTGTCCTGCTGACGGGCGCCGTATGGTTTCTGCCCGGCACGGAGGAACTGTTCGGATGGCAGTTCGGATCGGGCTTCCTCAAACTTTTCGCGGACTGGACGCTCGGGGCGACGGCGGCGGTTCTTTCCATCCTGATCCTGACGCTTCTGCTCGGACGCGTCTACTGTTCGGTCCTGTGTCCGCTGGGGATTTTACAGGACCTCATGAGCGTGTTCCGGCGTCCGTACCGTTTCCTGCGGGAGACGCGCACGGTCAAATACAGTGTTTTTTTCCTGCTGACGGGGCTGGCGGCGGCCGGGTTCCTGCTGCCGCTCTCCCTCCTGCTGCCGTCGTCCAACTTTGTCCTGATCGTGAACCAGGTATTCCGGGAGACCGCGGCAAAGGCGTCGGTCTGGCTGAGCCTTTCCGCCGGTCCGGTTTCCATGAAGCCCGCCGTTGCGGCGATGCTGTTTTCGTGGGCTTTGTTCCTGGGGCTTCTGCTTCTGGTGCGGTGGAGGGGACGCATCTACTGCAACTGGCTGTGCCCGGTGGGAACGCTGCTCGGGTTCGTGTCGCGCTTTGCCCGGTTCCGCATCATGGTGAGCGAAGGGTGCGTCTCCTGCGGCGCGTGTGAAAAAGTCTGCCCGGCCTCCTGTATCGACTCCAAAAATAAAATCGTCCGCACGGAAGACTGCGTGATGTGCATGAACTGCATCGGAAAATGTCCCATCGGCGGGTTGAAGCTCCGGCGCACGGTTTCGGACAAACCGGACGCCCTCGTTCCCGCGCGCCGGGAATTCCTGCTGGCCGGAGGAACGCTCCTGGGCGGGGCGCTTCTCGGAAAAGCGGCTGTCCCGGGCATGGAAAAACCGTCGGCGGCGGTCATGCCGCCGGGCGCGGGAAGTTATGAACGTTTCGGAGCCCGCTGCGTCGGATGCGGCCTGTGCGTCGGCGCGTGCCGGGGCAGGGTGCTTTCCCATTCCGTGACGCAGTACGGCATGCGCGGTTTCCTGCAGCCGTATCTGGATTTCAACAAGGGCGCCTGTCAGTTCGACTGCCGCCGCTGCATGGAGGTGTGTCCGGTCGGAGCGCTCCGCCTTTTGCCCATGGAGGAAAAAAAGCGCTGGCGGATCGGACTGGTGACGTATGTGAAGGAGCGCTGCGTGGCGTATCGGGAGGACATCGACTGCGGGGCTTGTGCGGAGCATTGTCCGGTGGGCGCTCTGGACATGGTACCTTATAAAAACACTCTGATTCCGAAGGTGAACGAGGCGCTCTGCATCGGCTGCGGCGCTTGTCAGAACATCTGTCCGGTGCGGCCTCTGCAAGCCGTCGTGGTGAGCGGCGTTTCCCCGCAGGTTTCCGCCATGAAAAAGGTGTCTGTGGAAAAGCCCGCTGCGCTGGAAGCGGAAAAAGATTTTCCATTTTGAGTGAATCGTTATACAAAGCCGCGTGTCTTGTTGGGAAGGATGGGATATTTTTGGAATGAATCGAATTCGATTGGCCGTTGTTTCGGGCGTAAACGGTTCCTCCGCCCCGGAGCAGTATTCGAAATATGCGGAGATTTTTTTTCTTCGATTGGTGCATTACCTCAATGAGTTTGTCAAGCCCGACGCGGTGGCCGTTTCGGGGCTGTCCGCCGCCATGAAGAAGACGGCGGAACATCTGAAAATGCCTTTGTTCCTCGGAAACGATGTGACGGTGAACGGAATCCTTCTGACTTCCGGGATTCCGGGGACCGCTCCGGAAAAGGGGTTTGTACATCTTCCTTCCGGTCCGGCGTTCCGGCCGGACGCTTCCACGGTTCAGCGGCTGAAAGAGAAGCATTGTCTCTGCTGCGTCGCCCGCGCGATTCCCCCGGACCGGGACGGCGGAATTCATTTTTTCCGTCCGGATGACTTCTGCGCGGAGCCGTTCCGTTTTGCGGTCGTGACGCTGGACGGCGATTCCGGGCGATTCGAGGTCGAATTGGAACAGTTCCGGCTTCCGCCCGGGCTGACGGACACCCATGTTCACACGCCGCTGGCCTATTGCAGCGAGAACATGTCGATGCGCGCCGTGCTGGAGATTGCCGAACTGGAAGGTCTGGAAAAGGTGGCATTCACGGAACATTCGGGACATCTCTACTGCCCGATCAAAGAGTACTGGGGCGGCGATCAGAGCCATTGGTTCGAGTCGTTCCCGGACTCCGGGGCTTTTCAGGTGGACCGGACGGACCTGTATTTTCATCTGTTTCACGGGCTGGACGAGGCCCGTTATTTCAAGGGAATGGAACTGGACGCGGATTCCCGCGGCAATATCGTGATCAAGGAGGGCGTCCGCGAGCGGTTGGACCTGACGCTGGGCGCGGTTCATGTGCTGTCCAAAAGTCTTTCCCCGGAGAAGAAGGTCGAACAGTTTTTCCTACAGGCGAAGAACCTGGTCACGGGCGGGATTGACATCCTTGCGCATCCTTTCCGGGTCTTTTCATGGGAAGGCACGGGGGAGAAGCCGGAGACGCTTTTCGATCCGCTCGTCCGTCTTCTCAAGGAAAACAATGTGGCGGCGGAAATCAACTTTCATCACAACCGGCCCGATCCATTTTTTACCCGGAAATGCATCGACGCCGGCGTGAAGATCGCCCTTGGAAGCGATTCGCACAATCTGTATGAAGTGGGTTTTTTCCAACCGCATCTGCGCTTTCTCCGGGAGATTGGATACGACGGCGATCTTGCGGACATCCTTTTTCGTAAAGAGGGTAAAAAATGAGTTCAAAGACAATCGTATTGACCTTCGACGACGCCGTGGTGAATCATCTTTCATTTGTTGCGCCTCTGTTGAAAAAACACAGGTTCGGCGCCACTTTCTTCGTGAATGAACCGGGCTGTTTCAAGAATTCCGACCTCAAAAACTACATGGACTGGCCCGCGATGAAAAAACTTTCCGATCTCGGGTTCGAGATCGGGAACCATACCCGGAATCATCCGAATTGCAGCAAGCTCGGGAAAGAGGAATTCGAGGCGGAGTTGGGGTGGATCGAGGACCGGTGCCGCGAGTTCGGAATTCCCGCACCCGTCACGTTTGCCTATCCCGGCGGACCGGTTGCGGAAAACGTCATCGACACCCTGAAGGAGCGCGGATATCTCTGCGCCCGGAGCGTGGCGAACGAAACGTTCCGTCCGGGCCGGGACGATCCGTTCCGGATGTCCGCGGCGGCGGTTCAGGACAACTCCGGCGGTCTGTTTGAAGAGATGGTCCGGCGCGCTTGCGGGGAGGACGTCGCCGTGCTGGTGTTTCACGGCGTGCCCGATCCGGAACATCCCTGGGTGAACACCGATCCGAAGCGTTTTGAAGCGTGCCTGAACTTTCTCGCGGAACAGCATTGTCTGGTCGTTTCGTTGAGAGACCTGTTTGCATAATCGGGAAAACGGGATATTGTAAGACGGATGTATGAACAGTCGGAATGGACGGTTTGATTTTCACGTTCCGGGGGGATTTGTCGGAGAATTGCTGAAAAAGGAGAACGTCCATGAGCGAACCGCAAATGGGGAATGTCGTTTCGGCGGAAGATCTGTCACGTCCGAATGTGGAAACTCCGTCCGTGCCGGAGGAGAAAATCTGCTGCACCAGGTGCGCCGCTGAAATTCCGGAGGTCGATGCCGTCTGTTCCGTCTGCGGGTTTGCGTGGAACGAAGCAAGAAAACAGAAGATCACCCGTTATTCCTATTATTTTTTGATCGGATTTCTCTTATTATTTTTGAATCCGTTTCTAAATTATTTTGTCCCGGAAGATACCTTTTTGTTCAATATGCTTAATTTTCTGTTCTCTTTTTCTTTCATTGCCGGATTTGTGTTTGCCGTGATGTTCCTGTATCAATGCTGGTCGATGATTCCGAAGAAAAACCGTTCCGCCTGGCCGGGACAATATGTCGGATTTCTGTTTGTTCCCATCTATCAATTTTATTGGATATTTCCTGCTTTTTACGGCCTGGCGAAGCGGCAGAACCAGTTGTTCCCGGAAGAGAAACGGAGAAGAATCAGACCTGCAATCTTGCTGATTCTGCTGACCCTTGTGTATGGATTTCAACTGTTTATACTGGTGACATTTTGCGATTTCGCATTGAGTATTTCCGTGCAGGATTCTCCGTTTTTCATTAACAGCGCCGTCATCTTTCTCAACATTTTTGTCACGTTTGTTGTCGCTATGCTCTTTTTCAGCATGGCTGCCGTTATTTTATTGAAAAGCGGGGCTTGCTCTCTGCTGGAACTTCCGCCGGAAGAGAAAAAACGGATCATGATGTCCGTGCCGGGTGCGCCGGGCGCGAAAAAACTATCCCTCTGGCCGATTCCGGCCGCCATCGGATTCGGGATTCTTCTTTTCTTCCTGAGCGAAATAATCTTTCCTCTGATACTATCCGGGTGCGGCGGGAAGAAGCCGGAGAATCGATTGCTTCAGGTTTTCCGTTCCGGGGACCAACTGCAAAAGATTGCGATCAGCCTTAAGTCGTATGCGAACGATAACGAAGGTCAGTTTCCGGCTCAAAGCGGAAAGGAAGGTCTTGCTTTTCTTCTGGGCGGCAAATCATCTTCGTCCGCTTCTGGGGATTCATCCTGTATCTATCTCGGGGGATTGAACAATCGGATGTCTCCGGATACGATTGTCGCATTCTTTGCGCATCCGCCCAGTCATGGGGACAGCGGAATTTACACAGTCCTTTGTGTGAACGGCGATATCCAACCGGTCATTTTATCCGGAAAAGGCGGGTATATTGAACTGTTCCGCAAGAGCGGTTTTCTGGATGACAGCAACGCCTTTACGGAAAAGGGAAAACAACTGCTTCCGGAGACCCGTGACTACATTCTCCGGCTGGTGAAGGAACAGTCGAAGTGAGCGGCGTGTTTGGATAAGCGAAGTTGAATACGGGATGGCTGCATGTTGGCGGTTTTTGAATAAATTCTTGGAAAAGGAGAAAATCAGATGAATGAACAGCAAGAAGGTGTGACGGCGCAGAAGGAAGAGACCATTCGTCCGAATGTGGAAACAGCATCCGTTCCGGAGGAAAAAATCTGCTGCACGAGGTGCGCCACGGAAATTCCCGACATCGACGCGGTCTGCCCGGCCTGCGGGTTTGTGTGGGATGCAACGAGAAAACAGAATATCATCACTTACTTCCATATTTACTGCATCGGTCTTGTGGCGGCTCTTCTGAACGCAGTGATCCAGTTCTTCCTTCAGGGGAGATGGCTGATGTCCTTCGCGTTCGGCGCGCTGACCGGAATCATCGGAATCGTGACATATATTTATGCGCTGATGTTTCTGTATCAGTGCTGGAGCCTGATTCCGAAAAAGGATCGTCGCGCCTGGCCGGGACAGTATATCGGATTTCTGTTTGTACCCTTCTATAATCTCTACTGGATGTTTCCGGCCTACTACGGACTGGTCAAGCGTCAGAATGCGCTGCTGCCCGAGGGAAAGAGAGGAAACGGAAATGTCGTCCTGGCCATGCTGATCCTCCCTTATGTGTTTGTCTTCTTCATGATCATGGTCGGAGCCGTCACGGGAATCCTCCTCGTGATGAATCCCGGATACGCCAGATGGCTCCAAGCCAGGTATCTGCAGGAGTTTACTGTGGTCGTCTTCAATATTCTGATGATCGTTATCGGATATCTGGCCATGCTTCAATTGAAGAACGGCGCCTGTTCCCTGCTCGAGCTTCCGCCGGAGGAGAAGAGCCGGATCATGATGTCCGTGCCGGGTGCGCCGGGGACGAAAAAGGTTCCTCTCTGGCCGGTCTGGACTTCCGGCGGCTGTTGCGGGTGCTTTTTCTTCATGTTTATGGCCGGGATCGTTGCAGGGATATTCGGTTATTGTAGTAATAACGAACAACGTATAAATGTGCAATGTCGCAACAATATGAAACAAATCGGACTGGCTTTGAAAATGTATTCGGAAGACAACAAGGGGCAGTATCCTCCATATTGCGGGGAGAAAGGACTTACGATGCTTTCCGGAAAACATTATCTTCCGGAAAAGGTGTTGGTTTGTCCGAATGCTGCAAAATCTCCCACTCCGGATGGAGCCGCGTATGTCTATCTCGGAGGTTTGAACAGCGAGGCGGCTCCGGATACGATTCTCGCTGTCTGCGGAACTTCCCATGATGTCGGGAAAGACACTCGTTTTCATGTTCTTTTTGCCGATGGTTCCGTCCCGGAGATAATTCTGCCTGGAAAAGTCGGCTATGCGGAACTGTTCCAAAAGTGTTGTGTGATTCTGGACGACCGCAACGGTTTTACGGAAAAGGGGAAACAACTCCCTCCGGCGACCCGGGATTATATTCTCCGGCTTCTCGATACGGAACAGGCGAAGAAACCGGTCTCCCTCCGGAAGTGATTAATTCTGGCGGGGACCGTAGAAGGTTTCGCTGAGGCGGAAGGCGGGTTTTTCAACCGGTTTGCCGCGCAGGAATTTCCGTACGGTTTCCAATGCTTCTTCGAACTGGTCCGGGCGGAACCAGTGAATGTCGACGCCCTTGCGTTCCATATAACGGAACCAGGAGTCCTGCCGTTTGGCGAATTGCCGTATCCGGGCAAGAAGGGTGTCGCGCATTTCCTGAAGGGACATTTTTCCCTGAAGATGGAGCGCCATGTATCGGTATTCGAGCCCGAAGAATTCCATCCGTTCCCAGGAAACGCCCTGTTCGTGAAGCCGCACGGCCTCGTCGAGCATTCCTTCCTTCAGCCGGGCATCCAGCCGGGTTTCGATCCGCCGATGGAGTTCCGCGCGGGTCCGGAGGACGCCCAGCACGAGGAACTCGTATTGCGCTCCGGGCTTGTTGGCTTTTTCCAGAAGGGGGAGGTCCGGCGGACGTTCCAGCATTTCGATGCGGCGGATGATCCGGGGGCGGTTGTCGGGCTCTTTCCGGAGGATTTCCGAATCCGGCTCCAGCCGTCGTAATTGTTCCCGGAGTTCTTCGGTCGGACACGAACGGAGAGCCTCCCGCCCGCCGGGGTCCGGGGCTCCGCCTTCCAGCGAGTAGCCGCGGAGGATCGAATCGAGGTAAAGGGCGGTGCCTCCGGCAAGCACGGGAATTTTCCCCCGCGCATGGATTCCGGCGACGGCCGCGTGACAGTCCCGCATGAATTCGGCCAGATTATAAGGCCGGTTCGGATCGGCGATGTCGATCAGATGACAGGGAACCGCGGTCCCGTCCGGGAGCGTGTATTCGGCGAGGTCCTTTCCGCTTCCGATGTCGAGCCCCCGGTACAGCTGGCGGGAATCCGCGCTGATGATTTCGCCGTCGATTCTTGCGGAAAGCGCGACGGCGAAAGACGTTTTTCCGCAGGCGGTCGGTCCGGTTACGACCGGTATTTTAACAGCATTCATGCCTGAAATCCCCATTTTTTTTGAAAAAAATCAATTTTTTTCCTCTTTGTTTGCAAATATAATTCAAGATCGGGTGGTAATCATCCCCAACAGAGGTTAAATTATAAAAAAAATCGTAAAAAATCAGAAATCAATAAGAATTCAATGGAAAAATGATGAATATGGAAATGCAGAATACCATTGCAAAGGCGGTCTCCTTCAGCGGAATCGCTTTGCATACGGGGGTGCGCGTACATTTGACAATGAAACCGGCTCCGGTCGATACGGGAATCGTTTTCCGCAGAACCGACATGCCCGGCAATCCGGAAGTCCGCGCCCATGCGGCATACGTGGTGGACGTCCGCCGCGCGACCACCATTGCGGCGCCGTCCAAGGCGTTCGTCGTGACGGTCGAGCACATCATGGCGTCCCTTCACGCGGCGAATGTCGACAACGTGTATGTGGAAATGGACAGTGCCGAGCCGCCGATCGCGGACGGCAGCGCGGGTCCCTATTTCAGGCTGATCCGGGAAGCAGGAATTCAGGAGCAGGACGCCCCCGCCCGGTATTGGACGACCGACAAGCCGCTGTATTACGAGAACCGCGGCACGACGCTGGTCGTTCTTCCCGCCGAGGTGTTCAAGATTTCCTGTACGGTCGAATTCGGCGAAACGGCGCTCGGCACCCAGTTTTTTTCGCTGGAAGTCACGCCCGAGAGCTTCGAGCGGGAACTGGGACCCTGCCGCACCTTTGCCGCCTATCGCGACCTGGCGCAGCTGATCGCGGCCGGACTGGCGAAAGGCGGGAGTCTCGACAACGCGGTGGTGATGCACGAAGGCGCCATCATCAGCAACGAGGGACTCCGCTTCCCGAATGAAATGGTCCGCCACAAAATGATGGACATGGTCGGGGATCTTTATCTGACCGGAAAGCGGGTGCGCGCCCATGTGATCGCAATCAAGCCCGGCCATCCCTCGAATGTGGAAACCGTGAAGCGGATGCTGGCCTCCGAAAATGGAGCGAAGTAAAAAATAGTATGGAAAAAATACAGAATCTTACTGAGGAGTTTCTATGACGACCGGAAAAATTATCGATGCGAATGCCCTGCGGAAAATCATTCCCTGCTGTCCGTCCATGGTCCTGCTGGACAAAGTGTATCTGGAAAGTGAAACGCGGGCGATCGGGCAGAAGTGCGTCACCACGAATGACCTCATTTTTCTCGGACATTTCCCCGGTCACCCGATTCTTCCCGGCGTGCTGGTGCTGGAAGCGGTCGCGCAGCTGGCGGAAGTCCTGCTCGGCGACAAGCTGAATCCGGGCGGAACGGGTGACTTTTACGTGAAGGAATACCGCAAGGTCAAGTTCCGCAAACCCAACAATCCGGGCGACCGTCTGGTCATTGAACTGAACATCACTTCCATCGGTTCCGACAGCGCGGAATTCGAGGCTGTGGTCACGAACAGCGCCGGCGTCTCCTGCAACGCCCAGGGAACCGTGTCGGTCCGCCCGAAAATCCAGGATATTTCCCCGATCCTGACCTTCAATGAATACGACAAGGGCGCCAACTGCATCATGAGCATCCCCGAGATTCAGTCCCTGATCCCGCACCGCTTCCCGTTCCTGCTGGTGGACTACGTGTGCAAACTCGAGGGCAGCCATGTGACGGCGGTCAAGAATTTGACCCAGGGCGAGGCCATTTTCCGCACGTACAACGACGGCTATTCCGTGCTGATGGGCGCGGTCCAATCGGAAATCGCCGCGCAGGCCGGAGCGATCTACATGCTCTCCAGCGAAGACAAGAAAGGCAAGATTGCCTATTTCATGGGAATCGAGAAATCCGAATCATTCGCCCCGGTCCTTCCCGGCCAGCAGCTCCGGATCGAAATCGACATGCCCGATACGAAGTCCAAGTTCGGACGCGGAAACGGAGCCGTCTACATCGGCGACAAGATGGCCGCTGCGACCTCGATGCTGTTTGCGATCGTCGATCCCTGAGATCCGGACAAACTCATTTCCGGGAGAACGCGGTTCCTGATGTAAGGACCTTGCTTCTCCCGATTTTTTTGTGCGGAATCGGGCGGGGGAGGGGAGATTATACCAATTTGCAATCTTAAGGATAGTAAAAGCCGCATTGAGCTCAGCGCAATTTTTGTTTTGCGACGTTTCTGGTAGGTTCGGCAGTCCCCTGCCGAACTGAGTTAACGCAGTTCGTGACGGAGTCACGAACCTACCTCGGTTTGCGCTTAATCGAATGATCATCCTGAAGTCATGAAAGTTTCCATGAGCAAAAAGTACCCTTGAGGTCAACGCATTTGGAGTGTTACTAACCTTCAGGCTGCAAATCAGTATTACACTCCGAAAATCCGGTATTTCATGTTCCGGATTTTTTCCTGGAGCTTCTTCACATCGACCTTGCGCGTGGAACCGTTCCGGATCGCGTCCTCCGCCGCGCATCCGGCCGCCTCTCCGATCGCCATGCACGTTCCGTTGATCCGGGAAGAGGAGTGGGCGACATGGTCCGCCGAGATGGGACGTCCGGCCACATACAGGTTGTCGATCGTCCGGGGCGTGATGCAGCGGTAGGGAATGCCGTAGGGCTGTTCGACATAGCGGGAAATCCGGGTGTGAACGCCGTCCGGCGAATGGATGTCGATTCCCCAGATTCCGAGCGCGATTTCGTCACCGAAGCGGCGGGAGTTCACGACATCCTCCTCCGTGAGCACATAGTCGCCGAGAATCCGGCGCGTTTCGCGGCAGCCGATCTGCGGGGCATAGTGGCTGATCCAGGCATGTTCATAGCCGGGGACCTCTTTGCGGAAAAACTCATTGAGAAGGTATTCCGCCTGACGGATTCCCTCTTTGCGGGCGCGCGTCAGGTCTTCCGCCCGGGTGCAGTCGCAGTTCAGGATATGGGTCATATTGACCGCGATCTCGTTTGTGCTTTCGCCGTGCGGGATGAACTGGAACACGCTGTGGTCGATCGGAACGGGGCGCGGTTTGCTCTGCCAGATCCGGCGGACTTCCATGTAGTCCGGCATCCGCGCAAGGTCGATTCCGCCGATCACGAACACCAGTGTCGATGACTGCGCCTTGCCGTCCGAGGGCCGTCCCTTCTCAAACGGACATCCTGAAAAATACGCCAGATCGCCGTCCCCCGTGGCGTCCGCGAAGAGTTTCGCTTTCATCGCCAGGACGCCGTTTTTATTGGCGACGACCGCATGGGTGATCCGTCCGCTTTCCGCAAACGCGCCGATCAGCTGGGTATACAGATGAAGGCCGATCCCATAAAAATCGATCAGTTCCATCAGGAATCCGGCCAGCGCCGCGGGGGTCATATTGATGTTGCTGCCGCCGCCCTGTTCCAGCGCCTTGCCGCGCCGGAGAAGTTCGTCGGCAAACGCGCGGGCGAACCCTTCGACCGCCACGATTCCCTTGCGGCTGTAGCCGGAGATCGAGCCGAGACGTCCGTTGACGGGAATCCCGCCCGGTTCCCCGAAATACTCGAGCATCCCGACCTTCAACCCGCTTTCCGACGCGGCGGCCGCGGCGGCGATTCCGCCCATTCCCGAACCGGCCACAAGCAAATCGTATTCATGCGGACAGGGAATGTTCCGGATGCGAAAATCCATAAACCTTACTCCTTTTCGTGAACGATGACGTCTTTTTTGGCAACGCGGTTGAAACGGGGTTTTTCAAAGCGGGTCAGGGCCGTGCGGGAGAGCTCATATCCGCAGCTCAGAAGGTATTTCTCCATCAGGCTCATGTCTTTCCCGACCCGCTCGACCACCAGGCGGTTGTCCGACTCGAACGCTTCCTTCCACGCCTGGAACAGAGGGTTCAGCAGCGGCATCGCGTTCTTGCCGACGGCATCGGGGTCCTTGGTCAGGAAGAGTTCCGCGGCGTAGTTGCCGATCTGGTGTTCCCAGTTCCAGCAGAGGCACCATTCGCCGGTGTTCAGGAAATCGCCTTTTTCCGGTTTTGCCGGTTTTTCCCCCGGATGCGAACTGAGTTCGATATTCTTATCCACTGCCAGATGATATTGCGTCATGGTCTTTCCGGCTTCCGGACCGTAATAGTTCCGGCAGTAAAGCCCCACGATATCTTCCAGTTTTTCGTCGGGGTTCCAGAGCAGACGCGCCAGCGCGAAGTGCGAGAGTCCCGCGGCATCCCAGGAGAGTTCGTAGTCCTGCGGAGTGCGGCGCAGCCACTTGAAATATTCCTTTCCGGACACGTTTCCGCCGTTCGGACCGTCCGGGTTGGTTTCCGGAGCCGCGCCGAGCAAACCGAGTTCCTTGTAATACTGAAGTTCCTTCCGGATCAGGTACAGGGGCATCAGCGGAGTGTTGAAATTCGTGCTCATGTAATAGTCCCGGATGACGATATTCTTCGTCTTTCGGGTCCATCCGACGAGCCATTCATTGATCAGTTTGTTGCGGGGACACATCGGATCGTTGATCGCGTGACGGCAGCACTTGTACAGCGGGGCGAAAGCGACGACCAGATTCGGGTGGACCGGGGCGTCCGGCGGCTGCATCATGGAGAAGTGATAGGCGTAAACGGCCAGCTTGACATCCGGATAGACCTTGTTGACGCGTTCGATCACCTGGTTGGCGGCTTTGATGTACCGGGTGGAATAGGTGCGCGGGCGCTTGGAGCCGGGTTTCGGAAGGTCGTTCGGGGAATCCAACTTCCGGTCGAGCGGATCGTCGCCCCAGCCGAACCCGTTGGTCCAGCTGTCGTTGTAGCCGAACGGCAGGACTTTCAGCTTCGGATACTGCTTTTTGTAAGCGATCATCCGTTCCACGATGATATCGATGACTTCCGGATTTCCGAGCGTGATCTGCGCCCCTTTCGAGGCGGCGGAACGCTTGCCGTCGATCAGCGCGTAATATTCGGGATGTTTTTCGAAATACTCCGACGGCGGGAGCCACTGGTGGAAGGCGTGTCCGCCGACGCTGGACTGGAAACCGTACGGTTCCAGAGACCATCCCATGTCCAGGTAGCCGGAAAGCCCCAGACCGCGGAAATTCATCAGGTTCCGTCCCATCCAGTCGTGGAAATCATTCTGGGGGTTCCGGTGCGTGGCGCCCGAAACGGAGAGTCCCCGGACCGGAAAGGCGGGCGCCTCCCAATAGGGAACTTCCAGCGGCGTGACTTTTTCCACGGAATAGGGGAAGTCGAGCGCGGTCAGCGGACGCGGGGAAACGATGCCAAGCGTCTTTTCAAGAATCTTGTAGACGCCGTTCAGCACGCCCTTGCCCGAATAGGCGCAGAGGATGTAGGAGCGTTTGGTGTCCTTTGCCAGAAGGAAACCTTCCGGACCGAGTTTTTCATAGCTCAGCCCGGCATTCTTCATGGCTTCGTCGGCCTTGGCGGAGGTGCCGTCTCCGGCCACCGCGAGCTGAAGGGTGTAGTAACCCCGGTTTCCGTCGTAGTCACTGATTCCGAGGGCGGCCCGAAGGATGGCGCGGAATTCGTTTTCGGCACGGATCACGGGGGCCTCGTGCGAGAGCACCTTCAAGGCGATGCAAGGCTGTCCTTTCGCCGCCGGCGAGAAAGTCTCCGCGCCGGAAAGGACGGCCGCGGCACAGAGCAGAATCGGGAGGATGATTTTTTTCATTTTGTGTTCACTCCATTTCCGGTTTTACTGGCAGCCGCCTGTCCAGCGGTCGTCGGTGTTGCCCGAACCAAGCTGGAGATACGGATTCACCGGATTGGCCCGGACCGAACCGGCATGACCGGTCACATACACGATGTTCACGGAACCGTTATGAAGCACGTGCGGAATTCCGTATCCGGCGGTGGACGGCATGGTGTAATGGACCCGGTAATTGCCGTCGAATTTCGTGGAATTGAACCCGACCCGGGCGTCCATCGCCAGATAGCAGTTCTGCGGACGGCGCAGCTGCGTGGCTTTCACGGGATCGGCGGAACGGCGCGGATCGCCGGACGGGAATCCCATCAGCGAGCCGATGAAGCTCCAGTTGTAACCGTAGGCGATATAGGTGAACGCGTAGGTACCGGTGAGCGTGACTTTCTTCGTTTCCGGATTCAGGGAAAGGAGCGTGTCGCAGAGGAAGACGTTCGGCGCTTTGATGTAGTTGTTCGTGTAAAGATTCTGCGCCCAGACGGGAGAGGCGTAGGCGGGGAAGAAGTCCTTGTTGTCGGTGACATAGTTCGCCATGGCCAGCCCGATCTGCTTCTGGTTGCTGATGCACTTGATGGAATAGGCCTGCTGGCGTGCCTTGTTCAGCGCGGGCAGCAGCATTCCCGCGAGAATCGCGATGATCGCAATCACGATGAGGAGTTCTATTAATGTGAAATTCCGTCCGTCCGGTCTCCGCCCGGCACGGGTTCCAAGGCAAAATTCTCTCGTTTTCATAAGTATTACCTCCATTCTTTTCTATGGATCATTTCCAGATACAATGTTGCGGACCAGCCATAATCGTGAAACACCTGATGGAACGGGTGATATTTGCCGTCCGGAGGCATCCCTTTTCTCTCCAGCTGGCGCGGATGCACCTCTTTGCGGTCGTCGTAGAACTCAAAGAACGTGCCGCATTCCTGGTACCATTTTTCCTCTTCCCGCAGGGTTTCCTGAACGATATTCCGGGCCAGGGCGCGATACCCGTAACGCTCCAGGCCGAGCGCAATCAGATAGTTGATGTTCACCCATACGGGGCCGCGCCACATGTCCTTCCGGTAGGCGTCTGTGTTGCTCCGGGCGACCGACGGCACCCGCAACGGAGTCCCGAAGGTTTCTGGGTCCGTCAGATGACGCGCCATGCGCGCCGCCTGTTCCGGGGTCGCCGCACCGCAGAGGAGCGGCAGGAAGCCCGCGCTCGAAAGGATATCCGTACGGCGGTGGTTCAGAACGTCGTAATCCACGTAAAGCCCCTGTTCCTCACTCCAGAGACGTTCGTTCATCAGTTTGCAGAGACGGTGATGATGTCCGAGCCAAGAATTGCGTTTTTTCGGCAGGAACGCGGCCAGCTGTTCGCATTCGAAGGCGAGGAAGGCGTTGAAGTCCGGAGCGTCGAGCTGAAGCGCACAGTCGAACCGGGGCGAGTTGTCCATGCCGCTTTCGCCGCTGCGGCAGTCCTTGCTTGCCGAGATGGCCCATTCGACAAGCCCCGCGCCGTCGGAATCGCGGTTCGCCATGATCCATTTCAGATACCGCTCGAGCTTCGGAGCCAGTTCCGCAATCCATCCCGGCGCGGGGTCCGTCTCATGAATCAGTTTCATTGCCAGAGACAGCACCGGCGGCTGGGTCAGCGGATGAATCCGGGAAGGATCGCCGCAGAGCGGGATGAGTCCGTTTTCCTGTTGAAGATCGAACACCGCGCTGACCAGGTCCCGCGCCAGCGCCGGATTGTAATGCCGCATTCCGATCGCATGAAACACCGAGTCCCATAGCCATATCTTCTTGTGAGGCCAGCGGTCGGGGGTGCTCCAGAAATGCCGGATCTGTCCTTCCGGCGAATAAATCTGCGTTTTGAGCTGGGAAAGCGCCTTCAGGATTGTCCGGCGGACGGATTCGGGAACGTCTTCGGGAAGCGATGCGGAATCCAGAAACTTCGCACGCTTCCGAATCTCTTCCGGGAGACCGGCGTCCAGCCATTCCTTCCGCAAATGTCCTTTGGGGGCCACGAGAAGCTTTTCTCCGTTCCGCGCGACCTCGAACAAATCGTGCGGATCGACCTCGAACGCACCCTCCAGAAGAAGGTGAACGGAATCGACCAGCACGCCGGAAGAAACTTTTCCGTCCGCGTAAAAACGGAAGAAATCTCCGGTCAGTTCGATCGTCTCCGGTTCCGGTCCGGTGTAGCGGATCATGGGGTCCTCTCCCGTGTGATTGTCGCGCTTCAGTTCAAAGGCGTATCCGTTGAAAGCGGTTCGTAAACAAAGACCGCTTTCATAGTCCGTTGTTCCATCCATCCCGGAAAATGCGAGGAGCTGTCCGCCGCCCCATATTGTTGGATATCTGTTCATTCGTTCCGGCCTTTCCGTATATTTTCTGTTTCGCTATGATTAATTATAAATGAGAAAAGATTTTTCGCAACACTTTTATTCTTTTGGGTTTAATACCCCGACCCTCTGGGTCGGCTTTACAAAGAGCGCATGACATGCTAAATTACAGGCATGAATGAGCATATCTATAAACACCATAACAAAACCTTGTTACTGTATCACCTGGTATTTCCGTCGAAATATCGTCGCGAAATATTCACAGAAAATGTTTCGTTGACGTTGAAAAAAATCTGTCTTGGGATATCGGGACGTTACGAGATCCATTTTGTGGAGATAGGGATGGAAGAGGAGCATGTCCATTTTCTGGTTCAGAGTGTTCCGACGTTGCCTGTGACCCAAATCGTAAAGACCATAAAAAGCATAACAGCCAAACAGATTTTCCAGGAACATCCAGAAGTAAAACGCTTTTTGTGGGGAGGAAATCTGTGGACGAGTGGATTCTATGCGAACACAGTGAGCGAATATGCGAATGCTGAAGGCATTCAGCAATATATAGCGAACCAAGGTGCGTATAAGAAAATCCTTGCTCAACAACTTATCTTTGACTTGTAACATGAGTTGCTATCTCCGATACCCCGCGTGCTCTGCACCGGGGTAGTTCATTTTCATAAAATGTATGGTATCTTATCAATAAAGTCAAGAATCAAAGCAGGCGGGCGGAAGCATGAAAAGACGTTATGTCAGCATGATCGAAGGGGAAACGAAGCTGTTCGGATACAATTACGGGAAATATCCGAAGCATCATTTTCTGCATCCGGCCCGAACCGGGGAAATCACAGCGGACTACCCCATCCAGATTCTGTCCACGGGATACGACGAGTGGCACAGGGAATGTTTCCGGCAGAGGATCAATTCCGACACCTTTGCCGTTGAGTACGTTCAGGAAGGCATTTTTCTGTTCCGTCAGGACGACGCCACGCTGCGGATCAATCCGGGGGAGATTTTTCTGGTTCAATTCGGCGTGGACAACTCCATGCAGTGTGAAACGGAAACCGCCGTCAAAAGAACCGTCATCATGACCGGCTCCCTGTTGAAGCGTTCGCTCGAGATCATGGGGCTGGACCGCGTCAACCGGATCGTTCCGGGCGACCGGGAGCAGATCGATGCGATCTTCGACCGCCTGTACGCCCATTCCCAGAAGGGCGACCTCGCGGATTACCGCGAGGCATGCAAGGAATGCTATGCCCTCCTGATGGAGCTTTCCGCGCAGAACGTCGCGACACATCGGCCGAAGGAGCTTCAACGGGCGCTGGAATACATTCACGAACATCTTTCGGACCATCTGACGTTGGCCCGGCTGGTCCAGAATACGGGCGTCAGCGGCGCCACGCTCTACCGTCTTTTCCGGGAATACCTGAAAACCTCTCCGATCGAATACTACCTGGAACAGAAAATGGAAAGAGCCGCGACTCTTCTCCGCCATCACATCTATTCGGTGAAGGAGCTGGCCGCGGAAATGAATTATTCCTCGCCGCAATATTTCGCAACCGAGTTCAAAAAGCGTTTCGGCATCACTCCGAAGCAGGTGAAATGAAAAACCGCCGTTCCCCTGGGGGAAGCGGCGGTCGATACGGACGGTTTCACCGGATTACTCGTTATCGGGAGCCGGCTGCGGAGCGGCGGGACGTTCTCCCTTCCTGGCGCCGCGGGGACGTTCACCCTTCGGGCCGGGCTTGTCCGCCTTCGCGGAGGTCATGCGGTCGACGATGCGGTCGACGATCTTGTCCTTTTCCTGGACACCGGCTTTTGCGCGGGCCAGCGCCTTTTCAGCACGGTCGACCTCAAACTTCTGCTGAGCATCCACCAGCGCGGTGACGGCGGTCTTGACGGCGGCTTTGTTCTTTTCATCGCCGGATTTACGGTAGGCATCCACCGCGGTCTTCACGTTCTCGGCCAGCTCTTTGAATTTCGCGGCGTCCTCTTCGCTCATGGGACCGCGCGGCACCAGCCCCGCTCCTCCGAACGGACGCTGTCCGGGCCCGCCTTCTCTTCCACGCTGGAAACGGGCTCCTCCGGGTCCCGCCGGCTTGTCGATGGCGGGGGTGCCCGGGGACGTCGAAGCCGCGTCATCGGCGGCATACAGAACGGGGGCGAGTCCGAGCAGAGAGACAGCGGCGCAGGCAACAAACAGTTTTCTTGCAATCATGATCTTCTTCTCCTGGTTGGGTGGTTCATGTTGTCAACTGCATACGTATGTTGTGTTGTTGCCTATAATAACGCGGAAGACGATGCGTTTATTGCATCGGGCGGATGAATTTTTTCAGGGGAGGGGAGCCGGGGGGATTTCCGGAGGCTTCCCGGTTCAGGAGAAATCGGGATTTCCCAGCACCACGATCCCGCAGGGCTTTTCGCTGCGCATCCGGAATCCGAAGTCGTTTGCCGGACCGGCGACCGTGACCTCGACCGCCGGTTCCGTCCGGGAGAGAATATATTCCGCAAGAACCGTGCCGTCGTTGACGATCTCCATGCGGACCCGTCCGTCCACCGCTCCTTCCGGGTGAAGCCCCGGAAAGCAGGAGAACCCCCGGAAGGTTCCGGGTGCGATCCAATACAGCAGATTCCCCTCGAAATGGGCGCCGAAGGAGATCCCGTGCCGAAATTCGACCGGACCGTTTTTTCCAATCCCTTTCAGCGGGATTTTGTCCCCTTTCGCGTCATAGGCAAAGTCGATCTGATGCGTCCGGAGACTGTAGGGGCCGAACCCGCCGAGCGGGAATTCGTACGGTTCCAGTTCCGTCAGGGAACGGATTCTCTCCGCGTGCGCGTTTCCTTCGGCCAGAGCGAAGACCGTTGCAATCGCATCGGCGCAGAGTTTCACCGTGTTTTCAAACATCCTCTGAACCGGAGGCGGATTCTCTTCTTCCTTTTGATTCAGGGCGTTCATGACGATCTGAAAACAGCATTTTCGGGAATCGCTTACAGTCCGGACATACGCCGCATAAAGGCGCATCACGGTTTCGTCCACGCTCTCCCCGAGAAGCCGGGGGCGGTAATCCGGGGCGGGAAGCCCCTCGCAGGTCAACTTTTTAAGGATGTCCGTCGGGCGGGGGGAGTCTGCCAGACGGTCCAGCGCAAAGAGATCGAACCCGCCGGGACCCTCCAGCGAGTGGATTCCGAAAGCGGAATCTTCCAGCATGTGAAGCAGACATCCCAGGAATTTTTTCCCTTCTTCCGCTTCTCCCCGGCGGAGAAACCCGACGGCATTCGCCAGATAATGGGAAAATCCGTTTTTCGCGTGCTGGAAATTCGGATTCCGATACGATTTCACATGGCGGAGACGTCCCTCCGGTCCAACCTCCCAGTAACGGTAAAGTTCATTGTACGGGGTGTCCGGCAGATAGTGAAACTGAATCCCTTCCGTGCTGAAAAAATAGGGCGCGAGGGCTTCCGGACGGGAGAAATGCTCATCGGGATACAGACAATATTCCCGGATGAGCGCCTCGCAGCCGGTCGCGGAGGGCACAAGGGAAAGGGCTGTTTTCGTCAGATATTGATGGGTTTGACTGTCCGGCATGCGCTTTGTCCTTTTCAATGTGTGAAGTCAACTGGCTACAGTATACTCCCGGAAGATTCGACTTGCAAGCGCCGACCGGAAAAAACCGGGGCTGAAAAAGCCGGAAATTTCCGGAAGCCGCCTATTGACTTTTCCATGTTTCACGATAGAATATGACCGAACTATCGTTGCGCAGCCGTTTTGGAGGATGAAGAGGGCGCGTCGTTCCGGACGCGGAAGACAGGAGCTTTCCATGAAAATATTGAATTTCGGTTCGTTGAACATCGACCATGTCTACCGGGTCGCGGCGTTTGTCCGGCCGGGGGAAACGATCTCCGCCTTGAGCTATGCGAAGTTTGCGGGCGGAAAAGGGCTGAACCAATCGATCGCGCTGGCCCGCGCCGGAATGACCGTGCTTCATGCGGGCCGGATCGGCACGGACGGCTTGTTCCTCAAGGAGCTGCTGGCTGCGAACGGGGTGGACTGCTCGCCGCTGGTTGTGTGCGAGGGCGAACCAAGCGGGCATGCCGTCATCCAGGTGTCGGATTCGGGGGAGAACTGCATCGTGCTCTTCGGCGGCGCCAATCACCATATTTCGGAAGTCCAGATCAAGTCCGCGATGGAGACGATGTCTCCGGGCGATTTTCTGCTGCTTCAGAATGAGATTTCCGCGATGCCCGGGATTCTCCGGGCGGCGGCCGCGCACAGACTGCGGATCTTTTTCAATCCGGCCCCGATGAACCGCGCGGTGTTCGATTATCCGCTGGAACTGGTCGACACCTTTATTGTGAACGAGACCGAGGGGAAGTCGCTGGGCGCCCGGCCGGGGAAAAATGTGCTGATGACCCTGGGCGCGAAGGGTGCGCGCTATTTCCCGGCCGACGGAAGTCATGCCGTTTCGGTTCCGGCGGTTCCCGTGGAAAAGGTGGCGGACACCACGGCGGCGGGGGATACCTTCATCGGCTATTTCCTTGCGGAGATTGCCAGGGAGGCGTCCCCGGAACAAGCCATGCGGGTCGCGGCGCGGGCCTCCGCCCTCTGTATTTCGCGCCCCGGTGCGGCGGCATCCATTCCAAAAAGAACGGAGCTTGCCGTACAATGAGGGGGAAACGGCATCTCCCGCAACTGTTTTTTCAGGAAGAGGAAGTGATCAGGCGCCGGTAGCGCGACGGAGTGATGCCGTGCCGCAGACGGAACAGCTTGATGAGATAATTGCTGTCGCAGAATCCGGTCTGGCCGGCGATCTCCGAAAGGGAGACATCCGTTTCGATCAGGAGTTTCCGGGCGTGCTCGATCCGCAGATTGATGCAGTAGTCCAGCGGAGACAGCCCGGTCATCTCCCGGAATTTTTTCGTGTAGCCGGAAACGCTCATTCCGGCGTTTCTGGCGATTTTCCCCAGATGGAACGGTTTTTCCGGAGCGGCTTCCAGTTCCTCCAGCGATTCGAAGAAATGCGTGTTGATCGAATCGACATCCGCCTTCCACTCGACCGGCTCCACATGGGCCGCGATGAGCAGAAATTCCAGCAGCTGCGTCTTGGCGCTCAGCCGGTGTCCCGGCCGCTGCATCGAGAGGGCCAGAATCGCTTTTTTCAGGCATTGTTCGGCGCCCGAACGCTGGAACGGCAGCAGATGGACGCGGTTCCTGAATTTCCGCGGATGCGGATTGAAAAGCGTTTCCCAGGAACTCAGGCGGGAGAGTTCCGGCAGTTCCGCTGAAATCAGTTCAGGATGGAGCGCGACATTGTAGATCACCAGATTTTTGCTGTCGCTGTAGCCGTGCACCTCGTACGGAAGAATGGAGAAGAGGTCCCCCTGAATCAGACCGTAGGAAACCTCACGGCCGTCCTGCATATGAATGTTATGGATGGTATGCCCCTGCGCGACCAGCACGATTTCAATGAAGTCATGGTAGTGCGGGACCATGGCCTGGCGCTGTTTCGCATGCGTGATCGACAGGGGAAAATCCTTTTGCAAGAACATTTTTTCGGCAAGATACGACTTCATTGTCAGACCCTCCGTTTCCGCATGGTTTCCACATTTACCGGAAAAGATAAACACAATTCTGAAAAATGCAAGTGTTTCCATCCGCGGAATTGGCGGATCGTTCTATTTTTCCGGCATTTCATCATGAAATTCCGGACTTTGTCCGCAGGGTGCTCCCGCGACGGAAATTTCTTTTTTTCGCAGGACATCCCGGCGCGGCAAATATTTTTCCGGCTCCCTGTCTTGCAAAATGCAAAGCGGTGTTGTATATTCGTCCAGTCAGAAGAACTGAGAAGAGGGGAACTTGCAATGAGGAAGAGAATCTTTGCCGCCGCCTGCGCCATCTTGCTTCCCGTGTGCGCGTCCGGAGACGATGAAAAAATCCGAATCCTGACGGAAATCCGGAATCAGCTGGACGAAGCCAACCGAAAACTGGATAGAATCAACGATAAAATTTCTGTGCTCTCTTCCCGTTCCGTGGGGTTCTCTCCGGCGCAGCCTGCCGTTTTACCTCCGCTTCCGGTGAAAGAATTTGACAAGATCACGCTGTCGGAAAATCCTGTTCCGGAAGAGGTTGCGGAGTATATCAAAAAAATCGGCCAGGTTCCATGGACGATTCGCGCCGATCCCCGCAAGGACCCCCAGGTGGAAAAATATGCGAAGATCGGCCCCGGTTATCTGGGAGTCATTCTTCCGCTTCTGAAATCCCCGGAATACGCCCGTCACCTCAAGTATGCGCTGCCCCGGCTGGTGGGAAAGTCGGACAAGGAATTCGTGCTGAGGAACCTGTCCCGGTATCCCGAGCTTGCCCCGAGCGTTATGATTCACGGCTGGTTTCCCGAAGCGAAAAATCAGCTGATCGCGATCCTGAAGAACACGCGCGATTTTTCCGAATTCCAGGAAGCGATTCCCGTGATGGCAGCCACACCGGAAACCCGGGCGGCTCTCGTCGAAGTTTTCCGTTTCAACCCGTACGCGGACTATCTGTTCATGCGGATTGAGTCTTTTCCGGACGTCGATCATGAGAAACTGGCGCGGGAAGTCTGGGAAAAAATGTCTTCCACCCGGAGAACCCTCCTCATGCTGTTTGCCGCGAGAAACGGTGTGAAGGAGGCGTTGTCCGAATTGGTTTCCAGGGCCGCGGCGACGCCGGAATACGTGTCCGCGGCCGGAAACCGGAATGTCTCGCTGTCCCAGTTCGTCAATCAGCTTCTGGGGCAGAAGACGAACATCCGGGAGACCGCCGCGTGGTATTCCAGAAACAGCGATTGGCTGGTATTCGACAAGCAGAAAAGACAATATGTGCTTTCCGTGGCTGAACACTGAAAAATATCCCGGGAGACGCGAGCATGAAAATTCATTATCTGATAGTAGCGGCACTTTTCACCGCCTTTCCGCTTTTTGCGGATTCCTCCGACGAGGAGTTGAAACTTCTCCGCGATATTTCCGTCCGGCTCAAACAACTCAACGGGAGACTGGCAGAATTGGAGAAACGTCTGGATCAGCTCGAAAAAAAGCAGGCGCCCCCGCCTCCGTTTTCCCGTGCGGCTCCAGGGTATGTTCAGGGGAAGTTGGAGGAGATTCGGCTTCCGGAAAAGCCTTCGGAAGAACAGATCGTCGAATATATTGAAGCCATCCGGCAGGTCAGGAACCTAAATCGGGCGCCTTCCCCCGAAGACATACAGGTGAGCATGTACCGCAAGATTGGTCCCGGCCATCTGAAAACCATTCTTCCATTGATGGAAAAGAGGCTTATTCCTCATCTGGAATACGCGCTGCCCTCTCTGGTGGAAGAATCGGACAAGGAGTTTGTCTTGAATTCCATTTCGCAGTATCCGAGACTGGTTCCCATCATTCTTGCACGCGGCTGGGGGGAGGAGGCCGCGCCGAAGATTCTGGAGGCAATGAAAACAGCCTCGAAATTTCAGTATTTCAAACCGTTCCTGTCCGGAAGGACGTTTCCACCGGAGCAGCGGAAGGTGCTCGTCGAGATTTTTTGCAGCAATCCCGAGGCTGGCGTGCTGGCCCCGGTGATCGAACAGTTTCCGGATGTGGATTTTGCCGCGGCGGGGGAAAAAGTCTGGAACCGATACAGGCAGTCATCCGACGAGCTGAAGAGAAAAAACATCTGGACGATGGGCAGTCTTCTTGCCTATACGTATTTTGTGGTAAAGCATACGGGAAATACCGACGCGCTTCTGGAACTGGCGGACATTGCCTCGGTTCAGGGAAGCAAATTGAAAATACCCGGATACGACCTTTCCCTGCCGCTGGCGCTGCATCAGCTGACAGGGCAGGGAATGAATCCGAAGAATGTGTTTGACTGGGTCCTTGCCAACAAAGACCGGCTGGTCTTCGACAAGAACAAACAGTCTTTTGCAATCCGTTCGAGACGCTGAGGTTCAAACTCTCCTCTCTATTTTTCCTTCCGTTCTCCCGGACCGCATCCGGGAAGTGTCCGTTCAATGAACAGATGAGATGACGCATTTCCCTCCTCCGGTGACTCTCTTTGCAATCCTTCGTTTCCGCCGATTGAAAAAGTACTGTTTATAGAGTATATTAGTGGGATTCAGGAGAGAAAAAGTCGGAGAATCTCTTTCATTCCGGGGGCTTTTGCGTGTCCGCGTGCGGCATGCGAAGCGGGGGAACTGAAGACAGGATATCCTCCGGAAAAAGTTGAATGGGCCCCAGGGGGCAGGGAGAGAGCGGGATGGTTTTCAGCAGTTATCTTTTTTTGTTTTTCTTTCTTCCGGTGGCGCTGTTGTTGTATTATGCTTCTCCGCGAAGGCTGAAGCATCTCACGCTGACCGGGCTCAGTTACATCTTTTACGGATGGGCCAACCCTTCCTTCATGCTTCTGATGCTGTTCAACACGACGGTGGACTATACCAACGGACGGATCATGGGCAGCACGGACAACCCGAAAGTGCGCAGATTCGCCCTCTGCTGCTCGGTGGTCATCGACCTTTCGGTCCTGGCGTTCTTCAAGTATTTCAACTTCGGCATCGACAATTACAATGCCATGATGGGGGCGATGGGGATCGATTCCTGGCAGTTCGACGGCTTCTTCCGGGTGGTCCTGCCGCTGGGGATCAGCTTCTACACCTTCCAGAGCATGAGTTACGTTATCGATGTTTACCGGAAGGACGCCGAGGTTGTCACGAACTATATTGACTACGCGTGTTATGTTTCAATGTATCCGCAGCTGGTGGCGGGACCGATCATCCGCTTCCGGGAAATCGCCGACCAGATCAAATACCGCACCCACACGTGGGAAAAATTTGCGCGCGGCGTGGCGTTTTTCATGCTGGGCATGGGCAAGAAAGTATTGCTGGCCAATCCCTGCGGGAAAATTGCCGACGTGACGTTTTCCACCATCGACCTTTCCTGCTTCGACGCCTGGTACGGGGTCGTGGCCTACGCGTTCCAGATTTATTTCGACTTTTCCGGCTACAGCGACATGGCCATCGGACTGGGCCTGATGCTCGGGTTCGTCTTTGCGAAAAACTTCGATTCGCCCTACAAGTCCAAATCCGTCACCGAGTTCTGGCAGCGCTGGCATCTGTCGCTGTCGAACTGGCTGCGCGACTACCTTTACATTCCCCTGGGAGGCAACCGCAAGGGGCCTGTCCGGACCTACATCAACCTTGCCCTGGTGATGCTTCTGGGCGGATTGTGGCACGGCGCCAGCTGGAATTTCCTGATCTGGGGCGGTATCCACGGCGGCTATCTTGCTTTTGAACGGGCGCAGGGCAAGGAAAGCATTTACCGCAAAATGCCCGGTGTAGTTCAGGTCGCCCTCACCTTTTTCATCGTCCTGATCGCGTGGGTGTTCTTCCGCGCGGACACCCTTCCGGATGCCTGGCGGTATTTGAAAAGCATGTTCGGGATGACCCTTTCGGCGGAATCCGGCTCGGTGATCCGCGGCCTGATCTACAATCCCTATTATATAGTCAACTTTGTTCTGGCGGGAGTCGTCATATGGGCCTTGCCGCAGACCTGGGACTTTACGCGAAAACTGACCCTGCCGAGGATTCTCTGGTGCATCCTGGTCTTCGTCATAGCCCTTGCCGCGCTGACGACCCAAAGCTACAACCCCTTCATCTACTTCATATTCTGAGAGGGAACCCATCATGAGCAAAGAGAAATTGTCCCGCGAAGAAACAGCCAAGCTGGAAATCGGCCATACATCCATCAAGCGTTCCTATGCGATCGCCTTGAGCGCCATGTTTCTTGCCCTGATTTTCATGTATCCGCTGATCCAGTTCACCTATGAATTCAACACGCGCAAGATTCATTCCATGGCCGAGCTTCAACCGCTGACGATTTTTCCGCGCCTCGGGAATGTCCCGATGAAAAAGGGCCTGATGGAGTTCAACCACAATTTATGCGATGCGATCAAAAGCTATGAGAATTCGCTGGAGGACACTTCGGCTCTGCGTGCGCTTCTTCTGCCGCCCGCGCAGAAAATTCTGCTCCATTCCTTCCGCACCGGCAACGAAAAAGTGATCGTCGGCCGGGACGGCTGGCTTTTCTACGCCTCGGATTTCAACTATCTTGCCAATCCCGGTTTTCTGCGTCCCGAACGCTTGAGAAAGAGGGAGCTTTCCGGGGTGCAGCCCGATCCGGTCAAAGCAATCCTTCACTTTGCAGAACAGTTGAATGAGCGTGGAATCCGCCTTGTCCTCCTGCCGGTTCCGGTGAAGCCGATGCTGTACGGCGAGAAATTGGGCGGGGTTTCCGGAATTCTCCAGAATTCCAGCTTCCGGGAGTTCCGGCAGCGTCTTGAAGAAGCGGGCGTTGCCGTGGTCGACCTTGCGCCGGAATTTGCCGCGATGCGCAAAAGCGGCGGCGAGCCGTATCTCAAAACGGATACCCATTGGACGCCGGAAGGAATGAATCTGGCGGCGCGCCGGGCGGCGGAGAAGCTTGCCCTGCCCGGGGCGGGGGCTCCGTCCGCTGAAAAACGGATTCCTCAGCAGATCACCGCGCTGGGGGATATCGCCGCCATGCTCAAGCTTGAAAAACCGGAACAGTTCTTCGAACCGGAAACCGTGACAACGATCGATTGGCGCTGCCGTCCGGACAAAAACGCGTCCATTCTTCTGCTGGGCGACAGCTTCACCAATATGTATGATGCGGCGGCGATGAACTGGGGCGTCAACGCCGGTTTTGCCAATCATCTGGCCTTCTACGCCGGCCGTCCCGTCGATGTCATTGCCCGGAACGACACGGGAGCTTTCGCCACCCGCGAACTGCTTGCCAATGAACTCAAACGCGGACGCGACCGCCTGAAAGGGAAGAAGGTCGTAATCTGGGAATTCGCCATCCGCGAACTGGCCGACGGCAACTGGAAACTGCTGGACATGACGCTCGGCAAAGCCCCGGAAGTCCGGTTTTTGAATGTGAATGAACCAAGAACCGTCACGGCGGTCGTGCTGGCGGTGTCGGTCGTTCCGCGGCCTCACGCGGCTCCTTACAAGGATCATGTCATGACGCTGCATCTGGGCGACATCGATTCCGGAAGCGATCAGGCGCTGGTCTATATCGACAGCATGCGCGACAACGTCCTCCAGCCGGCCGCCTCCCTGCGGGCGGGCGATACCGTCCGGATCGAGTTGTCTCCGTGGAGTTCCGCCGAAGCGCAGTACGGCAACTGGAACCGCAGCGAGATCAATGACGAAACCCTCATGCTCCAGGAGCCCTGCTGGGGAAAACTTGCCGCTCATCCGGCGGTTTCCGGAAAATAACTTCCGGCATCCCTCCCGCGAACGCTGTTTTGCTTCTTCCGGGAACCGTCAACCCATGCGGATGGAACGTGTGACGTTTTTCACAAAGAAATCCGAGGATATCCTCCTGCCCGGAATTGATATTTCTTGCGGAAACAGTATTATATCTGCTGAAAAACAGGAAAAAGATGACACGGAGGATTTTTCATGAAAGACAGGATTTTCATTGATCGTTTTCCCATCCGCCGGATTGTCCATCCCCCGGAAACTTCGCCGGTTTTCCGCCGGGCGGCCGGGGAACTGCGTGTTTATCTGGAAAAATCGCTGGGCGTTTCTCTTCCGGTGACGGAGGGAGAACCTGCGGAGGGAGTCTTTTATATTTCCGGCATCGATATCGAGCCCGGTCTGCTGGAAATCGTCGGCGCTTTTGAAAAAGACAAATATGATTCCTCTTTTGCCGCGGTCCGGGGGCATACCGTGTTTCTGGCGGGCGAGAATCCCCTGTCGTCTCTTTATGCGGTCTATGATTTCCTTCAGGCATGTCTGGATATCCGTTTCTTTGCCGCCCGGCATGAATATGTGCCGGAGAAAGAGGAATTGCGCCTGCCGGAAGGGTTTCTCCGGAAGACCGGTTCCGATTTTGCGGTCCGGAGCTGGGTGAACCGCACGAACGATCCCGAAGTGATCCGTTTCGCCGTTCAAAACCGGATCAACACCATTCTGGGGTGCGGTCCGTGGAATCCGTCTTTGGGCACAGACAAAGGAAGCATTGAAAATGCGGAGATGGTTCGTTCCTGGGGATTGAAAATGAGGGGCCCCGGCCATTGCTGGCGGTATTTCCTTCCCGATGAAAGCCTTTTCTCCGTGCATCCCGAGTATTTTCCGTTTTCCGGGGGACGGCGGCAGGTGAACGGTCGCACGGCCTGTTTTTCGAACCCGGCGGTCCGGAATATCTTCCGGAACAACCTGCGGAAGTATCTACGGGAGAATCCCTACTGGGACATTTTCGCTTTCTGGGCGGAAGACATCCACGATCTGAACTACTGCGGGTGTCCCGAATGTTCCGCAATGACGAATTCCGACTGGTATATGATCCTTGTCAACGAAGCGGCGGAATTTCTGGAAGAAGAAAAACCGGACGCCGTTTTCGAACTGATCGCTTATCATTCCACGCGTACACCCCCCGTCCGTGTCCGGAAATTGCACCGGAACGGCCGGAACATGCTGGTGAATCTGTGCATCGGCCAGAAGCGCGATATTTTTTCTCCGCTTCGGAAAAGAGAGCATGGCAGCGACGAGGTCTTCCGCCGGTATGAAGAATGGCGCAGGTATCTTGCCGACGTGAACTTCGAAGGGCAGATCATGATGATGGATTATTACAATCTCTGCGAATGGCCGAATCAGGGACCGCGCGGACGCGCTCTCCTCTGGCCGATGGACGTCATTCGCGAAGACCTCCTTTTTTACCGGGCGGACGGCATTCGCGGATGCGGCGCATTTACCGGAGTGGACTGCCTCTGCTGGCCCTCTCCGTTCAATATCTGGTCATGGCTGCAACTCTGGAGCCGTCCGGACACCCGGATCGAGACGCTGAAAGACGATTTTTATCCAAAGTATTTCGGCCGTTTTTCCGGGCCGGTCCGGGAATATGTTGAAAAGCTGGAAAATGGAATGCATGAGCGGACGTCCACAGAAAATATCGAACGGTTGAAAGCGTTTGACCCCCTGTTGGAATCCCTCCGGGAAACGGACGTCGACCCGGTGCTTGCGGAACGTTTGCGTCTGCTGAAACTTCACCACCGGTACTGTGTCCTTCTGAAAGAGATCTTTTTGGCATATCTTGAAAATGATCTTCCGAAATGGGAATCTCTCGAAACTCCGTTCAACCGATTTTTCGAGGAAAACCGCGAGGTCCTGCAACCTCATTTCGCTCCGTATCCGCCCCTGTGGGGCACTCTCTGGTATCGTTATTTCAGGTCACGCGGTCCGGAGATGATCCGGAGCGAAATGCTTCACTGATGAAACCTGCCGACGGAAAATGAGACGGCGGAATCTTTTTGAAGGGCTTCCTTGCAAAGGATGGAACGCGGATGTATATTCCCCGTCTCATACCTTACCTGAACCATGGGGGAATACAATGATGAAGAAACTCCTTGCCGCCGCCGTCTGTATCGCTTTGCTTTCCGGATGTTCGCCCCGGAAAGACGAGCAGCTCCGTGTCCTGACGGAGATCCGCAGTCAGTTGGAACAGTCCAACAAACAGCTGGAAAACGTCAACAAAAAACTGGCTTTGCTGGAAACGGAGATCAAGAATTTGCAGCGCCGCGGCGGCATGGCTTCCCCGGGCTTCCAGACGCTCCGCTCCGATCCGGTGGCGCTTGCGAAAATCAAGCTGCCGGAAAATCCGACCGACATCCAGGTGACCGAATACATACAGAAAATCCAAGGGGCTTCCGCGAACCAGAACGTGTTCTCCACTACGGACCCGCAGGTGGCCATGTATGCGAAGATCGGACCGGGACATCTGGACGTTGTCATGTCTGCCCTTATGACAATGCAGAATCCCATTCATCTTCGTTATGCGCTTCCGAAACTGGTGGGGAAATCCGACAAGGATTTCGTGCTGAAAAATCTGCCGCAATATCCGCAGCTCATAACCAGTGTTTTTGAAAACGGCTGGTTTCCGGAGGCGCGGAAGACGATCATCGAAGCCATGGAAAACACCCAGTCTTTTCATGAATTCGAAAGAGTGGTTCCCCTGATGATCGCCACGCCGGAAGATCAGAAGGCCCTGGTCCGGATTTTTCAAAACAATCCGAGCGCCGGAGGCTTGGCCGCCAGAATCGAAACATTTCCGGATATCGATTTCGGGAAGCTGGCGGAAACGGCCTGGAAGAAACACCGTTTCAGCCAGAGACCATGGGAAATTCTTCCTTATGCTGTTTTCGCGGTGAAAAACGGAGTCAAGGACGCTTTCCCGTATCTGTTCTCCCAGTCGCTCGGACAAGCTCCCGGCAGACAGTATCATGTTCCCGGTTATGCGGGAATATCGCTGCCATATCTTATCAACGAACTGTTGGACAGGGATACGGAGCTGAAAGAAACCTTTGCCTGGTATAACAAGAATGCCGGCCGCCTGGTGTTCGACAGACAGAAAATGAAGTATGTCCTTTCCGGAGCCGGAACCACGCCCGCCGGAGAAAAATAATCCGGAGGCATTTCCCGGAGACCGGCGGCCTTATCGGGCAATACGGTTCATTGTCCTCTGCCGGTATTTTCAAAACCAGACAAGCCACACTCAAATATGGAGAAAAAGGAATTCATGAACCATCTATATTTTATCGGAGCCCATCCGGATGATTTGATCGGCTCGGCGGCACTTGCTTTGAAGGCAAGCCGGCGCACCGGCTTGTTTGAACTTCACGTAATGGACTTCACCCGCGGGGAACTCGGGCTTGCCGGTCGGTTTTCGGAAGAAGAAACCGCAAAAATCCGAACCGGAGAAGAATATAATGCCTGTTCCATTCTGGGGATCGAACCCGTATTCCTGGGGGAACGGAACAATGGCAAGGCCTGTGCCGGACGTGACATTTGTGAGTCGATCGCCGCCATTTTCAGGGCAAACCCGCCCCGCGCTGTGATTACACACTGGCCGGTAGACACTCATATCGACCACATCATGTGTTACGCTGCCGTATGCAAGGGACTTCATTTTGCCCAGTTTCAACCGGAAATGTATTTTTTCGAAGAAAGCATTCAAACCCGGTCGATGCCCGTCCGGTATTATCTTCCGTTCGATCAGGAAATCATGGATTTGAAAACAAAACTCGTGCGCTGCTATGCCAGTCAGAACGATCGGGATGAAATGGCGCAGCGGAAAATTCTCGAAGCCCGTTATCATGGCTGGCAATGTGGAAAACCGTATGCGGAACCCTATGGAAGCGCTTTGCCTTTCCTCCCCGGACAAACCTCCCTCTTCACCGAGATGGCCGATTGAGAGAAAATCAGGCGTCCGCTCAGGAAAGTGTCTCATCGCGAAGCTTCTGATCCGCCGCCCTTCAAGTTCCGCCATGAAACACTCATAATAGTCCGGTTCCAACGCATCTTCGCGCGGCGCAATCGCTTCGGAAGCGGATGCGTCTTCCCGCGTCAGCGTTGCCTTGCATCGTTCGGGGACTTATTCGATTTCCCCTTTGGCATAGGCGCGAATCTGGTAGACTCTTGCCGATGGTGCGCCGTTGGAGGCGTTGACCGTCAGGCGGAGGCCGTCCAGCATGAGCGGCTGGAAGATGTGTTTCCGGAACCGCAGGAAATTCCCGGAGACCTCCGCCAGCGCCACGGGTTTTCCGTCGCAAACGCCTTCGAGCCGATAATCCCTGACGCACTCCTCCTGAAGGGAGTAAATGTTGACTGCGTCCAAGTTCGTGTCGAACACGAGTTCGACACATCCGCAGGATTTTTTTTCCGGAAAAACGATCTCCGCCGTCTGCGGGAAGCCTTTCGCCGGATCGGAAATCCAGACGGAAAGATGATCTCCGCCGCGATTGTGCGTGTTAAGCAGGTTTTCCGCCTCGAAAGGACGCTGTTCCGGCTGAAAACGGCAGCAGAGGTTCCGGTTGTCACCCTTCGGAGGCCAGCCCGCCGCGATTTTGCGCGCCTTGTAAACGCCGGGGAGATAGCACCGGGCGTAACAGACGCTCAGCCCTCCGGTTCCGGTGAGCCGGATATAATAGCGCTTTCCGGGTTCGACTTCCGCGCGGAGCCGGAATTCAGCTTCAACGGCAGTCCCGACCCCGATTTCGGCCTCGGCCTTCGCCAGCACTTCGCCCGTGGTGAATTCATACATTTTTTCCTGGCGGACAAGTTCCGCCGTTACGGTTTTGGAGTCGGCAGAAGGATTGTCGAACCGGAAGAATGCAGAGTCGATCCGGTTGTTCGCCGCCACGAACGACTGGGCCGAATACGGAGTCTTGTCTGAAAGAATTTCCCGTCCGTCGACTTCGCGGCATTCCAGCGGCATCGAACTGGACGCGGCGGCTTTCGCGCCGTTGCAGAGATTGGCGGCATCCTCGATGTCGACGCCGGGGACCGTGTGGTCCACGCGGTAGAGAACCCGGCGGAGTTCCGGAATGTGCTTCCGGTCGATCTCCCGCGGAGGAACACCGTATTTTTTCATCAGGAACGCCGCTCCGGCCGCCGCCTGGCCGCCCGCGGAACAGGTCGCCATCAGGCGGATCGAGGAAAACGCCACGTGCGACGCGCTGATGTTGCGTCCGGCCATCAGCAGATTGTCGATATTGCGCGAATAGAGACACCGGAGCGGAATCTGATAGAGTCCCGGGGAAAGGATGCCGTGCTCCGGCCCGGCGGGGGTGTTTCCGCTGAAAAAGCCCTGGATCGGATGAAGGTCGACGTTGCCGCCGCCGTAGGTCACCGCGTCGTCGAAGTTCCGGTTCTCCAGAATGTCGCTTTCTTTGAGAATATAATCTCCGATGAGACGGCGCGATTCGCGTTTGCCGGGGAATCCGGCGATCCAGTTGATGGCGTAGTTTTCGGCGCCGTGGTTGCCATGGTTTTTGATATGGTCCCAGATGCCGTACAGGATCGCCAAGAGCTTGCGATAGATTTCCTCGTTGTCGCGGATGGTGTTCATGTCGCCGCCGCATTCGAGCCACCAGTATCCCTTCTTGAAATCCCAGTGTCCCCGGCTGACGAACGGAGTCTCATCCTCGAATTTGTACGCCCACGGCGGCGGGACGAAAGGAACGGGATGTCCCACGTCGACCGCGCGGAAATAGAGGCTGGAACCGAGGGTGCATTCGTCGCTTTCCGCGGGGGCGAGACGCTCGTTGAACTCGGATTTCGCCTCGCGCCCCATGCGGAATTCGGCGCCCGCTTCGAATCCGACAAATGAATCGCCCGAAGAGTCGATCACGGTTTCCGGATAAATGAAATGGGTCAGGTCGCTGCCGATCGTCCGCGCCGTCAGTTTTGTGATCCGGGAACCTTCCGTTTCGACATCGTACACTTCGGTGTTCAGCAGGAGTGTCAGGTTCGATTCGGCTTCGCAGAGGTCGCGGAGCATCTGGCTCCAGTAATTGCGCCAGCCGCTCACGAAAAGGGATTCGCCGGTCAGCCGCATATCCTCGATCACGCCGGTTTCGCGGGCGTCGCGGGTCATCCACTCGGAGGCTCCGCAGACGAGCCCGCCGTCCGCGTCGCAGTCGCATTCGATGCTCGCGGGACCGCCCAGGCAGAAGCGGTTCTGCACGAGGACGGTTTTGAGTCCGAGGCGCGCACCGGTGACCGCCGCCGCGACGCCGGCCATTCCGCCGCCCACGACCGCCAGGTCCGGCCGGTGAATCCGTTCGAAATCCTTTTTGTTTTTCACGGAGCAATATGACTTTTTCATCTGTTTCCCTTTCTTGCCGTTTTCAATGGAAAGATAGCTCCGTCCGCTTGAAAAACAAGAGAATGTCCTTTATTATATATATCGCAAACGATTTTAAACATATCCGATCGGAGCTTTTCATGAAAATCATCGAAGACATTTCGGCGGAATTCGAAAAAAGGAAAATGCCCGGCCCGTTTGACGGTCCGCTGTGCTGCGATCTCTCTGAAAATCTCGGTTTTCATGCGTCTCCGCTGGAGGAAGGTTCCCTGCTGTGGTGCCGGAACGCCATCCGGAATGTCGCCCTGGCGAAACACCGCTCCCGGATCGTGAATCCGGACTTTCTTTCCGTCCGGTTCGTGGAAGGCGGCTCGGAGTATCTGCTGTACGAAGGAAAATATATCCGGATCGAGCCGGGCGACATCACCCTTCTGAAACCGGGACGCGACTATGCTTTTCACACCGGACCGGAAGGTTTCTGCGTCAAATACAACATCACGGTAAAGGGGACGGCCCTGGACGATCTCCTGAAAAAATCGCGTCTTTCCGAAGTGTTCTGTTTTTCCCTTTCCGAACGGACCGCTTACCTGCGTTCCTTTGAAAAGCTGGTCCGGCATTTTCAGTCGGAGCCGGTTCCCGGGCGGGGGACGAATGCGGCGCTCTGCCTCGAACTGCTCCAGAACCTTGCCGACGCGAACCGGTCCGACCTCCTTCCCCGGCCGCTTCAGGAAATCGTTCATTTCATTGAGCGGAACCTTGAGAAAAAGCCTGCGCCCGAAACGCTGTCCCGCACGTTCGGACTGTGCAAATCGGCTGTCAACCGGCTGTTCCGGAAACATCTTCATACTTCGACCCACCGGTATATCGCGGAACGGAAAATGGAATTAGCCGGGCGGCTTCTCACGGAAGATGCGCTTTCCGTGAAGGAGACAGCCGGGCGGCTCGGATTCGCCACGCAGTTTTCCTTTTCCCGGGAATTCAAAAAACACTTCGGCGTTTCCCCGAAAAAGTTCAGCCGGACGAATTGAGATTCAAGCGGAGGCGCTTTCTCTCCGTCTCTGTTCCGGGAAAGTTTCCGGACACAAAAAAGCGGAGGTTTTTGCGCCTCCGCCGGAAAAAACGGATGAATGCCCGTTACGGCATGGTTTGCATGTTGGGATAAATGAAATTGTATTTGTTCTGGGCGGGAGTGACGATCCATTCCGGTTCGAGGATCGGACCATAGCCCCAGGCGGGACTGTTCGGGATGTCCGTGCAGCCGGGGAGGGGAACCAGGAACGTGGCGATCTCGACGACACCGACCAGTTCGCGCCGGATCACAACCACGACGCCGCTGAGGATGCCGTAGGTACAGGCGGCCAGCCCGCCTTCTTCAAAGTTGACCTGATACCATTTGACCGGGAATTCGATGGCGCCGAATGCGACGTTGCTGATTCCGCGTCCCAGCTTCCGGATGATATTGTCCGCCAGCATAGGCGTCGCATCCTCCTGTGCGTAGGCCTGAATGGAAATTCCGATGGTTGCAAACAGAAATGCGGCGAGAATAAGCTTTTTCCAGGTTCTCATGAAATGGTTCCTTATTTGGTAATTTTTGCCTCATGTTTTTTTTATTTATCCCCTAATATATTCCGGACTTGGCAAATGGTCAAGTATTTTTCAAGAATATGTTTCGCAAATTTGCATTATAATGTTATATTATGGGAAAAATATGGAATGCCGAATGGAAAGGGGATTCCCATGACCCAGAAAAAGAAAAGTCCGGCGTCTGCGGAACCGCATGCGTCCCTGACGCTGCTGAACCGCAGCCATACGGAATATCCGGATTCGCCGGGGAAAGCGCGGATCGAAACCTTTTCGAACGCTTACCCGGAACGCAATTATGTCATTACGTTCGACTGTCCCGAGTTCACCAGCCTGTGCCCGGTCACAAACCAGCCCGACTTCGGACACATCGTGATCCGGTATGTGGCCGACCGTCTCTGCCTTGAAAGCAAGGCGCTGAAGCTGTATCTTTTCTCGTTCCGGAATCATCATTCCTTTCACGAGGAAGCCGTGAACCGGATTCTGACGGATCTCCGGAAGGCGTGTTCTCCGCGCTGGATGGAGGTGACGGGCGACTTCATGCCGCGCGGCGGAATTGCGATTCACGTCTGTGCGGAAGAAGGGGATTCCTCATTGAAAAAATAAGCGGCGCGGATACATTATATCTTATCTATGATTTATAAATGGATTCAAAACAAAGAGAGAAAAATCGATGAACGATCAGTTTGATTTCGTGGAGGATGGCGGCGTCACGTCTCCGGCGGGATTTTCCGCTTGCGGCGTCTGCGCCGGGTTGAAACGCAACGGCAGCGCGGATATGGCGTTGATCGTTTCCGACTGCGACTGCTCCTTTGCCGGGACATTCACATCGAATCTGTTTCCCGCGGCTCCCGTCCGCTACTGCCGGGAGATCTGCGCCACGTCCGGAAAGGTGCGCGCGGTGACGGTCAACAGCGGCGTGGCGAACGCCTGTACCGGTCTGGAAGGATACGAAAATGCGAAGAAGACGGCCGCCCTCACTGCGGAAGTCCTCGGCTTTGAATCCTCCAAAGTGCTGGTCGCCTCCACCGGCCGGATCGGCGTCCAGCTGCCCATGAACAAGCTGGAAAAGGGCATCCGGGAAGCGGCGAAGAACCTTTCCCATACCGGCGGTTCCGCCGCGGCCCATGCGATCATGACGACCGATACGCGCCCCAAGGAACTGGCGGTCTCTTTCGTCGTCGACGGAAAAAAAGTGACGGTCGGCGGCTGCTGCAAGGGCGCCGGCATGATCGCTCCGAAGATGGTGACCGCTCCTCATGCGACCATGCTCTGCTTCCTGACGACCGACGCCGACGCGGAAAACGCATATCTCGCGGAGGTCCTCGGCAAGGCGGTGGAAGCCTCTTTCAACAAGATCACGGTCGACAACGACATGAGCACGAACGACACCGTCCTCCTGATGGCCAACGGCAAGTCCGGCATGAAAATCTCCGCGAAGTCCGCCGCCTCGGACCTGTTTGAACGCGCCGTTCAGATGATTGCCGAGCATCTTGCCCGCTCCATTGTGTTCGACGGCGAAGGCGTGACCAAGTTCGTCAGCGTCGAGGTCTCCGGCGCGGTCGATAAACAAGACGCGGAGCTTTGCGCCCGCGCCATCGCCAACTCTCCGCTTTGCAAGACCGCCTGGTTCGGCTGCGATCCGAACTGGGGCCGGATTCTCGCGGCGGCCGGATATTCCGGCGCCGTGTTCTCTCCCGAAAATGTGACGCTCTTCTTCGACGAACTGCCGGTCGTCCGCGGAGGTCTTGACGCCGGAACGCCCGAAAATGAGCTGGCGGAAATCCTGAAGCGCCGTGAATTTTCGGTGAAGATCAACCTCGGGGAAGGCAACGCCTCCTGTATGGTCTGGACGGGCGACTTCACCTACGATTACGTTAAAATCAATGCCGATTATCATACTTGATCCGGAGCTCGAAACAAAATGACTGTACAGGAACTGATCAACAAGGCGGATGTCCTCAACGAGGCGCTTCCGTTCATCCAGGAGTTCAAAGACACCATTGCCGTCGTCAAATTCGGCGGCAGCGCGATGGAAGATCCCGAACTCACGCGCAAGACCATGCGCGACATCGTGCTTCTGGAGGCCATCGGGATGAAGATGGTCGTGGTCCACGGCGGCGGCAAGGCCATCAGCGCGCGTCTCAAGCATCTGGGCGTTCAGACCCGTTTCGTCAACGGGCTCCGCGTCACCGACGAGACCACGATCGGCGTGGTCGACGACGTCCTCCACAACGACACCAACAAGCATCTGGTGGAATGCATTGCCGCGGTGGGGGGCCGGGGCGTTTCCCTCTCCGGCAAGCGGATCATGCGCGCCGAGAAACTTTTCTCGGAGGATAGGATCACCGGCGAAAAGCTCGACATCGGATTCGTCGGCGAAGTGGTCGCCGTGGATGTGGACCCGATCCTCGACGCACTCGAATACAATTTCATTCCGGTGATCACACCGCTGGCCATGGATTTCTACCGCCAGGTTTACAACATCAATGCCGACACCGCGGCTTGCGAAATCGCCAAGGCGCTGAAAGCCCGCAAGCTGGTGTTCCTCAGCGACGTCCCCGGCATCCTGAGCGACCCCAGGAACGAAGCCTCGCTGATTTCCGTCATCCGCACCTCCGAGGTCGACGGCTTGATCGCGAACGGGGTCCTTTCCGGCGGAATGCTTCCGAAAATCCAGAGTTCCGTGGCGGCCATCCGCGCCGGAACCCGGGAAGTTCACATGATTGACGGCCGTACGCCGCATTCCCTGCTTCTGGAAATTTTCACCAACAGCGGAATCGGCACGGAAATCATAGAAGGATAATGGACAAATAAAAAAGGAGTTGTAACATGTCCGGAAAAATTCTAATTTGTGCGCTGTCATGCGCGGCGCTCGCTCTTTTCGGAACAGCCTGCGATGAACAGAAGCCGGCTTCCCCCGCGGAACAGCCGAAACCGGCCCCGGTCGTCCCGCCGCCCGCCGCTCAACCGAAACCGGCCCCGGTCGCCCCGGCGCCTGCCGCTCAACCGAAACCGGCTCCGGCCGCCCCGGCCCCCGCCGCCCAGCCGAAACCGGCGCCCGCCCAGCCGGCGAAGCAGGCATCTCCGGTGGGCGTGGTGACGGAAACGGTTCAGGCCGCGGACAAAGTGGCCGACTATGGCACCGGCGCCACCCAGCTTCGGGCAAAGCAGAAGAT
>MWCA01000041.1 GCA_002069785.1 Lentisphaerae bacterium ADurb.Bin242 | reverse complement strand
CCGCCGCTCCAGCGGAACACTTCCTTGCCTTTTTCCGTCAGGGCCAGCCCGATGTTGTAATCCTGTTTTCCGAACGAGGTGTTTTCCGTTCTGGCGCGGATGCGCTTCGGGGGCAGTTCGCGGGTGGAGATCACGAACTGGAGAAGGTCTTCTTTCCAAATGTCGGCTCCGGTGCAGCGCTGAAGATGTTTCGGGTCCCTGACTTTGACCGCGAGGTAAAGATTCTCTGCATCGTATGCAAGCCAGTATTGCGCGGAAATATCCGAACCGTCGAGCTTGAAGAGGTTCATTTCCGGGATCATGGCCGACTTCGGGAAGACGTTGTCCGGGGTCACGAGACTGCCGCCTTTCAGCGGGGCGAACCAGGCGCCGGTTTCGTCGAAGACCGGTTTGTTTGCCAGTTTCGGAACCGGGAGGAAGTCGAAGTCGAGCGGCGCTTCCAGCCGTTTGCCGTCGGCGGTGACGAGGAAGGCGTTCCGGATTCCTTTCATTTCCGGGGAAGCCTTTGTGCTCAGGATGGACGATTCCAGCGGCGGCAGGGTGAAGGAAACCCTTGTTCCGTCGGGCATTTCCAGCGTTCCTTTCTGTTCGCGGTTTTCCAGGTTGCGCAGGAAAACGAGCGCGGTATCGGCGCTGTTCCGGTATCCCTGGGCGACGAGCGGGACCAGGTTCGGCAGTTCGGCGCCGCGGATGACTTTTGCGAGTTTTTCCGGAACAGTTTTGGAGGAAAGGTAAACCGGCGATCCGGTGAGTGTGAGCGTGTTCTTCCCGGTTTGGAGCTCGGCCTTATTGCCCATCATGTTGGTGGTCACGGAGGGGCCGGGCAGTGTGAGGACGATTTTCGCCGGTTCATCGATGCTCCAGAGGGCGGCCAGGCTCGATCCATCCGGCCGGGTGAAGGTGTAGCAATAAATGTTTGCCCCGATGATGATCTCGTCGACGGGCTTGGCAAAGGCCAATTCCCGCGCGGCGACGGCGTAGGCCACTCCGGCGGGTTTCGGGACGCTGGCATATTTCCCGTTTTCATCGTTGATGGTTTTCCAGCCGATGGACATTTCCCCGATCGGCTTGGACGGATCGGCCTTTTTCGTATTCAGGCGCCAGATCGCGCCGTAGCTCGACGCCATATGCCAGGAGAAATAGGGCGACGGCGCTGACTTGTTGATGATCAGGCTGCGGGCCGTGTAGTCGGCCACCTGCTTTGCGATGGGCGCGTCGAACGGGGCAAAGTAGTCGTAGCAGTATCCGCGTTCGGCGTTGAGGACGAAGCCGGGGCGCTTGTAGGCGGCGGAGAGCTTTGCCGTATCGACCAGAAAGTTGCGGAGTCCGTTTTCCGGCAGGGGGAACGGTCCGGTGACTCCGTTCCAGTTGCCGTTGTAGGCGTCGATGCACAACAGGTCGAAGTCGTCCTTGAGGTCGTCCAGAACGATTTTGCTCAAAGCGAACGGCTGGGGAGTGTTGTGGTAATCGATGCCCATGATTCCGAGCACCGCCACATTGGCGTCCTTGTTGATTTTTTTGATGGTTCTGTAAATCAGCCGGGTCAGGGTCACATAGTTGGACAGGACCGCCGCGCCGCCGCCTTCGGCATCGCTGTGCCTGAACTGGGCGTCGATTTCTTTTTGAACGAGAAACAGGCGGATGCGTCCTTTGGTGAGCGTGGCGACGCGTTCGATGTACTGCCTCATGTGTTCCAGCTCGGCGTCCGTGAGGACCGGCAGTCCATTTTTGAGGCGTTCATCGGTTTCGGGCGTTTTCCGGAAGGTGGGAGACACATGGAACACCAGTTTGAAATCGTCCGACTGGAGGAGTTTCGGCCAGTACCCCGTTTGAAGAGCTTTATCGACGTCATCGGCCGTTTTGATCCACGGACGGTGAATGCCGACGCCCAGGGACCCGGCGCCCATGAGTTTGTAGCCTTCCAGCATTTCAGCGTAGATGCCGTTCTGGTCAAATCCGAAAAACGGGTCGCGTTTTGCGATCGGATCGACCACGGCAAAGCCGCTCTGGGTGGAAACGGCGTCCTTTCCCCCGGCTTTGAGCAGGGCTTCGAGCAGAAAATATCCCTTTGTTTTCGGGGCGGGAACGGTGAATTCGATTTTCTCCGCGGCGGACGCGGCAAGCTGTTTTTTCATGTCCGGCACTTTGAAGACGACGTTTCCGGAATAGTCTTTCACCTGAATGAAACATTCCGTTTCAAGCGCCTTGTCCGTATTGTTTTTCACGGCGAGAATAAACCGGGCGTCCTGTCCGGGGAGATAGTAGCCTTTGTTGCTCCCCGGCGGATAGAATGCAACGACTTTGAGGTCTTTCGTGAACTCGGTTTCATAACGTTTTTCCGCTGCCGTGACAAATGCCGCCGCCAGCGCGAAAAGGAGAATTGCGGCTTTTCGCATCGGAGCCTTCCTTTCTTTTACCATAGCGATCGTTCTGTATTTCTATGTGAATTTTTTTATCAGGGCGTGGGCGCGGTTTTCAGCAGCTTGATATTCCAGGGCTGGTTGGAGGTATAGTTGGCGGTGGCCCAGTTGGGACCCCGCACATACTGTGTGGGAAATGTCCGGAGGTTTCCGGCGACGCACATGACCGTCGTCATTTTCTTGAGGTGCCTGGCAAACGGCGTGGTGGTGTTGATCCAGTTTCCGATCCATGCGGTCAGGTGACCGTCGGTACAGTTGTATCCCGTAATGTCCATAACCAGCAGATGGGCGGAGGGGTTCGGGATCGCCTTGGTGGTCATGGCCGGGATTGCTGCGGCTCCGCCCCAGTCCTGCGGGTTGGCGAGTCCCCCGAGCTGATAGTTGTAGCCATACAGCACGTACTGCGGTCCCACCAGCGGAAGCCCGGAGGTGTTTACGCACTTATGCTGGTCGCACGGACACATGAAGACGGTCTTCGGATAATTCTGCGATGGAACCGGTTTGGAATAAATGTATTCCGCCGTCTGCGTCACCCAGGACAGAACGGGGGAAGAACTCGTGCTTACTTTCGGAAACTGATCGTTGTGGTCGCCGAAATACAGATTGAAGCCCAGTCCGATCTGCTTCATGTTGGCGGCGCATTTGATTTCGCGCGCCTTTTCCCGTGCGGAATTCAGCGCCGGCAGCAGCATTCCGGCCAGAATTGCGATGATTGCAATCACAACGAGGAGTTCCACCAGGGTGAAAAGGCACTGTGCTCCGCGGATTTTTCTTTTCTTTTTCATGCCGGAATCCTTTCCTTTGAGAAATTTTCAAAAACCTCTTGTAATACCAATTATAGAATGATATTTTATCGCAAACAAGACTAAAGCACATTGTTTTTGTGACAAAAACACAGTATCTGGAGACCTTTTTACAGAAAAATGCTTCACTTATTCGAAAATATCAAATTTTCTTTTTCCTGCATCCGGCTCGAACGGGTGGATCGGCACTGGCGCACGGAACTTTTCCGGAAGGAATTCGTCATCATTCCGTACAGCCGCCTCTACTTCCCCGTGGAGGGGGAGGCTTTCGGGGAATTCGGGGATGTGAAGCTGCATTTTCGTCCCGGATTCATTTACATGCTTCCTCCCTATGTGAAGGCGAAAGTCTGGTGTCCGCATTCCATGCTGAAATACTGGACTCACTTCAACGCGCACATTCAGGGCACCCTGCTGGACATTTTCAACGTGGGCCGCTGCGAATATGAAATGCCGGTGGCGGACCCGACGCTGTTCACGGAAATGTTCAAGGTCCTGATCCGGATCCAGTCTCCGTACTATTTCATGAAATATCCGCCGTCCGGGGTGGACAAGCTCGAGGCAGACGCCGCCATCACGCTTCTGCTGGCTCCGTTTTTCAGGAATATTCTTGCCTCGGCGTCCAACCCGGCCACCTGCGACCAGCGGATTCTGGAAGTGCTTCTGTACATCGAACAGCATATCTCCGAACGGATCGAGCTCACCACGCTGGCGGGAATCACCAAGCTGAATCCCACGTATCTTTCCAACCTGTTTGCCGCCAAAATGGGGGTGCCCCTCATCCGCTACATCAATGGCCGCCGGGTGGCCGATGCCGTCTGCATGCTTCGGGACAAAACTTTGTCCATCAAGGAGATTGCCGACCGCCTCGGGGCGGAAAACCCGCTGGTTTTTTCGAGGCTGTTCAAGCGGCACACGGGACGCACTCCCGTGGAATACCGGAAACATCTCCTCCCAGATGACAAGTAAGTTTCCGGAAGCCAACGGGACGGGGAGCCGGAAACCGGAACTTTGCATCCGGAATCCGTGGAAGACGGGGAGCCGTTCATGGCTGCGGGACCGATGGAATTTTGGCCAGCTCCCGGGTGCGGAATTCGCCGGGAGTCATACGGTTCTGCGCCCGGAAGAACCGGGAAAAATACCGGGCGTCTCCATACCCGACCAGCTCCGCCACTTTTCCGACAGGCAGTCCGGGGTCTTTCAAAAGCTCTTTTGCCTCGCGGTTCCGCAGCCGCAGGATTTCCGTGTGCGGAGGATGCTTGTGACGCGACGCCCACAGCCGCCGGAATGTGGCGTAGCTCATCCCGAATTTCCGCGCCAGCGCATCCATATCCAGGGTCTTGTGGTAATTCCGGTGGATGTAATCCTCCAGCGCCGTCATTTTCACATCCTGCCGGACATGGGGCTCGCCGGAACGGTTCCAATAGGTGGATTCCAGGATGGAACAGGCCAGGTGATCCAGTTGCGAGCACAAACTCCCCGAAAGCCTCCGGCGAAGCAATTTCAGCATCAGCCGAATGTAATCCCTGATGAGCGGGACTTTTTCCAGCGGAATCATCTGGTGAGGCGGTAAAAGAGGGGGCGATTCATGGAAAAGCAGCGGAACGGACGGCTGTTCAAACACAAAATAAAATTCGTCGAAAGGAAAATGCGGAATCAGTTTGCGGTTTTGTCCCGGCATGGCCAGCAGGCAGCAAGGTTCCCGGAGCCGGATTTCCCCTTCGCGATCGTGCAGTTCCACCTCGATTTTTTTTCCGAGGATACAGGAGAACGCCAGATGGTCGAAAGTCCGGTCGACGGGATAATTCTTCTTTTTCAGAAATCCGACCCGGTTCAGCGGTTCGATCCGTGAGTTCACGCGGTGGATGTGGTCCAGCCAGATGATCATGCCGTTTCCCCTTTATGAGCAGATTTGTAACATGATTTGAAAAAAAAGTCCATGCGGAAACAGTTGCAATCGACGGTTTTTCTGCTTATAGTAATATAAAAGAGGAGGAAAAGAATGCAACCGTATTTTGCAAGAAAATGAAAAGAGGGAAAAAGAAATGATTCTTTCGGCATATTGTCTGAGCTATGGAAACTGGACGGTGATCCCGTCGCACTGGGAGCGGGTTTTTGCGGATATGCGCGAAATCGGGTTCGATGCCGTGGATTTGTCTTTCTGCGAGAGCGAAGCGGTTTATTCCATGCGGACTTTCGAGCAGCAGGTGAATCTGGCGCACAAGCACGGCCTGAAAGTGTTTGTCATTCCGAGCCGGTTCGGCGGACGGTTCGCGGGCGCGCCGCTCATGCCGGGGCTGTGGCTGGCCGAGCATCCCGAATGCCAGGTCCCGGGACATCCTCTCCTCGGGTGCCTCGAATCGCCCGCGTTCCTGGAGTTCTCGGAGGGATTCATCCGGAAGATCGTCGCCTCCTTTGACGTTGACGGAGTCATCTGGGATGAACCGAAACAGGCGGGCGTCATCAGCCTTCATCCGGACACTCTCCGGAAATACGGCAAGGCTCCGACCCGCGGGGACATGTTCTCCGGCATGCTGGAATACCTGACGTGCCTGACCCGTGCCGCCAGAGAAATCCGTCCGTCTCTGGTGATGACGATCTTCAACATGCCTAATACTCCGCCGGACTTCACGAAACAATGTTCCCGGATTCCCGGAATCGACTTCACCGGGTTCGACGGCACCTGTTGCGAGCAGAGTTACTTTCACGAGCCGCCGCGGCGCGTCAAGCCCACCGTCCGGCAGATGTGGCCGCGCACGTGCGAAGAAGCCCGCCGCGACGGGGGCGGAACGTTTGCCCTGATTGAAAACATCCTGATTCCCGATTCCGAATTCGAAGCGTATGAAAAGGAGTTGCTCCTCACGCTTCGGGAAGTCTGTCCGGACCATCTCTCCTGTTATTACTACGGACACAACAACGAATCGGCCGAACGGATTCAGAAATTCACCATGGATGCGGTTTCAGAAATGATTCATGAACACAGGCCGACCCTGGCCGGTCCTCGAGCCGAGCCGGAGGTTTGCCCCGTTCATTAACCAGGAAAGGCGGTTTGAAATGAAAAAAAATGCTTCTTTCACATTGGTCGAACTCCTCGTTGTGATTTCGATCATTGCGGTTCTGGCCGGGATGCTGCTGCCCGCCCTGAACGCGGCGAGACAGAAAGCACAGGGGATTCAATGCATCGGAAATCTCAAACAGATTTCCCTGATGGCGGAAAACTATCTTTCTTCCAACAAGGAACGCTACTGGCATTATTTCGGTCCGGCCAGCGGCGGGCCCGTTTTTCATCTGGTTCTGATTCAGACGCTCAAGAATGCGAAATGGAGTGATCCCATGGACAAAACGTTTATGTGTCCGCGCGACCCCGTGCTGAACAAACTGGTCAAGCCGCTGAATTATGAGAAATACGGGAAGAATCTTTCCTCGTATGGATACAGTGCGTATTTCTATCCGGAAACCCTGAATATTCCCAGGACGAAAATCACGCAGCCGGGGAATTTTTTCTTTCTTGCGGATGCCTCCGACGAGATGTATGCCGACAAAACACAGGTTCCGGAAGAAGGATCGCAGCAGCGCACCCGGATCGGCGCCCAGGGGTATTTCACGGCGGCTCCGAACAAGGTGGCCGCCTATCACGGGAACGGTTCTCATGCGGTGTTTGTCGACGGACATGTCGGATATGTCAGCTACCTGATTTATTCATCGCAGAAACCGCCCTGGAAAGTGTATTGAGGAGGAATTTTCCATGAAAAAAGGATTTGTTTTTTTGCTGTTGGCGGGAATGCTTTCCCTTCACGCCGTGACGCTGGTTGAAAACGGCGTTCCGAAATGCGCCATCCGGTTTGAAGAGACCTCTCTTCCGTATGGAACCTTTGCTTATCCGAACAAAGCGAAAACGCCCCGCGAGCTTGCCGGATTCCTGCGGGATTCCATCGAACAGGTTTCGGGTGCGCGGGTTCCATGCGCTCCCGATGCGGCGGGGCCGGTCGTCATTCAGCTCGGGGGCGCGAAAGAAAAGGACCTGGACGAGGATGAATTCATCATTTCCTGCCCGGATTCCAGAACCGTTTCCATCCGTGCCGGAAATGCGCCGGGCCTGGAATGGGGAGTTTATGAATTCGTCGAACGTTTCCTTGGAATCCGGTATCTTTTTCCGGGTCCGCTCGGGAAACATATTCCCGTCCTGAAAAATATTTCCGTCCCGGCGAAGGAAATCCGTGAAAAACCGGTGTTTCTCCATCGGCATCTCACCATTCCGCATAATAACGATGCCGAGGCCGAATTCCTGCGTTTCCACCGACGTCACCAGCGGGTGCGATTTCATCATGCGATGGGGATTCTGGTGAATCCGAAGAATCCATATACTTCTCCCGAAAAATTTCCCTGGTTCTATCCGGTCCACAACGGAAAACGCATGGTCCCGACTTCCAGCAGTCTGCTGATGGGATGGCAGCCCTGTTTCAGTGCGAAGGAACTGCCCGGTGTTCTTGCCCCCCGGCTTGCCCGGATATTGAACCATTCCGAACACGAGAACTTTGTTTCGCTGGGCATCAACGACAACGGCGGTTTCTGCGAATGCGCCGAATGCAAAAGCGCTCCGGACGGCAATTACCTCCGATTCTGCAATGCGCTGGTTTCCCTTGTGGAAAAAGAGGTCCGGCGCGACTTCAAGATCGGCTTTCTCGGCAACTATTCCAGACACGGTTTGCCGGATGACTTCCAGCTGAATGCCCATCTGGTGCCGTTTCTTACCATGGAAACCTATACCTGGCTGAATCCCGGCAAACAGAAAGAGGGCTTGCAAATCCTCCGTCAATGGCGCCGGAGCAGCGGCAGTCTCGGGTGGTATGACTATTTCTACGGGCCGTATTATCTGCTGCCCCGCGTCTACTTCAAACATCATGCGGAAACTCTCCGGCTCCTTGCGGAAAACCAGGTACGGTATTACTATGCGGAGCTCCACGGCGCGGGCGATTCCTTTCAGGAAGGTCCGAAAACGTATCTGGCCATGAAACTGCTCTGGAATCCCGCGCGGAATCCGGAAGCCGTTCTCGATGACTGGTATGAATGCGCCGTCGGGAAAAAAGCCGCTCCCTGTCTCCGGAAATATTATGAAATTCTGGAACACTTCTGGACAAAAGAAGTCCCGGAAAGCAGCTGGTTCCGTGAGAATCTGAAACGGACCTGGATGCGGTTCGGAGACAACCGCTGGATGGATGCGATCCGTCCGGCCATGATGAAAGAACTGGATTCCCTTCTGGTGAAAGCGCTCGAAAACACCGAAACGGAGCTCCAGAAGGAACGGGTGAAGGTTCTTCTGGCCAGGCACCGGGAAAATAAGGTCGTGACCGACTGGTATTTTTCCACGAAGAAACTTTCTGAAGGGAAGGAAGAAGTGCGCCAAACCGTCAAGGAGGATTTTTCAGTTCGCAACCCGCTTGGATATTGGAGGCATCCCTCCTGCCGTGCGGTTGTCCGGCATGATCCTTCGGTGGGAGGCGGCTCGGTGCTGATTGACAAAACGCCCGACGCGGATCTGGCTGATCCGGGAAATGCGGTCCTCCTGAAAATCGTGGAGGTCAAGCCGGGACAATGCTTCCGGGTTCGTGTGAAAGTCCTTCAGGAAAAGGCGGCTCCGGAAGGAAAAGTCTGCCTGACCATCCGCTGGCGGGAGAAGGACGGAAAAACCTGGGTGAATTTCATGAACCTTTACCGGGAGGCCGAAGCCGTCATTCCGGAGAAAAAATGGACGCTTCTCACCCTCTCTGCGGTCACTCCCGAAGTTCAGCGGGTCGGGACCATGCATATTTCATTCGGACCGGCACGGATGGTCAAGGGCGGCCGGTTCTGGTTTGACGACCTGGAAATTTCCGAACTCCGGTAATCCGTTGGAAGAACGGCGCCCCGGATTCAGGCAGCGGGACGGAATGTGCTTCCAAAGGAAATTCATCCCGCTGCCGCCGAAAAACATGGCCTGTTTTCGCGACTTCCGCACTCTTGGTTTACGAACAGGACTTCAATGTCCGCACCTTGAAATAGGGAAGGAGAATGTCTTCCATGGAATAGAGCCCGTTTTTCACTTTCAGAATGCTTTTTGCGGCGAACAGGGCGCCGTTTCCGAACGCCTCGCGGGAGATCGATTCGTGCTTCAAACGGACCGTTTGAAAAGGAAAGCCGAACAGAATTTCGTGGCATCCGACGATTCCGCCGGCCCGGATGGTTTTAATGGAGGCTTCGTCCATTTCCAGAAAGGTTGCGATCCTTTTCGCCGTGCCGGAAATTCCCGGTTTGTCCTTGAAATGCTCTTCGATGATCTCGACATCCGAATAAGGAGCGATGTTCCGGAGAACCCGCGCGGCCAGCATCAGGAAGTTGACTCCGATCGTGATGTTCGGCGACCACAGAACCCTTGTTTTGGAAGCCAGCGCCTGAATCCGTTTCAGGATTTTCGGAGGGTATTCCGAAACCGCGCTCACAATAGCGACATTTCTCCCGGCCGCCTCGTTTCCATAAAATCCAATGCTGTTCGCGGATGAAAAGTCGATGACGACATCCACCGGATGATGCTCGAAGAGACCTGCAGCGGTCCATTCGCTTTTGGAAAATATGAGTCCCGGGTCGTCCGATGAAACACCGAGAAATTCAGACACCGACTTGTACTGAAAATTTTTGGATTTTCTCATGACCCAGCAAAGCTGTGTATCCCGGCTCCGGAGCAATACGGAAGCAACCGCTTTTCCTGCCCGGCCAAAACCGAATAATCCTACTCTCATAATAAATTCCTCCTCATTGAAACGGTTGATGTTTCGCAGGCCGAAATACCCACACCCGACTTACAAACGCATGACACAAAACTGAATAAAAACACACTTGAAGAAGAGTTTTTATATGCAGAGACTGTTCCCGGAATATAGTTCTTTTTTCCGGAAAAATCAAGCCGGGGGGTAAAAAAAACGGAAAATTAGCTGAATTTTATCATTTCAGTTTCTGGAATTGAACTCATTTTTATCCGGCTGTCATCCGGATTTACATTTTTTTCAACCTCTGCCGTCCCGCTTCGTTTTTCATTGTCCGGCCATGTACATGAAACGGTCTCTTGACAAGAGACCGTTCCCGGTATTTCTTTCAATTTTCATGAAAATCAGGGATTTTTTGTCATGAAGGCTTGACAAAATTCTATTATGCGATATAATTAATATAGAAATTCTAAAATATGGAATTTATAAAATGAATAATACGCTTGCGAATGGATTCAGGATTCTGGAAGTGCTCTCCGACGGTAAGGTGTATACGGTCAAGGAGCTCTCGGAAAAATTTCAGCTGCCGCCGAGTCATATCTGCCGGTTGTTGAAAACTCTGCTGGAGACCGGTTACATCGAACAGCCGGCGGGCACCCGGAAATATCGGGTCAGTTTGAAGATATTGAGGCTGGCAAACGCCTGGATGCGGCATTCCGCCCTCCGGATCATCGGAAGACCGTATCTCCAGCGGCTGGCAAGAGATTTGAACTGCCAGGCGTATCTGTCGGAATTCTGGCACGGGCATTCGATTGTGATCGACGTCACTTATCCCGAAGGGGGAATGGCCGATCCTTCCATGACGGTCGGGCAAGTGCACCGGAGCGCGGCCTCGGCGTGCGGCCGGGTTTGCGCCGCCTATGCCGGTCCCGCCGATCTGGAAGCGCTCGTCGGAGAACTGAGAGCCGAAGGAACTTCCGAAGAAATCATCTCCGCCTTCCTGGGAGATTTGCCCGGCATACGCAAGACCGGACTCTCGGTCCGTCCGGAAGCCGATCTGCTGGCGATAGCGGCTCCGATCCTTCAGAATGGAGAGAACTTCTGCGGGGCGCTGGGGATCTTCTTCCCCGGCCTCACCAGGAAAGACCTGACGCCGACCATCATCAACGCTCTGAAAATCTCGGCAAAAGCGATTTCAACCACGCTTCTGCCAACATAACAACAACAGAGGACGCGTATTCAAATGAATGCAGACAGCATCAAGCAGCTGGCCGCGGAGCTGGGCGCCGACCTGGTCGGCATCGCTCCGAAAAACCGCTGGGAATCCTTGCACGCCGCTCAAAACCCGCTGACACTCATGCCCGATTGCCAGTCGGTGATTGTGGTCGGACGAAAGATTCTCCGGGGAACATTCCGCGGGATCGAGGAAGGGACCAACTTCGGATCGACCTACCACGCATACGGCTGCGGCTGGCACCACGGACTGTTCCTGCTGCGGACCGTTCACAACCTGGCCTGTGAAATCGAGAAAAACGGTTTCGAAGCCATGCCGGTTCTCAACCTCGATCCCCGCGCGGCCGTCATTCCCGACTATCAGGAGCTTGCCCGTCTGGCCGGACTCGGGGCTCCCGGACGCGGCGGCTTCTTCCTTTCCCCCCGCTACGGACACCGCCAGCGTTTCGGCCTGGTCCTGACTCCGCTGGAACTGCCGGGCGACCCTGTCACGGAACTGGATTTCTGCCGGGACTGCGGGGCTTGTCTGAAGGCTTGTCCGCTCCATGCTTTGAAAGACACCGGCGGCGCTCTTTTTGAACGGAACCAGGCTCTTTGCGCCAACTGTAAAAACGGTGCGGTTGACGCGGGAGGCGACCGCTATGCGGCTTCCTGCGGACGGGCCTGTCTGGTTGCGCTCGAACAGAAGGTGGAAAACCGTTTCCGCCACCGTTTCCGCAAGCGTTCCGTCTGGGAACGCGACTTGGAAAACCGGGTAACAGTCAGGCCGCTTGAACCGAAGGAGAATTGAAATGACCTCGAAAGAATTGAAGGACGCCGCCAAAAAATTCGGCGCCGACCTGATCGGCATTGCGGCAGTCGGAAATCTGAATGATCTGTGCAAGGAGGACAACCCGCTTTCCATCTTCCCGCAAGCGGCCAATGTGATTGTCATCGGCCGGAAAATCCCGCGCGGCGCCCTCCGGGGTTGCGAACAGGGAACCGAACTGAACAATACTTTCACGAATTTCGGGTTCATGAGCCTGGAAGACAATCTGCTGGCGAAGACCACCTACGATACGGTCATCTGGATGGAATCGCACGGCTTTGAAGCGGTGCCTCTGTTCGGTTATGATTGCACCGGCCAGCCGGTCGGCGTGCCCGTTTCCCCCGGTAAACCCGCCCCGAATGTCATTCTGCAATACCGCCTGATGGCGCAGGCCGCCGGACTGGGCGAAACGGCCCTCAACGGCCTTTTCATCACTCCGGAATTCGGTCCGCGGCAACGGTTCGCCATGCTGTTGACCGATGCCGGGCTGGAATCGGACCGGCCCTTTGTTCCGCACCTCTGCAACGATTGCGGACAATGCATCCGGGCCTGCCCGCTTCAGGCGCTGGAGGCGGAAAAAGCCGTCCCGTTCGGCCTCAAAGGCTTCGAACGCAACGTTGCCGCCCGCCGGAATGAGCTCTGTCTCCGCTGCCGGAATGGAGCCGTCCAGACCAATGAAGGACGTTTCAATGCGGTGGAGCGTGTCGCCGCCGCATGCGGACGCGCCTGTATCGCGGCGCTGGAAGAACGCGGCGCAACTTTGGAAAAATTCTCCACCCCGTTCCGTTCGGGAACGAAGCAATGGTCCTGCAATTTACTGGGAGAAAGAATATGAGCAGCCTCGATAAAAAACTTACTTCGCAGATGATCAAGGAACTGGCCGGAAAAATCGGAGCCGGAGGAGGCGGCGTCGAAATTGTCGGCGTTGCCAATATCGAACGTTTCGCGGAAGCCCCGGAACGGATGCACCCGTGCAACATTTTTCCCGATTGCAAATCCGTGGTTTCACTGGTCCAGCCGATCCCACGCAGTACCTACCGCGGCATCACCGAAGGGACGCACTGGAACAATTACACCTACTATGCCTACAACCGGCTCAACACTCTTTTCCGGCCGATCGTCACAGAGGAAATCTGCCGTTTCATCGAAGATTTCGGGTATGAAGCCGTGCCGGTCTATCCCGGTGTGCCGGAAAGCTATCCGAATAACCCCGACCCGGTGCCGGGACGTCCGTCGCCGGAAATCAACCTCAATATCCGGATTGCCGCCATGGCCTGCGGACTGGGAGAAATCGGCTGGTCCAAGGTGTTCATTCACCCGGTTTTCGGTCCGCGCGTCCGGATCGGCAACATCCTCACGGACGCGGTTCTGGAACCGGACCCGCTGATCAAGCCGAAAACGCTTTGCAAGCGCTGCATGAAATGTGTGCCGGACTGCCCCGGCGCCGCCATTCCCGGCAAGAACGGACCGTCGGTCAAAATTCATATCGACGGTCAGGAATACGAATGGGGCGATGTCCACATGGGCCGCTGTACGGCGACTCATCACGGCATCAATTACAAGGCGTCGCCGTTCCTGAAACGTTATTTCCCCGGGCTCAACCTCGATATCGAAAAGACCACCATGTCCGAAGAACTCGCCTACAAGATCACCCACAACCTCGGACGGGGAGAGTGGCGTCCGAGCCAGGAATTCCCGGGAACTCTTTCCTATCCCTACATCAGACAGATTTCCGCCCACTGCGGTTACCTGGCCGTCTGCGGCGCCAAGGGATGCATCCGGGCCTGCATGGAGTTTCAGGAGAAAAGCCATAATATCGGGCAAAGCACTTTCAAAACCCCGGTCTTTCCCGGCCCGAAATGGGAGTTGCCCCCGCCGGAGACAGACCGGACTGGCGGAATCGTCGAAAAGAAAGTCCTGACGGAACTTTTCCAGACGCCCGACACCGATGCGGGAAAATGGAAATAGAGATTCTTTTGGCGGTCCGGGCGGCAGAAGAGACGCTGCCGCCCGGATCGCGTTAACCGTTGCCAGTTTCATGCAAGCCGTCCGATCTTTTCTCATTGGAAAAGAAGGATGGAAAAAGATGAGAGGAGTTCCGCAGAGAGGGGGGAAAATCAGTTTTGTTTTCAACCCCGATTTGCCGGTGAAATGGGGATTCTTCGTTTTGCGGCTGTTCTTTTTCTTTTCTTTTTCCGGATGTAAAAATCAGTTTTTTTGAGAAGCCGGCTTGAAAAAATGAAAATGAATGGCATATTAACGCCTATTCTGACGCGAGCATAGCTCAGTGGTAGAGCATCACGTTGCCAACGTGATGGTCGTGGGTTCGAGCCCCATTGCTCGCTCCATTTTTTTGTACCGATTCCACCTCACTTATCAATGACTTGCACATGATTTCCAAAAAGTCCTGTCGTCTCCGGACGATGCCATTTCAGACCAGTCCGCCGACAAAGCTTTGCATATTTCCTCCCATACCGCGACTGCCGGAAACATTCCCACCCAGCGGAACAGAACCATTCCGGAATCTGCCCAGTGGTGAAGGAACGGAAAAGACGGGATGAAACGAAAGACGGGAGCACCAGAAAAGCCAGCAACGGCGCCAGCAAAGACTAGATTTTGTCGGAGAATTTCATGGCAGGACCTCAGGCGGGTCATCCCCTCGACTGACCGACATTAAAAACACCCCCACTCGCCATATGCCCGATTTTTCCACAGCCGGGACAACATACTTTGGTTCCAAACATGCTGTTGAATCCTTTCCCGAGCGCATAACAGGTAACAGTCCCGCAATCGCAGCGTCCGTGTCCTTCATTACCGCAATGCGGACACGGGACAAGCCCCTGAAGTTCGCTGGATGAAACCGTTTCGATGGCGCCTGTTTCCTCTCTGGAGAACGCCTTTTCCAGCTTGTGTCCTGCCATACATTGGTAACAGCCGTCCTCGTCATTCCATCGATAGCGCAATAGATACGGCTTCCTGGTTTTCTGGCAGACGCCGGGAATGAAGACCTGTCGCTGTTTGCGGGACCCGATGGTCTCCGCCTTCTCAATTTTCCTGATTGTTCCCCCTGCGTCTTTTTCGAGATTGATTGCTCCCCCTTGTTTTCCCTGGTCGCCGATAGCTCCGCTCGCGGATGTGATGCTGGATGAGATGCAGACGAAAAGCTTTGCAAACGCATCGGCATCCATCTGTTCCATCGAATAAGTATTCTCCGTGAGTTCCTTCAGGATTGTGAAGTCCACATCATTGCCGCACCCGATTGCATACAGGACAACAGACTTGTGGTTTTGTTTGAAATGGTGGAAAGCGGAACGCCATTCATCGGTGGGCTGACCGTCCGTCAGCACAAACACCAGCGGTTTGTAATCTCCTTTCCGATCCGGAGTCGTTCGGACGATCTCCGTTGAAATCGCCTGATCGAGAAGAGAAATGGCGCCGCCCAGCATGGTCCCCGGCTTGACCTCCAAATCGGGTTGCTGGAAAGCGTAAACTTCTGTCAACGGTGTGACTTTTCTGGCTGTCCCGCCGAAAGTAATGACTCCGAGTGCGCCCATTTCCAACGCATAGGGATTCTTTCGCAGCGCGGACAGCATGGTCCCCAATCCTGTCCTTACAGCTTCGATCGCTTGTCCGATCATCGATTCGGATGTGTCAATCAACAAATAAACCGGCAGTCTGCGCATAATAGCAACTCCTCATCAGTTAAAAGGCCATTTCGACCGGACTTTCCAGTATAGAACAATCCCAGCGATTAAGAGCAACAGCATGGTTACTGCGGCTTTTGCATAATGTGCGACAATGAACGCAATGTAATTTTCCGTAATTCCGCCCAACGCCAGAGCGGTGACGCACAGTGCCCCGATGGCGGCCGGTGGACGCATACGGTCAAACATCCTGAGCATCGGGATGAAGACCATGGAGAAGATCAACAGAGCCACTGCCGCCGAAACTATCAAATGTTCAACCGGCACAGAGGCCGGATCGAGAAAGATTCCAATAATGCTTTTCCCTGTTCCCATGTTATCTCATCCTCGAAAAAATAATGAGATATTGAAGCGCCGTCAGCATTGTACCATCTGGACTTGGATAAGGCGTCCGCCATCCTCCTCGGAAAGGAGAATCTGGCGACCATCCGTGAGCTGCACAGCCCCATCCGGAACGATGGGTTTCCCGTTGTCGGTAATGTCTTTCATCGTTTGGAGAGTCTTATTCACGAGGAACCATTGCCCATTGTAAAACTGGAAATATCCGACGGGCTGTTTTTGCTCCGGGGTGAGCCTCTCGTTCGGAAACACCCTGCGGTTCACATGCCATGCATACAGGCGGACTCCGTTATAGACCATTACCCGGTGATTGTCCGGTCGGAACGAATTGCCCTGTTTGTAATACAGGTTGAGAATCGGCAGGATGCCCCTGAATGGTGTCCGGCAGAACGGACAGACGGGACGGGTTGAGTTGTTGAAAGGGAACCACTTTTGTGGACAAGTCGGGTTTGCACATTGCTGAATAAGGTCGGATGTCTTGACCAGCGCCGTTTCCCAGTCATCCGCAGAGGGACGCAGACCCGGATTGTGCAATCCCTCCTCGAAGGCTTTTTTCACGAGTTCGGCAAGATACGGTCCGAGCGCCTTGTAGGGCAGGACGTCCAGATCCTGCCACGGCAGGAGGTTTGGAATGCGGGAAGGCGGCTCATTCCGTTTCACCCAGGCTGTGTCATAGCGGTTGGACGTGTCACTGTCGTGCTCGATGAAGAGGGCGTTCTGGCCCATGGCGAGTTCTTCATCGCGGTTTATGTCATCGCAGTCATGGATTTTCCTGCCGCGCAGGGGATGGCGGTTCAGAAGATACATGTAGATCAGGACAGCCAGCGCATGTTGATCGGTCTGGCGCGAAGGCAGTTTCCGGTTCGGATCGCGCGCATTCAGCTTGAGCGTCTGCATCACTTCCGGCGCGATGAAATCAGGCGTGCCGACAACATCCGGGGCAAATTTGCCGGGCACGACGAGGCCGTCGATGTCAATGATGCTGGCGTTGGCTGTAATCGGATCGACCAATACATTCTTGTAGGAAAGATCGGAGTGCGCAAGTCCCGCCGCGTGCATGCGCCGGACTCCCCGCGCAATTTTAATGCAGATGCGCAAGTAACTGAACCACTCGCCGCGTTCGTTCGGCGACAATTGTCCATATTTCAGAAACGGAGACGCGAACCACTTGCCCTCTTTCTCTTTTCCTTTGATTAAGAGCGAGTCATTGCAGACCGAACCGTGCCGGAAGAAGAAATGCCCCGCATAAGTCGGGACAACGATGCCGAGCTTGCCTTCCCATTCGACGATTCTTTCCGGCCAGCAATACAAATCTTTCCAATAGTCGCCGCCGGTCTGCCCGAAAATGCTCTGACGGTATCTCCCGACAATGTTTTCCAGCCGGTCGCGCGCGTTGGCGTCCTGCTTCGCACGGAAAAAGCAAACGACGCAGCTTTTATCTGTACAGAAGTATACATCCTTCATTCCGCCCGCACCGATGATTTTGTCGTTGAACTCAACAGGAGAACCGTCTTTCGCCGTCAGCCTGATTACGCTCATTTCCGCATCCTCCCATTCAATACAAGAGCATCATTGTGCGGTCGTCGTGATTGCCGGGCGACCAGAAATCCATCCACTTGAGCAAAGCGTCCGCCACGGAAGAGTCGCGTTTTTCAAAGGGAACTTCTTTCACGAGCGCTTCCCAGAATTCATTCCATTTCGCGACGGAAACCAGATTGTTGTCCGTCTCGAATTTCGGGTCGGTCACACCGTCCGTCATCAAAACAATCGCCTTGAACGAATCGACCATCGTGAAACGAAGTCTCCGCTCAATGAGTTTATTCGCATCCTGCGGCCAGACTTCCGTGCTGTCCTCCGTCAGAAAACGCGTCTGTCCGCCGAACTCCCCACCGTCGGGGATTCCCTGCACGAGGACTTCACCCGCCTCCGGACGATAGATTCCCTGTCCGCCGTCTCCGATCCAGAATGTGGCGGCAAACCAGTTTCCCGCGTCCCGTTTCTTTGCAACGGTTATTATCAACGTGGTGGCATAATCGCGGGGGGTGAACTTTTCCGTTTTTTTGTAGTCTGCCAGATACCGTGCCTCATGTTCCTGGGACTCCTTTTTGATCTGAATCTTTGCTTCCCATGCGGCGGATGCCAACACCTTGTAGAGAGCAGCCTGGATATTTTTTTCCGTTTGTGCATCTTTTGACTCGTTCCATTTCACGAGAGCCGGTTCCAGGGTCATCCAGAAATCCGGCGTTACCGCGGCCTTCACTTTTTCCAGCGCGATCCGCGTGGCTATTTGTGATCCTTTTCGAGAGAATTTTGCGCTGCCCGCGCCATCGGCTGCAATCAGAATGGCGCAGTTGGTCTCCGCATCCCAGTCGGCAATGAAGTCATCATCACGGGGTTTCCCCTCCTGCGCATGCGACCGTCCGCGCCGACTGGCTCCGACGATGGAAAGATTCTCCCCGCAGGCAAGAAACATCTTGTCGCTGTCCGGCTTGGCATAAACTCCGTTCGGATCGGATGGGATATCCTTCCAAAGCGTCTTGGGGTCGGGATTTACCGTCAACTTGAATGGAAAGATATGCCGTTCACGCCGTATCACATCCACATACAAATCAATTTCAAATTCCCCCGCCTGCTCGGGATGGCAGAAAATTTCGCAATTCTCGGGATTCCATTGCAATTCGAACGGCATCGCGGTTTTCTTTTCCAGATCGATATCGACACCAACAATTTCGTGCTGCGCGAATTCCGTGAGTGCGACCGCCAGCGAAGTCTGATAGTCGATGCCCGTAATTTTACAATTCGGCAACAGTTTGGTTTTGTGCGGCACAAACTTATCAGGAACAAAGGGCGCCTTTGGACTTTCAGCGGTTGACTGTTCCGTTTCTGTCTTCTCGGAGGGAACCGGATTCGCGGAATCCGGCGGCAAGGTCTCTTCCTGTGAATTTTTTTCCATATTCATACTGACTCATCCATTGTTCATGGGGGTTGTTTCAGCCTCAGACAATGCTGATGGCATCGGGGGGCGGCGGAAGAACGAGCTGCGAAGAGACACCCACACTTTGCGCCTCGCTGCTGATCGAGGCGGAGACCCACTGGAAAAACTGACTGAAGGTCGCCCCGTCGCAAGTATCCAGAGAGACGATGTTTGTGGCCAGATCCTTCAGCGAGTCAATCTTTGCTTTCATGCCTGCCGCACAGGCCGTGATGGCAGTGAACTTGCACTTTTTGCACTCCGGCACCATCTCGTTATATTTCTGGAGGTCGCTCGGCGCCCCGTCGGTCATGATGAAGAGGAGCGGCTTCCAGTCCCGTTTCACATCCGTCGACTGCGTCCGCACCTCCTGGTCTACCCGTTGGCAAACCAGTTTCAGAGCCGCACCGGTCATCGTCGGACCGCTGTCCGGGGTTTCGATGAGAGGAAGCTGTACTTCCGCCACCGGCGTAAGGGGCAGAACCAGCCGTGCCTCGCGGTCGAATGTGATGATGCTCAAATACGCCGTTTCCAACGCCTGCGGGTCGCGCCGCAGCGAGGATACGAGCGTTTGAAGTCCGGCATTGACCGCTTCAATAGGTTCTCCTTTCATCGAACCGGAGGTGTCGATGAGCAAATAAACCGGCAATCTTCGCATATCCCCGGCCCTCTACACAATTGATATTTCGGGCGGTGGGGGCGGCAGCTGGTCCATGCCGGTCACTTCCTTTTTGCCCTCGTTTACACTCTTGCTGGTGGTGGAAATCGAGGCCGAAACCCACTTGAAAAATGCCGCAAGCGACTTGGAATCCGCGGTGTCCAGCTGCACCACACACTCAGGACTGATCTGCTTGAGCACGCTTACGTCGGCGCTCTGCCCCGCCGCACAACAGACCACCATGCCCCATTTAGCGGACTGGAATTCGGCCAGTCCTTTTTTCCATTCGTCAGTCGGTATGCCATCGGTCATCAGGAATACAAGCGGCCGCCAATCGCCTTTTTTCTCCGGTGTGGTTTTCTGGACCTCCGCCATCGCTCTGTCCTTCACCAGTTTCAGCGCCAACCCCAGTTCCGTTCGGCCGCTCGCGTTCAGCGGGGGCGTCTGGAAAGTGGCCAGATCCGTCAGCGGCACAACCTGTTTTGCATCGCTGTCGAAAGTAATGACGCTTAAATATGCCGATTCCAGCGCCTGCGGATCCTGCCGCAAAGCAGAAACGAGCATCTGCATTCCATTTTCGACCGCTTGAATCGGTTCCCCGCTCATCGAACCCGATGTGTCCAAAACCAGATAAACCGGCAATCTTCTCATTTTTTCTCCTCCTCTGTCATGCGTATTTGTTTACAAAGAATTGCAATCCGCCCCGGTAACCAATCCCCATCGCCTCGAATTTCCATTGTCCGCCGTTTCGGTACAATCGTCCGAATTCGATTGCTGTTTCAACGGAGAAGTCCTCATTCAGTTCGTATTTGGCAATCTCCTCGCCGGTGAGCGCATTGTAGATGCGGATGAACGAATCGCGCACCTGTCCGAAATTCTGTTTGTGTTTTTCGGAGTCGTGAATGGTGACCGTAAAGATGATTTCTTCGACACGTCGGTCTACCTTGCTCAAATCAACGGTGAGCGTCTCATCGTCTCCGTCGCTGCTTCCGCCGGTCCTGTCATCGCCCGAAGATTCAACCGCTCCGTCCGGCGATTTCTGATTGTTGTAAAACACAAAAAACTCATCTTGCGGAAGTTTCTTATTTGCACCGACCATAAAGGCCGATGCATCCAGATCGAAGTCAAACTGCGACTCTCCCTCGTTTGGTTCCCACCCAAGGCCGACCCCGACTTTTGACAGTCCCTTGCTGAGATCGAACCGATCCCCTTTGTTCAGATTGATTGCCATTTCATTTATCTCCTGACATATTGTTTGGAAATAAGGTTGATTGTTTCACCCAGATTCCTGTGAGGGTAAGCATCACCGATAGCGTTGAATTTCCATGCGCCGTTGTGCTTGTAAAGTTCGCCCATCACCAGCGCTGTTTTCCCTTGATAAGCGGTTTCCGCAGCGACATTGTAGGAGGCAAAAATCTGCTGGACTTTTTCCGGTGTTCCTTCAAACATGCGGATTGAAGCATAGGGAATTTGTGAGAAGTCCTCCTTTCCGCAATTGTTCAGGAAGAAGAAAATCTGCATAATATCCGGGGAGACCCGTTTCAAGTCAACCGTGATGATCTCATTGTCCAAACCATCATCGTCGCCCGTGTCGCCTGAACGATCGTCGCCTGTATGGTGCAGCGCTCCATCCAGCGAGTCGAGTTTGCCGGGCAATAAACCGTAAAGCATCAGAAATTGCTGCGTATAAAGCGGTGAATAAAGGAAATCGCAGCGATTCCCGGAGGTATCGAACATTACACAGCTTAAATCCAAATCCACCTCCACTGTTTTTGTCCCCAGACCGAAAAAACCGCCTTTCGTGGTGATTGCCCCCCAGTTGCAGCCGACACAGAACCGTTCCAATTTTGAGCCGTTCTCTTTCTCCAGATTGATTCGCTGTCCTTTGTTCAGATTGATCGCCATGTCGTCTCCTGTTGTTATCCGGTTGTCCCGCTGATCCATGAATATCGGAAACTCTTCAACGCGGGAGCCCTCCCGCGGTTCCTTCATGCTGTTCCCCAATTACACACAAATCATCAATCATCCAAATATATCGTAGTCGTTTTTCAGTATGCGAGCCGCCTCATGCCCCGCACGGCAGCATTCATCCGCTTGATAAAGACTTCTCCTCCGATTTCGGAAAGTTCTTCAAAAACAGTTCAGCAATCGTCGCAAATTACACCTGTATTCCATAATAGTTGCACAAGGCGGCAAGCCCGCCTTGGAATCCGTTGCCGACCGCATTGAATTTCCATTCACCGCCGTGACGGTAGAGTTCCCCGAAAATGACTGCCGTCTCGACGGAAAAATCTTCACTGAGATCAAAGCGTATCAGTTCCTGTCCGTCTGCTCCGTTGACAATGCGGATAAAGGCGTTGCTCACCTGACCGAAGTTCTGTTTCCGCGCTTCGGCCTCGTGAATGGTGACAGTGAAGGCGATTTTCTGATAAACGGCGGGCACCTTTGACAAATCCACCTTGAGCTGTTCATCGTCGCCGTCGCCTTCCCCGGTCAGATTGTCGCCGAGATGCTCCACCGCGCCTGATTCGTGCCGCAAATTGTTGTAGAAAATAAAGTCGGCATCCTGAATGATTTTGCCGTTTTCCCCCAGCAGAAAAGCCGCCGCATCAAGATCGAACGGTCCGCTTCCCGAATATTGATTGACATCCCAGCCCAAACCGACCATCAATTTGCTGAGCCCGACATTGTTCCTGGTCAGTTCGACTTTCTGACCTTTCTGAAGATTGATTGCCATATTCCGCCTCTCTGTTTTTTACCCTGCAGCATCCCCGCTGCCTCATGGATAGCGGATGCCTGAACTGCAATTATATTCCATTTTCCATTCTTTTTTCAGTCCGAATCCGGCCGTTGTATTGCCGACAGTCCGGACGGCCGTTTTCAAGAGGGACTCAAGGGGAGGTCCTCTGCCTGGAGCCTTCCGTTCCGCCATTCCGCATTGTTCCTTCCGGGTTGAAACAACCGTACCAATTCACCGCCCCAGAGAACCAGCGAAGTTGCGGCAAGAATGATGCCCCAGTCTTTAAGCGCCAGCGGCGTAACATTGAACATCGCTCCGCCGAAAGTGACGATTCCCCATTGTCCTGCCAAGATGACCAGGGCAATGCTTAGGAAGCCGCCACACTTATCTAATCCTGCGAACGATGATTTTTCGGTCATGAATGCCTTCGCATTGAACATGTTCCAGAATTGAAGAAGGACAAATATGGTAAAGAACAGCGAAAGCTCATACGGAGAGAGTCCGTTGCCCTTGCCGAAGTTAAAGAAATGCTTGCAGAAATCAGCCGGGCTGAATTGCGTCAGCGAGGTGATGTCCGCATGTTTGAAATACTGGACCAGACCGAAAAGCAGAATTACGAAAAACATGCCCACCCCCAGAATTTGCGTCATCATCGGACCGGTGATGATGTTTGCCTCGCGGTTGCGCGGCTTGTCCAGCATCACCTTCTCATCCGGCGGCAGAGATGCCAGCGCAAGCGCCGCAAAAGTATCCATGATGAGGTTCACCCAAAGCATCTGTGTAACCGTCAGCGGTGATTCTGTGCCGATGAAAGAGCCGATCAGCACAATGAGACATGCCGCAACGTTGATGGTCATTTGAAACAGGATGAAACGCTGGATATTCTGATATAGAGAACGTCCCCACATCACCGCACGCGTAATACTGGCAAAGGAGTTGTCCAGAATGGTAATATCGCTGGCTTCTTTGGCGACTGAGGTGCCGTCACCCATGGAAAGCCCGACCTGCGCCGCATTGAGTGCGGGCGCATCATTGGTACCGTCGCCGGTGACCGCCACCACTTTCCCATTCTTCTGCAGCAATTCAACCAGGCGCTGTTTGTCCATCGGACGTGCTCTCGACATGATTTTCAGATCTTCGACCCGGGCCAGCGCATCCTCGTCTGAAAGTTTCTCGAATTCCGCACCGCTGATGTGGGCGCGTTCCGGTTCATCTTTCTGCCAAAGTCCAATTTGCCGTCCGATTTCCTTGGCGGTTCCCGGTGTGTCCCCGGTGACGATTTTCACAGCAATGCCTGCGGACATGCACTCGTTTACCGCCACCGGCACATCCGAACGCACCGGGTCAGAAATTGCGACTACGCCGAGGAAGGTCAACTTTGTCCCCGTGAGCTTGCCTTCCTTGATGAGTTCCGCTTGTGGATCGTCCACGAACTGAAAAGCGAACCCCAGGGTCCGCATCGCCTGATTCTGATATTTCAGGAGTTGCGCCTCAATATCGCTTCGGTCTGCCGGTACTGTCGAGCAGAGTCCCAGCACAATTTCCGGCGCGCCTTTCACATACAGCACCCGCCTTCCGCCAAAGGCGGGCGATTCTGCCAGTGTTGCCATATATTTACGTTCGGTCGAGAACGGCAGCTGCTCAATCACCTTTGCTTTTTCGCGCAATTCAAGGTAGTTCAATTCGCGATCGTTCAGCCACAGTAGCAGCGCACCCTCGGTTGGATTGCCCAGCACCGAAACTTTACCCCGGTCGGAAAAGTCAAGATAAGCGGTCGAGTTGACGGCAAAGTTCTCGTGAATTAAAGAGTCTGCCCCCTCCGTGAGGTCCGTCGCGTAAAACGCCGTCTCCGCCACCTTCATCTGGTTCTGCGTAAGCGTTCCGGTTTTATCCGTGCAGATCACGGTGGCAGCTCCCATCGTTTCGCAGGCGTGCATCTTGCGCACAAGATTATTGGTGGAAAGCATTCGCTTCATCGAAAGCGCAAGGCTCAATGTCACGCTCATCGGCAGACCCTCCGGTACTGCCACCACAATGATTGTTACTGCGATCATCACGGTATTCAATGCGAAGCCGCCGAATGCCACCCAGTCGATTTCACCGCTCTGCGGCATGCCGGCAAACCACCATGCCAGCCTTCCCGCGATGATCAGTCCCGCCAGCACATAGCTGGTTTTTGTAATCAGATTTGCCAGCCGGTCCAACTGCTCATTGAGCGGCGTGACTATGCTGCTGTCGATCTGAGCTCCCTTATAGACCTTGCCCGCCTCCGTCTGGTCGCCCACCCGGAGAATCGTCGCCACCCCATGCCCGACCAGGACTTTGGTGCCGCGTAAAACATGGTTGGAAGGATACGTCGCGTCTTTCTTGAACTCTGCCGGATTCACGGTTTTGTCACAAGTCGGTTCTCCGGTAAGCGATGATTCATCCATTTGCAGCGACATCGCCTCGATCAGTTCTCCATCTGCCGGAACTTCCTCGCCGGTCTCCAGGATCACTATATCGCCAACTACCACATCGCGCTTGGGAATCTGGCAGATGTTGCCCTCCCGGAAGACTTTGACCGGGGTGTCGTCATTGACCTTGTTCAGAATTTCGAACTTTGCGTTCGCACTCTGCTCAAAGCAGAAACCGACAACCGTTGCCAGCAGGATTGCTACCAGTATTCCCGCCGGCTCGAAGAACACAGAGGCCGTTTCATGACCCGTGAAATACTGATAGAATGAAACCGCCACAGACAATCCCAGCGCCACCAGCAGAATGATGATGATCGGGTCTTTGAAACTCTCCAGAAACTCTATCCACCACGGATCTTTCGGCGGCGGGGTCAAAACGTTTGCACCATGCTTCTCTCTGCTTTCAAGCACTTGCTGGTACGTCAATCCATGTTTATTCATCAGATATTCTCCGGCGTTGTGTGAAATAAAAAGCCTGAATCGACAATATGGCGATGCAGGTGTGTTGAGCAAAATAGAATAATTCTTTTATAAAAAGTGAATGGAACGGAAAAGCCAGGTAAGAGCAGATTCCTCTGTCCGAAGAATTTATACCGGTTGAGTCTCGTTCAATGCGATTCGCCCGACAGGCAATCCGGGCAGCCTCGGATGGACCGATGATACCTGGATTACGAGGCGTTTTTTGCATATTTCTCTCCAATGTTGAAATATCAGTATTTCCAGAAAATAATAGATGTTTAAGATTTTTTCAAGTGTGTTTTTAAAAATGTTACAATATTTTTGTCTACCCGTAACAATATGGGACTTTCCGGACTTCCGGAAAGATTCTGTTTGATAAATTCCCGGAAGGATGCTATTTTTACAGAACTTGTCCGATACGATTCATCGCAGAACAGAACGGGAGAGTTTGTCATGAAAACATTGCTTTTGAACGGAAGTCCGCATTCGCACGGCTGCACCTTCACCGCCCTTTCGGAAGTGGCGAAGGCGCTGAACGAAGAAGGCGTTTCTCATGAATTTTTCCAGCTCGGGGACAAACCCGTTCATGGGTGTGTCGCCTGCGGCTATTGCCGGGCGCACGAAGCCTGCGTTTTTACGGATGACGTCCTGCCGTCGCTCGTGGAGGCGGTGAAGGGCGCGGACGCGCTGGTGATCGGGTCCCCGGTTTATTTTGCCGGCGCCAACGGCGCGCTCTGCGCATTGCTTGACCGTCTGTTTTACTTCAGCGGCCCGTTCCTCCACCACAAGCCGGGCGCGGCGGTTGTGAGCTGTCGCCGGGGCGGCGCGAGCGCGGCGTTCGACCGTCTGAACAAATATTTCACCATCGCAAGGATGCCCGTGGTTTCCTCGCAATACTGGAACGCGGTCCACGGCATGGACCCGGAGGAAGTCCGCAAGGATTTGGAAGGACTTCAGATCATGCGGACACTCGGAAAGAACATGGCGTGGATGCTGAAGAATATCCGGTCCGGCCATATTCCGATCCCGCCCAAGGAAGAACTGCTCCGCACCAATTTCGCTGACGGCAAATAACCGTGTCCTTTTCAGATCCATCCGAGAATGACTTGCATTTTCTTTGTTCAGGAGATATTTTAGTAATGAAAAACACTTTCAGAAACCATGGCTTGGAATAAAGATATGGAGAGAATATGCAGAAAAAAGAACTTGTGATCGGGCTGGATTTCGGTTCGGACAGCGTCCGCGCGCTTCTGGCAAGGTGTGAAGACGGCGCCGAACTGGCCACGAGCGTTTACGAATATCCGCGCTGGAAGGCGGGACTGGGCTGCGACGCTTTGCGCCAGCAGTTCCGTCAGCATCCGCTGGACTATCTGGAGGGGATCGAACACACCGTCAACGCCGTGCTCGAGAATCAGGACCGTTCGCTCGTGGCGGGGATCGGTGTCGACACCACGGGTTCGACCGTCGCGGCGGTGGACGCTCACGGAGTCCCGCTTGCGATGCATCCCGGATTCGAAGAGGACCCGAACGCCATGTTCATTCTCTGGAAGGACCACACCGCACTGACGGAGAGCCTCGAACTGACCGCCGCGGCGCACAAGGCCGATCCGGACTATACCTCCTATGAAGGGGGCATCTATTCGAGCGAATGGTTCTGGTCGAAACTGCTGTATACCCTGCGGAAATCTCCGGCGGCGGTCCGCAAGGCCGCCTCGTGGATGGAGTGCTGCGACTGGATCACCGGCAATCTCGCCGGATGCACGGATGTCCGGGCGTTTCCGCGGGGACGCTGCGCCGCGGGCCACAAGGCCATGTTCCATCCGGACTGGAACGGGCTGCCGCCGGAAACATTCCTGGCGGGCGTCGATCCCCTCCTGGGCGGGTGGCGGGAGAAGCTCTATGACAAGACCCGGACGGCGGACCAGGCGGTCGGGACGCTCGGGGCGGAATGGGCGGAAAAACTGGGGCTTTCGCGTCAAGTGGTGATCGCGGGCGGCGCGATCGACTGTCACGCGGGCGCGGTCGGCGTGGCGATCCGGCCCGGAGAACTGGTGAAGGTGGTCGGCACCTCGACCTGCGACCTGATGGTAGCTCCGACGCTGAAAAAGAAAATCCCCGGCATCTGCGGCCAGGTGGACGGTTCCATCCGGCCCGACATGACCGGCCTCGAGGCGGGGCAGTCCGCGTTCGGCGACATCTATGCGTGGCTCAAGCGTCTGCTGGAGTGGAACGGTTCCGGGGTCAATCTCTCCGACCTGGAGAAAGAAGCGACGAAGGTCCCTCCGGGCGCGAACGGCATCCTTACGCTGGATTGGTTCAACGGACGGCGTTCCCCGGACGCCAACGAGAAGCTGACCGGCCTGATCTGCGGTCTCCACCTGGGCAGTACGGCGCCGATGCTGTTCCGTTCCCTGATCGAGTCCACGGCCTTCGGGTCCCGCGCGATCATGGAACGCTTCGTCCGGGAGGGCATTCCGTTCGAGAGCGTGACGGCGGTGGGCGGGATCGCCCAAAAATCGCCGCTGGTCATGCAGCTTCTGGCGGACATCCTCAACCGTCCTATCCGGGTGGCGAAGTCCGCCCAGATATGTGCGCTGGGAGCCGCCATGTACGCGGCGGCCGCGGCAAAGGTCTACCCCGATCTTTTGACGGCCATGGAGAAGATGAACTCCGGCATCGACGCCGTGTACACTCCGGATTCCGTGCGGGCGGAGACGTACAACGCCGTTTACCGGAAATACGCCGAGATGGGAATCCTCTACGAGAAAGCCGTCATGAAGGAACCATCCGTGTGAAAAGAAGGCTCCCGCTCAGAAGCCGTAGAGGGCGGAATATTTCTTTTCCAGATACCCGAGGAAACAGGCGGGATCGATCTCCGTGACGCCGCAGACCCGGCGCAAGGTCTCCTGCGGCGTGAACATCGCCCCGTGCACATGGAGACGCGACCGCAGGAAATCCAGAAGGGGCGCGAAGTTTCCGGCGCGCAAATCGGCGTCCAGCGGACCGAGTTCCTTTTCGGCGGTCTGCCAGATTTGCGCCGACAGCAGGGTCCCGAGCGCGTAGGTGGGGAAATAACCGAAGCTCCCCATCGACCAATGAATGTCCTGGAGAATGCCGAGGGAGTCCTTTCCGGGTTCGATCCCGAGATATTCCATGGATTTCCGGTTCCAGGCGTCGGGCGCATCTTTCACGGAAAGCGTGCCGTTCAGCAGTTCCTTTTCCATCTCATAGCGGAGCATGACATGAAGGTTGTAGGTAACCTCGTCGGCTTCCGTCCGGATCAGGGAGGGCGTCACCTTGTTGATCGCCCGGTAGACGGCGGCGGTGTCCGCATCCGCGAGCGGTCCGGGGAAGATTTCGCGGAACCGCGGGAAGAAGCATTCCCAGAAGGGAAGGGAGCGCGCCACGAGGTTTTCCCAGAGTCTCGACTGCGATTCGTGAAAGCCGAGCGAGGCGCCGTTTGCGAGCGGAGTCCGGTTGAGCTTCTTGTCGATCCCGAGCTCGTAGAGGGCGTGGCCGCCCTCATGCACGCTGCTGAGCAGGGAGGAGAGCGGGGCGTCCGGCTGGACCCGGGTCGTGATGCGGACGTCGTTCAGCCCGAAACTGGCGGTGAACGGATGAACGCTGAGGTCCTGGCGTCCGCGGGTGAAGTCATAGCCCATCCGGGCGAGCACTTCGGCCGAGAAGCGGAGCTGTCCGGCGGGATCGAAGTTTTCCCGTAGAAAAGAGTCGTCCGGCTGCGGTGAAGCGGCGATTTTCCGCAGAAGCGGGACCAGCTTTTCCTGAAGGCCGCTGAAAAGAGGGTCCAGGTGCTGCGCCGTGAGACCTTCCTCATAGTTGTCCAGCAGGGGATCGCAGATATTGCGGTAAGGAGCGAAAAGTGCGGCATACCGGCGGGCGAGGTCAAGAAGGCGTTCCAGGAACGGGGCGAAGAGGGAGAAGTCCGATGTTTCGCGCGCCTCGGCCCAGGCGTGATGGGCGTTGGCGGAAGTCTCCGCCAGTTCCCGGACCAGCGATGCGGGCACTCTGGATTCTTTTTCGAAATTCCGTTTCAGCACGCGGACGAGACAGCGTTCCAACGAATCGGGGGGGAAGTCCGCGACCTCTTTTTCCGCCGCCTCGAGATGCTTTGCATATCCGGGCGCAGTTTCCCTTTCATGGATCACCGAGGCCAGCGAAGCCAGCTGGGAGGCGCGGTCCTCCGCCGCATTGCGGGGCATATAGGTCTGATGGTCCCAGTCGAGGAGGGCGGCGGCGCTGCGCAGGTCCTGGATCAGGGCGATTTCCGCCAGAAGAGCCGGAAACGCGTTCATAGTCACCAGACCTGTCCTTTGGCCTCATAATAGGCCGCGACATGGGGAACGATCGGCTTGATGAGTTTTTTGATGGCCTGGGCGTACTGGCGGATCTCCCATTGCGCATGCTCGCTGTCGCGGAGTTCCAGGAAGTGGAGGAGGTTGCTGAGATTGACCGTGCCCCAGAAGGTGACCATCATGTTCTGCGTGAGGACGCCGCGGGCCTGTTCCCGGCAGACGCCCCGTTCCAGGAGACGGTTGTAGAATTCAAGCGATTTCAGGTTGTGGGCGCGGATTTCTTCGCGCAGGGAAGTGTCGTCGAAGTCCGGGGAATCCACGGAAGCCTGCCGGTTGGTTTCGGCCTGTTTGCGGAGGACCGGAGGCGTATAGAATTCAAGGTCGATCTCCGTGTAGCGCCGGGAAATTTCATTGTAGGACCAGGTGCGGTGACGGTGCCACTGTCCGCGGATGAACAGCGGACAATGCACGCTGAACGTGAAGACCAGGTGCTCGAGGGGGCTGGTGTGGCGGTTTTCGATCAGGTAATGGAGCAGGATGACGTCCTTCTCATCCATGGCGGACTTGAGTTTTCCGAAGGAAACGCGGGCGGCGTTGACGATGGTCGTTTCGCTGCCGAGATGGTCGATGAGTCCGATCCAGCCTTGGCCGTCCAGGACCTTGACATGGTTTTCCGGGGGCACGTTCAAATGTTGAGAGGACATGATTTCAGCTTTCGTTTTATGATTCGGTTTTGTGGTTGTTTTTCAGTTGGGAATTGGATTTCGCCAAAGCGGAGAGGAACTCGTCCCAGGAGTTGTAGCGGTGGCGGGGCTCCTTCATGGTCATGCGGGCGAGGATTCCCGAGGTGACCGCTGAAATGTCGGCCTGAGGATTGCGGTCCCTCGGAAGCGGAAGGGGCTGTTCCTTGTGCAGACGGGCGAGTTCTTCGGGAGAATCGGAGCGGAACGGAAGCACGCCGGTGAGCATCTGGAAGAAGAGGATGCCGAGGGAATAAAGGTCCGACTGCCAGGTAACTTCCCCGTCGCCGGTCAGCTCGGGACTTGCATACCATTGCTGGGGGCGCATCGTGTCTTCCGGGAAATATTTGCGGCGCCACCGGGCGATCCCGCAGCCGAGGATGCGGTTGCTCTCCTTCGGGATGAAGAAGATCTTGTCGGGCTTCAGGTCGCCGTGAATGATTCCGTTCTGGTTGGCCTTGTCCAGGATGAGCGCCGCCGAATAAATCAGGGGAAGGGTCCGCCCCTCCGAGATCGGGGCCATCGAGGAGATCAGCAGGGCGTAGGAGGGTTCCTCCCGGTAGGGAACGGAATAGTAGCAGAGCCCGTTGTCCAGCGAACCGGCGCTGATGTATGGAAGAAGCCCGGTGTCCGTATTGGGAATGATGGCGGCGATTCCGGCGAGTTCCTTTCCGGCGGCGGAATCCGTGGGAGTCCCCTTGAAGACCTTCATGGCGGATTTTTCGCCGGCCCGGTCCGTCATCAGGTAAAGAGCGCTTTCCGCGGTTTCGGACAGAATGGCCGAAATGAGGCCGTTCGAGAGATGGTCCCCGACTTTGAAGGGGCTTTCAAAGACTTTTTTTTCGGACGGCTTCACCACCGAGAGCGGGGTTTTCGAAATTGTGTGAAGCCGGGTGCTTTTGGTTTTGATCGGCTGGGTCTGCGTCTGGGAATCCGGGATGCGGAAGAGGAACGTCACGGGCCCCGTCTGGATTTCGTCTCCGCTCCGGAGGAGCACGTCATGATGCCCGATTTTCCGTCCGTTGAGCAGGGTGCCGTTGGTGGAATACATATCCGCCAGCGCATAGGAGCTGGTGTTGGAATTGAAGTAAATCACGCAGTGGCGGCGGCTGATTTTCGCCATGTTCTCCAGAACGATTGCGCATTTTGAATCCCGTCCGATGTAGTATTCCCGGTCCGGCGTCAGTTCCAGTTTCTTCTTGGCGCCGTCCGCTTCATATTCCAAATACGGCATAATGAGTCTCCCTATCCTTCATATCATAGCATGCGGTGTGTTTTTTTCCAGTGCGAAGTGATAAAATCGAATTTTTTTTCGAGGGAAATCCCGTCCGGGCGAAGGTTGTTTTTTTGAAAAAAGATGGTATAGTTCATTCTAAAAATATGTAAAGGGTTTCCGATGCTGACCGTACTGCTGCCGAACTACAAGACGCCGGAACTGACGAAGCTTTGTCTGCGCTCCCTGCGGAAGAATTCGGATTTTTCCAGATTGCGTATCCTTGCCGTGGACAATGCCTCCGGCGATGAATCCGTCCGGTATCTGCGCTCCCTTCCGTGGATCGAACTGATCGAACGGGACCCGGCCGAAGTGGAGAAGCTTCCGCCTCCGGAAATGCATTCGACCGCGCTGGATCTGGCTCTCCGGCAAGTTGATACGGAATTCGTCCTTTCCCTGCACACGGATACGATTCTCCTGAATCCGGGCTGGCTGGATTACCTGATGAAGAAAATCGGCCGTTCCGAAAAAGTCGCCGGAGTCGGCAGCTGGAAGCTGGAACGGGCGTCTCCGTGGAAGCAGGCGTTCAAACAGGCGGAGGACGGCCTTCGGAAGCTCTTCGGCCGCGGCCGGGAGGAATTCCGTTTTCTGCGCAGCCACTGCGCCCTGTACCGTACGGAACTGCTCCGGAAACATACACGGGGGTTCGGCGACGGCGAATGCGCCGGGAGCTCGATCCACAAATGCCTGCTGGCCGCCGGATACGAGCTGGATTTTCTTCCCGTGGGGGAACTGTCCCGCTACATGGTTCATCTGAATCATGCCACGCTGATCCTGAACCCGGAAGTCTGCCCGGCGCGCCGGACCGGCACTCCGAAAGCCTTCCGCATGCTCCGGCGGAAGATGGATACGGATCTGTTTGCCGATATTCTCCGGGACGATTCCCTGGACCGCTAGTCTTTTTTTCCCGCTTCATTGAAAAACAGCCGGAGAAGCGCTATTGTATAGGATAACGAAATGACAAAACACTTTTGTCATGAAGTAAAGAAAAACGTTTCCGCTTTGCGGATCAGGATGATTGAATGTCTCATACAAAACCAACGCTGGCCACCTACTGGCGCCTGATTGCCTACGCAAAACCGTATAAATGGCGCCTGGCCGTCGGAATCCTGGCCGGATTCCTTGCAGGCGGCTCGCTTCTGGGGGGACTCCTGATGCTCCCGCATCTTGTGAAAGGGGTTGAAAATAGCCGGACGGAAACCGCGGAGGGGACCGGCCGCACCGCCGCGAAGATCGTCCGCGCCGTGGAAACCCCCGGCATGACCCTGCCCGACAAAGAGAAGGCCGTCACGATCATTCTGGAGACCCAGGACAACCGCGGCGAGCTTCAGAAGAAGATCGAAAAAGCGGACCGGCAGATCCGGAATATCGTCCCCGCCTCCTGGAAAGCGAGCCTCCTCTATGTGAAAGGGGATGTGGTCCTGAACGCCTTCGGATGGAAGATATTCACCCTTCCGGCCGAAAACAGCGCCGGGAAAATGACTTGGCAGTTCTTCTCCCTGTTTGCGATCGGATTCGTCCTGATCTGGATTCTGCGGAACATCTTCATCTTCGTGAACCATTATTATACCCGCTGGGTCGGCACGCGGGTGGTGATGGACCTGCGCTATGAGGCCTTCCGGCATCTCATGAGCCAGTCCATGCGTTTCTTCGGCAAGGTGGACATCGGGCAGATGATCTCCCGGACCACCAACGACACCGCCGCCATGGAGGCCGCCGTGGCCAACTCGATCGCGGACGCCACCCGCTGTCCGCTGGAGATCCTTGCCTGTGTCCTGGCGATTCTGCTGGCCAGTTTCAAGTATAACAACTGGCTGCTCCCGGTCATTCTTTTCATCGGGCTTCCGTTCTGCATGCTGCCGGTCATCGTGATCAGCCGCCGGATCCGCAAGATTTACCGGAAATCCTTCCAGCAGATCGCGGAAGTCGTCCAGCGGATGCACGAAGTCCTCTCCGGAATCATCGTCGTCAAGGCCTATCATGCGGAACAGCGGGAGGTGGAGAAATTCGGGAGCATCAACACCCGGTATTTCAATTCCGTGGTCCGCGCCCTGAAACAGCAGCTTTTCATGCCTCCGCTCATGGAAGTGGTGGCCGTTTCCTCGACGCTGGTCTTCTTCGTGTTCAGTTACAGCCAGGGCGTCACGCTGACGGAACTGGTGCAGCTTCTGGCGCCCTGTTTCCTGGCATATGCGCCGATCAAGGCCCTGGCGAAAGTCTTTTCCAACGTCCAGCGGAGCATGGCGGCGGCGGACCGTTACTTCCAGCTGCTGGACATCGATTCCAGCCTGACGGAGAAAAAGGACGCCGTCGTCCTGAAAAGCTTCCACGACCGCATCACGTTTGAAAACGTCACTTTCGCCTACGAACAGCGGAAAATTCTGGACCGCATCAACCTGACCATTCCCAAAGGGCATGTTGTCGCGGTGGTCGGGGAAACCGGCTCGGGCAAGACCACCATCGCCAACCTGATCGCCCGGTTCTACGATGTCAATGACGGCCGTGTGCTGATCGACGGCATCGACGTGCGCGATATCCAGGTGGCGTCCCTCCGCGACCAGATCGGGATCGTCTCCCAGGACGCCGCGCTCTTCAACGACACCATCGCCAACAACATTGCCTACGGCGTGCCCGACGCCTCCCGGGAACGGATCGTCGAGGCTGCGAAACAGGCCAACGCGCATCTGTTCATCACCGACGGACGCCATGAAAAAGGATACGACACCGTGGTCGGCGAAAAAGGATTTCTCCTCAGCGGCGGCGAGAAGCAGCGCGTCTCCATTGCCCGGGCGATCCTTCGGAATCCTCCCATCCTGATCCTCGACGAAGCCACCAGCGCACTGGACACCGTGACGGAGAAGCTGGTTCAGGACGCCCTCACGCGGGTGATGGCCAACCGCACGGTCTTCGCCATCGCGCACCGCCTGAGCACCATCAAGAACGCCAACCGGATCATCGTCCTCGACAAGGGGCATATCATCGAGTCGGGCACGCACGACGAACTCATGGCGCTGAACGGCAAATACCGGAAGCTCCACGACACCCAGTTCGGAAAGAACGATCGGTAACCTTGCCCCGCCGGACCGGGGCGGAAGTCATTTTTTCCGGAGGAGGCAGTCCGCCGCGCGTTCCACCGGGATGTCATCCCCGTGCAGAAGGCCTTCGGCGTCGGCGCTTGCGATTGTATCCGGAGTGACCCCCTGCTTTTCGATCCGCTTGCCGGATTCCCGCCGTTCATCCCCGGTGACGGTTTGAAGCCGGAAACCATATTTCAGGCGGATGACGGTGGAGGGAAGGCACTGTCCCGCGGAGCGGGTCCCGAAGATGCGTCCCGCTCCGGCGTCCTGGATTCCGGCGGCGAAAATTTCTGCGGAACTGTAGGAATTGTTATCGATGATCACCGCCAGCGGCCCCTTGAAGCATTGTGTCTGCGGACTGGAAACCAGCCGGATTTCGCCCCCTTTGAAAGCCATGGTTCCGAACCGGATCTTCTGCGGAGTGGTCCAGCCTGCCAGCCATCCGATGCTGTCCAGCGTGCCGCCGACATTGCCGCGCAGGTCCAGAATCAGCCCGCGCGCATCCTTGAATTTGCCCAGGATGTCCAGCCGGACTTTTTTCATGATGTCGCTGGAAAAAACGGTGAAGTGAATATAGGCGATCTGATCGGGACGCAATTCCGAATAGTAACCTCCCCGGAGGAGAATGTTCCCGAGGAGCGTGCTGCTTTTTTCGGAGGGAACCGGGGCGAATTCAAACAGAAACACTTCTTTCTTCGTGCGCGCCCGCAGCTTGATTTTTCCGTCCTTTGCGGTGAGCGACAACAAGTCGGGCGCAAGGATCGCCCAGCGGCGGTGGTTCGGCAGGTCGGAAGGGAGCAGGGGCAGATTCCCGATCTCCAGGATTTCCATGCCGGGCTTCACTCCGGCCTTCTCCGCGGGAGACCCTTTGCGGACCCGCAGCACCAGGACTTTCCCGTTCGATTCGACCACATCGATCCCGGCATCCGTGTCGGCGGTTCCGCCGTCCGGCGCGGACAATACTTTTTCAGCTTCCGCGGCGGAGTCCCGGAGCGGCGGAAAGAGGGTCATGTGGCTGTCGCCGAAATCTTCCAGCAGCTTGTTCAGCTGAAGCGCGAGTTCCGTGTCGTTTCTGGCGGCGAGAATCTGTTTCCGGCGGCGTTCGCAGTATTTCCGGTTTTTCGAAGCGAATTCCGGATCGGGATGATACTGGGCGACCTTTTCAAACATCTGGTCCAGTATCTCCTCCGAACGGAATTCCCGGCGGAGCTGCTCCTCCTCGCCCGGAGGGAAGAACAGGCTGTCCGGAATCTCCGCGTTGAACTTGTAATTCAGGACTTTCATGCGCAGGGAGAAAATCGGCGTCTTCAGGATGCTGCTGGTGTCCACCATGATTCCGTCCACCAGCTTGTATTCCAGAATGTCCGCCTGGATTTTCATGGAACCGAAAGTGCTTTTGAGAATCTTGATATACCGCCGGGCCAGAAATGTCTTCGTGTCGAAAAACCATTCGACGGGCGGGAAGTTCATCCAGTCCGGCGGGTAGGCCACGATCCGGCGGCAGGAATTTCCCCGGACGTCATGGAGTTTTGAGTCGAGGACCAGCCGCGCATAGCATTGTCTCATGCCCAGCGAGGGATTGCTTTCCCGGATGGAAAGCAGTTCAGCCATGACCTCCTCCCGGTCCAGCTCCGTGATTCCGAGTCCCTCGACGATTTTCCAGCCGCGTTTTCCGTTGATGATCATTATGGTTGGCGGCTGGCCCGGCATCTGAAATTCCGCCCTGGATTGATCCGGATATTTACACCAGTGTCTGCTTCGGATATGAATTTCCTGTTCTTCAAGAGACATGGCCGCAACCATGGACATACTTTTGATGTTCTCCGGTTTCCCTTGCGGATACGTGGCTTTTTCGATTCTCGCAAGGACTTCGTTCAATTCGTTTTCCAGCGCGGGAACCTCGACGTCCGGGAGGGTGGTGCATCCGGCGAGCAGAGCCAGAAGCGCCGCATGAAAAAATATTCCGATCTTCATCTCATTCTCCTCTTCTTCTCCTCATTTTTTCTGAAATTTGAAAACATATCATCTGAGGAGAAAGATTTCAAGCCGGGGTTTCGGAGGAATTTCGTACGGCTGCGGAAAAAAGTCCGTTTCCGTTTTTTTCAGAAGGAGTGTTCTTCCGAGGGAAACGCGCCGTTCCGGACTTCCTCCGCATATTCCGTGAACGCCTTCCGGATGACGGCGGACAGGTCGGCATACTGTTTGGCATGCTTCGGCTTGAATCCGCTGAAAAAGCCCAGCAGGTCGTGCATCACCTGGACTTGTCCGGAGCAGTGGGGGCCCGCTCCGATTCCGAGGGTCGGAATGGAAAGTTCGTTCGTGAGGCGCTGCGCCAGCGCGGCGGGCATGCATTCCAGGACCAGCGCGAAGGCGCCGGCCTCTTCCATGGCTTTGGCGTCGCGGAGAATCTGTTCGGCGGTTTCTTCGGTCTTGCCGGAGATCCGGTACCCTCCGGCGGTCTTGATGTGCTGGGGAAGGAGTCCGACGTGTCCCATGACCGGGATTCCGGCGTGGACCATCCGCTCGACCGTGGGCGCCAGTGCGGCGTCGCCTTCGATCTTGACCGCGTCGCATTGCGCTTCCTGGAGGTAGCGGGCCGCATGGAGGAGGGCGTCGCGTTCGCCGGAGTGGCAGGTCATGAAAGGCATGTCCCCGATGACGAATGCGTCGGGGGCTCCGCGCCGGACCGCCGCGCAGTGATGGAGCGACTGTTCGAGCGTCACCTGGAGGGTGCTCTGGTATCCGAGCACGGCCATGCCGAGGGAATCCCCGACCAGCAGAATATCGATCCCGCACTCGTGCGCCAACGCGGCGGTGGGAGCGTCATAGGCGGTCAGCATGACGATGCGCCTGCCTTCCTGCTTCATCTTGCGGAAGTGTGTGACCGATGGTTTTTTTCCGGTACCCATAAGACTCCATTCTTTTCAGTTGAAAGGTTCCGTTTGTTTAAAATATCATCCTTTTCCGGCATTTCCATTTTTTCCGGAAAGATTCCGCCGGTTTATTTGGAAAAGACGATGGTGCGGCGGCCGGACAGGATGATCCGGTGTTCCAGGTGCGCCCGGACCGCGCGCGTCAGGACCCTTCGTTCGATATCCTTGCCGATCTGCTTGAGGTCCGCCGGTTCGGCCTCGTGGGTGATGCGCTCCACGTCCTGTTCGATGATGGGGCCTTCGTCGAGGACGGCGGTTGCGTAATGGGCGGTGGCTCCGATCATTTTGACGCCCCGCTCCCAGGCGCGTTCGTATGGGTTCCTTCCCTGGAAAGCCGGGAGAAACGCATGATGGATGTTGATGATGCGGCTGGGAAATTCCCGGATGAATTCACCGGAAAGGATCTGCATGTAGCGGGCGAGCACCACCAGGTCGATATGATGGCGGTGAAGCAGTTCGATGACCGGCTGTTCCTGCGCAGGCTTGTCCTTCCCGACCGGAAAACAGTAGAAGGGGACGCGGAATTTTGCGGCGACATCTTCCAGCACCGGATGGTTGCTGATGATCAGCGGGATTTCGCAGAGAAGGTCCTTTTCGTCCTGGGCATGGGCCAGCAGATCGTACAGACAGTGCGACGCCCTGGAAACCAGGATGGCGACCCGCTGCGGACGGTCGGAGTAATGGACGCTGAACTGAAGATTCAGCGTCGACGCGAACACGGCAAAGGAATCTTCCAGGTTTTTCCGGGTGACCGGCATGTCCGTGATGTCGAGACAGACCCGCATGAAGTAGCGGTTCTCGCAGTTGTCCGTATACTGCTGGCAGTGAAGGATGTTGAACCCTTTCTGATAAAAAAAGGTGGAGATCCCGGAAAGCAATCCCTTCCGGTCGTTGGAATAAATCAGGAAAACAGCTTTTTTCATGGAGGATGGCCTTTTTTTGAAGCGGGTTAGCGGTCCCGGGAAGAACGTTCCCGGGAAAGACGCTGCCGGTGCAGCAGTTCCAGTTCCGAACGCAACTTTGCATTTTCCGAGCGGGCGGCGCGGAGCGCGTTGAGGAGGTTCCGGTTTTCGATTTCCGTCCGGCGGAGGGCGGCGGCGTTGATCCGGGCATGGATGCTTTCCAGCATGAGCGTCTGCGTCTTGTTGTGCGGGGCTCCGAATTCGGCGATGATTTTCTCCCCTTCCTCGCGAATGATTTTCATCGGGATGGTTTCGTCCTTCGCGAACCGGGAGAAGACGGCGATCTTCTGGGCGAGGCGGCTTTCCGCGGAAGTTTCCACGGGCGTGTTGCCGTACCAGTAAAGGGTGGTGATGATGGCCAGCATGACGGCGATGGGGATCATCAGCACGAGGATCCGCACGAATTTGCGGCGTTCCCGGATTTCGTTTTCCAGTTTGCGGACGGTCGTCTTCGCATGAATGGATTCTTTCTGGATGTCATAGTCCAGGCGCCGCACCGACACGGTATGCACGTCGGGGACGAGGGTCCGGTCCGGTGCGGTGGTCTGCCGGAGGCTCCAGATGTCCCGGAGAAGCTCGTCCATGTTCTGATACCGGTCATTCGGGTTTTTGGTCATCATTTTTTTGACGAGCCTGGCCACGGGCGCCGGGATTTCGGGGTCCGTGCGGTCCAGCGACGGTGCATCTTCCTCCATGTGCTGGTAGGCGAGGCTCCGGATGGAACGGGCTTCGAAAGGAAGTTTTCCGCTCAGCATCTGGTAGAGCGTGACGCCGAGGGAGTAGATGTCGCAGCGGGTGTCGGGCTTGCTCCCCGTGAAGAGTTCGGGACTCATGTAGGAGGGGCTTCCGGAAATATCCGAGTCCTCCCGCCATTCGGTGGCGTGGATGGCAAGCCCGAGGTCGGTCAGCTTGACAATGCCTTCCCCGGTGATCATGATGTTGTCCGGCTTCACGTCCCGGTGGACGATTCCCTTTTCCTGCCAGACATAGTGGAGCGCTTCCGCCGCCTGCTGGATGATGTGAAGGGATTCGTCGACCGGCAGTTTCTTTTCCCGGAGAATCCGGTCTTTCACGCTTCCGCCGGAAATATACGTCATGGCCATGTAGCAGATGTTGTCTTCTTCGCCGATGGCGTAGGACTGGACCAGGTTGATGTGGTTGAGGGAAGCGGCGGCGCGGGCTTCTTTCAGGAAGTCCTTGATTCCCTTGGTCGTAGTGTATTCCGGCGAGAGGATTTTCAGGGCCACCTGGCGTTCGAGCGAAAGCTGGGTGGCAAGATATACCGAACCGATGGCGCCTTCCCCGATCTTGGACTTGATGAGGAAGTCGCCGATGATGCACCCCTCCTGAAACCGCGAAACGGGCACGAGCAGCTCCCGGGAACAGCTCGGGCACAGAGTCTTGTAACCCCGGGCGGAGTCGTCCACTGTTACCGCGTAAAAGCAGAATGGACAGCGAAATCGCATAACCGTATCCTTCCATCCTCAACGGGGGGTGAGGTATTCCACCAGTTCATCCAGTCCGCGCATGACGTACCGCGGACAATAGGCAAATTTCCGGAGGTCGTTCAGGGAGGTGACTCCGCTGAGCACCAGAATGGTGTCGACTTCCGCTTCGATTCCCGCAATGATGTCCGTGTCCATGCGGTCGCCGATGATGACGGTGTCCCTGGACATTGCATTGAGGTGTTTGACCGCCCGGCGCATCATCAGGGGATTGGGCTTTCCCACGAAGTAGGCTTTGGTGCCGGTGGTGAGTTCGATGGGTGCGATCAGGGAGCCGGTGGCCGGCACGATGCCGTTCTCGGTCGGACCGGTCATGTCCGGATTGGCTCCGATCAGGCGCGCCCCCTTGAAAACAAGCTGGACCGCTTTCTCGATCCGGTCGAAGCTGTAGGTTCTGGTTTCCCCGACGATCACATAATCCGGAGAGGAGTCGTTCATCGAGATCCCTTTTTCATACAGGGCATTGTAAAGTCCCGCTTCTCCGATGACGAACGCCGAGCAGCCCGGCTTCTGGCGCGAAATGAAATCCGCCGTGGCCAGGGCGCTGGTGTAGAAATGCGCAGGATCCGCTTCGATCCCGAGGCGGAACAGTTTTTCCGCCAGTTCGCGGGGAGTCCGTTGGCTGGAGTTGGTGAGGAACAGGAAATTTTTCTGATGATCCGTCAGCCACTTCACAAACTCCTTGGCCCCGGGCAGCAGCCTGTTCCCGTGGTAAAGGACTCCGTCCATGTCGGAAATGAAGGCCGTTTTTTCCTTGAGAGAATCCATGAGGTGCCTTTCCGGTCAGGCGCGTCTTCCGCCGCGGTCTCCGGTCAGGATGCCGCGCTTGGACGTCTTGATGAAATCGAGAAATTCAACGACTTCCGGGAGCTTTTCGACTTCCGCTTCCGCTTTTTCAATGGCATTTTTCATATTGAGGCCGTGACGGAAGAAGATGTCGTACAAATCTTTGACGGCGCGGATCGTTTCGGGCTTGAAACCGTTCCGGCGCATGCCGACGATGTTGAAGCCGCGGACGCCTCCATTGCGCCCGTCGCCGATCATGAACGGAGCCAGGTCCATGGAGATCTGGGAGCCTCCGCTGAGGACGGCCAGGCGCCCCATGCGGCAGAACTGGTGCATTCCGGAAAGTCCGGAGATCAGGCAGTTGTTGCCGACGGTGCAGTGGCCCGCGACGCCGCTGTAAGGAACCATGACCACGGCGTTGCCGACGGTACAGTTGTGGGAAACATGCGTATTGGCCATCATGAAACAGCCGTCGCCGATGACCGTGGCGCTTCCGGGCATGGTGCCCCGGTTGACGGTGACCCCTTCGCGGAACCGGTTGTTGTTGCCGATCCGGGTGTAGGACACTTCATTCTTGTAGCCGTAGTCTTCGGGGTCCGTTCCCAGGGATGCGAACGGGAAAACCGTGTTGCCCGAGCCCATCGTGGTATGGGCACCGATATAGCATTGCGCGATCAGGCGGGTTCCCGCTCCCAGGACGACATCTTCCTCGATAATGCAATAGGGACCGACTTCCACGTCGTCGGCAAGCCGGGCAGAGGGATCGATGATTGCCGTTGGATGTATTTTTGCCATGGATTCAACCTTCCGCTTCGAATCGGATTTTCACCAGACCGATCCATTTTCACAACAAAAAGGGCGGGGAACTCCCGCCTTGCGTTTTTATTTCTTTTTCGCGGGCTTCATTGCCGCCCGGACTTTGGCTTTCTCTCTTTCCAGATACCGTTTATGACGCGCTCTTTTCTGGACCTTGTTATACTGTCTGCCCATTTCCCTTTTTCTCCTTGATTTTGAGATTCGTTTTCAAGATATGTCAAGTCATTTAAAGTATCATGAAAATCGCCGAATTCAAGAGCGCATGCGATAAAAAAACGAATTTGAAAGGAGGAAAAACATTTTTTCCGGTTGTAAATTGCGTTTGGACTGCTAAGTTATTTGTAGTATTTTTACAATTTGCGAGGATCGACATTGTGAGCCGAATGAAGAATGTTTTTTTTACCGGCTGTACGGCCGGGGAGGGCCGCCGGTTGGCTGCCCTCCTGCTGCTTTTCTTCTTTCTGGTTTCCTGTTCGGACAGAAAGGTTCCGCCGCCTCCGCGGGCCCAGCCGGAACTTCTCCTTGAAATTTACGATCTTTCCCGCCGGCACGACTATAAGGCGGCTCTTTCGAAGGTTCAGAAAATGCGCGTTCTGGAACCCACCAATACCTTTCTGGCGGAACTGGAAGGCAATGTCCGCTTCAATCTGCTGACCGTGGAAGTCAACAGATATCTCCAGAACGGAAACTTTGACGCCGCCCTCAACTCCATTCAGCGCTATGAAACCCTGTACGGCTCGTCCAGTGCCACGACCGAGGTGAAAAACCGTCTGTTCGTCCTTACGGAGCTGGATTCCCTGATCGGACGGGCCCGGAACACCGTGAGGTCCGATGAACTGGAGAAAATTCTTGTCCGCCTGGAAGTCCTGTCGAAAGAAATCAACTTTTCTCCGAAAATCCTGAACTTTCTTCAGGATCAACTGTCTAAGGTTAAAAATCTTCGCAAGGTGGAGAGGGATCGTATGCTTTTTGGATTGCGGGAGGATTCTCTGGCTCTTTTCAGGGCCGGGGATGCAAGAACAGCCTCCACTCTCACGGCGGTCTACGCGCTGGAAGCGCCCGGGGACCCCGGAATCAACGAATTGTTGTCTCGAATGACGTTTTTTTGACTTTGAATATGAAATGAAAAACAACATCTATCGAAAGGGATAAAAAAGATGATCAAACGCACAACTCTCATCCGGGCGACCGCTTTTACGGCCATCGCCGCATTCGCCTTCGCCGGTTCAATCCAGCTCGTCGGACAGGACGCCAAAGCCAAACCCGCCGAGAAGGCTCCGGCCGCCAAAGCCGCTGCCCAGGATGCTGCCGCCGCGAAGACCCCGGCCGCCCCGGCCGCTCCGAAAACGCTGGAGGAGGTCTTTGTTTTCCTGCCCGATCCCGTCGCCACCATCGGAGACAAGAAGATCACGAAAAAAGACTTTCTTGACCAGCTCGGCAAAGTCCCGGTCGAATATCTTGCCCAGCTTCAGCCGGAAATGCTGAAGGTGCAGTCCAAGCAGATCATCGACGCCCTTGTGGAAGCGGAAATCCTCCTGGCCCTTTCGGCAAAAGCCGGGATCAAGCCCTCCAAGGAAATGGTGATCGCTGAATTTGACAAAAAGCTCAAAGCCCTTCCGAAGGAGCAGCTTGACATGATCGAAAAACAGCTCGCCGTTCAGAACAAGAAAATCGATGACATCAAGAATGAAATGGTCAAGGACCCCAACTCCCTCAAGTTCTATGCGATCAACAAATGGGTTGAAGATTTTGTCAAGCCCAGAATCAAAATCACGGACGCCGCCATCGAGAAGTTCTACCGCGAAACTCCCGATCAGTTCAAAAAGCCGGAAACCATTTCCGCTTCCCATATCCTGATTTCCACCATGCCGGACCCGAACGCCAGCGTGAAGCCGGATGCCGCCGCTCTTGCCAAGCTCGACAGCGAAGCCAAGGCCAAGGCTGACAAGATCCTTGTCCAGTTGAAACAAGGCGCCGATTTCGGAGCGCTCGCGGAGAAGGAAAGCGCCTGCGACAGCAAGAAAAACAAAGGAAGCCTTGGCGAATTCCAGCGCGGACAGATGGTTCCCGAATTTGAAAAGGCCGCGTTCGCCCTGGCAAAGCCCGGCGACCTTTCCGCCGTGGTCAAGACCCAGTTCGGGTACCATATCATCAAACTGGACAGCAAGACCCCGGCCTCCACGGTGCCTCTGGCCCAGGTGAAGGAAGACATCCGCAACACTCTTACCGGAAAGGAGCTCCAGAAGGAGATTTCCGCCGAGGTCGCCAAGCAGAAGGAAACAATGAAGGTTTCCGTTCCGGCCTTCAAATAAGAGCCTGCTCTTGTTTCACCCGGTTCTGGACTCCGTTTCAAAACCGGGTTTTTCATATCGGATGTTTTCAAAACAAGGAGAGAACAATGAACTATGATGCATTGATGGCGTTGATCCGGCATCGTCAGAGTTGTCGGGCGTATGATCCGGGAAAAGAGGTGTCCGATGCGGACATTCTGAAGGCCCTGGAAGCCGCGCGGCTGGCTCCATCGTCATGCAATAAACAGCCGTGGCGTTTCATTATTGTCCGGGACAAGGCCGCCCGTGAAAGAATCTGCAAGGAAGGTCTTCTGCCCGGCATTTCCATGTCCTGGATCCTGAATGCGCCTGTCATCATTGTCCTTTGCGCCGAACCGAGGCCTTTCATCCACTGGCTTGCGCCGATCCTTTCCGGCGTTCAATATCAGCTGATCGACCTGGGAATCGCCGGTGCGCACATGAACCTTGCTTTTGAAGCCCTGGGCCTTTCCGTCTGCTGGATCGGCTGGTTCAAGGAAAAAATGATCCGGAAACTTCTCGGGATTCCTGCCGGCATCCAGCCCGCTGCTCTCATCACTCTCGGATATGAAAAAGAGCGTCATGAACCCACCTCTCGCCTCGAAATGCCGCGGATCGCATTCAAGGAGAGGTGGAACAAGCCGTTGTAAATCGGTTCCGCCTGATCTGTAAAAAAAAAGAACCGGACCTTCAAGACAGTTGAAGGCCCGATTTTTTTACAGCGGAATGTTTCCTCCGCCGGTCGGGGGAAACGGCTTTCCCGGATGGGAAATGTTATCGGTGATATCCGCCGTGAGGTCCGCCGCGGGGCGGCGGTCCAGGATTGGGACGCCATTGCGGCGGACGGGGCGCCGGTCCGGGTCTGCCCCAGTACCAGCGGCCTCCATAGAAATACCAGCCCGCGTAGTAGGGCACATAGACGTTGTTGTAATAGGCATAGGTGTAAGCGGGAATCACTACAGTGGCGGGCTGCTGGACCACTACCGCGACATTATTGGCTACACGCAGTTAGCCATGGACTACACGGCTAAGCAGCCACTGGCTACTGACTCTAAAACTACCAAATTCCAGGTGAACGGCGCAGTTGTAAAGGCTTCGGCATGAACTTCTATGAACAAAACTACCGCCTGCTCTTGAAGAAGATTCTCAACAGCGGCGCAGCAAAAACAGGCCGCAACGGCGGTACCCGGTACTTGTTTGGCGAAACTCTAAAGATTCGGCTGCAGGGTGGCTTTCCGCTGCTTACCGGCCGGAGAATGCACTTGAAGGGCATTCTGGCAGAGCTGGTCTGCTTTATCCGCGGCGCTGAAGCACTTGCTGAGTACAAAGCACTGGGCTGCAACTACTGGGACGCCAATGCCGCTAACTGGGCACGGAACACCGGCAAGCCTCAAGAAGAACAGTCAATCGGTCAGTATGTCGGCTCGCTGTGGCGCAAGTTTAAAGCACATAGCGAGCTTCAATCCGGCTCCTCTGACGCGCGAGATCAGCTGTCGACGCTACTTCGTCAGCTGTGCGCTGATCCGTTGTCTCGCCGCCATGTGCTGGCAGCCTGGCACCCTGCCGCTGAGAGCTGCCTGCCGCCGTGCACCGTGATGGCTATCTTCAGTTCTGACGGCCAGTCCCTACACTGCCACGTTACCCAGCGCTCGGCAGACATGTGCCTTGGCGTTCCGACTGATGTTGCCCAGTACGCCATTTTGACGCACCTCCTAGCTGACTGGGCAAACCTGCTACCCGGCGACTTGATGTTCACCTTCGTAGACGCACATATCTACGATGCTCACAGACCGGCTCTGGACGAGTACTTAAAAACACCAATTAGCAGACTGCCAAAGCTTGAGTTTTCTGAGCTGTATCTTGGCAATCCGCTGGCAGTTCTGCTTGACGACATTGTGATTAAGGACTACGTACCGGGCCCTACAATTAATTTCCCGTTTGTGGTCTGAGGTGCTAAATGACTTGGTCTGAAGTTCTAGACGACCAAGACGGGTACTGGTGTGTAGTCTGCGGTAAGTTTCTGCCAGCCAACGAGTACGGAGTAGTAGTGCACGACAACATACCACACCCGCCAAGCATGACTTTTGACGAAATGGACAATCCGCAATGAAAACACTGGCAGACAAGCTGGCTAACCGCTTCCTAAGCTGGAGTCTTCCAAAGACTTTGCGCCAGACGGCTACGTTAGCTTTGATAAAGCCGCTGCAAGTGCGGCAAAAAGTCACTGGCCTACCGGCACAAATTTGCTGCACGCCGGCCAGGCAGCTGAGATGTTTGAGCACTGCCTTCAGCTCTGGCAGCCTATTGAGACTGCGCCCAAGAGCAAAAAGACCGAACACGGGGTCGAGGGCGTCTACATACTCGGCTTCTGCCCCGAGCCCGATCTGAGCAACCTGGAATCGTGTATCTGCGTAGTCTGGTGGGAACCAAACATGAAGGGCGGAGCAGGAATGTGGTACGGAGAAGGCGGATTTGAAACGCATCCTACACACTGGATGCCATTGCCGGCAGCGCCTACGCTGTAAGAACAAGGCCCCAAGAACTGAGTTCTTGGGCCTTGTTCTTAGCACTTAAGGTCAATCCTTAGTTCAACGGAGATTGAGATGCGACAAGAAATACAAATTACTTTCGAGGCGTGGCTGACGAGTTACTCGACGCTGTCGCCAGCTCGAGACGACCACGGATACACCGACATGACAGTCGAGATGCTGTGGCATGCATGGCGTGCTGGTGTGGCACACGGTCGGGCACAAGCGGCCAGCGCGGCGTCGGAAACCGTGCGCGCAACAATCATCGTGGATGGAGAGACGCAGGAAGAGCTGCTGGCCTGCATCGCAGGGCGTGTCGATGATGTCGGCAAGCCGACGCACTGGGTTCCTGATGAGCTGTGCGCTTTGCAAACCCTGGATTCCAAGCCCCTGATCAGTGGAGATTGAGATGCGACTGACGAAGCGACAACTGCAAGCAAAGCTCGACGCGCTGACGTCCGCAGTCAATCGTGCCCATGCCGCCCGCGCCGCGATCTATGAGCATTGCGAGTCCGTGTACGGCACCAACCCCGGCGAAGTTGATAACGATACGTTCATCGACGCATGCGACGGGGGAGGCGGAAGCGCGAGCGGCATGACTGCGGAGGATTTTGACAAGTCGATGCGCCTCGCAATGAACATGTCTGGCATCAAGCCCCCTCCGGAGATTGAACGATGAACGACCGTGAATTGCTGGAGCTGGCGGCGACGGCTGTTGGCTACGACATCTCTCATTCGATGAACACCGAACGACTGATGCTCACTCCCTCTGTGGATGCTCTCTTGGTCCGCAAGGACGGAAAGCTTGTCACTACCGGATGGAACCCGCTCATCGACGACGGCGACGCGTTACGGCTGGCAGTGGAGCTGAAGCTGGCCATCTTCCCTCCCGAAGGCGACGACGGAGACTTTGCGGTGGCTTCAGTGCCTGATGGGGTTCTGGACGACTTCGGCGAAACCTGGATTCAGGAGAGCGTCAAAGACGGTGATAAATTGGCGGCAACCCGCCGCGCCATCGTTTGCGCCGCCGCCGAGATCGGAAAGGCCATGCCCCATATGCCGGATTCCAACCACCGACCCCTGGGAGATGGAGCATGAGCGAGATGCAAGTCGCAACCATGGCCGGAACGATGCTGGTGCTGCTTGCCTACTGGGTAGGCTTGTTTGTTGGAAGGGTGCGCCACTCTGTCCTGGTGGCGCGCCACCTTCAGCGCGCGACCGACTACCAGCGTGCGGTGGATGATCTTGACTGGTGGTGTGGCCACACATCCCCGCACGCAAGGCTCATCGCAAGGCATTTGAAAGCCATTGGGGAAGGTACTGGATACAACTCCGGGACACCCGTCGCGGACGAGGCGTGCCATGTGTCAGGACTCCGCGAGCAACTTAACCGGCTTGACCACCCCATGAATATCAACAACCGACCCGCGAGAGGTTGACCATGGACGACTGCTACTGCGACTACGAGGCCCCTGAGTTTTACGTCCAGGAAACCCGGCGGGCCAAGAAAGAGCACCGGTGCTCTGAGTGCGGCCGCGCAATTGACGCGGGCGAGAGTTATGAGCATGTCCGTGGAAAATGGGATGGCGAAATTGGGACGTACAAAACGTGCTCGCGCTGCCTGGCCCTGAAAAACTGGGTAAAAGCGCACGTTCCCTGTGCGTGCATTCCTCACGGGAACCTCGTAGAGGAATCGGTAGAGGCTGCACGCAACTACTCACATGAGGCCCCCGGGCTGTTATTCGGCGCATACCGGCGCCAGATTGCGATCAAGCGGCATCGCAAGGCTCAAGCGACCAACCCCATACCCGAGGGAGGCCAACATGGGCCGGATTGAAGAGCTGCAGAAGCTCGGGGCCGGCGACGAGACGTGCTTCGACTGCCTGAAAGGTGGGAATCCGCCGATGGAGACGTGTCGGCAGTGCATCGCCAGCACACCGGCCCTTACCCAGGCTGTGCATGACCTGATGCAGGCCGCAGAGATCAACCCACGACCAGAAGGAGACAGAACATGACGCGCGTATCTATTGACGCAGGGCTGTTGCAGATGATCCGAAACGGGCTTGAGCGCGATGTTGCAGAGGGGAAAACCATCAGGGCTGAATGGCTGGAAGAAATTGAACGCGACGCCAAGCCCATCAGCGAGCAGTCGGCCTATCCGGTGCGGCTGACGGATGAGGAAATCAATGCAGTGCACAAGGACTGTGAGGCCAGTTACGTCCCCGGGTCACTCGGAATCTGGACCGATCCACCAGAGCCAGGCATTCATCGCGTCACCCCCTTGACCTTCTCCGCCGTTCGATAGACGCCGAGGCCGAGGATGCCCGACAGGATCACCCACAGGGCGTCGGTATCCAGCGGAGGCGGCGGCATCATTGCGGCTTGGACCAATCCAGAC
>MWCA01000040.1 GCA_002069785.1 Lentisphaerae bacterium ADurb.Bin242 | reverse complement strand
CCTGATGGTCGGCAAGGCCATGATCGAATCCGCACGGACCGGAAACGTCGTGCGGATGTAGTTCCGGATTCCCCTTCCGTGACGGCAAAACGAACAATCCCCGTATCCCGCTATTCCGCAGGAACGGGGATTTTTCCTTTCCGGGATGCAACTTACGCGGACGGAGCCTTCCCCCAGTCCTGAACCCGGGTCAGTTCGCCGTCATGACGCGCGGAATCGTTTGCCGCTATCCCCATGGCCATATAATGTCCGGCCTCCCATGGATTGACGAGACTCTGCCGTTTTTCATAGACCGTGGAGACGAACTCGTGCACCAGATACGGATGCCGCCGTGACCCGTCGGAACGAAATCTCCTTTTTCGGCGTCGGAACGGTTCCGGTTCTGGTAGTCGCGGAACGCCTCCGTCACGGCCGGGGGAAGCGGGTCGAACAGTTCGGCGGACTCATAGCGGGTCTGAACCTGCGGATGAATCGCCTCCCGGGAACCGGTCCGCCCGTTGGAATACCAGATGTTTTCGGAAAAACTGCCGGAGGTCCCCAGGATGCGGAAGGTCTCGGATTCCAGCGGACTGATCCGTCCGGCGGCCTCGCGCATTTCAGCAATCCGCAGGGATGCTCCGTTCGCAAGCCGGAACAGGGCGGTGACGTTGGAAAAATCATATCCCGCAAAGAACGGGTCGGCGGTTCTGTTCCGGTAGCCGCACGCCGACACCTTCACCGCGCGGGTTCCCATCACGAAAACCGGTCCGCTGACCGAATGGGTCGGATAGTTCATCGGCGTGGAGAGTTTTCCGCGTTTCCGGTATCCTTCCAGTTTTTCCGGCCAGACGGAACCGAGTTTGCCGGAAGTCCGCTTGCGGTTAACTTCCCGCAGGGAACAGCCGGGCACATCGACATCGTGGCAGTATTCGCCCTCCGCATACACGAAATCCCCGAATTCGCCCGCGAGAGCCTTTTTCCGGCAGAACATCGTCTGCGGGTGAAAAACGGTCGTTTCTCCCAGCATGTAATGCTTGCCGGTCCGCAGGGATGTCTGGATGATCCGGTCGCACCAGTCGAGGACCTCTTCCGAATCCGGAAGACAGGTCACCGGCACCGCGCTGTAGACATCCTTTCCCGACTCCATCGCCTGAATGCACTGCGGAGCATGAAGCCACGGCTGGGTGATGATCACCAGCGCATCCAGATCCGCCTTGCAGATCGCATCCAGCGAATCGTAGGCGTCTTTCGGATTGAATTTGTCCGCGAACCAGGGGTCCTCCGCAAAACGCTTCACCCGTTCCGGCTCCGCGTCGCAGAGGGCGATCCGGTCCACCCGCGGATGCGCTTTGAACAATCCGGCAAAAACACTGCCGAAACTCCCGAGTCCGACCATTCCGATGCTGATTCCCATTCCAAATCTCCTTTTTTGATCCGAATCCGGAAGAATTTTTCCGGACTCCGTTCATGATATGGCAAGCAGGAACATTCCCGCCATGCTCAAACCGATGCCGGCCAGCGCACGGCGGGAAAGTCGTTCACGCCGTTTGAAAAAACAATAGACAAAAAAGAACAGGATCGACATTCCGCAGGCCGCCGGATACGCCGTTCCGGACGAACGGGCCTTCCCGAGAAAATCGATCGCCCGGTAAATTCCCAGCTGTCCCAGAAAAACCAGCAGGGCGTAGAGCAGGGAAATCCACCCAATTTCTCCGCACCGGACCCCGGTTTTCCGGAACAGGACCGGCCCCAGCCAGCCGAGCCCGACCAGGGAGACCAGCGGGACCCGCCAGCTCAAAGCCGCGGCGGAAAGCGTCGGGCACTGGCTCGGCACAAGGGAAAGAGTCTGCTGCAGCCCGACCAGCAGGAACGCGGCAAAAATCAGGAGAAGAAACCGCCCCGAACACGAGTCCTCCCGGACGGCCGGAACGCCTTGTGCGGACAACGGCAGGAGGCTGGCCGCAATCAGGGACATCCCGGCAATCCGTCCGGCCGACGGACTGTCGCCGAAAAACAGCACTCCCGCCAGGAACGGGCAGATCATCGAAGACTGGACGATGCACCAGCCGATCCCGTGCGGCCCGTGTTCCAGAGCCTTTTTCATGGTCCAGAACCCGAGCTGCCCCGAAAGCCCCGCCGGGAACATCAGGGCGGCGACCAGCAGGACTTCCCGGACCGGCGCCCCCTGCGGGAAAGCAAAAATCCACGTCAGGAGGAAAAACAGGAGGGCGGAAAGGAACATGAACCCGTAAAAGGATTCTTTCTTTTCCGTTCCCTTGCTGTAAAAAACCCCGACTCCGCCCCACAGAAGACCGGTTGCGAAGGTATAGGCCAGACCCCGGCTCAAATCGTTCACAGTGTTCCTCCTTGAATTCTAAAATATCGTTTTTTCATATATTTGCAATTTGTTTCGGAAGATTTATATTATACAAAAAATCATAAAATTATAAAAAAGCAATATTTATCATGGAATTCATCCTGTACCATGCGGACGTCTATCGCCGGCCTGAAAGATATTGTCAGACCCTGCGTTGCCATTTCCTGGGACTCAACGTTTCAGGGTTGATTTATTCCCGGATGACGTATGGTACGGAACACGTTCCGATTCTGGACGAGGAGCGGCCGAAAAATCCGCTGCTGACCCTTTCTCCGGCCGGAAGCCGCAAGGATTTCTGCTACGGCGTCAAACGGGAAAACTGGGTCATTCAATGCGGCATTCCGGCCTTGAGTTATCATGCCGGGGACTTATTCACCACGCTGCGGGAAGGCGGACGGAACTTCCGGCTGCCGCTCTGCCGGGAAATCTCCCACGAAAAAATGCTCGAGCTCCGCAAAGTCTTTTCGGAAGTCCGAACCTTGTCCAAAAGCCAGCTTCCGGAAAACATTTTCCGCGCGGAACTGCTGTCCGCAGCCCTGCTTTCGGAACTGATGGCGGAAAAACCGGTTTTGAAAATGCCGGACACGGCGGAGCGTTTCAAGGCGAAAATCGACGCGGACCGGGCCTTTCAGAAGGACCTGGGCGAATTGTGCGCGGAAATCGGATACAGTCCGGAGCATGCCCGGAAGTGTTTTGCGGAACGCTATCTGGTGGATCCGGGCGAATACCGGGCGCGGCTGCGGCTTCAGCTGGTCATGGAGAAGTTGAGCCATACCGACCTGACCTTGAAAGAGATCGCTGACGCGGTCGGGATGAAACACGTGTCCCATCTTCACATTTTTCTGAAGAAACGCTGCGGTCTGACCCCGAAACAGCTTCTCCGTCAATGCCGGGGCTCCTGAACTCGTTTTCTATTCCTGCGGAATCAGGAAAAAGTCCTTCAGCAGATGGTCCGGGACATAGGAGAGTTTCGCCTGCCGGAGACCGGGAATCCCGAGGTCCTGCTCCCGGTTGATGAACTTGCACTTGTCCCGCAGATGAACGGCCGTCCGGTTGGTGATGACCTGCGACGCGCCCTTGCATTCGTGGAGCGCCTTTTCAAACTGGACGGTATAGGACTGGCTGTTGAGGCGGCTGAAAACCGCATAGGCCTTGATTTCGCCTTCCGCAAGCAGCATGAGTCCTTCGAACCCGAGCTCGTTGTAATATTTCAGGGCGCGGCTGAGGGCGCAGCGTTCGTTTTCGACGCGCTGATCGTCCAGGTGATCCCTCCGCCAGTGCTCCGTCAGGGAGATCAGGGTACGGAAGTCGTCGGAGGTGACGGCCCTGATCTCATACTGCTCGTGATTGCGCTCGAACTGGGAGATCAGGTTCCGCTTTTTGGAGAGCTTCGAACCGTGGAGTTCGGCAAGAACCGCGGTGCAATAGATGTACTCGTCGTTGGCGTCGTCCATGGGGCGGATCGAGAAAAACTCCGTAATCTCCGGATGCTGTTCCAGGTAAGCGGCCGGGACATGGGCAACCGTTCCGGAAAAGCCGGCCTTGCGCATCCCCTCCGAAACCGCCTTCAGTTCTTCCGGAGAAGGCCAGGTTTCTCCGCACGGAAAAAGGAGTTCGTCCACCAGCGGCATGTGAACATAAAGCCGGTCGTTGAAAAAAGCAAGACAGGTGCGGAAAACCTCCGCCCAGATGAAAAGGTTCGGGAAAGAATACTCGCAGCTGGGGAAATCCGCCCGGGCCAGCGCCTTTTTCACTTCCTCGGCATCCGCCATGGAAACGGCTCTCATCTGCTTATAGTCGAAAGCGTTCATTTTCCCCCTTTTATATCAGAAACGGTACGGCGTGAATCCCGTCATGAGAACGGCGCCGGTTTTTCCGTAAAACGCCTCGGTGCCGGGCGCGCCGATGCAGAGGACCCAGTCGATTCCCTTCTCCTTGAGATGGGCCGCCAGATTTTCCAGAATGACGCGGCCGATCCCGAGCTTGCGGTATTCGCTTCTGACGACCAGGTCGAGTAGATAGGCGTCGCTGACCCCGTCGGAGAAGGCGCGCATGAAACCGATCAGGCGCTCCCCGTGGAAGGCGGCAGACACGGCGTAGGAGTTTTGAAGCATCACGGTTACGGCTTCCGCGTCGGGATGCTCCATCCAGCCGGCCTCGCAGTAAAGCTCCGCCGCCTCGCCGAAAGGCAGGGAAGAAGTGATCCGGAAGGTGATGTCCTCCAGCCTCGGGGAAGTGTTCATTTTACTCCATGCGGTTGATGACGGCGGTTGCGAATCCGGAACAGGAAAGCTCGGTTGCGCCCTCCATCAGGCGTGCGAAGTCGTATGTGACCTGTTTGTCGGAGATTGCGTTTTCGATTCCGCGGATAACCCGGTCGGCGGCCTCGTTCCAGCCGATGAAACGCAGAAGCATTTCGCCGGAAAGGGTCAGGGAAGAGGGGTTGACCTTGTCCATGCCCGCGTATTTGGGAGCGGTGCCGTGCGTGGCCTCGAAAACGGCCATGCCGGTCAAATAGTTGATGTTGGCGCCGGGGGCGATTCCGATACCGCCGACGCATGCGGCCAGGGCGTCGGAAACATAGTCCCCGTTGAGGTTCATCGTGGCAATGACGTCATACTCTGCCGGACGGGTCAGAATCTGCTGGAGGAAAGCGTCGCAGATGCAATCTTTGATCAGGATTCTGCCTTCGGGAACCTTGCCGCCGCAGTCGTCCCAGGAGATGAGCTTGTCGCCGAACTCGCGTCTGGCCAGTTCGTAGCCCCATTCCTTGAAGCCGCCCTCGGTGAACTTCATGATGTTGCCCTTGTGAACGAGCGTCACGCTTTTGCGGCGGTTGTCGATCGCATACCGGATCGCCGCGCGGATGAGGCGTTCGCTGCCTTCCCGGGAGACCGGTTTGATTCCGATGGCGCTGGTTTCCGGGAAACGGATCTTGGTGACTTTCATCTCGTTTTGAAGGAAATCGATCACTTTCTTCGCTTCGGGAGAACCGGACGGCCATTCGATCCCGGCATAGATGTCCTCGGTGTTTTCCCGGAAGACAACCATGTCGGTGAGATCGGGATTCCGGACGGGAGACGGGACCCCCGCAAAATGGCGAACCGGACGCAGGCAGACATAGAGGTCAAGGGTCTGGCGGAGCGCCACGTTCAGGGAACGGATTCCCTTGCCGACCGGAGTGGTCAGCGGCCCCTTGATGGAAATGCGGTAGTCGCGGATGGCGTCGACGGTTTCCCCGGGCAGCCAGGTGCCTTCCCCGTAGACGGAGTTGGCTTTTTCTCCGGCAAAGACCTCCATCCAGGCGATTTTGCGCTTGCCGCCGTAGGCTTTTTCGACCGCGGCGTCCCAGATGCGCATCGAAGCGCGCGTGATGTCCGGTCCGGTGCCGTCCCCTTCGATATAGGTGATGACCGGATGGTCCGGGACGTTCAGAACGCCCTCGGAGCGGAGAGTGATTTTCTCCCCCGCGGGGACTTTGATCTTGTCGTATGCCATATTGCCTGTTCTCCTGAAACACCATTTGAGCTTTTCAAATAAATTGGAAGCAATATACATTGAAAAAATCCGATGTCAAAGATTCCGGAACAAAAAGTCCGGGGAAACTTTTATACGAACGCATTGGAAAAAGCGATCCGCAGGACGAGCGACGGATCGAAACGCCGCATCCGGGCGGTAAGACGGTCTGTGATCTCCTCGTAGGTCAGGGCATAGTTTCGCGGAATCAGGAGCTGGAACTGGAGGACTCTTGCCGGTCCCGACTCGTCGAGGCAGAAGTCATACAGTTTGAAATGACGGTCGAACGCCGTGACGGCCTCCTCCGCGCGGGCACGCCAGACTTTGACTTTCGGATCCCGGGTGTTGTACGGGTCGCAGTGCAGAATCAGGCGGACCGGCATGTTTTTGGCGATCTCGACTTCGGCGGCCTCCAGCGTGTCATGGGAGGCCAGAAGGTCGCCGTCGCGGCTGACTTCCGCGTGGGCGGTGGCAAAATAATGGTTGGGCCCGTAATTGTGAAGGATGATGTCATGCACGCCGCAGATCCCCTTGCAGGCAAGGAGACGCGCTTCCAGTTCCTTCACCAGCGCCCTGTCCGGCAGTTCCCCCAGCAGCGGATTGATCGTATCGCGCAGAACGCCGAACCCTCCGCAGATGACGAAGAGCGCCACAATCACACCCGCGCAGCCGTCCACGGGAAACGAGGTGAACCGGGCGGAAAACACCGCCCCCAGGACAACCGAGGTCGTCAGCAGGTCGCTCAGGCTGTCAAACGCCGCCGCCTTGAGGATTTTGGAGTCGATCCTTTTCCCGACGGCCCGGTAAAACAGGAACAGCCACACCTTGAAAAGAAGCGTGCCGGCGAAAATCCCGATGGCAAGATTGTCCGCCCGGAGCTCCGACGGCGAGAATATGCGGAGGACGGACTCTTTCAGAAAGTCGAAGCCGACCGAGATGATGATCACGGCGACGATCATTCCCGCGACATATTCCAGCCGGCCGTGTCCGAACGGGTGTTCGTTGTCCGCGGGCTTGGAGGAAAGCTTGAATCCAAGCACGGAAACGACCGACGACCCCGCGTCCGAAAGATTGTTGATGGCATCCGCCGCCATCGCGATGCTCCCGGAAAGCAGCCCGACCGTCAGCTTGATGCAGAACAGCAGGTAGTTGACGGCAATCCCGACGCTTCCGGCCAGGATTCCATATGCCAGCCGGACATGCGGACGCTCCGGATGCCGGAAATCCTTCACAAATAAATGAATCAGCAGTTGTATCAACATCAGGCCCTTTCCTTAATCCGGTTGGGTCGCTCAAATGCCGAGCAGTCCGACAATATTTTCGCGAGCGATTTTCCAGAATGCTTCCGGTGAAAGCTTTCCATTCTCTTTCAGGCCGGTAAGGAATTGCGCGAGAGGCAGTTTCTGGTCCGCATAACAGATGTCGGTCCCGAAACAGAGACGGTCCTGAAATTCGTTCAGGAACCGGACGGCATACTCCGGGTCGCGTGCGAGGGCGGTGTAGCCGCTGTCCGCGGAGAGGTCGCCCCAGAGATTGGGATACCGGCGCATCAGTTTCGGAACCGCCCCTTCGGCACGGACCGGATAATCCGGATACCGGTCCCGGTCGCCCGGATTGTCGAGGGTTCCGATTTCGCTCCAGAACGGAATCCCGTGTCCGAAAACGGTCAGCTTCGGAAACATCTGAAGACAGTATTCAAGCTGGGGCATCCCCGGGTCGTCCACAAGGCCGTATCCTTTTCCGATCCGGGAACTGCCGTCGAAAATCAGCGGCCAGCCGGCTTTCTCCAGCTGACGCAGAAGATTCAGCACCAGGGGGTCCCGGAACGCCAGATTGGGCATGAGTTCCCCCACGCCGCGGAATCCCTGTTCCCGGTACCATGCGATCCACGGTGTGAAGTCCGTCCCGTCCGAGTTGCCGATGCCGCGCGGATCGATGTTGCAGAAGGGAAGGAAGCGGTCGGGCCGGCGGCGGCAGATTTCCAGAATCTCCTGGTTGGATTGCGGCAGATACACTTCCGGTCCGATCAGCGGCAGGAGAATTCCTTTTTCGATGCCGATTTCGTCATAGCACCGGAGCACCTCTTCCGGGGTGCAGAACTGCGTCCGTCCATCCTGCGGAGGACACGGAAACAGATAGGCGTGGGCATGAATATCGATAAACATAAAAATTCCCCTCTGCCGGAAAGGATTCCCAAAACCGGATTCATGGGGGTACAAGTAGCATCTTTGCGGAATAATTCAATGCCCGGCGCATGGAAAAAACAGGATATCCGTATTTCCACGGAAGAGGAGGGATTCCCCGCCGGACGGCTCCCTTTGCGCGGGATCGGGAACCGGCGGGGAATACGGATGCGTGACAGCTCAGAGGGAACCGTCCTCCTCTCCTTCAAAAGAGAGTTCCGGGAAGGATTCCGGCTCTCCGCCGGAGAGGGGGGCGGGCTTCTCCTTTTCCATGACGGCGCGGTACAGGGTGGCGAGCGCACGGAGCTTGTCGGATGCCTTGTCGGCGTTCATGGCGATGTCGACGAAATTTTTCTGGATCCAGGCTTCGTCCGCGACGGTCTGTTCCGCCAGCTGTTTGCGGAGAAAGCGGATCCGTTCGCGGATCTCGGGATCGCCGAGAAGCTCGCGGACCCGGCGTTCCGTCACCTGGTATCCGGCTTTGGAGGCGGCTTCCGCCGCCCTGCCCCATAACTCGAAGGAGTAGAGTTCGCAGAACAGCTCCTTCCGTTTGTTTGCGATCGTGCGGGAAGCGTCCCGCGGCGTTTTTTCTTTCTGTGTGTTCATGATGACACTCCCTGTTGGTTCTCACTGAAACAGGGAGCGTCAAACAAAAAATACGGGTCAGGCGTCCTGATAGGGGAGCCACCCGGCATTCACCTGAAGCTGATTGAACCCGGTCCGCTCATATTGAGAGGTCTCCATGTCCTGTAAAACCTGCCGCAGATGCTGCGCCATCGTCAAATACGGAAGGGCGTCGCCGGTAAGGCTCGACTCCGGATTCCACGCCGCCCCGGCGGCATGAGCATAGATGCAGACGAACTGGCGGTGGTGGTTGAGGTGCCAGGTGGTCTCCAGCATTCCCATCAGCTTTTCGCGCCCGGCCAGCTTGCCGAGGGAACGGGCGCCCGCGGTGTTGATCCACGGACAGACCAGCGTATCGAAACCTTCTTTTTTGAAGAATTTCGTGGTGGGCCATTCGGGTTCGGCATCCGCTGCCTTCTCCTTGTATCCGTACTGCCAGTCGCAGATGACAATGTCCTTCGGCAGTTTCTTGTAGAGATTGCCCAGCTCCTGTTCCGGGCGGCCGCAGACGATATAGCCTTTCCAGCGCTCGTCGCCGCGGGTGAGAAGCATGTCATGCCACATCAGCATGCGGGCGCCGCGTCCCGCCAGAAGATCGTGAAAATACCGGAGATGGTCCAGAAGCAGCGATTCCAGATTTTTCCGGCGGCAGTCGCGGCAGGTGGCCAGATGGTCCGCCTCGTCGCAGCCGATGTGGAAATAGGCCGGATTGCCGAAGAATTCATGCAGTTCGACCACCATGTCCGTGAGAATCCGCCGGGTATGGGGATTGGTCAGACACCACGCCCAGCCGTCGGGCTCGAAAATGGGCTGGAGCTCGGGATGGGCGTCCAGAATCGCGTGCTTTCCGATGGCGCACCGGGCGCCGGAGGCATGCCCCAGAATATTGAGCTGCGGGAACAGGGTGATGCCGAGTTCCTTTCCGAGATCAATCAGACGCCGGAGGTCCTGCCGGTTGATCCGGCGGTCCCGGAAGCAGAATTCCGGGCGGGACTCGAACGGGAAGATTCCCCAGGGCTCGATGACGGCGTAATTGAACTTGTGATACGCCGCAATCCGGAGCTGTTTTTCGATATCCCACAGCTCCGTTTCGGGGAAGATGCACAGATGGACTCCGCGGAACGGCATGGCCGGTCCGTCGGAAATCTCGCACGGCACCAGAAAATATCCGCTGACCTTTTCCGTCCCGCGCTCGACTTCGGCCAGCTGGCGCAGCGTCTTGAGGGCGTTCATGAGTCCCGTCATCCCCTTCACGGAAATGACAAGCTGTTTTTCCTCGATCCGGACCGCATAGGCGTCCGCCGGATTCCGTGCCTGTTTCCGGTCGGCCTTGACGCTCACCGACGGGGACACTTTCCAGTAATTCCGGAAAAGCGCCTCCGTTTTCGCGGCAATCCCCTCCGTTTCGGACGCGTTGACGACCACCTTGCAGCGGTCGCGGACAAGATATTCTTTCCCGTCCTTGAATTTGATTTCCTTCGGAACCGGGATCAACCGGTCCAGCAAATAATGTTCCTCTCTGGAATCCATCGTGTGCTCTCCTCTGTTTTTCAGCCGACTTTGACCGGAATTCTGGACTCGATGCTCCTGTAGCACGCGTTCATGCAGTCGATGGTCCGACGGTGCCACCTCAGGTTGATCTTCGGCGTCTTGTGCTCGCGGATGCAAGCCACGAATTCGTCGATCAGCCCGATCCATTCGTCGAAATAAGTATACTGGACCGTATAGCGGTCATTGGGCGCGCCGTTATGATACACGTTCGGGCCGAAGCAGTCGCACAGGATCGTGCCTTTTTCTCCGGTGACGGTCACATTGACCTCCATGCGTTTCGGGAAGACTTCCCAGCCAGGACCGGGCACCTTGAGGCGCTCCTCCATGCGCGACCACGAGGGATCGAACAGGAAGGCGGTGCCGTCCTTCATCTTGCCGTTGACCAGAAGCATATCTTCCACCTCAAGGTCGGGACGGAGGTTCGGGGCGACTTCCGAATACACATAATCGAAGTCGGATCCGGTGAGCCACCGGATCAGGTCGAAAATGTGCGGATGGTCGCACAGCGCGCCGCCGCGGAAACGGGGATCGCCTTTGCGCAGGGGAACCCGCTTGCCGTAGCTGGCCTCGGGCACGCCCTGCCACGGGAAGGCCCATACCGGCGAGAGCGTGATATTGGTCGCCTGAACGGAAAGGATTTTGCCGATGTCGCCGTCCGCGATGAGTTTTTGAAGACGCTTCACCACGGGATTGTAGTGCATTTCCAGTTCGATCTGGCACACGATCCCCACCTTGTCGACGATCCGGATCATTTCGTCGTATTCCTTCGGATCGAAGGTCGGAATTTTCATGGAAAGAATATGCACGCCGCGGTCGGCGCACAGCTTCATTTCCTCGAGATGCCGGTCGTTGGCGGACGCGATGACGACCGCCTCGATGTCAGGATGCTTTTTGAACATTTCCTCCGCGCTCAGGTAGCAGGGAACTTTCGTTTCATAAAGGGCGAATACGTCCTTGGCCCGCCGGTCCGCGGCACAGGCGGCGACCCAGTCGAGTTTGGCGTTGTCGCGGAGCGTCTGGTAATATTTACGGGTATGGCCGTGGGTCAGCGCCATCATTGCGATCTTCACAGGTTTCATGATCCCTTTTCCTCCTTGTATACGACCGGTTTTCCGTTCTTTTCCGTGGCAAGCACGTCGGCGGTCTGCTTCACGAGCTTTGCGTCGGCCTTGTTCCAGACGCGGCCCAGCGCCGGATCGGAAAGAACCGCATACGCCGCGCGGATCAGCAGGATTTCCTCATTGTCGAACCCGAAAAGTTCGGTGTCGATGTCCGTGTAGCGGGTCTCCCCGTCCTTGCCGAAGACATAGATCGAGGACTGCGGGACCTGGGTGTCTACCGTGCGGTCGCAGGCCACGCCCCGGCGGGCGATGAGCTCGTGACGATCCAGCGTTTCCGCTCCTTCGGGCAGCGCCCCGGAGCATTCCACGCTGCAATTTTTTCCGTCGAACAGCTTCACGACGACATTCGCCGCTTTCCCGTTCCGGACCGCGAACGCCGACCGGATTTCGGACTCGCCCAGAAACGTGCAGAGGTCGAGTTCGCGGTAGAGCAGTTCGCCCAGCGATTTTCCGGCGGCCATATAGGCGAACCGGAGCGTGGAAACGCCTTCCAGCGTCCGGTTGTCCACCAGATTCTTGAGTTCGACGAAACGGCGTTCCTTGCGCCACGGCAGGAGCTTCACGGTTTTGCCGTCCGCCGTTTTGAGTTCCGCACGCGCGCCGATGGAGCCGGAGGCGCTCTTCACGAGTTCGCCGTTCGCCTTGACCGCATACTTTTCGCGGAGCCATTGGAGCGCCGCATTCATTTTTTTGAGCTGCATTTGCATTTCTCCTGTATGGAAATGGGGGTTGGAAAAGATTTTCCGGTTACAGACTTTTCACCAGCGGTTTGTATTTCTTCACGTAAGCCGCGTTCTTCGCGTCGCCGCCGGGGGTGTTCGCACTGTTCCAGACGGGCGGGACAATGCCGCGTTCCAGACAGATCCGCACGGTTTCGATTTCCAGCAGGTGGGCGATCGTGAAGTCCACCACGTTCGAGACCGGCCCGATGGGGGTGTCCAGTCCGGGCACGTTCACGATGGCGTCGCCGACCGGATTGTAGTCATCGATGCACACGTCGGCGAAGTCGAACAGATTCTTGCCCGACGGATGCCGGATGAAGTGGTCGGCGGGCATTTCGTTCTGCCAGCGGGAGCTGGCGACCGCGATGATCTTCACGCCGCGTTCCTTCGCCTCCATCGCCGCGTCGATCGTGGCCGGATTGATCCCGATATTGTGGAAAATGATCAGCAGGTCGTCCTTCTTCAGATCGTAATACTTCATGATGGAGCGTCCGAAGTTGACCGTGCGTTCGAGTTCCAGATACTTGAGCGCCTGGTTGAACACGGAAAGCCCGGTCTCCATGATCGGATTGATGTTGGAAAGGCCGCCCGCGCGGAAGAACATTTCGCCCATCGCCAGCGTGGTATGCCCGCCTCCGGCATAGACGTTGATGAGTTTATCCGCGGCAATGGCGTCGGCCATCAGTTCCGCCGCCCGGTGAATGTTGCCGCCCTGTTCGTCGACGACCTTCCGAATGTTGGCGATGGCCTTGTCGACATAGCCGAAATCGTTGATTTTGCTCATGACAGCCTCATTGTTGGGATATGATTTTTTCGCTTTCCACAGCCATTTTTTCCAGCGTGGCGGAAAGATTCGCAAATGCCCGTTTCCGGTCCGGAGCCATTTCCGCGAGAGGCTTCCGGTAGAAGGCATCGGCAACCGGCTTCTGCATTGCGGCCAGCTTCTCTTCCGTGTAATTCATGCGGACCCGTTTTCCCGCTTTCAGGTATTTCCGGATTTCTCCGGCGACGGCATCCATTTCCGGAAGGTAGACATCCGTAACCAGTTCCGTGATATACGCGCGGCAATAACCGTTTTCGGCGTTCCCTTTGAGCGTATATTCGAACTTCGGATTGCATTTCTGCTTTGATTGAAGGTCCCGCAGGGACGCATACAGGGAGTAATCGTCATGGGCGGCCAGGAGTTCGCCCAGCAGGGAAAGCATCGTCCGATTCCGTTTCAAAAGGTCGAGGATTTCCACGGCATTGTCCTTGCCGTCGCGCCAGGCTTCCAGCCCGAGGATCAGCTTGCAGCAACCGAAATGGAGGACGCGCGCCGCGGCGGTCCGGGCCAGGTCGATCAAATCACGAAGCACGAATTCGTGCGCGTTCTTCCGGTCGACCGCCGCCAGGTTCCGGAAAATCTCCGGGGCGTCCTTGACCGGCTCCCGGAGGACGTCATGGAAGAAAGCGGCTCTCTTTTCAGTGTTTTTCCACCATTCATCTCCATTGTACGGATACAGGAATTCCTGGAGCGGACGGAAGAAAATCTCCGAGAATTGGAACACAGTGGACATTTCCGGACGTCTTCCGGGTCCGTTCCAGTGACGCGCCTTGATCAGAGGAAGCATTTTCCGCCAGAGACCGCTCATTCCCCGATCCTTCCCGGCATAGCGGTTCGCGCAGAATTTTTCCAGGAACGATTTGATTTTCAGATTGCATTCGCAGGGGTTCCAGGCGTTGGCCGCCAGATATTCCAGCAGAAGGGTGTCCGTATGAGAGCATTCCGGCCAGAGCACCATGCCTTTGCACATCGGGTCCTCCGCGGCGATTGGCAGACGCCGCTCGATGGCATTATAATTTCCGCGAACATCGGTATTCGGCTCGAACGCATGGAAAATGCCGTAGATCCACGGAAACTTGTTCACGAGGTCCCAGTTCTGGAACGTGCGGAGTTCGTCGTCGGTGTCGGAAGTGTAGTCGAAAAGGATCGTGTTCCGGGGATTGAGTTCGACGACCAGTTCGCGGACCTCTTCCGGAGTCCAGTACATGCAGAAGTCCCAGCTTCCGATCAGGAGCGGAGCATGAGGATGCTTTCCGCGCAGCTTCTGAATGATCCGCCGGTAGGTGTACAGCTTCATCTGGTGGTTGGAGGCGCGGTCCTCGTAGCACCGCCGCTCCGCCAGCCCGATGGTGTGGAACATCGCGGGCGAACCGTATTCCCGGATATGGGTTTCGGTCAGATGGAAATACGCATCCAGATTTTTGTCCTGCCGGATATCCCAGACCAGTCCGGTCTTTTCGCCGTATCCGGAGGTCGCCTGCGGCATGAAGTCCGGTTTGACTTTCTCCAGATATTCGTGAGGGGTGCGGCTGTACCAGTGGGTCATGGTGCCGACATCCTCGGGATGGAGAAGGTCGCGTTCGCGGGCATAGGCCAGAATCTTTTTGCGGAGTTCGCCGCGATATTTCAGGCTCCAGAAGAGATTGCGGTCGTCATAGGAACGGTCCTTGGATTCGGGCACCTCCCAGCCGGGATAACCGACGATTCCGGGAAACGCCTTCTGGAAAAGGTCGTCCAGCCCGATCCGGAGCATGAAGAGGTTCATGCGTTTCTTGAGAATCCAGTCGATCTCCTTTTTCCATTCGGGGAAATCCCAGTGTTCCGCCTGGAAGCGGTTCAGGCTCCGGTGCGCGAAGTAGCGGAGACCGCGGTATTCGAAACGCGGCTTCTCGCAGACTTTCAGACCCGAAATATCGATGGACTTCCGCGCCGGAACGATGTCGCCGTCCCAGAAATAGCGGCAGTCCGCACGCAGTTCAAAGAAACGGTAGACGCCGTACAGCAGCGAGCGGGGGCGTCCCCCGGCGATGAAGAGCAGATTCCGCCCGTTCCCGTCCGCGGCGGAAACGAGCTCGTAGCCGTCGGTGTCGGTGGCGATCGAAAACTGGGGAATGACCTTTTCAATGATTTTTGCATGGGTAAATGCATTGACGGCATCCGAACCGAGCACAACCAGGTCGCTTTTGCCGTCGTCTTTGAGCGTGACGGACAGCTTTTTTCCGGTGACCCGATGCCAGAACGAAACAAATTCGTCCGCGGCAATCCGGAAAATGCCTTCCTCCTTCGGAATGAAAATTTTCAACATGGATTTCTCCCTCTCTTCCGGGTTATTGTTTTTTCAGGACGCGTTTGTAGTTTTCGCCGATGCGGTCCCACAGCTTGAGGGCGTCGGGCGCGGCCAGGACCGTTCCATACCCGCCGCGGTAGGTCCAGGAGGCCAGACGGTCCACGCCGAGGGATTCATACAGGTCGACCACCTTCTCGATCTGGGCGAAGTCGGCGGGCTGTTTGTAATAGCCCATGAGCCAGCGTTCGGACTGCTTTCCGTATTTTTTCGCCATCTCGACCGTGCGGCGGGTGATGTTTTCGAAGAAGGCCATCGGGAGCTCCCACGCGATGATCGTGGTGGAAAAAACATCGAAATACGGGGAGGACGCCACCATGTCCCAGTTGTCGTAGCCGCGGTATTCGGTCACGTAGTAGGTGTTGAGCGTGGCGTGGACGCAGCAGGTGATCTCCTGTTCCGGGTCGATCTCCTTGATCTTCCGGGAGGTGTCTTCCAGAATGAACAGAGCCTCGCGCCAGCGGAACTGCTTCACGTCGTCGGTCATGACTTTCGGCATCTCGTAGCCGTAATAGTCCTTGAACTTCTTCATGCACACGGGACAGCGGCAGGTCCAGTCCTCCCCCGCGCCGCCGGTGATGGACGCATAGGATTTCGGGAACGCGTAGTGGGGCTCGTCCCAGAAGAAGCCATCCGCCCCCGCCTCGCGCGCCAGCGTCAGACAGATCCGCTGGAAGTAGTCCCGGAAGGATTGCGTATTGAAGCAGGCGTAGTTCAGTTTTTCGCCGGTCAGCGCGGAGACCTGGCGGTTTTCGATGTTGTTCTGGAGGAACAGGCTGACCTGTTCGCCTCCGAAGTATTTGCCGATGCCCCAGGTGTCGAGCAGGACCTTGAGCCCCATTTCGCGGGCCCTGGCCGTGATCTTCGCGATGTTCGGACGCCAGAAATCGAAGTCGAATTCGGTGACCGCGAGGATCACCGTGGTGCAGCCGTGATCCAGCATTTCCTCGAAATCTTTTTCCGCATGCTCCACGTAATTGAGTCCGTAGTAGCTGACCGCCGTTCTTTTGACCGCCATGTTGTTTTCTCCTTCAAGTGTTGGTTATGCCGGTATGTTTTCCAAAATCTCTCCCGCGATTTTCTTCCGTCCGTATTTTGCCTCGCCCCAGTCCTGGAAACGGTTCGTCAGCACGATGACGAACCGCTTTTGCACGGGGTCCAGCCAGACGGTCTGCCCGGTCCAGCCCGAGTGATACACCGTTTCCGGGGAAAAGCCTGCGGGGATCATGTCGTCGATCATGTCCCATCCGATGGCATGGGGATGCAGCCCGTTCGGGGAATAGTTCGTGAAACAGCGGTCCGTCACGCCGTCACGGAAGATTCCGCGTCCGCCGGACAGCATCATCCGCGCGTATTTCGCCAGATCCGCCGCCGTCGAAAAAATGCCCGCGTTGCCGAGCGCCTTCGGGAAATACGCCCGCGCCCCGAAATCGGAAATCGTTCCGGGATCGGCGTTGATCGTGCGGACAGTCCGGGGCAGTCCGCCCTCCGCGGGACGCGTCCAGCGCGTATCGTTCATGCGCAGTTTCCGGAAGACCCGTTCCCCGACCAGTTCATCGATCGGACGGCGATAGATCGCTTCGACAAGGAATCCCAGCAGAATGTAGCTGGTGCATGTGTATTCGTAGCGTTCCAGCGGCGGAACCGGAAAATCGACGTTCAGGATGCCGCGCCTCATCTCTTCCGGGGTCCCCGTGTGCGCATATTGGAGGTTGACGCCCGAAAGATGGAGCGCCAGCTGGCGCACGGTGACCGGACGCGGAAGAACCCCTGTGAAATCCGTCAGGAAATCGTTGAACGGACGGTCCAGGTCCAGGAGTCCGTCGGACAACGCCAGCAGGAGCCCGGAGGTGGTCCCGACCACCTTGGTGACGCTGGCGATGTCGAAGATCGTATCCATCGTCATGGGGACCTTCTTCGCGCGGTCGGCAATCCCGTAAGCCCCGGAAAAAAGGTCCTTTTCCATGTCGCCGGCCAGAACGACAGCGCCGTCGATCAATCCCTTTGAAATCTGTTCCTCAATGTTTTTCATATCGATGCGGTTTCCGTTTATTTTTGAAGAAGCGTGCTGTTGCGCACGACGATTTTCGAATCCAGATAGCGGCAGACTCCCCCGCGCAGCGTCTTGAATTTGATCCGGGCGTAGAGAGATTCAAACGCCAGGCGCGCCATATCCTTCACCGGATAGGAGACGCTGGTCAGCGCCGGATAGATTTCCGACGCCACCGGAAGATCGTCGAATCCGGCCACGGCCACGTCGTCCGGGACCGCGATCCCGAGCTCATGGCAGAGGTTGATCGTCCGCGTGGCGAACAGGTCGTGATAGCAGAAAATTCCCATCGGTCCCCTCCCCCGCTTTTTCAGCAGCTTCAGGATTGCGCTCCGGCATTGGTCCGGGGAATTGTAATCCGCCCGGACGATACGATTCTCGGGCAGGGAGAAGCCCTGCTCCATCAGCCCCGCGCGGAACCCGAGCAGCCGTTGGTCGTTGAGCTTGCCGGCCTGTCCGATGTAGGCAAATTCCCGGATTCCCTGCGATACCAGGTGCCGGGCCATCTTCTGCGCCGCCTTCTGGTTGTTGACCAGCACCGCGTCGCACTCGACGGTTTCCAGACGCCGCCCCAGCATCACATACGGAACCGGAAGGGTGTCGTAGAACGCCTCCTGCTCGGGCGTGGACGCCCACGGGCAGATCAGGATTCCGCTGACCCCCTGGCGGCAGAACATGCGCAGCCGTTCGCACTCGGTTTCGAAATCGTAGTTGCTGGACGCGATGATCAGGCCGGCGCCGACGGAGTGCGCAAGCTCCTCCGCATCGCACGCCAGCTTGGCAAAGTAAGGACTCTCCAGACAGGTGGCCATGAAGCCGAGAAGCATCCGGCTGTTTTCCGTCCGGTTCTGCGGCAGCAGCGGGGCGATCCGGTGGCAGCGCCCGGATTTTTCCAGAACGCCGTCCTCTTTCAGCCGGCCCAGAATGCGGAATGCGGTTTTCAGGGAAATCTTTTTCCGCGCGGCCAGTTCACGGGTCGTCATGAAACGGTCGCCCGGACGCCCCAGCGCTCCGGTGGCAACGCCTTCGAGGAGCTCGCGGACAATGTTCTCCGTCTTGACTTCCGGCATTTGTTATACCTTTGTTATACAATAAACCCTGTTTAAGTATAACTATAATCAAACAGAAGAAATAGTCAAGGAGGAATTGATTTTTTTTTGAAAATTATCGGAACCGGGACTTGACAAAAGAATGAAAAGGATTATAATTAAATCATGCAAACGTTCGCATTATTTTTGAAAAACGGAGTGTCGGCCGAAAACCCGAATGAGAAAAAACGGTCCGGTCATCCTCCGCGGCAATGCGGAATTTCTGCAGCCGTCGAAACGTCGGTCATTGGATTCGGAGCAAAAAAATGAAGTCAACCAAAAGGAGCGGGAAAAAATGAACAGAAAAGGATGGAATGTGTTTACTTTGATCGAACTCCTGATTGTCATAGCGATCATCGCCATTCTTGCGGGAATGCTGCTGCCCGCACTGAATAAAGCCCGAAGCACGGCCCGGGGAATCCAGTGCGTCAACAACCTGAAGCAGGTCGGATATGCCATGCAGATCTATCATTCCGACTTTAAAAACTACTTTCCGCCGCATGCCATGTTCGGAAACAGCTGGATATGGGGCTTCGCCTGGCATGACGGCGCCAGCGGAACGCAAAGGAGCCGTTCCCTGAAATATCTGCCCTATAAAATGTTCTACTGTCCGGCTTCCCAGGCGAAATATGACACCTCCATGGGATCGCGCCTGGATGCGTGCATTTCCGAATACGGCTACAATTACTATATCCTATCCTTGGTCCTGAAAAGTTCCGTACCCATCAACCTGGGACGCTGCACCGTTCCTTCCCAGCAATTCGTGTGCATGGATTCCCGCCAGACGCTGGTGAATCCGCAAGGCTCGAGCATTGTCGCTGGATACAGTGCTACCGTGAGCAATTATCTGCCCGACGGGTTCCGTCATGAGAAAAACATCAAAATCCTGTACGCGGACGGCCATGCCGGAAACGTGAACGTCCCGAATCCGAATGCGCCCGTGGGAGTGGGCACGACTCTCGGAATCGGGGACGGTTACCTCCGGAAGAATCCGGCCTACGGCTGGAATATGTTCTTCAACGACGAACGCTGAACCTCTGCATGAATTCCCGGCGGCGCCGGAATCATACCGTCCGTCAATAGGACTATTTTTTTTATTTCTATAATATAGAACGAACGAAAGGAACAAAGATGAAACTGTTTTCATGGCTTGCCGGAATCACCCTCCTCTGCGGAATGCCCCTTTCCGCCTTCGACCTCACGGCCGGAAAAACGCTTCCGGTGATCGTCCTCCCGGAGAAGGCCGAGCCAAGCACGGTTCTGGCCGCGAAGGAGCTTTCCGAATACGTGAAGAAAGTCAGCGGGAAAACGCTGTCCGTCGTTCAGGGAAAAAGCGATGCGGAAAAACAGATCGTCCTCGGCACGCTCGACACGGTGAAGGAAGCGCCGCCCGCCCTGCTGAAAAAACTCCGGGATGGAAAGAAAAACGAGGCCTTCGTCATTGCGGCAAAAGGCGGCCGGCTGTATATCCTCGGGAAAAAAAGGGTCGCCGAACTGTACGGGACGTATCAGTTCCTCGAAGACAAGCTCGGCGTGCGCTGGCTGAAACCCGCCACCCCGTCCGACAGCGGCGAATTTATTCCCGCAAACGAAAACATCTCCTTCCCGGACTTCGAGCTGTACCGGGAACCCTGGTTCACCCGCCGCAAGCTGGATCAGTGCGGGTCGTATTGGAACGTCATTCCGAAAAACAGCATCGCGTGGGCGGTCCGCAACGGGTTCCAGGCGCCGCCGCCCTATGGATCCCGCCCGGACAAAAACAAAGAATTTGCGGAATTCTTCCTGCCGCGCACCCCGGACGAGGTCCTTTCCGGCGGGGGCGGACACACCACCTTTTCCAAGGCGGTCCCGGCCGAACTTTTCAAGACCCACCCGGAATATTTTTCGCTGCTCGACGGCAAGCGGACTTTGTTTGACGGCGGACACCAATGCTACCAGTATTGCATCAGCCATCCGGAAGTTCAGCAGCGGCTCGCCGACTATATCCTTTCGCAAATCGAAAAATACGGAAGCGACAAGGCCGGCTATCTGTTCGGGATGGCCGACACCTCGGTCGGCTGGTGTGAATGCGCGGAGTGCCGCAAGCTCGACCGGTCCGACAAATACAACTACCTGAACGTGACCAACCGTTTTCATACGGTCGTACAGAAAATTGCCGGAAAAGTGTATGAGAAGCGCCCGGACGCCCGCCTCTATGTGTGGGCCTACCATACCTACCGGGAAATCCCGAAAGACGTGAAGATCGATCCCCGCATGGAAGTGCAGTACTGCATCCACGGGCGCTGCTACGGCCACAAGCTGGACGATCCGGAGTGTCCCAGAAATGCAAAGCAGTATTCACTTCTGAAGGATTGGCTCAAACTTTCTCCCACGATCTATACATATGAATATTTCACCTGCACTCCTCCGCTTTACGTTCCGCATGAACGGACACAGGCGCACGACCTCAAGCTCTATAAAAAACTGGGAATAATCGGATACAAGGAAGAGGCGTCTTTTCCAGACAGCAAGCTCATCGGGAATAACCAAGAACAACGAAAAGAAATCTTCCCCTCCTGCTGGCAATGGCTCTATGTGACCGGAAAACTTCTCTGGGACCCGGACCTGAATGTGGACGAAGTCCTTGCTGACGCCGAAAGCAAATATTACGGTGCCGCCTATCCGGCCATGAAGAAGTATCATGATCTCCGGCGCAAACTCTGGGAAAACGGCGCCAATGATATGGGATATCCCACCGGAGACCAGCGGTCCGCCACGCTTCTGAACACGCCCGGCAGCAAAGAGGCGCTCCTCGGGTATCTGGCCGAAGCCGAAAAACTCGCCGGGAGCGACAAGATTCTCCTCCACCGGATCGGGCTCGATAAAACCTGGCTGGAGAAATACTGGATCAAGCCGAATGAAGTGTTCAAATCGAAGTTCGGAAACGCCTTCCGCGCCCCCAGGGCCAACGGTCCGGTCGTGATCGACGGCGACGGCAAGGACCCCGCGTGGGCGGGCGCCTTCTACACCGACGCCTTCAAGGAAACCTTCACCGATGCGCACGCGGACATTCCGGCTCCGCTCAAAACGACCGTCGGCATCCTTTCCGACGACCGGAATCTCTATTTCCTGATCACCGCCCTGGAACCGCAGCCTGGCAAACTCAAGGCCGCCGCGGAAAAGGACGGTCCCGTCTGGGGAGAGGACGGCATGGAACTGTTCCTCTATCCGCCCACCGCCGCCAACACCTATTATCAGATCGCAGTCAATACGAAGGGCACCGTCTTCGACGCCATCTGCCCCGGATCCAATGCGAAATATGACCTGGGTGCGGAAGTCAAAACGAAAGTCCTGGACGACCGCTATGTAATGGAACTCAAAGTCCCGGCCACCAAGATCGGCCCGTTCGAGCGCGGCGCCCTCTGGCGCATCCACTTCGCCCGGAACCGCAAGATCAAGGACGAGGGCTTCGCCGGAAATTATTCCATCGACGGGGCGGGCTATCACGACACCATCGCCTACCGTGCGCTGGAAATCGGTTCGCCCTATCTCCGGAACGGTTCCTTCGACGACGTCAAGGACGGCAAGGCGCTTTTCTGGACCACGGACAAAAATGCGGAATTCATCCGGAAAGGGAACGGGTATGCGGCTTATTTCAAGAACGGCGGGTCGTGCTATCAGCTTCTGACCGATCCGGCACTCTGGCAAAGCAAAACGCCCCGGAAGATTTCGGTTTCGTTGAAGGCGTCCGGCGCAAAGACGCTGAACCTGAACTTCCTCCGCTATTCGGACACGCCCGACCCCAAGGCGAAACACGGTTATACCCGGAAATTCCTGCCGACCGTGAAAGTCGCCGAATTCCCGCTGGAGAAGGAACCGAAAATCTTCACGGCGGAATACACCATCGCGCCCGACGAATGGGCCGGACTGCTGCTGCAATCCTATTTTGAATTCACACTGGACGATGTCTCCGTCAAGCTCATAAAATAAAACAGGATTTTTTCATGGAAAACCGGTATGACTTCCGAAAACGCCTCGACGCGGTTCACAAACCCGATATCGTGGACCCGTCCAAAACCGTGGAGGCCGGGGAAACCCGGCTCGACGCCTCGTGGACGATCTCTTTCGACGGGCCGCCCGTGGAAGGGACCGCCGCATGGGACCTGCGCGATTTCTGCGAAGTCAGCCTCGGCTTCTCCCTCCCGGTCGGCCGGGCGGACAGAAACGTCGTCCGTCTGGAAGAAATCCCCGGCGACAAAGGCTTCGACTGGGAAGTCACGCCCGATTCCATCACGCTGCGCGGCAACGCCCGCCGGGGCGTCTACTGGCTGGAGGATACGATCCGATTGCGGGAAGCGCCGTTCCTCAAACAGGGAGCCGGGCGGCGCGATCCGGTCTTCACCCCGCGCATGACCCATTCCGGCTGGGGGCTGGACCGATTCCCCGATTCCCACCTGAACGCGATCGCGCACGCCGGGTTCGACCATATTCTGCTCTTCGTGAAGGGCGTCGACCGGACCACGCACGGCTATCTGGACTTCAATGATCTCATCCGCCGCGCGGCAAAATTCGGGCTGGGCGTGTATTTCTACAGCTATCTGAACAGTTTCAAGCATCCGGACGACCCCGACGCCGAAGCGTTTTTCGACCGCAATTTCGGAGAGGTTTTCCGAAATTGCACGGGCGTAAAAGGCCTGATCCTCGTGGGGGAGTCCTGCCAGTTTCCCAGCAAGGACCCGCGGGTGCGTCCGGCGGACACCCTCGGGCACGGCAACGGGCAGATCGTGGCCGATCCGCGCGCCATTTCCGGATTTTTTCCGGCGGACGACTATCCGCAATGGCTCGACGCGGTCAAGAAGGCCGTCCGGAAGTATCAGCCGGAAGTCGATGTCGTTTTCTGGACCTACAACTGGGGCAGCAAAGACAAGGATGTCCGCCTCGCCCTGATCGACAAGCTGCCGTCCGATGTCACGCTGGAAGTCACCTTCGAGATGTTCCAGCAGATCCCGTATGAAAACCACCTCATGCGCGTGCCGGACTATACGATCACCTTTCCCGGCCCCGGCGATTATTTCACCAGCGAGGCCGAAGCCGCCGCCGGACGGAAACTCCCGCTCTATACGATTTCCAACACCGCCGGAGCCACCTGGGACTGCGGCGTCCTGCCCTACATCCCCGTTCCCCAGCAGTGGTTCAAACGTTTCCGCTCCCTGCTGGACGCCCATCGGAAATGGAATCTGACCGGCATCATGGATTCCCATCATTACGGCTGGTTTCCGGGTCCTGTCGCCGAATGCGCGAAGTGGTGCTTCTGGTCTCCGGGCGCGGACCCCGACGAAATCCTGCGGAGGATCGCACAGCGCGACTTCGGCGCGGCCGCCGCGGACAAAGTCATCGAGGCGTGGCAGCTCTGGAGCGACGCCATGAACTCGTTCACTCCCGGTTTCGACGACCAGTGCGGACCGCTCCGCGTCGGCCCGAGCTATCCCTTCATTTTCCAGCCGCTTCTGTATCCTTACACCGAACAGAAAATGGTCTTCCCCTACGACGCCCATGCCTATCGCGGATACAAACGCGGCATTCTCATGGAATTCTACCAGCCGGAGCACGTGGAAGGACACTCCAACATCGGACGCCGGATTCACGAGGACATCCGCCTGATGAGCCGCGCCCGCGACCGCTGGGGCAAAGGAGTGGAACGCATGGACGAAGCGCTGGCGCTCGTCCCGGAAAACAAGCGGGAAGAGGCGGTGTTTCAGGCCAACATCGGTAAGTTTTTCCATCATACGCTGCGGACGCTCGTCGGCATCAAGCGCTGGTGGCTCCTCAACAAACGTCTGGAAGTGGAATACGATTTTGACGCCGCGCACACAATTCTCCATGAAATGGAAGAGATTGCGCGCGATGAAATGGAAAATGTGAAGGAGACCCTTCCGCTGGTCGAGACGGATTCGCGTCTCGGCTGGGAGCCCACCATGGAATACGTCACGGATAGAAAGCGGCTGGAATGGAAACTGGAGCGGCTGAATGTCTTCCTGAACGCCACCTTGAAAGCCTACCGCGCAACCGTCGGAAAATAACGGACGGCGCTGCGGATTCCCCCGGATTCACTGTTTTTCCGGATTCGGGGGATTCTTTTTCCGCAACAGGGAATCCGCAAGAAAGAAGAAAACTCCGACCAGCGCCGCACAGATGGTCGCAGTCGAATAAAGAATCGGCGTCAGGGAGGAAATGCCGGGATCGAACCCGAATGCGTTCAGGACCACTTCGGTCACCTTGTCGCGGGTTCCGAGCCCGCCCGGCGTCACCGGCACCGCGGACGCCGCATTGCCCAGCGAGGCTGCCAGAAAAGCGGCCAGAGGATCGGGGAACCGGCCGGAAATCCCCGCCATGATGAAAAACACGCCCGCAAGCAGAAGCGGATGAATCACCAGCAGGCTCATAAGGAACGTGCGGAACAGAATCCAGCCTTCTTTCCGGCAGATCTCCACGGACGCCAGAATCCGGGAAATCCGTCCCTTTGCAAAGCCGTCCGCCTTCCGGAGACAGAACGCCAGCGGTTTGAACCGGAAAATGATGTCCTGAAAGAAAAGAACCAGTCCGGCGGCAACTCCGGCCGCACAGGCAAGAAGAAGAATCAGTACCAGCATCCGGATGCTGGGAGTAAAGCGCAGGATTGCCGGGAAGCAGAAAGCCGCGATGATCAGCACCAGAGAGAACAATCCGAGCATCCCGACGACGCGGTCGATGAAAATGGTGGTCACGCCCTCCAGCTTCCGCCCTTTTTCCGTTTCCCGCGTCAGGAAAGCGGCTTTCAGCAGGTCGCCGCCCACCGCTCCGCCGGGCATGAACAGGGAGAACATCATTCCCTGAAACGTCAGGGAAAGACAGCGGTAGAAGGAAAGGGCGATGTTCTGTCCCTCCAGGAGCATGCGCCAGCGCCACGCGGTCAGCAATACCTGTACGGAAATGCAGAGGAACGCCGCGCCGAAGCTGAAAACCAGGCCCCCCACGGTCAGATGGCTCATCTGTCCGAAATTCATGCCCCGGATGACCCACCAGAGCAGGAGACACGCCACCAGCATCCGCAGGGAAAGGGAAACATATTGGTTCCTGAAAAAGCTCATGAATTCTCCCCGGGGGTGTCCGGCCGCCGCCGGCGAAGCCCCTCGTAAATCGCGACGGCGGCGGAGTTGGCCAGATTCAGGCTGCGGGAAAATTGTCCCGGCATCGGAATGGTGTAGAAGAATTCGCCGTAACGGTCGTGGATCGGCCGGGGAAGGCCGGAGCCCTCGCTGCCGAACACCAGATACGAACCATCTTCCATCGGACAGTCCCAATACACTTTCCGGGCCTGGGTCGAATAAAAATACATGTGCGCGGGGGATTCCTTTTTCAGGAAATCCTCCCAGGACTCGTGCACGATGAAATCGACATGCTTCCAGTAATCCATTCCGGAGCGGCGCACATGCCGGTCGTCGAGGGAAAATGCGATCGGCTTGACCAGATGCAGACGGCATCCGGTACAGGAGCAGATCCGGCCGATGTTCCCGGTATTCTGCGGAATTTCGGGCGCGACCAGAACGACATTGAAAAGGGGGTTCATCTTCGTTTCAGGGCTCCGTGTTCAGCAGACGGTTCAGGACGGCGGGATAATTGTTTCCTTCGAGCGTGCCCATCCCGGCGAGCGGATAGCCGTGCGTGATGCTGTCGCCGAAACAGACGATGCACCTTCCGGCGAGGCGGTGGTCCAGCAGCGCCTGATACACCAGCGCGGCGAGCAGACGGTAGCCTTCTTCCGTAAGGTGGGCGCCGTCCTTCACGCCGGAGTTGGCCTCGTTGCGGACCAGGCTGTCCTTTCCGGGGCCGACGTTCCCGACGACGTGAAGGATCTTCGAGACGTCCAGAAGCGGTTTGTCCAGCAAGGCGGCGACGTCCCGCATGGCCTGAACGTAACGGTCCAGCACCGCGTTCAGATCGGTATCCGCCGGCTGGTTGAACTTGTAACGGACGATCATCTCGGGCGCATACACCGGAGGCGGAGTCATAAAAAGAAGGTCCGCCCCGGCCTCCGCGATGCGGGCCGCGATCTTCCGGAGATTGTCCGAATAGTTCTCGAGACTGTTGAGCGCGGCTGGATTGACGGCGTCGTTCGCGCCGCACTCCACGACGACGGTATCGGGTTTGTGCCGCAGAACGTCGTGCTCCATCCGCCGCAGCATGGCGCTGCTGCTGTCGCCGGGATATCCGGCATGAATCACGGTATATTTCATCTCCAAAATCATCTCCGGTTGGGAAGCTCTGCCCGAGGCGGCACGCATCCGGCAGCTGTCCCGCTTTTAAAAACTTGTTAATATATTCCGTAAAACACGGGGTTTCAACTTGAAAAGTGAAAAATAACAGCTAGATTATAGAGTTTTAAAATATGCGGCGGGATTCCGGAGAAATTTTTCTCCAGCCGCGTTCTTTCAAAGGGGTGTTGTTCAGGCATGTTTGAAAAGGAGAGAACAGTTTTCGGTTTTCCAACGGAACGGTTTTACAGGCAGCTCCGCGTCTGTACCGTGCTTTCCGTTATGCTCCTCCTTTCCGCCTGCGCCACCACCGACAACAACGACCGTTCCCTCGAGGAGCTGGTGAGTTACATGTCCAACCGCGTCGGCGGGACCTATTCGGGGAAAATGTTCGTTCCTCCGGTGAAGGCCATGGACGGGGTCTCCATGCAGCTGGAAGGCCGGGATGTCGTCTTTTATAAATACGACACCAAATTGCTCAAACAACGCCGCAAACTGGAGTCGATCGAAAAATCCGGCGTGCTTTACATCAATGGAGTCGAATTCAGCGCGGTGGTCAACGGGTCTTTTGTAATGATCGCACATGATACTAACCTCAAGAAAAAGGAGTTGCTGCAAGCTTTCAAAAATTTCTGACCGTGTTTTCATGATTTTATCGATGGCCCAACCAAACATTCATATCCATTTCAATCGAAAGGAAAAACCAATGGCAAGAACCAGAACCGCTGTATCGAAAACCGCGAAATACGTGTATCTCTTCGGGAAAGGCATCTCCGACGGCGATGCCTCCATGAAGAATCTCCTGGGAGGAAAGGGCGCCAACCTTGCCGAAATGGCAAAGCTCAATCTCCCCGTTCCCGCCGGTTTCACCATTACCACCGAATGCTGCGTCGACTACTTCAAAGCCGGAATGAAATATCCGGCCGGCCTCGAAAAGACGGTCATGGACGCCCTGAAACAGGTCGAAAAGATCATGGGAATGAAGTTTGGCGATCCGAGCAATCCGCTGTTGGTCTCCTGCCGTTCCGGCGCCCGGAGTTCCATGCCCGGCATGATGGAAACCGTGCTCAACGTCGGCCTTTCCTCCAAAACGATCCCCGGCCTGATCCAGAAAACGCAGAATGAACGCTTCGTCTATGACGCCTACCGCCGCCTCATCATGATGTATTCCGACGTCGTCATGGAAAAAGCCGAAGGCATCGAACCCGCCGACGGCAAAGGCATCCGCAAGCAGCTGGACGACAAGCTGGCCGAACTCAAGAAAGAGAAAAACTACAAGTCCGACACGGATCTGACCGTGGCCGACCTCAAGAAGCTGTGCGAAGATTTCAAGAAGATCGTCAAGAAAGTCCTCAAGAGCGAATTCCCCGATGACGCCGGGAAACAGCTCTGGGGCGGCATCGGCGCCGTCTTCAAAAGCTGGAACGGCAAGAAAGCCGTCTCCTACCGCCGTATCGAAGGCATTCCCGACGAGTGGGGAACCGCGGTCAACGTCCAGAGCATGGTGTTCGGCAACATGGGCGACACCTCCGCCACCGGCGTGGCCTTCACCCGCGATCCCGCCACCGGCAGCAACAAGTTCTACGGCGAATGGCTGATCAACGCCCAGGGCGAAGACGTCGTCGCCGGCATCCGCACGCCCAATCCGCTGAACAACGACACCAAGAACGAGCACAACAAGCATCTCGGCTCCATGCAGGAACTCCTCCCGGGCATCTACAAGGAGCTTGTCGGAATCCGCAACAAACTCGAAAAGCATTATCACGACATGCTCGACATCGAGTTCACCATTCAGGAAAAGAAACTCTACATGCTCCAGTGCCGCGTCGGAAAACGCACCGGCACCGCCGCCCTCAACATGGCCATGGACATGCTGGACGAGAAGCTCATCGACAAGGCGACCGCCGTCACGCGCGTCTCTCCCAACCAGCTCTATGAACTCCTCCTCCCGGTCCTCGATCCCGCGGCCGAAAAGAAGGCGTCCCTCTTCGCCAAAGGACTCCCGGCGGGTCCCGGCGGAGCGGTTGGACAGATCGTTTTCACCTCTGAAAAGGCCGTGGAACTCCGCGCGAAAAAGATCAAGACGATCCTCGTCCGCGAAGAAACCAACCCGGAAGACGTCGAAGGCATGCGCGCCGCCGACGGCATTCTCACCGCGCGCGGCGGAATGACCAGTCACGCGGCCCTCGTCTGCCGCGGCTGGGGCAAATGCTGTATCGTCGGCGCCGGCGAATTGAAGATCGATGAAGCCAAAGGCATCGTCACGGCAGGCAAGGCCTCCTTCAAGGAAGGCGATGTCATCAGCATGAACGGAACCAGGGGCTACGCCTACGCCGGCAAGGTCGCCACCATGACCGCCAGCGAAAATCCCCGCTTCCAGAAGTTCATGAAGCTCGCGGATTCCTTCCGCAAGCTCGGCGTCCGCGCCAACGCGGATACCCCGGCCGACGCCAAGATCGCCCGCGACTTCGGCGCGGAAGGCATCGGACTCTTCCGCACGGAACACATGTTCTACGGAGTCGGTTCCGAAAAACCGCTTTTCGCGCTCCGGAAAATGATCCTGAGCTCCACGCTCGAAGAACGCAAAAAGGCCGTCAACGAACTCTTCCCCTTCGTCAAGAAGGATATCCTGGCCACGCTCAAGGCCATGGAAGGCCTCCCGGTCACGATCCGTCTGCTGGATCCGCCGCTGCATGAATTCATTCCGCACAGCATCGATCAGCAGAAGGAAATCTCCAAGGCTCTCAAGATTTCCCTCGATGAGTTCGAAAACCGCGCTTCCGCCCTCAAGGAAAGCAATCCGATGATGGGACACCGCGGCGTCCGTCTCGGGATCACCTATCCCGAAGTGACTGAAATGCAGATTCGCGCGATCCTCGAAAGCGCGGCGGAGATCATCCAGGCGGGCGGCAAGTGCAAGCCCGAAATCATGATCCCGGTCACCTGCGATCCGAACGAGCTCCGCGACCAGAAGAAGATCGTGAGCGCCGTCGCCGACGAAGTCATGAAGAAATTCAAGCTCAAAAAGCTGGAATACATGGTCGGCACCATGATCGAAATCCCGCGCGCGGCGATCCTCGCCGACAAGATGGCCGAAGAAGCGGAATTCTTCTCCTTCGGGACCAACGACCTCACCCAGATGACCTTCGGGTTCAGCCGCGACGACATCGGCGGATTCCTGGAAGACTATCTCGACAAGAAGATTCTTGCCGCCGATCCCTTCCAGACCATCGACCAGGACGGCGTCGGCTTCCTGATCAAGCATGCGGTGGCGGGCGGACGCTCCGCCCGTCCGCATCTCAAGATCGGCATCTGCGGCGAACAGGGCGGCGAACCCAAATCCGTCGCCTTCTGCCATAAGAACGGACTCAACTACGTTTCGTGCAGCCCCTTCCGCGTTCCCATCGCGAGACTGGCGGCGGCGCAGGCGGCCATTGCGTCCAAATAAACGCTGAAAAGCCTCCTCGGGGGAGAGGAACGAATCGAAAGATTTCTTCCCTCCCCCTTTTGTTTTTCAACCCGTTTCAATTCTCGGAGCTTCTGGAATGCGAAGTCTGATTATCAATGGCGCCTCCCGTGTTTCGGGGACAGTCCGGATCGGCGGAAACAAAAACGCGGTTCTGCCCATGATCGCGGCATCCCTGCTTACAAAGGACGAAGTGGTCATGCACAATGTTCCCGCCATTACCGACGTGGACATGATGCTCAAGATCCTCGCCTGCCTCGGCGCCAAAGTCGACCGCTCCGGCTCCACCGTCCGCATCCATGCGGCTTCCGTCACACGGAACGAAATTCCGAAAGCCCTCTGCTCGGCCCTGCGGACCTCCTTTCTCTTCGCCGGCCCCCTCGCCGTGCGGTGCGGCAGTTCGATCCTCTATCCGCCCGGCGGAGACGTCATCGGACGGCGGCGTCTGGACTCTCATTTCTACGGTCTGAAAAAGCTCGGAATCCCGCTCCGCGACCAGGAAATTCCGTTCACCTTCGAGCGGACCGCTCGCGGATTGCACGGGACGGAAATTTTCCTCGACGAGGCCAGCGTCACCGCCACGGAACACATCATGATGACTGCCGCGGCCGCCGACGGGACCACCCTGCTCCGCAACGCCGCTTCGGAACCGCATGTCCGCCAGCTCGGCGAAATGCTCACCAGGATGGGCGCGGAAATCACGGGGCTGGACTCCAATACCATCGTCATCAAGGGAAACCGGGAGCTTCACGGCACGGAGATCACCGTCGAAGGAGACCACATCGAGGCAGCCAGTTTCATTGCGCTGGCCGCTTGCACCCGGAGTCCGATCACCATCGAAGGCTCCTTGAAACCGCACGACTACTGGATGATGCGCCGTGTTTTCGAGCGGATCGGCATCCGGTTCAAAATCCACCCGAACCGCATCGAGGTCTCCGGCGGACAGCGCATGAGGATCCAGCCGGATTTCGGCAACGCGATTCCGCAGATTTCGGACGGTCCCTGGCCGCAGTTCCCCAGCGATATGATGAGCTGCATGATCGTCTGCGCAACGCAGGCGAAAGGGTCGGTTCTCTTTTTTGAAAAGATGTTTGAAAGCCGTATCTACTTCGTGGACCGTCTGATCGCCATGGGCGCCAACGCCGTGGTCTGCGACCCGCACCGGGTCGTGATTTCCGGCCCGGCCAAACTTCACGCGGTGGAAATGTCCAGTCCGGACATCCGCGCGGGAATGGCGATGGTCCTGGCGGGAATCTGTGCGAAAGGCCGTTCGGTCGTCCACAATGCCGACACCATTTTCCGCGGCTACGAGAACATCTGTGAAAAGCTGACTTCCCTCGGAATCGACGTCACGCTGGAAGAGCATTGATTCCCGGGGAAAGACCACCCCATTCATCCGGCGATGCTTTTTCTTGAGAAATCGTCATTTTTTCCCGTCAAACGTTCTCCTGTCTGTTGACTTTCCTCATACGCCTGTTATTTTATCGGACAAGGAGGGAGAGCCATGTCAGATATGTTGCCCGGTCAACCGGATTCCGGCGTTGCCGCAGGGGGCGGAAACCGCAACTCTGCGTGGATTCTCCGGTACAAAAGCAAGTGGTTCTTCGCCATCCTCCTGACTCCGGTTTTCGCGGCGATTTCTTCATTGTGGTGGGTCATAAATGGAGACTGGTCTCCTTTCCTGAGGACAACAATTCTGTTTGAAGCCGTCACGCTCTTCCTTCCTGCGGCGAATTGCGTCCTCCAGTCCGGACGGAAACACAAAACGCTCCTGATCCTCGGCGGCGCATTCCTCGCGGGCATGATCGCCTGTGCGCTGGCCTTCCCGCTGGTGACCTCACAGGTCAACCGTAAGTGTCCGATTCATTATCTGCTGTCCGGCAGCGTGTATCTGATTCTTTTCTACGGCGCCTATCTGCTGCACGTCCGGAATCGGTTCTGCTTTGCCATTCGCTTTCTGCTGTTTATACTTGCTGCAATACTCGGATATGTTTTCTTCTATCTTCCGTCCATTGAAGGGGCGGATATGCTTCTGCTCGTATTGATAGCTTCTCCGCTGGAGGCGCTTTCAATCGCATTATTCCTGGACTACCTTTTCTCTCGTCTGAATCCCTCCGCCGTGCAGCCGTCCGAAAAAAAGAAAGGGATATTCCGGCGCATATTGATCGGCATCGTATATGGGTTTATCGGGCTGATTGCACTATGCTCCTTCAGCATGCAATCGGAAGGAATTCTCCAGCTTGAGAAGGAACCGGCATTTCTGCTGAAACACGTGTCGGATCCATCTGTAATCCGAACGCTTTCGGGAAAACTGGAATCCTTTTCTGCGATTCTGGAGTTTACACCGGGAGCCGCTCCCCTGATGACCTTGCTTCCTCCGTCCAATGAGGATGATAAAAAAATAAGTTCTCCGGATGATTCGATCCGGGTGAATCATGAAAACGACCGACTCTCTTTTACTTACAAAGACAAGAAACCTCTGTATACTTTGAAAACATCCGGATACACGAGATTTATCTGGAACGGGTCCGAGTTTCTCTGCCGGGACATGAAAAACTGGCATCTGCTGACTTTTCATGGAGACGCCCCGCCTGTCGTCCGGACTCTCCATGCGGACGCCCTTTGCCCCACTCCCGGAAAACAGGCTGTCTTTTATGCGCTGGACAACGTGTTTTTCCTGGAGGAAAAGGATTCGAGTCCGCGCATGATTTATTCCGCAAAACCGTTCTTCGCTTCCATTCAGACCCGTTATTCACCCCTCGCTGTTGCATTCACCCCGGACTTCCGTTATATTTTCTACGAATGTTTCCGACGTTCCTACCTCAAAGGAGGCAATACCCTGTTTATTTTTGAAACGGATACGAACAAGGTATTCATCTATGAAAGATTCGGCCGTCGTCCCGCCCATTTGCCATCACTCCGGCCTCTCCAATGGAAGGAAAAGAAATGAATCTGAAGGAATGCCCTGTGTTTCTCCGTTACTCTGTTGCGGTCATTCTGACCCCGCTGTTTGCATTCGCCGCCTCCTTCGGTTCAGGGTCTCTGAAAAGCATTCTGAGAACGATTATCCTTTTCGGGGCCGTCACGTTGTTTCTTCCGGTCGCAAACCGTCTGTTTCAAACAAACCTGAAATACAAAAGGATAATCATCCTCGGCGGCGCGTTTCTCACGGGTGTGATCGCCTGTGCGCTGGCCTTCCCGCTGGTAGACTCCCTGATATACAAAATTCATCCGATTCTCTATATCCTCTCCGGAGGAGTTTATCTGGCGCTCTTCTATGAAGTTTTTCTGCTTCATTGCCAAAGACGTTTTACATGGCTTTTTCTGTTTCCGGCCTCCATTGTGGCAGGCACAATCGGCGGAATTTTCTTTGCCCTTCCTCTTCTGTTCTCTCCGGAACTGTTTCTCAGCGCCATCATCGCCGCTTATGTGAACGCCATTCCGATTGCTTTTTTCCTGACTGCGCTTTTCACTCGCCTGAACCCGGCCTATATCTCTCCTCCCGATACGAAGTCCGACTATGTCTTTTTCGACACAAAACTTGCCGTAATTCTAGTGGTTCTGGGCTCCGGATTTTTTGCTTCCTTCGCCGCCAGATATGTGCTTGTGGAACAGGAACCGAAGTATCTGGCGGTACGAAAATCGGACCCCTCCGCAATCCGGACTCTTTCCGGACGGCTGGAATCCGCTCAATTCACACTGGACTTCGTTCCCGGACAACCTCCCGTTTTGACAGAGGTCAAAAATTACAGGGACAACAACGTTTCGCCGGACGGGTTAATAACGCTCCAGTTACAGCAGTCTCCCAGAAACACTGTTTTCCGGAATAAAGACGGGAAAGAGTTATATACCGTCCAAGATCTTCTCTGGGATGAGAATTGGGATGGGAACAAATTTTTCTTCAGAAGCGCTCGCGGGGTCTGGGACATTCTGACTTTTCAGGGAGATTCCAAACCATCGGTTCAGCATGTCATAGCGGATGCCATCTTCCTGGTTCCGGGAGGAGATTCCATTTTTTCTGCGTTGCAGAATGAATTCATCCTCAAGGAAAAAGACGCCGAGCCGCGACTGATATATTCAGCGGCGGATTTCTTTCAGGGAGTCTCAACGGAATATACTCCACGCTTCCTGACTTTCACGAACGGGTTCAGCCACATTTTTTATCTCTGCACCCGCGTCCTTCCCTTTGGACACAGCACTCCGACCCTCTTCATTTTTGAGACAGCCACAAGGAAAGTCTATATGCTGGAGCATCTCTATCATTGCGCTTTTCTTCCGACCCCTTTGCAATGGAAGGAGAAAAAATGAAACTTCCGCACATTCCAGCCGGATACTTCGGGATTGCAATCCTGACTCCGATTTTTGCGGGGCTGGCCTCTTTCGGCGCGGTTTCGTGGCTCGCCTTCTTTCGTACGCTCTTGTTCTTCGGGTGCATCGTACTATTTCTTCCGGTTGCGAACAGGCTGCTTCAATCCGACCGGAAATATAAAACGCTTCTTGTCCTCGGCGGCGCGTTTGTCGCCGGTGTGATCGCCTGTGCGCTGGCCTTCCCTCTGGCGACATCGATCATTACCCGGACTTGTCCGGTTCATTATCTGCTGTCCGGAGGAGTGTATCTGATTCTTTTTTACGGCGTCTATCTGCTGTATGTCCGCTACAGCTTCCACTGGAGTTTTCTGTTCATTTATCTGACGCCGGCGGGAATGGCCGGGTATATTTTCCATCAAATTCCCATTCTCGATTCTGCTGAGACTTTTATCACCGTATGTCTGGCCTCCATCCTCAACGCACTGACGATGGCTTTCTTCCTGACCGTGCTGTTCACCCGGCTGAATCCCCTGCCGCGTCCTCCGTCCAACGGGAAAAACGGATTCGCTTCCAGCGGCTTCCGGATCATTTGCTGCCTCCTTTTCGGATTCGGCGGTTTTTTTTCCATCTTTTCCAACGGCGTGATCGGCTATGAGCAGGAGCGAATGTTCATGATGGCTCATTATTCGGATCTCTCCGCAATCAGAGAACTCTCCGGGCAGCTGGAAAGCTATAAATCGGCATTGAGTTTCACTCCTGGAAAGAAACCGGAAGAAGTCAAATTTCAGGTGGAGAAAAACGACAAGGTATCTCCGGACGGGCAGATCACGATTCAGCGTGGCAGAGATGGCTACACCCAGGCGATATTTCTGTATAAAGGGAAAAAAATATATACGGCGGAGTCCGTGCATGAAAGAGGATTCTGGGATCGGAACCGGTATGTTTTCCCTGTCAGTGATTCTGTCTGGAATGAACTGACTTTTCACGGGAACGCTCCGCCGACCGTGCATTCCTTCAAAGCACAGGGCGTCGACATCGTTCCGGGCACGGACGCGGTGTTTTATTGCAAGGACAACGAATTTTTCCTGAAAAAGGGAGACTCGGAGCCGAAAAAAATTTATTCGGCCAAACCTTTTTTCAGCCGTTTTTCCACTCAATACCACCCTGTCGCAACGACTTATTCACCGGGATTCAAACATATTTTTTATGTCTGCCGGCGACATCAGTTTCTCGCACTTCCCACCCGGATTCTTTTCGTGTTTGAATCCGGAACGGACAAAGTTTATATTTACGATCACTTCGGAAGTTACAACGACAACTCACCCATGCAATGGAGGGAAAAGAAATGAACTGGAAAATGATTCTGATGACGACCGGATTCATGGCGGCAATCCTTCTTTCCGGCTGCGGTCCGGTCTGAGCCATGCCCGGAAAATACATCGACTGCCTGCGCCTGAACGGGCACATGCTGCGTCATCTTCTGCGCGGACGGGTGCTCCGTCCGGAGGACTTTTCATTGTCCTACGATGCGCTTTCGTCGCGCTACAACGCGTCGTGGCTCACCCATCTGGCCCCGGTCACGGACCGGATGCTGGCGCTGCTGCCGAAGACGGGGCCGGATTCGGTTCTGCTCGATCTCGGGTGCGGCAGCGGACACACCACGGCTTTTCTGGAGGAACACTGTCCCGACGCCCGCATTACAGCGGTGGACATCTCCCGCGGCATGTTGAACGAAGCGGTGAAGATCTGTTCCCGGAGCCGTTTCGAGTGTGCCGACATGCTTGAATATCTGCGGCGCGTTCCGGCGGAATCGGTCGATCTGATCGTCTCCGCGTGGGCGCTCGGATACAGCCATCCAACGAAACTTTTCCGGGAAGTCCGCCGGGTACTCACGCCCGGAGGAATCCTTCTTTTCGTGACCAATCTCGCCACCACGCTTGCGCCCGTTTTCCATGCCTACCGCCGGACGCTTGCCCGGTATCCGGAACGGACCCTCGGAGCCATTTTCCATCACTTTCCGCCGGACGCCGGATTTCTGCACCGCCTTCTGGAAAAGAACTGGTTCCGGATGGACTTTTTCGAGGAGGGTCGAATTGGGGTGACGCCGCCGGAAGACGTCCCTTTGGCGGAATGGCTGCTTTCAACCGGAATTCTTGCGGGGTTCGACCGGATTCTCCCGCTCGCCTCCGATCCGGAAGTCGCAGCGTATTTCACCGGAGAAGTACGGAACTCCGGACTCCCCCTCGCCCACCGCTATGTCATGGCGAAAGGCATCAAGTTATGATACGGCTGTTCAAACTTTTATGGATTCTCTGCGACCGCCGCATCACGGAAGTCCCGCTTTCCGTGCTGGCCGAATTGCGCAAGCGCGGCAAACGCCGGGTGCCGGAAGCGGTGGAGAAGGAATTCGCGAAGTCGAAACCGGGCCTTTCCACCTTCCGGTTCGCGCGGGAATGGCTTTCCGGAGAAAATCTTACGCGCCATAACGGACAGTGGGTCCTGAATTCGTTTATGCCTCCCTTCCCTTCGCGCGCGTTCGACCGGATATTCGAGGCGCTCCTGAGCGGACGCCGCCTGAATCCCGTTTCGGCTTTTCTGTCGGTCACGGCGCGCTGCACGTTCGAGTGTCCGCATTGCAGCGCCCGGAAGAGGAAGAGCGCTGAACTGAACTCGGACACGTGGCGTTCCGCAATCCGGCAGCTGCTGGACCTTCATTGCGCCATCATCGGGTTCACGGGAGGAGACCCGATTCTGCGGGAGGACCTGCCGGAACTGATCCGTCAGGCATCCTCGGGCGGGGCGGCCGCGATTCTGTTCACCACCGGACGCGGCTTCGACGAGGAGGCGGCGAACCGTTTCAGGGAAGCCGGGCTGTGGGCTGTCTGTTTCAGCCTGGACCGTGCGAATCCGGACGAGTTCAACCGTTTCAGGAATCATGCCGGCGCGTTTGAATGGGTCCGGGACGCGGTTCAAGTCTCGCTGCGGAATGGTTTCTACACAATGCTGGGAGCCGTCGCCACGCCGGAATTCGCGGATCGGGAACGGTTCAGGGAGCTTCATGAACTCGCCTCGGAATGGGGAGTTCACGAACTGCGGATCGTGGAAGCCATGCCGTGCGGAATGCTGCGCGACGCACCCGACGCGACTTTTCTTTCCCCGGCGGAGATTGCAAAACTGCGCGCGTTCCACACGGAGACCAACCGACGAGGGCTCCACCCGAAAGTCTGCGCCTTCAACCAGATCGAAAGCCCGGAATTCTTCGGTTGTTCCGGGGGCACCCAGCACCTTTACATCGACAGTTCGGGAGCGGTCTGCCCCTGCGATTTCACGCCCATGAGTTTCGGGAACATCACGGAGGAACCGCTCGAAAAAATCTGGCTGCGGATGAATGAAGCCCTCGGCGGCCCGCGCCGGGAATGCATTGTACGGACGTATTATAAAAAGATCAATGAACGGAGCAGGGTTTCCGGAAGCTATCCGCTGAAACCGGAAGACAGTTGCTCGCTCTGCCGGGAGTTCACGAAAAGCGAACTTCCGGACTACTTCAGGATTGCCGCGTCCGGCAAGGCAGAGAGCGGGAAATAATATTCTTGCGGCTCAATGAGATGATCCGTTTCCGTTTTTTTTACATTCATTTTCAATATTTCTTCCGGCATTTTTCCCGGTTATTTCGCAAAACGGCTTGAAAAAATAAAACAAGGCTGTATTATGACATCGTAAACCTCCTGTTAACCTAAATAAAAAAAAGGGATGAAAATGAACACAAGTCTCAAGGTCATGATCGGTTCGGCTGTCATGCTCGCAGCCGGAACACTCGCCGCCCAAACCATCGAATTGAACAAAGCCGCGGACTGGCAGAAGAATCCCGCGATCATCGAAAAGGACGGAATCCTCACCACCTCGAAGCAAGTCCTGTTCACTTCCGAAAAGACGTTCGACGTGGACCCGGACAAAACCTACACCATCAAGCTGTCCGCCAGGGACAATCTCAAGGATAAGAGCGCCAAGGACAACTGCTGGGTCCTTTTCGGCTTCACGGTGATGGATAAAAACGGACGCACGATCTCTCCGCCCCATGTGAACCTGGTCGCCGGAACGGAAACCGTTCTTGCCGCCGATGCGAAAAAAGGCTCCAAAACCATTCTGGTGAAAGACGCCTCCAAATGGAAGCCCATCGATTATCATTATATTTGCGCCGACGCGAAAGCGGACCTCTCCGATCTGCCGAACTACAATTTCGTCGGAATCGGAATCGCCAAAATCGAAAAGAAAGAGAATGGCTTTGAAGTCACCCTCAAGAACACCGTTCCGGCGGATTTCAAAGCCGGGACCGCGCTTCGCGTCCATGCCGGCGGCGGATATCTTTATACGGGCGGCAACCTCTATACGGACAACAACTGGAAAGTCATGACCGGCTCCATCAAGGGAATGGCAAAGTCCGGCTGGGCCAACAACGTCTGGCCGAAATCCACAGCCAAGGCCAAACTTGTCATCCTTGCCAACTGGAACAACAAGCCGGCGGACCTCCAGTTCAAAGATATTTCCATTACCATCAAGTAAGAGTCTGACAGACATTGAAAAGGCGGGGCCGGAAAAAAATCCGGCGCCGTCTTTTTTTGCCGGTCATCTTGACTTTCCCGCGGAACGGAGTATTTTTTCCCAACCTATTTTTTACGGAAAGGAATTCTTCCCATGTTTGATTCAGGACTCGGTGTTTCCATCACTTCCCTTACCGGCGGGCTGAACCATTCGCAGATTCAAATTCTGCGGAACTCGGGCATCCGCACATTTGAACTCAATCCGGTCAATTTCGTCAGCGACTACGACCGGGCAGTCCGGGAAGCATTCAAAAAGATGCTTGCCGAGACCGGAAAAAAAGCCATTTCCTATCATATTCCCTTTACCAAGCCGGACGACCTTTCCGATCCGGACGAAACCATCCGCATCCGTGCGCTGTCGCGTTTCCGCGCGCTGTTGAAGGAAGCCGAGTTCTTCGGTTCCGAAATACTGATTCTTCATCCCAGCACGGAGCCCGTCGACCAGAGTCTCCGCCCCGAACATATCGCACAGCTGCGGAAAAGCATGGCGGAAGTGGAGGCGGAAATCCAAGAGAGGAAGATGCGCCTCGCCCTGGAACTGCTTCCGCGCCAGTGCATGGGAAACATGGTTGCCGACCTCCGCAAGATGCTCGACGGTTTTTCCGATACCTTCGGGTGCTGTCTCGACGTCAATCATCTGATGGGACAGTTCCGCACCCTCCCGGCCATCGTCCGCGACCTGGGTCCGAAGCTCATCGCCCTTCACATTTCCGATTACGACGGGATCGACGAGCGGCACTGGCTGCCCGGCATGGGCGTCATCGACTGGAAAGCCTTCCTGGAAGCCCTTCGCGACATCGGCTACACGGGTCCCTTCAACTACGAAGTCAAGCTCAATTATGAAGTCCCGACACCAGACTGGATCGCGGCGATCGAATCCAATTTCCGGAGGATGAAACACTTCCTCCAGTAACCGTTTCCGGAAAAACGAAAAAAGGGAGAATCGCAGCGGTTCTTCCTTCTTTTTTCATGTTACCGTGACGGAAGCCGGAGAGGGATCACTTCAAGAAGAATTCCGACATGGCATCCCAGCCTTCCTTCGCATAGAAACGGTGCCCTTCCTTTCCGATGGCGTGAACACAATTTCCGGGCGCTCCGGCGGCGGCATAGATTTTCTTCATACGCTCGAATTGTTCGTTGGCCGCGCGAATCGGGAAAATGGGATCCTCCACTCCGTTGACCACCACGACCGGTTTGGGAGCGGTCAGCCCGACGGCGTCGGCCGTCTCCCCGTAAAGAAGGAGCCCGGGGATATAGTTGCAGGCACAGTGCTGCATGGCTCCGATGCTGTCGCGGAAAGAAGAAAAACTGCACGACGGCATGGAATGGGTGATCCGGTCGAGGAGCGCTCCGGCAAACATGGTCGTGGTGCCTCCGCCGGAGTTGCCCATGAGTCCGATGTGCGTACGATCGATATCCTTGCGGGCATAGAGGTAATCCACAAGACGGTCCACATCGTAAATCCGTTCCGCCAGCGTGGTGCGGCGTCCGAGAAGACGGATCATCGTCGGCACGAAACAGCTCGGCTCCCGGTTTTCGTTGGTGCTGTGTTCTCCCATGCAGCGCTGCTCCAGACAGACCGCGGCGATTCCGCGCTGAAGACAGCCGATCGCGAAATCGCGGTCGCCCTCGATCGCTTTCGGGGTCGTTTCGTCTTTCCACTCGACCGCGATGGAGGTATGCATTCCGGTGGAATGTCCCTGCAAACAGATGAACGTCTTACAGGGGGCCTTCGCCTTCTTCGGCAGGCACACATAGGCGAACGTCCGGAAGCCCGGTTCGGATTCAAAGGCGATTTTTTCGATCGTTCCAAGTTCGATTTTCCGTTTCCAGAGCGGTTCGGGCACAATCGGTTTGCGTTCCAGGGCCAGGAGCTCATCCAGCCCGATCAGACGGGTCAGGGCTCCCTTCGCCGCGCGTTTCCACCTCGAAAAAGATTTGAATCTCTCAAAAGCATACTGCCCCGAAACCGGGGTTGAAATCTGGTTCATGATCCTCGCTGTCCTTTCAAATAGGTTTGAAAAATACTATACACGAAGATTCGCTTTTCTGCAATATGCCGGATCATGGAAAACGGCATTTTATCCGTCCCCGGATGCCGGAGCGGGCTTACCGCATCGTCCGGATTCGCGCCTCGGCGCGAATCCGGCGCGGCGTCTTCCCGAAATAGCGGCGGAACAGAAAGGTCATCCGGCTCTGGTCGATGATTCCGCAGACCTCCGCTATGGTCCCGAACGGGACATCCGAGCCTTCCACAAGCCGCAGGGCGGAGGACACCCGGAGCCGTTGAAGCCAGTCGCTGAACGGGAATCGCGCCTCCTCCGAAAACAGGTGCAGAAAGCGGGAAAGGCTCAAGCCGACCCGGGCGGCCATCCGCGAAGCGGTCAGCTTTTCGGAACTGTGCGCCCGCATGTATTTCGCCGCCAGAAGAATCCGGGAATCCTCCGTCGGAACGGGCGGCAGCAGCATGGGATCGCTTTCCGGAAAACGAAGTCCGGCAAGCTGGCGCGCCATCATGTCCTCCAGAAACCTTCCCAATGCCAGGAGCCTGGGCTCTTCCATGACCGGCAGAAGAGACCGTTCCTTCTGAAATTCGGAATATCCTGCCGCGGAAGCATCCGCAAACGTTCCGGCAAAAAGAATCCCGGCAAAACGGTTTTCCGGGAACCACGGGACCGCCAGCTCCAGACATCCGCAGTGGCAATGCAGAAGAAACGGTTCGCGGAGCCGGAGCGCCCGGGCAAAAGCCGTTTTCCGATGGCTTTGCAGACACAAACGGTGCATTCCGGGAACATCCTTCAGTTTCTTGCAGAAGGGAGTCCGGTCATGCTCCGTCTGAACGCCGGGCACGCTCAAAAGCAGGGAACTGTCCAGAAAATGCCAGCAGAAACGAATCCCGCCGAAAATTTCCAGGGACTCCAGCGATTTCGAGAATTCCAACAACGGCGTAAGCATCTTCCCCCCAGCATCATTTGAGGCATATACAGCATAATATATATAGTTTTCCATGCCTTTTTCAAGTATATTGTCCAAAGAAATTCCAAAAAATCAAGGAGTCCGCCCATGAAAATCACCGACATCAAGACTTTTGTATGCGATGCGTTCCGCACAAACTGGACCTTCGTGAAGGTCGAAACCGACGAAGGGCTTCACGGCTGGGGGGAAGCCTCCCTCGGCACCCAGGAAATGGCGCTTTCCGGATGCGTGGAAGACCTCAAACGCCTCATTATCGGGCGCAATCCGATGGAAATCGAGCGCATGTGTTTCGAGGTCTGCCGCGACATCTACTGGAAAGGGGGCCCGGTCCTGACGTCCGCCGTCAGCGGCATCGAAATGGCCCTGTGGGACATCACCGGCAAATACTTCAACGCGCCCGTTTACGCCCTCCTCGGAGGAAAAATGCGCGACCGGGTCAAAATGTATGCCAACGCCTGGTTCACCGGGGCGCGCGAGCCCGCCGAGTTCGCGGCCAAGGCGCGGGAGACCGTCGCGCTGGGCGTCAAGGCGCTGAAATGGGACCCTTTCGGGAAAGCGCACATGACACTGAGCAATGAAGAGCTCGAAAAGTCCGTGGAAACCGTCGGAGCCGTCCGGGAGGCGGTCGGGCCGCACATCGACCTCCTGATCGAATGTCACGGCCGCTTCAATCCTTACACGGGCGCGGCGATTGCCCGCGAACTCACCCCGTTCAAACCGATGCTTCTGGAAGAGCCCTGCCCGCCGGACAACTTCGACGCGCTGGCGGCCGTCCGTGCGAAGTCGGATATTCCCGTCGCCGCCGGGGAACGGGTCTACACCAAGTTCGGATTCAACGATCTTTTCAACAAAAACGCGGTCGACATCGTTCAGCCGGACATCTTTCACGCGGGCGGCATTCTCGAATCCAAAAAGATCGCCGCCATGGCCGAGGCCCGCCATATCCCCGTCTCCTTCCATAATCCCAGCGGACCCGTCTCCAATGCCGCGATCCTCCAGCTGGCCGCGTGCACGCCGAATTTCCTGATTCACGAAATCATGCTGACCGACGGCTCCTTCCGGAAGGATTTCTCCGACGAGGAGGTCGTTTTCGAAGACGGCTTCCTCCGGATTCCCGACAAACCCGGCCTCGGAATCGAAATCCATGAGGAGGCCGTTCAAAAACATCCTTACAAGCCGCGCAACCTCCGTCACTACACCGGCAACCTGACCGACATCCGCCCGAAAGAGGATACCGTCTATTACTTCAAGGGAATCCAGAAATGAACGCACTGGAACACATCCGACAGGAAAAATTGATCGTCATCGCCCGGAAAATCCCGGAAGACCGCATTCTGTACTGCGCGGAAGCGGTGATCCGGGCGGGCATACACCTTCTGGAAGTCACGTTCGACCCGGCCGACCCGGACACGCTGGAAAAGACTCCGCGAATGCTGAAATTGCTGCAAGCCCGTTTCGGCGGAATTCTGCGGCTCGGCGCGGGCACGGTCCTGAACACCGATGCGGTCCGGGCGGCCCGTCAGGCGGGTGCGGAATACATTCTCTCCCCGAACACAAATGAAAAAGTCATTGCGCTCACCCGCGAACTCGGAATGCTTCCGATTCCGGGGGCCTGCACGCCGTGCGAGATCGAGCACGCGTGGGAATGCGGAGCCGGGCTCGTGAAAATCTTCCCGGTCCTTCCGGGCGGACACCGCTACGTGAAGACAGTCATGAGTCCGCTTTCCCACATTCCGTTCATGCTGACCGGCGGAGTCTCGCCGGAAACGGTTCAGGACATGCTTTCGACCGGCGCGTGCGCTCTCGGAGCCGGAGCTTCGATTTTCCGTCCGGAACTGGTCCGCGACAACCGTTATAAAGACATCGAAGCACTGGCCTCCGCCCATCGGAAGGCGCTGGCGGGAACGGAAGGAGAATAAATCATGGCCGATTGCATCCAGGGAAAAACGGCGCTGGTGACCGGTTCCTCGCAGGGAATCGGAAAAAGAATCGCCGCCGCACTGGCAAAACAGGGATGTCTCGTGCTGGTCAACGGCGCCCACAACCCCGACAAAGTCCGGAACGTCTGCGAAGAGCTCCGGGCAGCCGGAGGGAAAGCCGAAGTGTTCCTCTGCGATATTTCCAGCGAGAACGAGCTCCGGGAAAAACTTTACGGCGTTCCTCCCGTGGACATTCTGGTGAACAACGCGCGCCTGGACCCCTATCAGCGACCGGACGGACTTTCCGACGGCGAGTGGTTCGAGCGGCTCCTTCATGTGAATCTGACCGGGGCTTACCTTGCGATCCTCGCGGTCGCGGAGGGCATGAAGGAACGCCGCTGGGGACGGATCGTCAACATGTCGTCGGTCCAGGCGCACGCGGCGGTGCCGCCGAAGATGATTCCGTATGCCGTTTCCAAGCTCGGGCTCCATGCGCTCACCCGCGGCTTCGCCCTCGAACTGGGGAAATACGGCATCACCGTCAACACGGTCGCGCCGGGAATGGTCGTCACGGAAAACATTCACAACCGGCTCACGGAAGAACAAATCCGGCAGAAGCTCGAAACCTTCCCCCTCCATCGCGCGGCGGACGCCGATGAGGTCGCCGAGTGCGTGGTGAACACCCTCCGGTGCGGCGCCATGACCGGTGAAACCGTCAACCTCAACAGCGGATTCCATTTCCCGGCGTAACCCGGCGGCATGCAATAAAAATTCATTGTTTTTTTTCAGGGATCATAACGGCTCCGGCAGGCCGTCATGATCCTTTTTTCCGCCCGAATTCAAAAAAAACTCCAAAAAAATCATTTTTTTTTGAAAAAACGCTTGCAAAAGGGGAAATCAGGGGTAGAATAGGGGTAATTAGGGGAGTTTAGGTGCAAATAAGAGACGGATGGGGTCCAATGGCGGAACTGAGGGAACAATTTTGTTTTGTCGATCACTTTACGCACACGATCGATTCGCAGCGCAGAGTGGCCATCCCGTCGGAATGGCGCAGGAAAGAGGGGGAAACGGTTTTCTATCTCCTTCCGGCCAAGGAACATATTGTACAGCTGATTCCCCGGGAAACCTTCTACGAACAGGTGATCCTCAAAGCCCAGAAAATGTCGCTGGCGGACGCGCGTCCGCTCCGGGACCTTGCGCTTTGCGCTTCGCGCGCGCAAAATTGCGTGTGCGACAAGCAGGGACGGATTCAAATCTCGCAGAAACTGCTGGACCACGGAGGCTTCCGGGACAAGATCGTTCTGGTCGGCGCCTTCTGGCACATCCAGCTCTGGACGCCCGAAGGCTGGCAGTCCCTGAATGAAAGCGAAAACAACGATTTCTTCGACGTCATGCAGCGGATCAACGAACTGCCCGAACCCGCGGGAGGCCGGTAAAATGAATTCCGGACACACTGAGTTCAGCCACATTCCGGTTCTCGCCGAACAGACCGTATCCCTTCTCACGGAGGGAAGGACGTCCGGCAGGTTCCGCATGATCGACTGTACGCTCGGCCGCGGCGGCCACAGCGCACGGGTCCTCCGGCAGAATCCGGAAGCCCGTCTTCTCGGACTGGACCGCGATCCCGAGGCCATCGCGCGCAGCCGGGAAAATCTTGCATTCGCCGCCGACCGGATCACGCTCGTCCAAAGCGACTTCGCCCATCTTTCCCAAGTCGCGGAACAGGCCGGCTGGGACGGCGCGGACGCCATCCTGATGGACCTGGGGGTATCCTCTCCGCAAATCGACGACCCGAAGCGGGGGTTCTCCTTCCGTTCCAACGGCCCCCTCGACATGCGCATGGACACCGGGACGGAACGGACCGCGGCGCGGGTTCTGAACACCTACGACGGAAAAGCGCTCGAGCGGATTTTCCGCGAATACGGCGAACTCCGCGAAGCACGGTTCCTGGCCCGGGCGGTCGTTGAAAAACGGGAAGAAAAACCCTTCGAGACGACCTTCCAGTTCGCGGAAGTCTGCGACAAAGTGCTGAAACGTTCCGCGCGCCGCGGGGCGCCTCCGGCTCCGACTCTCTGTTTTCAGGCGCTCCGGATCGAGGTCAACGATGAACTCGGGCAGCTCCAAAGCGCACTGGAGGCGGCGACGGAGCTTCTGAATCCGGGCGGAGTACTGGCAGTCATCAGCTTTCATTCGCTGGAGGACCGCATCGTCAAGCGTTTCATGAACGACATGGCGATGAAATGCAAATGTCCGCCGGGGTGTCCGGTGTGCATTTGCAACTGGCATCCGAAGCTGGAGATCCTCACCCGGAAACCCGTCACGGCGGAAAAAGACGAACTCCGGGCCAATCCGAGGGCGGCCTGTGCCAAACTCCGGGGGGCGCGCAAGCTGCAATAAACTTTATCAAACTTCAACCAAATTTCAATACAGGCGGAGACAATGAACACTTATACCAAAACACTGAAGAGCGACGGCGTCGAGCACATCACGCCGGTCCGGCCGCATCACTCCAAACCGTGGCTGCTGGGATTTGCCGTACGGATCAGCCTGATCTGTCTGCTGATCTTCTGCGCGGTCGCCTACCGGATCAACTTCAACGCGAAGATCGAAGCGCTCAACAAGAGGGCCGCCCAGATCCGCACCCAGCTCAAGGAGCTGAACATTCAGGTCTACAACTTGCGGAACCGCCGCGAGGAACTGACCGCCTGGCCGAGCATCAGCGCGAAAATCACCCGTTACCAGCTGGGACTCCGCGAGGCGGACTACCGTCAGATTTCCTACGTCTCCCTGATGGATCCCCCGATCCCCCGCAAGAAGGTGTTGAAACAGAAGCTTTCCTCGGAGAACGGAATTAAGAAACGGACCGCGGAAGAATATGCACAAATCAGCAAAAAGCGCTGAAACGCTTTTTCCAGGTGAAATATGACGGGATACAGAAGCATCGGCATCCGCATCAAAGTGGCCTGCTGGCTGTTCGGGCTTCTTTTTGTACTGCTGGTCTACCATTTGTACACCGTTCAGATTCTCCGTCATGAGGAATTGTTTTCCAAGGCCAAGGCGAAATACACGATCGAAAAGGAATACGACGGAATCCGCGGAGAGATTTTCGACTATGACGGGAATCTGCTGGTGGGCAACACCCCCTACGGCTGCGTGATCGGCGATCCCTCCGCAATCACCAGCGAAAAGGAGTGCCGCGAAACCGCCGCATTCCTCGCCAGGGAACTGTCCGTCGATGAAGACCGCCTGTTCCGGCAGCTGAACCGGAAGAAAACCATCGTCACGGAAAAAGACGGCACAAAAAAAGTGGTCGAACGCCGTTATGTGCTGATCGACAACTACATCGAATTCAACAAATTCGAGCGGCACCGCCTGAACATCATGAAAGCCAATCTCCGGGGGATCAAGTGCCTCGTGAACATGAAGCGGACCTATCCGAAGAATGAGATGCTTTCCAACATTCTCGGATTCACGAACATCGACCGCGACCGTGTGATTGCCCGAAGCGGCCTGGAAAAGTTCTACGACCGGAATATGAGTTCCGTGGCCGGAAAAATGAAGTATGAACGGAGCCGGGACGGGATTCCCCTTTCCTTCGGCGAAGTCTCCAAGAAAAAGGAACACGACGGCTACAATCTTTACCTCACGATCCGTGAGCCGATCCAGGCGATCCTGGAGGAAGAAATCGACAAGCTCATGGAAAGCACGAAGGCCGTCCGCGCCTACGCGGTCATGGCCGATCCCTACACCGGTGACATTCTCGCGGTGGCCCAGCGTCCGACCTTCAATCCGAACGACCGTTCCACATTGAAGGAATTCACCTCCCGGAACCCGATCGCGGAAATGGCGTTCGAGCCGGGCTCCATCATGAAGCCGTTCCCCGTTGCCGGAGCCCTCGACCGCGGCGTCGTGACGCCGGAAACCCGTTTCGACTGCGAACACGGGCGCTGGTTCTATGCCGGAAAGCTCCTCCGGGATTCCCACCCGATGGGCGTTCTGACTGTCTCGGAGATCATCCAGCAGTCCAGCAACATCGGAACGGCGAAAATCGCGATCGAACTGGGCGAACCCAACCTGAGAAAGACACTGGAAGGCTTCGGCTTCGGGCAGAAAACCGGGGCTCCGCTGCGCCCGGAGACCATCGGACTGTTCTACAAGAATCCGACCAAAATCTCCATCACGCGCTATCCCATCGGACAAGGCATCAGCGCCTCCCCGCTCCAGATCGTCCGCGCCTACTGCATCCTGGCCAACGGCGGGCATTCCGTCCAGCTCCGTTTCGTGGACCGGATTCAGAACCCGGACACGGGGGAGGTCCAGAAGGTCCCGGTCCAGCGCGGTCAGGCCCTTTTCCGGAATCCGTCCACCCACCGTGAAATCGTCGATATGATGAAACGGGTCACGGAACCGGGCGGGACGGCCAAGAACGCGGCCATCCGCGGGTATCATGTCGCCGGCAAGACCGGCACGGCGCAGAAGGCGGTCAACGGGGTCTATTCCCATGAGAAATACACCGCTTCCTTCGTCGGCTTCGTCCCCGCGGACAACCCGAGATTCGTTCTGCTCGTCACGGCGGACGAACCCCAGGGAGCCTATTACGGAGGAGCCGTTTCCGGGCCTTACTTCAAGAGCATCGCGGAACGCACTCTCAAATATCTCCATGTTCCTCCCGACGTCAATTTCGAAACGTATGACGCCAACCTGAAACTGGCGGAACAGAAAATCCTGGATGAAAAGAAGCGTCTCTGGGCCAGGGAACGCGAAGAAAAGGAACAGCGTCAGCTCAAGTCGGCGGAACGGACCGCCGACGCCGGCCGGAGCTATTCCTCCTCGAAACCCCTCCCGCAGAAACAGCAGAAGAAAAAGAGGCTCTGATCCGGACCGCTTCCCGCCCGCGGGAGAAATTCATTCCGTGGAGGTCAGGGGAAAATGGCAGGCGCAATACCGGACGCTGTCGCCTTTGAGGGGAAGAAGAGCCGGCTCCTCGCGCTCGCAGACGGGCTGTCTCAACGGACAGCGGGTATGGAAACGGCACCCGGAAGGCGGATTCAGCGGAGAAGGCACATCCCCGGTCAGGATCACCCGCCTCCGCCGCCGGGCCGGGTCGGTCGAGGGCACGGCGGACAGCAGGGCGCGGGTGTACGGATGCGCCGGATTCGTGCACAGTTCGCGCGACGGACCGCTTTCCGCGATCCGTCCCAGATACATGACCATGATCCGGCGGCTGATGTGTTCCACAACCGCCAGGTCGTGCGCAATGAAGAGAAAAGCCACGGACGTTTCGTTCTGGATGTCCTGCAGAAGATTCACGATCTGGGATTGCACGCTCACGTCCAGCGCGGACACCGGCTCGTCCGCCACGATGAACCGGGGATTGACCGCCAGCGCCCGGGCGATTCCGATCCG